>NZ_AULT01000055.1 GCF_000422425.1 Oceanospirillum beijerinckii DSM 7166
AGAGAGAAACCGGGGAAAACAAAGAGTGGACTGGCGTTTTACAACGGAAGATGCCCGAATTAAGTTAAAACGCCTTTATCCTAATTTATAAGACTGATGGACTACTAGGAACATTCGCCTTAAAAAGATTTAACGATAAACCAAGCCTAAAAGAATCCGTATTTCCATTAGGTGCTATTGGTACACTCACAACGACAAAAGAGTTCATAGAAAATGCAGAATTTCACTCCAAGGTAGAGTTATCACCAAAACTAATTGCTACTGATATACACTTAGGGATTGCGGTTTATGAGTGGCTTGATAATTCTTCTATTTGTGAAGATGAAGTATATGTTAGAGAGATAATTAACTGTATACAAAAGAATGGAAAAAAATGGATTAACAAGCAAAAAATTGGAGCTTACACTTCAGCTGTAAATCAATTTCTTATCACCCTTGACAACAAAGACCTACTATTAGTTGACAAATTGTCTCTCCAGATAAATAGCTTTCCTAAACCTTTACCAAAAGTCCGAGAAACACACCCTGTTGTTGAACTCCAGAGAATACTTTTATGCGCTAAACTAAAAGGTTGGGCTATTGAAAAAGATGTTTTATCTAGATTAAGCATGATTGTAAGGATGGCAATAGATTTGGGTATACCAGATTCAACTTCAATTAAATTATGCCATGGTGACTTAAAACCTAGGCATTTACTGAAGTCTAATGAAAAAGTCTTCACAATAGATACAGAACAGTCTGTGTTTGCAGTTGGTTCTTTAGACTTAGGAGTATGGGCAAGCAAGAGAATTATTTACGGTGAAAGCTCATTCGATGTCATAAAATCCATAAGAAACATTGCTCAAACAGAAGAAGAGATTAATACTGCAATACAATGGCTTGTTTATTCTATTGCCTTTGGTTATCTAGTTCGTACTCAACATGGGGATTTAGAAGAACCTACAAAAAAGTTAATGCGAGTACTCTACGATTTGTCACTAGCGATGTAACTGACTATTCACTCAGTAAGAAGGAAACGATAAATATCTCTACTGCCTATGTTTTTATATAGGCAAGTTATACCACCCAGTTGATTATTATGATCACCTGGGTCTAAGTATAATATATTATGTAAATTTTCAGCATAATTCCATGCCTCATTCCCAATCAAATTAATGATATCCTTATATAGTTCAGGAGATTTATTAGAACGAAAAAAGATATTCACTAGTGCCCCTGAGACTCTGGTACGGTGCTTAAATTTACCGTTAACTTTTTCAAGCTCATTTTCTATTGGCATATGCACTAAAGATTGTCGGTCTTTGATATATGCATCTTCCATTCTACCTTCTAATTCCGCAACCGTAGCTAAGTTAGCTCGAATTCGCCAGAGACGTCTTAGGTTATGTTGAATGAAAGCCTCATTCTCAGCTCTTGTTAAAGAGGCAATAGCCCTGTCAGTTTTATCCTTAGCTATGTTTATACATCCATAAAAAATATCACTACGAATAATCTCTTTAGTTACTCCATGGTTTTCTGCAATAGTCAAAGCGCTATTAATATTATTCTCTGCTTGATCATAAAACTCCTCCATTATATCCAAATGTCCAATATCATTCAAAAAATGTGCTATTTGATGTTGATTCCCTATTCGCCTAGCAACTTTCAAACCTTTATTCCAATAACGTCTAGCTTGATCTTGATCACTGTACATATAGATAGCCCCCAGACTAGCGGCTACCTCTTCAAATAACTCCCAGTCGGCTCCATTACGCAAGCTTAATGCTCTACTCATTTCTATCCGTGCATTATCAAGCCTGCCCAGATGGCGTTCACAAATAGCTATTCTCATACGAATATCTGAAAGTGATTTACTTCTCAATCCTTTAGATTTCGGCCAGTATTTCTCTGCTTCCTTAAATAGAACCATTGCAGTATTGTAATCACTTTGACCAAACTTAAGCCTGCCCTCATAAAATTTGAAAAGTGACTTATGATTTGTTTCTATATATCTCTCTGAATTCATTGCTCCTAGAGTTATTAATCTGTTTGACAATTCATCAGGAAATACACCGATCTTATCCATATATTTTAGAGGTGATACGATGGTATCTAATAACTGTAACTTACTAGTAGACTGTCTTTCCTTTGGTATTTCAACAAACCCTAGCGAGTCATCTAATTTCTCGATGTAAGGCACCAAAAAGTCTGATTTTCCAAAAAATTTTGATGTATTTAGCAGGATAGCAGCTCTTACCAAACTATACTCTAGAGCCTCTTGATATCTCCGATTTTCTTCAGAGGTTTTGATAAGTGATTCCAATGTCCCTAGGCACAGAGATGGTTTGTTTGCCAAGTAAGAAAGACGAAAAATGAGATCTGTTTTCTCAACTGAATCTATTTTATCAATCAGTCTCTTCGCAATGTTCATTATAGGGAAAATCGGCATGCTTTGAAAAACTGCAAGCCTGATAATATCGTGATCAAATGCACAGTTTTCATTTCCTATTAAGTGAACAAGATTTGAAAAACGAAAAATTTCACTCTTTTCACAAATCTCGATCAGTTTATTTAATTTATAATCACTCTCTTTTTGAAAGATAGATAAAGCTATATCTAGAGAAAAGAATTTTCCTAAACAAGCACAAGATAAAAGAAAGTCTCTAAGCAGCTCTCCATGAGTTTTTATAATTAACTCAAGTCTTTTCTTGCTAGCTCCTTGAAGAACCCTATTATTAATAGCTTTTTTTATACCCAGAGAATCAGAAATAAAAGAGCCTACCCCATCTTTGTTGATAATAACATCTAAGTGTCTTAAATAGAGTAATGCTTCCTTTAAATTAAATGGATTAGTCCCAACTTGTTCAATGATTGATACAGCCTCGATATCACTCAAGCCTCTTATTGATTTTGTTGGCAGTGCAATAGCATCATTTCTTTTTAATGAGGAAATATAGTTATACTGGAGAGCATCTTGGTTATCACAAAATCTACCAAGGGCTTCAAACCATTTCTCTTGCTCTTCTTTTTTTCCAAAACTATTTGGTCTTGTGGAAAATAGAAAGTAAACACGACCTTGACTTCTAACTGAAAGCTGTGAAAACAAGTCTTCCAAGAAACTCAATACAGATGGATTTACTTTGTGTAAATCTTCAAAAACTATGAATACAGGTGATTTGTTTGATAGTTTGGATAAGGTAGAAGAAAGGGCTGATACAATGTGTTTAATATCTGAGTATTGTCCGTTGTTTTCTCTCATTATAGATAACAGGCCAGATGCGGGGTAATCATGAAAAAATGCTCGAGTGTCTTCTGTAGACATCCATTCTTTTAATATAGCGGGATCTATATTGTTTGAAATATCCTGAGGGATAGGTAATGATTGTTGAACTATGGCTTGTGTAACATTTATTGCAGTTCTATGTTTAGCACCATCGAGATACATCTCAGTGATACTTCTATTCAATATTTTTTGTCGAACTTTATTAACAATAAAACTTTTTCCGATTCCTCCTCCTGCTTCTAAAAGGCAGCCTCTCACTCCCCCCTCATCTGAAAGAATTTTGAAATCTGAAGAAATTGAGTTAACTATCTGTTCTCTTTCAACTGGCAGTTCATTGCTTAGTATTGACTGACGAACTCTTAATTGTGAATTTGAAGGTGCATGATTAACCGTTATATCTCTACTTATATCCAAATAAGATAGTATGTCATTGCAAGAATACTTTCCTGGCGAGGTTATACAAACACTAAAAACAACTCTATGAGTACTATCCGTTGCATCAATATTGACTTTTCCTTTGGATAGGCAGTTAATGGAAAAAAAATGATTGTCGCTCGGTTTGGCAATAGGTTTAACATATATATCTCCATTGCTACAAGAACCTGAAACTTCGCACACCCAGAAGACTATCTCGCCTACACCAATAGTTAATGTGGAGTCACTAACTATCTCATCGTATTGCTGGGCAACAAAACCAGTTTTTATATAGATGCTGCTTTGTTTTTCTAAATAACTTAGTTTTACTTTGTAAGGTACAGGTGAAATAAGGGAATGCTGATTGCGAGCTAACTCTATTAGAGCATTACCGTCAATAAAGGACACACTCATGTTTAATCTTCGACCTACCTTTAAACATGTATTTTTTGCTCTCTGAGTAAAGAATCCATTAGTAACAAAGATGAGCTTATGAACATATTTATCTAATGCAAGAATGACATGCCCACCTATATCGCTCTCATTTACACTGGCTTTTGTTCTTTTTTTAACTTCAGCCCAAAATAATGTTTCATGCGAAAGATCACCGCTAAATTCTGAGTAACCCTGAGGACCAATAATGAAACTGGCATAACCATCTTTTCCTCCATCATTCACATATTGTGTTTTATGCATCTTTAAACCATCTTTGCTGTAATAGCATGAAAGAAGATCGATGACATAATCTTCAAACTCTTTCCATGTCATTTGGGAAAAGGGATCTTCAGATATACTATCTAAATCCAAATTACTCATAATTATTAGTTATCAGAATCTTTGTTTATAAGCTTTCTCTGAAGTGATGCTTGCTGTTCTGTGGATTGACTTAATTTGGGCGGTAGGTGTGCACCATGTCACCAAGAATGCCTTTGCTACTAATATTTTTAAAATTAGTAGAAAAGGCATGAGAAGGGGGGGTATACTAATTTCATGATAATTAGTAGTTAAAGGCTTGCGGCTATGAAAATGCCCCTTGTTCCACCTTCTCCAGATCGTTTGCTTGATATGCTGAACAAGGGCGATGCTTCGCTATTTCAATTGCTGTTCAGCTCTGACATCGGCCCGTGTGATGATAAAGGTCGGTATATGCACTGGGATAAGCTGCGCCACCTGACACCCCCGGTTGGTTTTACTTCTGAGCTGTATTGGCATGCGGTAAAACAGGCCAGAAGTAAGATCTCTAAGTCGTTTCCATTTACCGATAAATACGGCAAACCTTTTGTATATGGCATGCCGGATACTGTGATGCGAGATATTCTCTGGATCAGTGAGAATGCGACGGGGGCTTTAAACGCTGATGCCAGAATTGCAGATGACAAAACGCGCAATACCTATCTGATTAACTCTCTGATCGAGGAAGCAATCAGTTCCAGTCAGTTGGAAGGGGCATCAACGACTCGCAAAGTAGCGAAAGAGATGATTCGTTCTGGCCGCTCTCCTCAGGATCTATCAGAGCGGATGATTTACAACAATCACCAAGCGATGATGTTTATCAGAGAGTTTCGTGGTGAGAAGCTGACGCCTTCAATGATTTTTGAGTTACATGAGATTCTGACAGAGGGGACGTTAGAAGAGGGAGATAGGCAAAAGGCCGGGGCTTTTAGGACGGAAAGCGATGATATTGGTGTTTATTCACATGATGCTCAGCTATTACATACGCCACCTAGAGCGGAAGAGTTACCGGAGCGTTTACAGCGACTGTGTGATTTTGCGAATAAAATAGGGGAGCCTGAAGGTAGCTATATTCCTCCCATTATCCGGGCAATCATCATTCACTTTATGATTGGCTATGACCACCCTTTCGTGGATGGTAACGGTAGAACAGCCCGTGCCTTGTTTTACTGGGTGATGTCGAATGAAGATTACTGGCTAATGGAATATCTCTCCATCTCTCGGGTTATCAAGAAATCTCCTACCAAGTACATGTATGCGTATCTCTATACTGAAACCGATGGTAATGATACGACTTACTTTATATTGCATCAGCTGGCAGCCATTAGGGAGGCGATAGAGGATCTTCACACCTGGTTGTTGAAGAAGTCAGAAGAGCTGCTGGAAGCGGAAAGCGTTTTGGAGGGGTCGATATTAAAAGGCAAGTTAAACCACCGCCAGTTAGGCATTTTGAAAAATGCGCTGGAGAATCCTGGTGCGGAGTATACGATTAAGTCTCACCAGAACTCTCATGGCATAGTTTACCAGACTGCTAGAACGGATCTTTTGAAGCTGTCGGACGATTTTGGTTTGTTAAGGAAGTTTAAGCAGGGCAATAAGGATGTGTTTATTGCCCCGCCAAATCTTGTTGAGCTGGTCAGGAAAACAGGGTAGCTTTCCATCCTTCCCGATCTTGTGGTGGGTACACAGTAGTAGATCGGGTATTTTTGGAGCATTGAGTTAGCTACCTTCGCAATGCTTTTCCCAAAGTAGCATCAGTTCACGTCTCTGTTCCAGTAGGCTATCTCTGGCATATGCGGCCCGTGTAGCGTCGGTGCTGACATGTGCCAATTGGAGTTCTGATATTTCATCTGCGAATCCAGGCTGTGCTCTGGCCCATTCTTTGAATGATGATCGCATGCCGTGAGGTGTGGCTATGCGATTACTGATCGTATCGAGATAGCCTCCATTGGCATTTTTGTTACTCTGCTCATGCATGACTTTGATTAGCCTGGCTAGTGTGGCATCAGAGAGCGGATTACCTCTGTTGCTGGTAAATACATAGGGGCTATCCAGCATGTGTGGCATGGACTGTATTATCTCGCAGGCCTGGTCTGATAGTGGCACTAGGTGATCTTTACCGGCCTTCATGCGGGTATGAGGAATACACCATACTTGGTCGGTGAAATTAAATTCATCCCATTCAGCCAGTCGAACTTCCCCAGATCGGCAGCCGGTTAGTATCAATGAGCGTAATGCTGCTGCACTAATGTTTGGCCGGGCTTGCAAGTCTTTATAAAGGGGTGGGATATCGGAGTAATGCAGAGCGGGTTGGTGTTGTGCACCTTTTTGTTTTTTGATTTTGGCGATACTGGGGAGGAGAGGTTCAAGGCAGCCTTTCCAGGCGGCAGGATTTGGGGCTGTTCTGATGTTTGCGGCTAGGGCGTAGTCAAACACAGTTGCCATCCTTTGCCTGACTCTACTAGCTGTCTCGGGTTTATCTGACCAAACGGGTTTAAGAACCTCCAGGCATTCTGTAGTGGTGATATCTGCAATAGGTCTGTCACCAATTAAAGGAATGACATAGTTGCTCAAGGTGGTTATCCACTGTTTGGCGTGTTTGTGATTTTTAAACTCTTGTTGTTTGACTGAGTGACAATTGAGGGCGGCTTGTTCAAATGTGACGAGACTGCTTTTTTTAGCCAGTTGTGCTTTGGCTTCTTTTCGTTCTGCTAATGGGTCGATGCCTGCTGCAACTTTTTCTTTGAACTGTCTGGCCTTTTCGCGAGCGTCGGATAGACTGATATCAGGGTAGCCTCCAAGGCCTGCGTCAACACGTCGTCCTGATATTGATGTGCGAAGTACCCAGCCTTTCGAACCTGTCTTCGTGATGCGTAGCATTAACCCTGATACGCCACCTACGGCATATTTTCCAGGTTCACAGAGTCGTTTGATTTGTATGGCGGACAGTTCTTTTACTTTTACAGGCATGTTTTATGTCCCACATCTTGTCCCACAAAAATAAAGTTATTATGGGTTGTTAAGGGGTTTTGACGGTTACAAGTCAAAATCAACAAGTCTTTATAAATCAATTGATTATAGCAAAATTGTTGTGGGAGATTATAGGCGGGTAGCGGACTCCCTCTCCGCCACGAATTCTAAAAACCCGCTGAGTAATCAGCGGGTTTTTTTGTGCCTGAAATTTGTATCTCTCGAAGAATCTTTCCTCTTATCCAGCCATCATTTTACTTTTACATTTTCAGTTTACTGCTAATATCGGCAGCAGGCTGGTATCGATCAGTGTGCTGATGGAGCCTGCTGTATGGCCACCGCCAATGGGCCTTTTTCCTCTTATATATGGCAACTTAAACTGATGAAATTTCGCTTTCCCGTCATCATTATTGATGAAGATTTTCGCTCTGAAAACATTTCAGGGTCTGGTATCAGGGACCTTGCTGAGGCTATCAGCAAGGAGGGCATGGAAGTGGTCGGACTGACCAGTTATGGCGACCTGACGTCTTTTGCGCAGCAGGCCAGTCGCGCCTCCTGTTTTATCGTGTCGATCGACGATGAAGAGTTCGATTTTAACGATGAAAATGACGTTAATATCGCACTGACTGCCGTGCGAAATTTCCTGATTGAAGTGCGTAAACGCAACCGGGATATTCCGGTATTTCTCTATGGTGAAACCCGTACCTCACGCCATATCCCAAACGATATTCTGCGCGAGCTGCACGGCTTTATTCATATGTTTGAGGATACCCCGGAGTTTGTCGCCCGCCATATCATTCGTGAAGCGAACAAGTATCTGGACTCTCTGGCTCCGCCGTTTTTCAACGCCTTGATGGATTACGCCAGCGATAGCTCCTATTCCTGGCATTGCCCCGGTCACTCCGGTGGTGTGGCATTTCTGAAAAGCCCGGTGGGTCAGATGTTCCACCAGTTCTTCGGTGAGAATATGCTGCGGGCGGACGTCTGTAATGCTGTGGAGGAGCTGGGTCAGCTGCTGGATCACACCGGCCCCGTGTCTGACAGTGAGGTGAACGCGGCCCGTATTTTTGGCTGCGATCACTTGTTTTTTGTCACCAATGGCACTTCAACCTCCAATAAGGTGGTGTGGCATTCGACAGTGGCTCCGGGGGATGTGGTAGTGGTTGACCGTAACTGCCATAAGTCGATTTTGCACTCTATCATCATGACGGGTGCGATTCCGATCTTCCTGACGCCAACCCGTAACCACTACGGGATTATTGGCCCGATTCCGAAGGAAGAGTTTGATCCGGAAGCGATCCGTCAGAAGATCGAAAATCACCCGTTTGCCAGTAAAGCAACCAACAAAAAGCCGCGCATCCTGACCATCACCCAGAGTACCTATGATGGGGTGCTTTACAATGTGGAAGAGATCAAAGGCATTCTGGGTAACACCATAGATACCCTGCATTTTGATGAAGCCTGGCTGCCCCACGCGGCATTCCACAGTTTCTATCAGAACATGCACGCGATTGCCTCAGACCGTCCGCGTTCTGAGGAAACTTTGGTATTTGCCACCCAGTCGACCCATAAGCTACTCGCAGGTCTGTCCCAGGCGTCGCAGATTCTGGTGCAGGATAGCGCGACCCGTAAGCTGGATACCCATCGTTTTAATGAGTCGTATCTGATGCACTCCTCCACCAGCCCACAGTACGCGATTATTGCCTCCTGTGATGTGGCTGCGGCGATGATGGAGCCTCCGGGCGGCACGGCGCTGGTGGAAGAATCGATTCTGGAAGCGATCGATTTCCGTCGCGCCATGCGCAAGGTCGATGACGAGTTTGGTGATGACTGGTGGTTTAAAGTCTGGGGGCCGGATTATCTCTCTGACGAAGGGATCGGAGAGCGTGATGACTGGGTGATCCATAAAGACGATAAATGGCATGGCTTTGGTCAGATCGACTCTGGTTTTAATATGCTCGACCCGATCAAGGCGACCATTATTAACCCGGGTCTGGATGTGGATGGCAACTTTGATGAGATCGGTATCCCTGCCTCTATCGTCAGCAAGTATCTAGCGGAGCACGGTATCATTATTGAGAAAACCGGTTTGTACTCCTTCTTTATCATGTTCACCATCGGCATTACCAAAGGCCGCTGGAACTCCATGGTAACCGAACTGCAGCAGTTTAAAGATGACTACGACCAGAACCTGCCGCTGTGGCGTGTGATGCCGGAATTTGCGGCCAGTCAGCCTCAATACAGTAAAGTGGGTCTGCGTGATCTGTGTACCGCGATCCACAACGTGTACAAAGAGTATGATCTGGCGCGCATTACCACGGAGATGTATCTGTCCCAGATCGATCCGGCCATGACGCCAAGCGATGCCTGGGCGAAGATGGCGCATCGTCAGATTGAACGCGTGCCGATTGATGAGTTGGAAGGTCGTATCACGGCGATTCTGGTTACACCGTACCCTCCGGGTATTCCGCTGCTGGTGCCGGGGGAGCTGTTTAACAAAACCATCGTGCGCTATCTGCAGTTTGTACGGGACTTCAATACCCGCTTCCCGGGCTTTGAAACCGATGTACACGGTTTAGTCCGTGAGAAGATTGACGGTAAAGACTGCTATTTTGTGGATGCCGTGATTGAGTAGATTTTTATAGAGGTGTGATGGTTTGGTGATGGTGTTGTGATAGTAGATACAGTGTAATCTGATCAGAAAATTATGATCGTACCTGAAGGGTGAGCACCACAAACGCCACAGCAATCGCTGTGGCGTTTACTTTTCAACTCAATTCAGTTCAAGATGAGTCGGCTATGCCAGTTTATACCAAACAAGATAAGTTGCCGGTCGATCAACTCATAATTATTAGTTATCCTTTACAGCATCAAATAACCAAGCAACATATTGAAAAATAAAGAGAAATATAACCAGCACCATTCATGATACTGACTACCTCTACCCTACTAACAGGGAAGGGTATCGAAAAAAGCACATGGCTTTTGGTCATCATCACTTTATAAATCAAAGCCTAATGTACCCAAGCTTTCACCGCTAAACAACACTCCTATCTGTACCTTATAGCCCCAATATTTTCCGACAAAAAAAGTAAGATTAATTTGATAGTAAGGCCTTCAGAGAACTACATGACAGCATGTGTCGGTGATAACTTTCTGAAAAAATTTCAATATTAATTAAAACAAAGCCATCACACTCCCTCCGCCACTGTTTGACCTACCTATATCCCTTTCCATTTTTCAATCTCACCCCTTCAATATCCTCCTAACACAGAAGAAAGATCGTCTTTAATTCAAAGCCTTACTGCTGCCGCACTCTTATCTTTAGTAGCGGGGTTGTTGACAGAGGGGACTGTTCGCCCTCAAGCAACGAGGTCTAACCATGAGTACTCTCCTCCGGCTGATTCTTTGGCCGGAGGGAGGCAGGTTTACAATCCTGCAATATGTTCCAAGGTTTCTGGATGACGTTGCACCAGTTTTAACAGAGTGATTGCTTGCCCGTTAGGCACACTTCGCCCCTGTTCCCAGTTTTCTAGTGTACGGGATGAGGTGTGTAATAAACGGGCAAATACGCCTTGTGACATATTGAAGCTTTCACGAATACCCACGATCTCTTCTGGTGAGATATTCAACTCGTTGATGTCATCGACTTGGTGAGTCTTCAGGGTCATTTTGCCTTCTGAATGAGCTTTGGCTTCAACCAATGCTGAGCTGAGTTCTGCAAATAAATCACGCTTGCTCATTGCGCCATGCCTCCATGAATAGTTTCAGTTGCTTTCTTTGTTCTGTGGTCAGGTCAGACATTTCGTTTTTGCTGTAGATCGTCAGCAGATAAAAGCGGCTGTGTTCGTCCAGGAAGTAGTAAATCACACGAGAACCACCACGCTTTCCCTTACCTTTGCCTGATACTCTGATTTTCCGTAAGCCACCCGTTCCCTGAATAACATCCCCCCTTTTCGGGTTCTGCATCAGTTCCGCTTGGAATACACGATATTCCTGATCAGTCAGGTGATCTTCCCGATACCTCTCAAACAGAGAGGATTCCACAAATATGCTTTTCATAGCCAAAGCATACGCATAGCGCGTATAGATAACAAGTTTGCTAGAGATATCCCTTTTAAGCTCAGGCACTGTTACAGATCAATAGCAATAAATAGATATGCCCGGTGCTTAGGAAGCGAAGATCTGGCAAAATCTACTTGATCACCATTTACCTTTTGAAGAGCGGTAACAGCAGATCTGATAATCAAAGTATGTGAAGGCTATTCGATGGATCAGTATGATCCAGGAATAGAAGTGTATTTCGTGGCAAGAAATATATTGGAGAACAGACCTAAAGAGCAATAAGATAAATTAAAGATCACAGGTAATAAGATTTGGTTAAAACAGTGTTAACCTTCACCTTATTACCTGTTTAATCGCATCCTTTTATTTCAGATTTATATAGATAGTCATATTGCTTAATTCTGGTTATCGATATAAACATCTATCTGTATGCCACCCTGAAAATTCAGTACTTTAGACTGTCAGATAGCTTACAGCAGGGCTTCTTTAGATTGGGTAGCTGGCTCAAAACCGTTGAACGCTACGCTTTCACAGCCACCATAAAGGCCTTTTGAATCAGTAAGTTGTGCTTCTTTTGAGTTAGACACCGGCTCGACTGCTTCCAGAACAATCACGTTATTGCTGATCGCTGACGAACCACTCAAGTTTGCTTCTTGAGAGTAAGCTGCAGGCTCAACAGCAGCAAATGGGTTATTGGCAGTATTAATATCAGCCATTACCTGAGTAGATACAGCAGCAACAGAAGCGACAATCAGTTTAGTAAAATTATTCATGGTTAATTCCTCTTGAATTTGTAAGTCGTTACTTGATGTTGTGTATCTTAATCGGATCGTTTTTTTTAGGTAGCCCCCTAAACGTTATTTGTGTGTTAACTCAGGGTTAAAAGCAGAAAATGAACTTCTTTTATAACAAAATAATACAAGCTTGAGTGAATCTGTTTGCCGGGAATATTCGTAGTGCCAAGCCCCGAAAAAGGGGGGATGTTGGTTTAACGGGCTTGAAACCAGTGTCGGCAAGCCAATGGTTATGAGGGCTTGATCAGATGAATTAAATTGCGGTTAAAAGTCCATCTGGAATGACGGCGGTTTCTGGTCTAAAACCCAGTGCCCCCTCTATCTTCAGAGGGGGGTGGGGACATTTTGGGGAACGCTTCTCAATATACAAGACAAAGTAGCAGTGATGGGCCTAAATTTAGGATTTGAACATCTTGTGCTCCTATCGCTGCATACCATAATCAGCAACCTTTCTCCTCCCCTGAATGAGTCTCGAACACAAAGAGGCTAATCCAATCTCACACTGAGTAACTTGTAAGCTTATTTTTCGCACAAATCGCACGATTTAATTAAATTGACCATTTCATGTGACAAACTATAATCTGACTACACTTCCAAATATAGAGCTTGAGTATGCAAACATTGACAGCAAATGACGCTAAACGAAATTTTGGCGAGTTACTTTTAAGCGCTCAACGTGAGCCGGTTAAGATTAGCAAAAACAGCAAAGATGCAGTTGTGGTGATGTCTATCAAGGACTATGAAGAGCTTGAAACTATGAAGGCTGATTACCTGAAGCATTGCTTTGAGTCTGCTCAGGAAGACTTGGCCGAAGGCAATATCATTGATGGTGAAAGCTTTTTGCGCGAGCTGTAACAGCCAGTATGCCGAACAGACAATACAAGCTAAGTAAGTTAGCTCAGATCCACTTACGTAAAATTAAAAGCTACACCATTGACAATTTCTCCGAACGGCAATGGCATAGCTACAAAGAAACACTGCTATCAGGCTTTCAAATGCTGGCTGAAAACCCTGGATTAGGTAGAAGCTGTGACGAAATTTACCATAACGGGTTCTACTTCCCTATTGGTAAGCACACAGCCTATTTCACCAAAGAAGATGGCTTCATTTTAGTTGTTGCCGTTTTAGGGCAATCACAGCTGCCACAAAACCACCTGAAATAGATTCTGTTTCTACCGGTCATTCAGAACCCAACCTCGTGAGGGCAAACACAAATAAAACGCAAGGCGTCCTGCTGTCTGTGAACCTGTAATATTCTGATGCACCTCGTATTCAGATTATCTTATGACGTTTTCCGGGCTAATAAACAAATCAGAGAAATATGCATTGCCAGATAGGCAAACCGTACTGGAAATAAAAACGCCACCTGGCTTTAGCAGATCATGGATTCTGGATTTACATTAGGCCGGATTAAGACCGTTGGAGAGCAACGATTCTAGCCATTGATAGGATAGAAAGGTTTTCCAAAATCCTGAATATGCTCCAATAATGCTTCGTTGCTCACATATCTGATATCAACAAGATCTATCAGATAGGGCGTATTCAGATCATCTAACTCAGCTGAAACTTGGTTAAGATTAATATCCGCTTCTGGCTGAACGATAACAGCAAGATCGATATCAGATCCTGGCCGATAACGATCTGTTGCCCGAGAGCCAAAAATTACCGCTTTTTCCAGTTGAGGGTATCGCGCAAAAACTTCGTTAAATTGCTCGACTAGAGTGACCGTTAATCCAAACATAAGGCCGCCAGTGTCTTATCTAACTGCTGGAAACCAGCCTTATAGTGTTCTCTGATTTTCGTGAACTCCGTCAAAAGCACTGATTCATCATAGGCATGGACGGTACGGTTCCGGCTTTCAATCATATCCATCCATAATTGCCATCTTCAAGCAAACCTAAGTTGAACGCTAAGCGCACAGCCGTCCGTGAGCCTGTAATATTCTGATGGCCTTCATACTCCAGATAATCCTTTAACGTTTTCCAAGCCAACTCATGAGTAAACTCAAAGCGCTGCAAGACGCCTTCTTTCACAATATTTGGCGCGGCCAGCCCCCCTAACACTGGCTGAGACTTTTTTAAATGAACGGATAGAACGCTCACAACACTTTTAGCTTGGTTGCTATCGCAGCTCAAAAACCATGCTGATACTGTTCCCCTGACGACTCTGCCCCATTAATCGATAACCAAATGCTTCTACTTCATGAATGGAAATTGGCTCTCTCATCAACTGATGTAAACCAGCAGGATTTCTGATGCAGATCTTTGCTTGGGATGTTTCACGAATTCTTTGCACTACACGGCTTTTTCCTTCCACCATGGCTGCTACCACGACTAAATCAAACGCACTGTAGTCCATCTGATCACCTGAGCCTCGAATCACTGGAAGGTCTTCCCTATTGAGCTTCTTCAATACCCCAGAAAGTAAAGAGACAACTTCTTCATCACGATCGATACAGGTAACAGGAGATCCGCTATATGTGGAGAAATGAATCTGAGACTGAGGTAAAGCACCGCCTCCCAGCATAGCGATTTTTTTGTCATCTTTACTAAAATCTAATCCCAGCGCTTTCCATTGCTCAGCCTGAGCTTTCAAAACATCTGGCAGTAGCTTGTCGAACCAAGTGCTCTCAAACAGATCTTCAATGTCACCAGACAAATAACTCTCTGCCACTTTTTTTTCTGACATCAGGTGAAGCATGGCATGCCGGTGTGTCAGATCCTGCTTAAATGGAATTCGAGCAATAATGGCCTGAACTTCTCTGTCTGTCAGAGGCGTTGCAAGTAAAGCAACAAGCTCATCATAAAACCTTTTCACCGAGGGTGTTTGGAGAACAGGACTTGGCATAGTGCAGAAACGGTCATACAAACGGTATAGCTCTTCAACTATCTGATCCATCATCAAAATCCTTGTCGATATTAGAAGACACTGATAGTAGCAATTAGATCAGTATAGAGGTATGGGGGAAAACCCTAAGTAAAGACTAAACAACACTTTCTGACGTTGTCACAATAGCCAGATAAGCAGGTATCGGAAGCATAATGCCCTTATATTTGGCAAAGAGTCATAGCACTACATTACGACTTTAACGTGAGAGTCTTTAACGGATTTTGAGCGAGATATCTTTCTGAGTTTTTCCAGCTTCTCATAAGCTTTCTTTTTCTTATCTGCACAGGGAGAGACATACGGTTCAGCTTTTCTCAGAGGTACGTTGAGCATATTTGTTCTCCGATATACTGCGGACGCAACGGCAGTCAAACCCAGACACAATTGTTTTCAAGGTATGTCCATCATGGACATACCTCAATCTTAACCTACCAGAGTTGTAACATTGAAAACTCAATATCAGCGACCAGATCAACCATATCCATCATAGATATAGTTCATCACTTCCCACCTCTACTTCCTCACTTTTCCAAAAAGGAAGGAAGTCCTAGGGGAGCTGGTGTCTACGAAAACTCTGCGGCTCAATGACCCCGTATGACTCAAAGTCTCCAGAAGGACCCGCGCCTTTCCGGGGCAGAAGTAAGGAAGTTCGATCAGCAGATAACGGCAATCAGAATGGACTGGCCAGAGAAAGGAAACCAGCCGCAAGCATTCAAACCTGGGCTGGTTCATAGACGCTGTGGGGCATCTCTGATTCAGAGCTTAGTCACTCAACTAACTTACCGTCAAGGTAGAAAACCCTACCCTCACCCATCACTCAGGAAGTACTACTACAACCCCCCTACAAATCTATAGATCTGCAAAGACAATGCGCTCCTTCGTACCCGTATTGCTTAAACCTTCCAGAAGGACCCGCGCACCCTGGATAGTCGTTCTATCCAATCAATCTCCCTAATCAATCACCTAGTCAATCCAAGTCCTACCCTGCCAACCCACTTCAACCAATCCCCTGTGCATGATTGCCCAATCACACACAGGGGTTCAGTCTTAGTCATCAGCTTTCAATCATCCCTAACGCCGACTCACCTTACCCAGTCTCAGCCAGTCGTTTTGCCAGATGCTCAGGAGGCTTCAGCATAAACAGAATCTGATGCTGAGCCTTATACAGCCGCTTATAGAACGTCGGCTTAGAACACCCAGCCTTGCCGCATTTCTCCGCCAGTTCCAAGTGAACATCCAGGTACTGAGCCTCTACCACCATCCGTAGTTCAAGGGGTAATTTAGTCACAGCCCTATCGGTATCGAAGATATCATCCGGCATACTGTCACTAGAGGAATTGGTAGAGCGGATATGTTGCCCACCGCCTGCGATCAGTGCCCCCAACATTGAACAGCCATAGGCCTCACCCGGTCCCTGTTCATCGTTCATCAGTCGCCATCTTGCCCAGATCTGCAACTTACCATCGATGCCAGGGATCGCCTTCAGCTTCTTCGGTCCCGTCTTGCCCGGCCCAGTCTTCCCCGAAGCCCTCTTCTTAGCCTGAGTGGCTCCCTCCTGTCCTGAGTTCTCCTGCAACAGCATCTGTGCTGCCTGAATCCGAGTATTGGATTGAGCAGCAGCAGATGCCTCCTGCCGATCATCTCCGTTAATCGTTTGCTTGATTCCCATGAGTCATTCCCAGTTGTGATTTCAATTGATCCAGAAAGCCCTGTGCCGTGCGCATCTCCTGTTCCGTGCGCAAGGACTGCCCCTTCTGGTGCTGTTCCAATGCCCTTGCTCTGGGTTGTGGAATGGTGAGCTTTGCCCCAGACATCACCTCACGACACAACCTCAGACTCGCCTGCAGCAACCGACTGAGCGATGCTGAACCCCGCATCCGATCCGCCTGTGGCCGGGTTGCTTGCTGCTGATTGAATTGCTCCCTGGCCTTGCGCTGAGCCTCTTCCTGTTTCTGGGCTTGCCTCAAGGCTTCCGCCTGGGCTTGCTCCGGTGTCAGCCCCGGCGTGTGGACCATAGTTTCTGGCTTGAGACTGGGACTGATCCCCCGGCTGGAAATAATCAAACGCCCCGGCACAGCTAACGGCCAAGCGTTCAGCGGCATTTCTCGGTTTACTGCGCCCTCCGGCGCTAGACGATGATCTTGCATAACGTGACTCCCGGTTAGCTTGCTGGGAACGATTGGACGGATGGGCATGACTGGCCTGAGAGAAACCACCCACCCCATCACCCGTAGAGAATTCAGATCGATTGCGCTGATACCACAGCAGCTGATCCACCAGTTTCACCTCCCACTTGTACTGAGACAGGGCCAGCCCCTCGCTGACACGGTAGGTGCGAAACTCGCTGAGTAGATCCTGATAGCACTCAGGGGAAAGGTCTTTCAGTGACACACCACGAATTCGGCACAGACGGTCCAGCCGGTCTAAATCCGGTTGCCAATCACAAGACATGGGGAAACGGTCAAAGGCACTGCCGGTGCTCTCATCCCGTTGGAATACATCGTGAACTTGCTCAGTGCTTGGTTGGCCTTGGTCTGGCTGAATATGATCAGGCTGGCTCTCTGGCTGAGATTGACTTAGATCACCACCACCCTGTTGCAGGGCTGACGGCTTTGGTTCTTGCTGATCCTGAAAAACCTCATCCATCGTATGTTGGCTGTGGGCTGCTGAAGATTCTGGACCGTCACCCAATGGCACACCGGCAAGCACAGAGTTAACCGCGCGCTCAGCATCAGCAGTAATCTCTGACGTATTCTCTGTAGTAATCTTTGTATATAGTTTGCAGGATTCAGCGCCTTGATTGCAGGATCCTGCAAACTAAACGCAGAATCACCCAAACTAAGTGGATAACTCTGTAGCGCCTTGTTATCTAAGCCGTTTTCAGCACCCATATCCCATTGATAGCCTGAAGCCAAATCAAGGCCACTCATCGAGTATGCTGCATCCTGCAAACTGCTATTTTTTAACACTTTTTCCTGATCAGATTTTAAGGATGCAGAATCCTGCAAACTGGCGTTTTCACAGGCTTTTTTCTTTACCGCCTGAGCACTCGCCAAAGCAGAATCAGCGGCTATATCACCTACAGTATTCCCCTGATCTGTATCCTTAATCACAGGTGGAAAGCTCACAGAATTATCACCGCCATTACCTGCTAAGCCACCTAACGAACCACCGGATGGCGAACCACCACCCGGCCCGACCAAGGCCATAATGCACTCAAACAGACGATTCAGATTCAGCCGGTAAAACAGCTTCGCCGGACGGCCCCTAAGCTTCTCCTCCAACAGCCCCGCCTTTTTCAGATCCCGACGTGCCCGCACCTGCTCAGAACGAGTTAAGCGCGTTTCCAACTGCCACTCCTTACCCGTCTTATAGAACCAGCCCGCCCGCTGAGACGGAATACGCCCACCCGTAGACCAGTAATACACCTAGCTTAAAAACACCCCGCCCACAGTGGAACCGGCCACATCCCGGAACACCGGATGATAGGCAATAGTCCGCTCTAATAACGTAGTAATCAGCTCTACCTGCATACCTGAAACCCTCCTTTCGGGCACAAAAAGACTCCCCTGCAGCCCGAACGGCACAGTGAAAGAACAATCCAATCTGGTTAGAAAAAATCAGCGCCCGTTACGGGCCAGAGCACAAAGACATGGCGATCCCTCCATTAATAAAACGCCCATCGGCAAACCATCGATCAGCACAGCTGTCGTCAACAGACCGTCCATCAACAAACAGTACAACCGACCTACAAAACGTGCTATAAACAAGACAGACAAAGCCTCTATACCCAGGTAGACCGCCGCCCCCGCATTAGTGCGAAAGCCACCAGCGCGCCCAAAGCAAGACCCCAGCCAGCTCAAGGCAAAACCCACAGGCCGCAAGTATCCCGCCAGGCCGATTCAGTAAAATCGACACAGCTCACCCCGGCCCAATCACGGGGGAAAACGAAGCTCACCTAACGGTGAAAAAAAGAATTAAGGCATCACACGCCCTCCCATCACTCACAAATTCAAGAGACAAAAAAAGCCCGATAGCTCGCACAGGCTTTAACCGCGAACGACTAAAGCCTCTACCGCCATCAGGCTAGTGATAAATACCCTGGCCCACCCCAGCCACTAAAGCCGACTGGTTACAATAGGCTGAGTGCAACCCTGAAGATCCTTCAGCACCCATCGCAACAGCATCAAACGCTCAAAGGTGGGCGTCTTCTCCATCGCCTGACCGTTTTCAGACAGCTCACAATAGATCGACGTATGGCCACCATGAGGACTATCAGCCCGCATACAGCGCAACGCCTCTTCAAGTGCATCAACCGCCGCTGTGATCTTCTGATTCACCGCCTCCCCGGTACGGGACTCAAACGACGACTGAGATTCAGGCAGAATCGCCGGAAACATCTCCGCCGCCTTCGCCTGCAACGCCTCAGAAGGGATCAGATCAAAACCCGGTTCCGGGCGTGGTTCTGGGGTTAAACGTGACATAACAACTTCTCCTACTTAGTCCATAAAACGCTCAGACAACCGACGTAACACCGTCAACTGACGCCGAGCTTCCAACACCGCCGCATTGAACCGCCGAGCCTCTTGCTGATCCACCCGGCCATCTTGCAACGCTGAAATCAACTCCTGAATCGACTGATTCGACGCATCCAACACACAAGCCCCCTGGCTGAGCACATCCAGATCACCGGGCAACTCCTTTACCTCATCCAACCAGTGCCACACCGCATCCATCTCAAAACACACCGCATTTAAAATGCGCTTATCACGGGTGACACAGCCAATCGCCACCGCCTCATCCGCATTTAACTTGTGAGATTCCACATTGCCATTCAGCTTATTGGCCAACGTACCCGCATTCATACCCAGCGCATACGCCACCGCCGCCACCTTACCGGGATAGGCATACACCTCGTGATAACAAGCCTGAGACAGAGACAAAGTGCCCCCATCATGTTTTCTGGGTCTTGCTCCCATGTGTGGTTGCTCCTATTAAAAACGTGGAATTGGCCTCTCACCTACACCAGACTTAATTGGCTATTTTCCTGAAGTTTCTGGTATTGAGAGTCGTAAAGATCTGAGATTGCCACCCCACAAGACCAACGTGGCCGGGTAACAACGCCCCTTTTGATACGGTTGATCGTGGGCTGGGAGGTTTCGCACTTCTGAGCAATAGCCGCCTCAGTCATGCCTGCTGATTCCGTAAGCCATACCAACATCTGTCTGGGTGTTAGCTTTTGAGAGTTCATACGGAGTCCTCTTAGTCATTTCACCTTTAAAATAAAACAAATATGTATAATTTTTCAATACATATTTGTATTTCAAAAATACAGATAAGAAACTGATAATGCTTGAATGAACTTTGACGGAACGCTTCTAGCGAGAAATATCAGATACTTAATGCTACTCAAGGGCATCAAGTCTGAAACCGAACTGGCCAATAGAGCCGGAATGAATCAACCCACAGTCACCCGAATTCTGGGCGCTGCCGGTGAGCCACGCATATCTAACGTAATGAAGATTGCTGCTGTTCTCGAGGTTGATTACTGGAGGCTGATCAGTAATGATCTGGAAAACCAAGGTTCGAGCGCTTCTGCTCAAAGTTCCGACATTACGATGTCTGTGGAACAAATTGATTTACTGAGAGAAATCCTAGTCAGAATTGAGCTTATTGCTGAACGGGACCATAGATCAATTACCGCTCAACAGAAAGCGCAAATCACAGCTGCCGCCTTGGCTACTGCGCTCACTGAAGGACTCAAGGCAGAAGATTTAAACGACACCATGCTGAGAAGTGCGCTAAACGCATCAATTCAAAATTCCCCACCGCTTAGCCCAGCCTAACTCTTTCATATTCAGCATAACTTCTAAACGCACCACTTCAGCATCAGACAAATCTCTTCTCCTAAGCAATTGAACTCTTTCAATCAGCAACTGCTCTGCTTCGTGAAGCTTTTTATAACTATCTGAAATTTCGATAACTTTCTCATTTTCTGATGAGACTACTCTTATCCTTGCCATTGTTTACTCCCTCCTGAAGCTTGACTCCATTCCCATACACATCCGTATCGGACAACACCTCAAAACTAGCCAAGATTGATCGAAAACGAGCGAAAAAAATCACAAAAGGGTTTGACATTAAAATTTTTGCGTATATCTTTACTAGCAAATAAATACATAAATGTATTAAAAGATATTCAAAGAATTAACCACTCAGGCTTGAGTGAGTAGAAAGCAAACAAGGTTATCGGCCTCAGTCCTTGAGGGGCCATGTTGCATCAGGAATGAGTGCAGCAACGCTCTTTAACAATGTAGGGAGCCTCTGAAAAAGCTTTCTGTTTTTGAGATAATAGCTCCACTTATTGCCGGAGTAACAAAACATGGATCAGATGTCATTTTCAGAGGCTGAATTTCAGTATAAGAAACGTAAAACACGTCGTGAGAAGTTTCTCGAACGGATGGATGCTCTGATCCCATGGGGAAAACTTGAACAGCGTATTGCCCCCTTTTATCCAAAGGGTAAAGGTGGCCGCCCTCCCTATCCTCTGGCTGTCATGCTGAAAGTTCACTGCATGCAGCTCTTCTATAACCTGAGCGACCCTGCCATGGAGGATGCGCTGTATGAAATCGAATCCATGCGTCGTTTTGCCGGATTAAAGCTTTCCGGCCCTCTGCCCGATGAGACCACCATACTGAATTTCCGGCGTCTGCTGGAGAATAATGAGCTTTGTGAAGTGATTTTCCAGACCATTAATCAGCACCTGTCTGAGAAAGGGATGTTCCTCAGAGAAGGCACCATTGTTGACGCCAGTATCATTGATGCGCCATCTTCGACAAAAAATAACACCGGTCAACGCGATCCTGAAATGCATCAGACGAAAAAGGGCAATCAGTGGTATTTCGGAATGAAAATGCACATTGGTGTGGATGATGTATCAGGCGCCATCCATAGTCTGGAAACCACCCCTGCGAATCATCATGATATTACTCAGGGAGGTCAGTTGCTGCATGGAGATGAAAGCCGCGTCTGGGGTGACTCGGGGTATACCGGTATTGAGAAACGGGAGGAACACAAAGACCGCAAGGTTGACTGGTTTATAGCGATGAAACGGGGTAAGCGGTCAGCGTTATCGAAAGATAGCCGTGAAGAGGCCAATGAGCAGAAAAAGGCAGGTATCCGGGCCTTCGTTGAACATCCCTTCCGGTATATCAAGCAGGTCTTTCATTATGGGAAGGTAAGATATAGAGGGCAGAAGAAAAACAGAGACCGTCTTTATTTATTGGCGGGGTTCAGTAATTTACTGATTACAGAAAAATATCTGGCAGTCTGATATTTATGAGCCCTCAGGCTGTTTATCGCGTATAAAAGTGCTGAATGAATCGTAAAAAGGTAAAAAGCAGCTTCAAAAAATCAGGTCAGACAGGTTAACAAGTTAGAAGACTGCTTTTTCAGAGGCTCCGTAGATTTCAGATGTGAAAAACCCCGCCTGGAATGGGCCAGGCGGGGTTATATTGAAATATCGATAAATGAAATTATTATTCACCTGACAATAGATGACCAAATTTTTCATAATATAGAATATAACTTCGAGCTACATATCTTATTATAGGTATGGCATAAGTCATTTTTCGATATTCATCAGTATCAGCATTAGAGAGTGACTTTTTTTGTTTTGAGGTCTCTCCTCCATGAGCGATACGATGACGGTATAAGGATTCAAAGTCTTGGTATGCCTTTGATAGCTTTTTATCCCTATACTCGCCATACATTAATTGGTCTGGAAATCTTATAACTTCTTTTCGCAGTCTTTTTATTTTGCCGATATCATCATTAAGGTTTTCAGCAACTCTAAAAAAAGATAAAAACTGATATGATGCCTCATTACTGCTAACACCTGCACTATAGATAGATTTCGGCTGAATAAGTCGTAAATTTTCTTGACGACTCATGCTGCCAATGTCTACAGGCTTAGATCGCCTGTGTGCTTCTATAAAAATTTTCCCACTCGGTAATCCAATACAAAACTTCTGACATACATGAATTGGGCTATCAGAAGCAAAAGTTAAATTAGATATTACCGCATTTGTGGCGTCATTTGCTCTAATCATCATAGATTGGTGATTTTGTGCAGTCCCTAGAACAGAGAAAAGCAAAAGCCTACCATTTGGTCCAGGGCATAGTTGAACGTGCAGATCAGGAAAATCATCTATCCTCACCATTGCTTTTTTATCTAAGATAATAGAGCTTCCCGATTCGCTGAAAAAGTCATCTGGATCATATGGAAAGTTTGGATTCGGCTTTAGGTAAAACTGAGCTAAATAAACTTCGTCACTAGTATCAAATTGATCATTAACCGCTACTTCTATTTGCACCATAGTACCAACAAGATTACTCTCCCAACCTCCTTGCGCTGGGAAATCATCATATGGCAGCCTTCTCTCGGGAAATATACTATCCCACTGCGTACCATATTTTTTAAAGTTTTCTATAGCCTCTATTGAAAATGTTTGATCACTATTAATACGACCCAGCAAACCTGCATTAGCTAGACCAACAACAATATACTGATCCAAGCCAAGCTCTCTACATAAATCATTTAAGGATAATTTTTCTTGCTTACCATTCATTCTCGCAACCTAACTTATAATCTTTCACTCTCTGTCAATGGCATTTTTTAGGGGACAACCACTTTATAAACCCTTGCTAATTAATATGTTAGCCCTATAAGGACCACATTAATTCAACATCTTGCCAATTTATAAGAGGTTACACAGTGAAGTATCACTTTATCAATTACTAATTCAGGTATCTGATTAGCTTGTATTCTTAGATAAAAAGCTAGATTCGCCTTGATACGGGCAATACAGGTAGGCTGGTGACTGTAAATGTCGGATATTCTTTTAATCTATTTTAGGCTATGGGCATGATGACGAGTTAGGGTTATGCTGTACTCCTCCTTCAACCGACTCGCTAGAACCAGGCTTACTCATGGATGAACTGACATTTCTTAAGAACCTTGAAAAGAAAGGCATCACCTTTTCAGCCAGCTATGGTGCTGAAAGCGGGACAAGTATGCTCTCTTTGACTACTGAAGATGCTTTGCTGTTTTCCACCGATCCAGTTCAGGAGTTTTCCAACATAAAACCTGTATTTTCCGGCCATATCGGCCGGAAAGTATTGAAGTATTTGTGTCTGGATACTTAACAGCTAGACCGTACTCTTCATTTTTATTAATGATAATTCCTATCACAAGATAGTACAACTTACCTCAAGACCTTATTGTGTTTGAATTTGATTAGTAATAGATTGGCAGACTACATCAATACGCCTGGATGTATTATCATTCTGAATACGACGCTTAGAGCGCCTGTCTCCTTGTTTTTTAAGTATATCAGCTGAAATTATATCGGCACCATCGGCATCTGTTTTTATACTGTTCAACCCTCTCGTACCAAGGTGTTTTATAAAAGCAATTTTTACTCCTTCTGGAAGATTACAAGCTTCTACCGCTACCTTCGCTTTATCACCACAGCAAACTATTAGGTCGCTAACACCCGCCAGCTCAGATCTTAGTCTACAAACATTAGAATCAGAAGTTATTTCAGAAATATCAGCCTCAGACCTTCCTGTCTTCTTTTTATATTCAACTCTAGACCAAGCATTTGTTATTGTTATATTTTTCCTGAAAAGATTATTGTTATTCAGGCTGTTTCTTAGTTTAGCTAACAAACTTGACAAGTTTTTTCCTGTAACTTTGGCTGCAGGCCCTCCTTCTATTTCTTCATATCTTCCTGGACAGGAGAAAACAAAAGCAACTTCTTTCTTTTTTCCAACCTGTAAATGACAGCTCATGATAGTTTCCTTGTAATGTTAAGTTCATATATGCTGAAATCGGTATTTTATCTATTGATCGAAAACAGTGAACTTCATAAAAGTAACAATATCTACAACATCAAGATTATTATATTTACAATATTTATTTATACTATCCCAAAAATTCACCTCTGAATCTTTAAAATGTATTCTATATCGATATACTTCTCGATCATTACCGATATGAACCTCATCAAGATATATTAATTCACTACCCTCTAATTCATCAAAAATTGATCTCAAGCAATTATCTGTAACCCTTTCAATTTCATTAGGGTCAAAATAAATACGATCTGAATCAAAGCCAGAATAATTTTTCTCATATTTACTTCTAGACAATGATATAGCAAATGTTTTCCTAGCCTGCGGCGATAATGATTCAAATACTTTAATCATTGAATTAAAAGCTTTAATATCCTCTTCATGGAAAGGCTCTTTATAGTATACCCCAGAATCATTAACATTTATCTTTTGAAGATTTTCAATACGATTAGCTTTTACATTAGAAGTAACATCTACTATTGATTCTTGCATGAGACTTACCATATTCTCAATATTGGTAAATCTTTTTTCGTGATCATCTTTAAAGGCTTTCAGTTTTTCTATAGAGTATACTTCTTCCTTATTTGTTTCAATGTGATGCTCATAACACATCAACATAAGGTTATCAAAACTTCTCCTTTGTTCATTAGTCATGTTTGGGTCAAACCTCTCACCTTTAGGCATTGCTGCAGAAATGTGACAAATTTGCCCAACAAAATTTCCCTCATTGTTAAACATTGGTTTTATACATCCAGGGAAAGAGCATTGATTACCTGAAACCGTATATAGTCTTCTTAGAGTATCTGTTTTTGGCGGTAGTCTTTTTGGTTCTTCCATAGTATTTATCAGCTCTATTGGGGTTACTCTGATCCGAAAACATCATAGAGGAAAAACATTTCGTAAACCTCAGCTAATCAACAGGTTAGCTCTCTATGAGCCGTATCAGATCGACATATTGTCAATTTAACAGAGGTTACACGGCAAAGTATCATTTTATCAATTGCTAATTCAGGTACCTTATTAGTTTTTATTCTGATATAAAAATCTAGATTCGCCTCGATACGGGCATTACAGGCAAACTAGCGACAAAATATGACTGATATATTTTACCTTATTGGAAAATGGCTGATTAAGAATATGCAGTATCAATCCTTCGAGCCCACTCCAGGCTTATTCATGGATCAATTAACATTTCTTAAAGACTTTGAAACAAAAGGCTCCACCTTTTCAGCCAGCTATGGCGCTGAAAGCGGGAAAAGTATGCTCTCTTTGACTACTGAAGAAGCTTTGCTGTTTTCCACCGATCCTGTTCAGGTGATTGCCAATAAGTGCAATGTCGCCATCAGTGATTATCACAACAAGGTCAGCGAAGGGTATAACGCTCAATGCTCTGCCAATACAGCAAAGGGTAAACGCTGCAAAAATATCGTCAGCGGCGGCCATATGGTCAGCTTGGAGAAATGGGCAGAGCTAACCGGCCAGTATTGTGAGGTGCATGAGCAGGGATGATAGTGGTTTTGGGTCTAGAATCCTGCGATCTGGCGTTACGGCTTGCTAATTTACCTCATATTACTGGGTTGAGTATCATTTAATCTATTAGCTATTTCAGATCAGCACATCTATACCCCCCATTTAGCAATTATCGATCTATATCATTCTCATAAAGCTAGGGATATTACTATTTTTCACAAAAATTATTCACTACTTTCAGCGCCTTGTTTACAATCCATACTTTATTATTAGCGTGCTAGCAAAAACTGGTGATTAAGAAATGGAAAAGGTAATTAGTGTTAAAAAAATCAACCTGGATAAGCAGAACCCTAGACATGGTCGTTTGTCATCAGAGCTAGAGATCATAGATTTCATGATTGAAAATGAACAAATAAAGAATCTTGCGAAAGATATTGTCGCAAAGAAGGGGCTCAACCCATTTGATAATATTGGCGTAATCCCTGACCCCAGCCAACCAGATACTTACTTTGTTGCAGAGGGTAATAGGCGCATTTGTTCATTAAAACTATTGTTGAACCCTGAAAAAGCAAACAACGAAAAAAACATTAATTTCTTTGCTAATCTTGCAGAAGAAATTGATCCACCTATAACCGAACTCAAGACAATAGTATTTGATAGCAGAGAATCAGTTAACCAGTGGATTAAACAAAGGCATGTGGGTCAACAAAATGGTATAGGTGTAAAAGACTGGGATGCTCGACAATCCTCACGCTTTGATGGAAGAAGCAGCCCTAATGCTCTTTCTGACAAACTACTTGAATATGCAGCAAAACGCCAAATCCTCTTAAAAGAACAAGTTAAAAAAATTGCAATTACAACTATTACACGCTTTCTGAACAACACTCATTTTCGTAAAACAATCGGGATTCAAGAGAAAAAAGATTTAATAATTTGGTCACCACAGAATGAATTTGACCCTATCATTAAACGCTTTTTACATGACGTTCTTGATAGCTCTAAGAAAGACGTATCTTCTCGATCCAATGCTGAAACAATCGAAGATTATGCAGATAATCTGATCAGAATGAAGATTGCCCCAGCAACACGACTCGCCAAAAGTGATCATATTAATCTTGAGGATTTTGTTTACGATTCACCGGACGACAATCCTTATCAGGCTCAAAAAAACATATCTCCTAATTCAGCCCCTTTTTCACCAGATGAGTCGCAAAATTCCACCACAGACCATGAAACTCTGCAAACTCCGCTTAATACCTCTGGGAATACCCCACAGGTTGACCCCGAGGACGTAGAAGAACCTATTTTTGCTGATGATAACCAGAACAAAGAATCTACAACTCAAGCTTCCTCTTCTAAATCAGATCATCAAGCAGATATTTCACCAAGTCCCCTTAAACCACGTAATAACCAGAATCCTCGGGATAGGAAGTACATTATTCCTTCTAGTTTTAAAGCGAAAATTAGAGATAAAACACTCAAAAGAATCTTCGACGAACTTACCGAGATTGAGGCAGGCAGACACACTTTTGCAACCAGCTATCTGATGCGAGCATTTATAGAAAACCTTTTTGCAATTTATCTTAAGAAAAAAACAGGAAACGCTCCCGAACAACTCCATAAAAAAATAGACCAGACTGCCAAACGACTAGTAAATGATGGCAAGTTTAAGGACCAAGACGTCAAGTATCTCCGTATAATGCTGACCTCTGATCATCCTCACTCAGCGAATAGTCTAGGCTATGTAATCCATGGTGGTGCCATCCCAACCAAAGACTCCATGCTAGCACTATGGGACAGCCTAGAAAAAATTATCGAAACCGTTTTAAAAGAAATCAAATAAGTTATGGCCATAGAATTTAGAAGAAGGTAAAATGAGGCCATGCCTAGCACAAATACACCTTTACGTTACCCTGGTGGAAAGAGCCAGTTAACGCCTTTAATCATAGAATTAATGCAAGCTAATAATCTACTAGCTGGCGAATACGCCGAGCCCTTCTCCGGTGGGGCTGGCATCGCCATTAATTTACTTCTGAAGGGGCATGTTAACCACATTTATCTTAATGACTTTGACGAAGCCATTTATGCATTCTGGTACTCGGTCATCAATTTTAGTGAAGCACTTTGTGAGTTGATTGAAAAAACAGATATTACTATGGATGAGTGGCATCGACAAAAATCTATCCTGTTCAGTGACACACCAGATCTTTTAGAAAAAGGGTTCGCTGCGCTTTTTTTAAATAGGACTAACCGTTCTGGTATTTTGAAGGCAGGTGTAATCGGCGGTTTAAAACAGGCAGGCTCTTATAAGCTGGATTGTCGCTTCACTAAGCCCACTCTAATTAAAAAGATCCAGAGAATTACTGAACATCGCGACAGTATCACATTAACTCAACTGGACGCATTGGAATTTATCAAGTGCATCCTACCTACAAGCTCTAAAAATACCCTGATTAATCTTGACCCTCCTTACTTTAAAAGAGGCCAAGAGCTATATACTAATGCGTATAGCAGAAACGACCATCAAGAACTAGCTAAAGCAGTTCAGGCAATTGACCGTAGCTGGATGGTCACTTACGACTACACACCAGAAATTCGTGAACTGTACCAACAGTATCCGATGTATAGTAATAAGCTAAACTATTCCGCACAAACCAAACGTATTGGGACAGAACTATTGATTCTTGACCCTAAACTAATAGCCCCTGGTTCTCTTAAAGATCAGAGAATTTCTTGCCAGCAGATGTTTGAACAAGTTCTATTGGCAAGTTAATTCAAATAAGAGATAGAAAATAACCACTTCCTTATCCCTGATAAGTCAAGTGGTTAAGCCCGTGGCTCTACGTATTCAGGCCGAGGAAACCATCTGTGGAATGCGCTTAGCGATGCGATCAGTTCTGCCCTTCGCTCTCCA
The DNA here is from genome assembly GCF_000422425.1 of Oceanospirillum beijerinckii DSM 7166. Lineage (GTDB taxonomy): Bacteria > Pseudomonadota > Gammaproteobacteria > Pseudomonadales > Halomonadaceae > Oceanospirillum > Oceanospirillum beijerinckii. Next base: position 29,426 of record NZ_AULT01000055.1, read on the forward strand.
GATATCGATTTTGTCCGCTACGTTGCCAGTAAAGCTGATATTCAGCGTCAATTTAATGCTCGTTTTATTGAAAGTGTTACACCTATCGTTAAGCAGGCTATTCAGCGCTCGGTCAGTGAAATGATAGTTAGTGGCCTTTCGTCTGGTTCGGTTGTGGCTCCTCCGCCAGTTGTGGCGGCACCTGTTCAGCCTGAGCCGGTAGCAGTGCCTACTGTGGATAACGTTGACGAGAAGGCAGATATTATTGATCCGAATAACGCTAAGATCATCACAACCTATGCTGAGCGCCGTTTGTTTGAAGTCACTCAGGATATTCTGGGACCGGATACCGAGCTGGCCGCTAAGGATACGGAAAGCTATTACTCGATCTTGTTCCAGGGTAAGGTGAACCGTTGGCTGATGCGTTATCAAGGCGATAAGAAGCAACCGAGTGTTTCTTTCTGCATTCCTATGACGGATGAGCGTAAACGCGAGATCGAACGCGCTGGTCTTGAGCTTGGCGCGGGTGACAGTGTGATTATCATGCAACCGGAGCATATCGCCCGTATACCGGGCCTGATCTTTGATGCTCTGGCTTACTGTTCAGATGACGCTAACTTTAAGCGTAAGACCACAGAGGCGTGATGATGAGTATAGGGCAAAGGCTGGCTTAGCTGGCCTTGGCTCTTCCCGATCCGGCCCAAGTGCAGCACCTGGTCTACATCTATCGAAAGCAGTGTATCCCTAATCACGGGTTGGCAGCTTAACTGATTGCCGGGGTCGACGAGTTGTTACAAAGATACCTGCAACAACAATCAACATGTATAAAGCTGAACTCAGTGTCTGTGCCTCTCCTAAAAAGATCCAAGCCATGATACTGGCAAAAATAGGTGTAGACATACCGATTGTATTATGAACACTGGGGCTGATAGCTCTGGATGCTTTATTATTTAAGATATTAGGTATCAAAGTCGCTACTATTGCTAACCCAATCAGACCTGTAATGGTATACAGATCAAGGTCATAGGTCGAACTTTGCATCGATGAGAACGGTATAAAAATCACGATACCAATAAAGAATGTGTGAAGATTTATGTTTTCTAAATTTATAGTCTCTCCCACTTTATTCTTATGCCAAATAATGTAGGAATAAACAGCACGCACAAATGCAGCGGCTAACGCCATTCCAGAACCAGCTAATATTGATTGCAGTGTGTACCCTTGCATATTGCTTGATTCACTCAAGAATAAGCCCAATCCTATAAAGGCTATGATAAACCCCAGAACCTCACCGCTATTGATTTTCTCCTTCAAAAAAAACCGGATCATTAGTGTAAACAAAGGTGATATTCCAATAATAAGAGCCGCTATAGCTATCGGAGAGAAGTAAAATGAGTACGATGCAGCAATATAATACACCGTCATAAGAAGCGGCATGATAGCATATGTTTTATCAATACCATTCAATACAAACTTTTTGATAATAAAAAAGCTTCCCATCGCGGCTATTATGAATCGCCAGAAAATAATTTGATCGATGGAGAGGTCGTCAATAATTTTTATGAAAATACCTGTCGACGCCCACAAGGCAGCGCAAGCAAGACTATAAAACATAATTCCAGCCCAACTGAATTGCACAGAGAGCCAAACCAAGCACTCTGTGCATCAAAATTATTAATTCAATACTTTACTCAATCCCTTCCAGTATAAAGAAAGCAATTGAAGAAAGTCATCAGAACCTTGTGAAAAGCGGTTCATTTTATCTTCTGTATCCAGGATTTCCCATATTGTATTATTAAGATCCTCTGCATGCCTTGCCTCTGTTCCATCTAAGTGAACATCATAAAATTCAGCAGCATTTTTCCATAAATCGCCACTGAAACGCTCTTTGTACTTATAGATACCAGCATACATTTTCTCAAGCTGCGGTAACGCATGAGTCTCTTGCGCAACAGCGGCACCAAGCATGGTATATATATCTCTAGAAAACAAAGCTATTGACTCATTGTGCAGATGATAGGTTTCTTCCGTCACTTTATCTTCATTGAGTGTCAACTTATCATCGTAGAAAACCCGTGAAATAATATCACTTGAGTCGATAAATAGTTGGGCATGTGCCTTATCTGCGTCACCATCACCAGCTTCGTCTAGGATATTGTGTTCAAATGCTTCAACAATGGGATTAAAACGATCACTCTGTTGATTTTCTAAAAGCTTTAACCCTTGCGTAAGCCGATAAGCAGTCGGAGCTAACCACTGATTCATATTTGCTATAAAGCAACAGTAGCTTTCATGATCAAATGAGAAAGGGTTATTTTCCCATTTATTAAGCACGTCATTATTCGCAATGACACCTGCTCTTAGTTTTATTTCTTCAAAAACATCCTTATTAATCAAAATAATTCCCCTTATATAAATCAACCAAGATGTATAGTTATATCTGATGATACTTTTGCACAGCAAATCAAAACTTCATTCTCTTTTATCTTTTCCAGATTCACTTTTTTCCTTGTGTATTCTACTTCTCCTGATATCAGCTCAACTTTACACAAAGTACATATTCCACTACCGCAAGAATACTTAGTTCTTACATTATTTTTGATTAAGGCATCGAGTATAGTTTCTCCAGATACTACTCCTATCTTTCTGGTTCTATTCTCGCTTCTCACAACACAAACACAATCCATTGCTCAGCCTCCTCTTTCATTAACCAACCATGTAATATGTGAATAAGTCAGCAATAAAGCTAATACATGGTGGCTAGGCATGCTAATCACCAAAACCAAACAACACAACAAAAAAATACAGAAAAATAAACCACAAAAAGACACCCGGACACTATATTTCACCTACAGCAATCAGAAAAATAACGTCTTAAGACTTTTTCAACCAACAGATACCAAAAGCAGAAAACGCATATAAAACATACAGTTAAGCAGAATATCAAGCGACTCACCAATAACACTCATCATAAAAGCCTTTATTGCGACCTTTAGAATGAAAAATATTAATCACCAAAAAATAGTATGTTGTTGTTTTGTAACAAATAAATTCAATACACATTAACCCATATAAAAGCCCCTATTAATCCAACAATATCTGATGAGACTCTATAATAGCTAAAATTCAGTTAGTACCTCACCATATCCACTTGAAGAGAATAATCAGTAGATATTCGGAGCAAGAGAAACAATACCCTCTGGCAGAACGCCTCAAGACTAAATACCTTTCATCACATAAGAGCACCCCATGAAAGATGCCGTACCTTGTACCCTTCGCTGTGTTCATCCACCCGGTAATGGCCGTGTGGCACTGGCATTTAATAAGGATGGTTCAGACGAAGTTTTCCGCCTGACTACTCCAAAGGAACAAGCAGATCTTCTAGCTGAGATGCTGCAGCAAACGAAGCAAGAAAAGCCGCCACCGATGATGGTCATCTGTGACAGCACCCAAGCTATTCAACAGCTTCACTGGGATCGGCTAACATCCCACGCCTGTTCTTCTATCCCGACACAAACCCAGACACCAACCCCCACACCTGAATACAATCCCCAGCCATCCGGCTTATCACGCTTTACCTTAATCACGGAGAACACTATGTCTGAACAAACCCAATCCGTACCCTCATCACTGGATGAGATCGATCTGCAGATGCTTGAAGCCAAGGAACAACTCCTTCGGGACAAGGCTGCTAAGGCGATTCGTCATGATGAGATCGCTTTGCTTCATGCCCGCCAAACCTGCTAAAAACAGTTGGCTGATTGAGCAGGATGAAAACAATCTGAAGCTAACCCGCTTGATGGACGGCAAGGCGATTGAAACCTATCCGCCGGTCCATCGTTCGATGGCGGGGGTTTATGTGCAAGCCATTGTGCAGGGCTTCCGGCCACCCCGTGAGTTGATGCCGTTAGATCCTCCGATGGTGGATGACGATGATCAGGATTGAATCGACCTTCACTCATCGGGGGCTGATCAGCCGGGTATCCGTTTCTTATGACGGGACAAAAGATCTGGCCGGTATGTTGTCCAGCAGGCAGTTATCTGCTTTGGCCGATGAGGGGGTTCGGGATGAAGTGGAGGCCCTGATCCACCAACATGTGTCGAAGACACTGCAAGACTCTGCTACTGAACTGGAGTCTGATCTGATTCAGTTACTGGCCCGATCCAGTCAATCACAACACCAATCGTAGGGCGTGACGATTCAAAGGCATTGCCTTATTTCCGATGGCTGTATATAAAAACAGTATTCGCGATTTTCTCTCTTTCCCCGTTTTTATTTTTGCATTTCTTACCTTTCAATCGCTTGCCCTGCGCGTTCCGCTTCTCCGTTGTTTCTGCCTTAAGGGGCGTTAGCGGGGCTTTTTTAGAGGATTTTTACAATGACTAAACCCACACCACCGCCGCAGTCCCCATCACCGTCATCCAATGAACTTGAGGCGATGAAGGACCGAGCGTTTAACAACTCAATGCAAAGTATTGAACAGTTAATTAATGAGGCCAGCAGTGATCTGGAAAGGCTGATGCTGGCTACTGGTCTTGCCACTTTGTCACTGGGCGCAATTCACGCGACCCAAGGTGAGGTGTATCTGGATCAGTTCGTAAAGGATCTGGTGACTGAGATAAAGAAGATGCCCATGCCCTTGGTATGTTGTGTTCCTGACCAGCTGAACTGATGGGGTGATGAGATGACTGATTCGACCTCCTCTAAAGCATTGGCACAAAACTCAGCCTCGATGGTTTTCAGTCTGCCGCACGGGGTGATTATCGCCGGGGCTTGGCTGGGCACTCATTATCAAAACGAGATGCTGCAGCACCTGGCCGCTATCCAGCTCGGTTTATTAGCCCTGATTACCTTCCTGCTATTACTGATCCCCTTTGACTACAGCCAGAAGTATCTGGCTAAACCGATTTACCAAGGGGACCGCAGGGAGTGGGATCTAGTCACTATCGGTGTGCTCTATCTGCTGGAATGGTATCTTGTATTCACAACGCTCTAACAAAACGCCCATCATCTTCGCGCTGTCTGATTCCGTTCTGGAACAACACCATATCGAAGTGGATTCCATTTTGATTAAGGCCCACCGGGATGACAGCAACCGGGTTTACTGGCCTCTTCCCGATTGCATGCGTACCTACGATAAGCAACACGCTCAGGAAGCCGCCGAGCTGATGGCCACACTGGTGGAGGAAGTCTCATGAGCCAACTGTCTGTTGAAGAAGCGGCACAACGGCTGAACTTTCCGGGAGGGCGTAACGCCCTCTACAAATACCTGAGAGCCCACGCTGGCTTTCAGGGCACGGTAGCCCCTTACTCACTGGTGTTTGGTGGTTTCTTTGTGGTGATCGATGGCCAATATGAACGGGGCCGTCAGACGGTCCATACCCAAACCACCAAGGTGACAACTAAAGGGCTGACCTATATTGCCCAGCTGATGAACGAGCATCCCCCGGAAACCAAGCCAACACCTCAGAAACGACGAAACCAGCGTAAGAAAAGAAACAGCAAGAGTGCAAAAAGCAATACCGGCCCACCACAGAAGTCAGCCCGGCGAAACACCCTAACCGCCAATCGCTGATTTTGCTCCCAACCTCACAACCCAAAGGTATTGGCTATGACCCAAGCAACTGGACAACTGATCTCCCTGAAAGAATGGCAAGCCCAGCGCTTTGCCGGTAAAGGCCCGACACTTTGCACGATCCGCCGCTGGTGTCAGGATGGCCAACTACCCGCCAAGAAGATTGGTAACCAGTGGTATATCGATCTTGAAGCAGAAACCCAGCTGGCAGAAAAGGAGCTGGCGGACAGTATAAATCAGGCTTTAACCGGGTAAACCACGCGAGCAAGCCACAAAAAAACTGAATAGAAAATGCTCAATACACTGGAGATAGATTATGGAACACCAAATTGACCCGCTTGTTGATGCAAATCAAGCCGCTAAGATGCTCTCTGTAACACCGAAAATAATATGGCAATGGACCAGAGGAAAGAAGCTGGATTTTCCTGAACCAATAAGAATAGGAACTAATTGTACGAGGTGGAGATTATCAGAAATTAACAATTGGATTGAAAACAGAAGGTGATTTAAGCGTTTTCAGGTTGTGGTACAAGATGAGGGATAAATTATTTTGTCGGGCTGAAGGCATCATAAAGTAAGGCTAAGTGGCGGAGAGGGAGGGATTCGAACCCTCGATACCTTTCGGTATACACACTTTCCAGGCGTGCGCCTTCGACCACTCGGCCACCTCTCCACACATATCTTGCTGTTTTTGCTAAGCTTTATTAGCTTGCCTCAACAAGATGGCGCGTATTTTATAGAGACTTTCGGATAGGCGCAACCCCTTTTTACAATTTTTTTATTATTTTTTAGTTTTCTCAATCACTTAGCGCTGAAAGCCCCTTTATTACTGGCTTAGAGCAATATTTGTCGCAAGAAAATAATTTCTTCTATCTGAATAAAGGGTTAGCAAACACTTAATCCATGGAGCAGGGCTAACCAATGCCTGAGAAAAATAATCGAGCCTACCCGTCAAAAGCAACGTAATCGCCTTGGTAGCGCACCGCAACTTTATCGCCTTGAGTGATCTCGGCCACTATCGGCAGACGGCCCCGGCCTTTTTCCTGTACACGGGCAATCAACTGGTCAATACCGCCCTCTTCAGGGCAGTAACAGCGCACCACAAAATCAGACGTTACGGGAGCCATAAAATCGATAGTACCGGTTTTTACTACGGCACTGCGCTCAAGATCATGCTCTATCAGAATCAAAGTGGTTAACGCCCAACCGGCTAAAGTACAGAAAGCACTGATCGAACCACCAAAGCCTGTGCCTTTATCATTCAGGTTCGGCTCAAGGTCGATATAAAACTCAACCACACCCTGCTCAAAGGTCACCTTATTCAACCCCATATGATTAACCAGGGGAATATGATCTTTAATATGTTTTAGAAACTGATCGACACGCTGCTGATCCACAGTGCACTCCTTTTAACTCTCAAGCTCAACTTAATCCAGATTAGTTAACGTCACAGATCTCTTACGCTCAGTGAACGATGGCCAGAAAAACTATGACCAGAAAAGCTACGACCAGCGTTCCACATAGTCTTCGGTGTTATGCTCAGGCACCGGCTTACAGCGCCCCTCAATTTCACCCAGGTAGATAAAGCCGACAATCTGATCATCTTCAGCCAGACCCAAGCCTTTTGACACCACAGGATCAAAAGCCACGTCGCCTGTGCGCCACATGGCACCTAGGCCTTTGGCATGAGCCGCCAGAATAATATTCTGAGCGGCAGCACCAGCCGAGATAACCTGCTCGACGGCAGGCACTTTTGGATGATCCGGTGTAACCTTGGCAATTGCTGCGATCACCATGGGCGCACGCAGTGGCATCATTTTTCGCTTTTTCTGCATCGCTTCTTCGGCATCTGGTTTATCAGCCAGCAAGGCCTGACAGAACAACTCCCCTAAACGCTCACGCCCCTGGCCTGTAAACTCAATAAAACGCCACGGGCGTAGATTCCCGTGATCAGGGGCACGCAACGCGGCCTGATAGATAAACTCTAAAACATCCTGGCCCGGTACTTCACCGGTCAGACGTGGATGAGAATTGCGTTCCAGCAGCAGTGCTTCTGCTTGCATAGTTAAACTCCTGTGTTTTGCCACGTTAACCTATCTTTGACATCCTCCCCGCCCTAAAGGACGGGGATTCCTACAGCTAGACGGCCATGCCCGACCGCAAGAATGTTCCTGGCCGCGTTCACATCGCGGTCGTGAGTGACACCACACTCACTGCAGGTCCATTCTCTTATTCGCAAACCTGATCTACCTCTCGGACTACTGACGGAAATACAACCGCAGCACGAACAGGTTTGGGTGGTGTACGACTCATTCACTTCTTTGAAAACAATACCTGCGTGAACGCATTTATAATCCAGCATCGTTTTCAGCATGGCCCAACCTGCATCCAGCAC
>NZ_AULT01000056.1 GCF_000422425.1 Oceanospirillum beijerinckii DSM 7166
CCCACCACCGGGGAGACGGTTACCGCAATATCCACTTCGTCATCCACTTCATCCAGATAGATATCTTCTGAATTCGAGGTGTACACATTGGGATAAAACAACGCCAGATACAGCGCCGTGAATTTAGATTTTTTCTGCACAACACCCATCAGGTCCGCTGTGCCGTAGGTATCCAATGCCATTTTCTTTTACCCTATAAACAAAAAAAGCCGCTTACGCGACCCGTTCAAACCTGCAAAACAGGACTAACCCGGTAACTGCAGACCAATCGGCGTACCCACAAAAGCACAAGCCTTCTGCACATCCGTTGCCGCCCCCGGCCAGGCCACCAGATCAGGGTTAAAGGTGCCTGCTTTGATCAACTGAACACTGACCGCACCGCCGGTACTATCCAGCACCGCAGGTGCCAGGCGCACCGCCACTTCAGTACCATCCGTGGCCGCAGGGTCCCAGATATGGAACTCCCCCGTTGATTTCTTCAAACCCAGCGGCGTATATTTCGCCACCGTCAGACCAGCGGCTAATTTACCCTCAACCGTCACCAGAGGTTCCGAGCCTGTTACCCAGGTTTCTGGAATGTACTGCTCTATCATAATTACCCCTTATCACCCGTCGCTTTTTCATAAGATGCCAGCAGGGCATTGCCTGCCGGAGCATCACCCGCATCCGCATCAATATCTGGCTGCTGCTCATTAGCCATCAGCTTATCCAGCGCGGTATTCATCTGATTCGATGCCGGAGCCGCCGGAATAGTCGCCATCACACCAATCGCTTCCTCTTTCGTCAGATTGGTGTTGAATGCCAAATAGTTGGCCGTAGCCTCACAACCCTTAGCTTCTTCAGCCTGCAAGATGCCACCAATACGGTCCTGCATCGCTGCAGCGGCATCAGCCGCACCCGTATCAACAGAAGCCGCTGCAGCCTGTTGAGCGGCAGGAGTAGGAGCCGGTTGCTGTGCTTCTGAATTAACAGGCGGCTGTTCCGCTACCTGCGTCGTACCGGATTGATCCGCCTTTAACTGCTGTTGTGTTCCTGCAGCCGCTGCAGCAGGATTGTTTTGATCAGACATAGCACTACCTGTTGTTGATCCCAATGTGATAACCCTGCCCTGACTGGACAGGTATTCTGAAAAATACTGCACGGCCTCATGACCGTTGATTAACTCATCTGCAAAACCAATATCCACCGCCTCTTGGCCGGTATAGACACCCGCCTCAGTCGCCAGCACTGCCTCTACAGACATACCCGTGTGATCCGCGACAATTTGCGCAAACTGCTGACGCAGCTTATCGGTAGACATCTGGAACTTATCCCGCACCTCATCCGGTAACGCCTGATAAGGATTACCCTCAACCTTGCATGCCCCGGAGTGAATCAGCGTGACTTCGACCCCATTCTCTTCCATCTGCCTAGCCCGACTGACATGAGCCATCACCACACCCACCGAACCCGCGATACCTGTTTGAGTAATCAAACGCCGATGAGCCGCACTTGCCAGCGCTTGGCCTGCAGAACAATTCATATCATTGCAGAGTGACCACAACGGCTTGCCCGCTGCATCCGCCATCTTGCGCAAGGTTTGCACCGTATCAAAACAGCCGGACACCTCCCCGCCAGGCGTGTGATTATCAAACATCACCCCCTTAACCCCAGCGTCTGCACAAGCCTGAGCCATATTCGCAATGATGCCGTCATAACCCGTGCTACCACTGTATGGCTGAATATGGCCGTATCGATGCCGCAATGAACCCGTCACAGGAACAACCGCTACACCGCCATGAACAAAATAAGGGCGCCTGTCGCACTCCACCCCATCATGCTCAGCCCGAAACCCCTTTGCAGGCTCCTGCAGCTTATGACCGGCCAGCACCTCACCTTCGACATCAACCAGACGCGAGATACCAAACCGATCCGCCAGCGCACTAAAGAACACCCGCGCATAACCCGGCTCAACCAGCAGAGGCCGGTTAAACACCTTTGCTGAAAGATGAGGTAAACCACTCATATCATCACCCTGAATTTCACCCATAAAAAAACCCGGCCAAATGACCGGGTTTCGAGAAACCATTAACGATTAATGCAGCAGCCTATGCCGCTCTGACCAAGACAGCGCCTTCATTTGAAAATCGCCCATCTGCCTTACATTCTCTTGCGGCGATCCTGTACCACCTGCCAGCAACCTGACAAACCGTACTAACAAAGCGTCTGCCTCAGCCTGTCGAGCAAAACGACCACCTTGAACACCAGCACTGAGATGACCATTTACCTGCCCCTCCCAGTCTAAAATCTGGACTACACGCTCTGCACCGTCCTCAATCTGCTGGATTTGCTGCCACACCTGCAGCAGCCGGAACGCCTCAGCATAATAGGCGATCTCTGCAGGCTCGGTAGACTCCAGCGCACCGACAGAGAAATATTCCGCAATCACCCGCTCTACCAACGCCATATCAACACCGGCCATCAGCATCTGATAACCCGTCACAGTCAGCACATATTCAGCTGGGCCATCCGCCACACCAATGCGATCCATACCATCCGCCCGGATCGACAACAGAAAATAATGCCGACCATACTCAAAATGACCTTGACCCAACAACTGACGGAACTTATCCATCACATAACCCGGACGACTATGAATCCGCTCAATATCACCCACTGTCAAACAGCGACGCCCCAGGTACTCTACAGGGATGTTGATCTCCAGCGGGGATTCATAACCAAATACCTGCTGTTTGGGCTGACAACGAGGATTTACAGCACCGCCGTTCTGCCAGTAATCCGACAAAACCTTGTAGCATTCTTTTTTGTACTGAATCAGGCGCTGTTTGATTTCCGGCTTAACTCTCTTTTCGTCTACGCCAAATAACCAACCGTTCAAATACTCAACAGGTAAGCAAAGTAGCTGGCGGTTTTTACCATCTTCAGCAACTGCGTGCATCATACACGCAGTTGAACTCAGCACTTCGTCACGCTGAATTCGCTGATTCTGTGCTCGCCACTGAAGCCCGATGTTTTCACATATTGGTTTCATGGCAACATACAATTGATTATTTTTAGGTATTACGGAAAGAGGTTGACCGTGAAAGTCTACAGTAGAGATTTGAATAGCCATAACTAGGCTCCTGTGATTTTTTCGTTAAAACCCATTTCGACGTGGGTGCCAGGAGGTTCGAAACGGTTCACAGAGACCGCGGACTTATTCCCCTTACAGGTATTTTATTCGTCGCCCTCCCGACCAGAATGGCGCATTACGAGCGCAACTCGGGCAAGGAAAATGCCAAATTTCAGGCACAAAAAAACAACGCTTACGGGGTTGTTGACCGTCTGTGAAAAGAGGTTTCGACGCCTCAGCCCAAATACTAGGGCTGAGGCATAAGCAATGTCAAGAACTAAACTAGTACTTCGACAGGTTCATCTTTATTTAACCGCTGTGACAATTTAATAGACTGATAATACTCATCCGCACTCGCCACTTTATTAATCAGAGCATTGATACCCAGCTCTTCCAGCTTTTGCTCAATCTCATCAATCGTGACATTAAAGTATTCTTTGCGACGATTCACCTTATTCACCCGGCGATCATCAAACACTTTATGCAGAGAAGACTCCAACTCAGGCGCATCATCAGACTCAATCAACGCATGCACATCAAAGGTAAAAGGCACACCCGCATCACCCAACTCTCTCACCCTATCCATAGGCTCCATGCGGCGAGTCATACCGATTTTTAATACATCCTCACCAAAACTACCGATATTGGAGATCACATAAACATGACCCTGCCTTGTTTCCTGCGCACGACTCTTAGCCCGCTCAAATCGCTGATGAGCCTCTTCAAGCTCAGCCTTCAGCCTCAAAAGCTCTTCTTCAAATCCAGCTCTATCAGCCTCTGATTGCTCAGCCATTTTCCTTTCCATTTCAGCAATGGCTTCTTGCTTGATTTTCTCTTCTTTCTCAGCCTCTTTCTGAATACGCTCAGCTTCCTGCCGTGCTTTCTTCTCTTCCCGTTCTTGTTCGCGTAGTTCTCTTTGCTGCTCTTTAGCAAGCTGCCTAGCCTTTTTGAAATTAATCTCAATTTCTAAACGCTTTACTAACAACTCTATAAACAAAGGCTTAATAAACGCTCTACTATCCAGACATTTAATTAACGCCTCTGTCGCTACAATTGATTCTGTCAATTTCTCTAATGACTGATGACCATTATTAGCCGTTGTTTTAGAGCACAGCATTTCAACGGTAGTTAACAGCAGAGCACCGGCCATATCAGCCTTAGTAGAGATAGCAACAAACTTACCTATATTGACATCTGAGCCACCAATTCTAATACCATCAATAGCATTGATAGCCAGCTTTTTAAGCTCAGCTTTGACCTGTTTACGATCCTCTTGATAGGTCTGACTTGATAGCAAATCCTCTTCATTGATTAGATCAACATCCGCAGCTATAGCACTGCTTCTATCAGTGATCTCATCAATCAATAATCTGGATTCCCTTAGTCGAGCTGCTATCTCTTTATCCGTGCTTTCAAGCCGCCTAACCCTATCCTCGCATTGACCAACCTTTTTCTGAGCATCTAGATCTACCTTTACCGCCTCTTTTCTGCTGGCAGAAACAATTTCTTCAGCTTTCTTTTGGGCCTCACCTATAAGCCCTGCAACACGAGCCTCAGCCCTATTAATAATATCTTCGCGTTTATTTGTTGTTCGAACAATTAAAACAACATTAATAATAGAGAGCACTAGACCCGTGATTAAAACCACTATCTCCATGACAAAAACATCCTTTCAGTTCTATGAGCAAACTTTGAAGTCTGTCTTTATGGAAACCTTATATCAACTAGGGAAAACCCTAGGCTGCCGCAATTTGAGCCGAGCTATGTACCCAACCTGGGTACACAGCTTTGACAAAAGGTGCAGCCGGGCCAATGGAAAACACCGAGCACTGACCTTTCGGGAGCTACCCTAGGCTGCACACAAACCTGCAGGCATAAAAAAACCCGCCGAAGCGGGTTTATTTAAAACAACCTGATTACTTATCTTTTTCTTTGAAGTAGTCGAGCAAAGAATCAAGCCCTTCGCCATGCGGGCCATCAAAAATATGCCACGAATTACTGACTTCAAAATAAATAGCACAATCTTCGTTAGACCAGTTATTACTAAAAACTACTGGCTCAGCATAAAAGACATCCGTATCTTCCTCTGACCGATCCACAACCCTCCACGCAATAACAGGCTCTTTGCTAAGCCGCACAATCCCGTCATCATCTTCTTCAGGAAGCACTACGTAAGCCTTCTTATTATCCGGGACTACTTGGACAATTTTATTCACCGTCTTAATACTCTTACTCATAACGCCCCTGTTTATTTCATAAACCTGAACAAAAAAGCCTGACCAATTGGCCAGGCTTTAAAACCTAAAACTAAAGCTTTATTTCTCTGATGTTTCGAGAAGCTTATTCATCTTTTCAAGAAGCTCTCTGTTAACCCGATCCGATTCATCTAGCTTTTTAGAAATGGCCTTAACCTCTTTTTCTAGGTCTTTGATAGCATCCTCATTGGATTCTTCCAGGTCATCAAGCTTATCTTGAACCACTTCAAGCTTTGTGTCTGCAACCTGAGTCGTGGCATTGAGATCATAAAGTTGCAATGCACCCCAGCCAAAGACAGCAAGAAGCGCAAGCAAAACAGCAACCGCAATATTGAGCCTATCTTCAACTTTACTTACACCAGCTGGCACCCCACCCAGAGCACCGATATCAGATTGCACTCTACCAATATCAGACTGAATACTACTTACATCAGTCCCAACAGAGTCAACTTTTTCTTTAAGGTCCGATATCTGATCACTATGCTCAGAAGAAGCATGAAGAACCCAGTCAAGTTTCTGCTTATCATCCGCACCACCTGACGGCACCCCGGATAATGGAGGCGGCTGGTTTTGAGATCCTGCTTGCATCATCACATCCCCCTATGATTCAGCCACTCCCAAGTCTCTTTATCATGATACCCCCAGTAACCACTAAAACTAGAAACTATATGAGGACCATAGATATTCACGGGATTCTGACCACTACCAAGCAGCACCATATCAACATCATGCGGGGTAATAGCTTTCGAATCACTCACAAGCCATGCTAACTCACCAACCTTCTTGTGATCATTAGGATATTTACTCTTTATCGCATCCTCAATGTTAGGTGCATTACCCACAGGAGGCTCCGCCAATGTAACAAGAAAGACAGCCATATCTCACTCCCAACCTAAAGACACAAGCGCTAAGAAACCAAACCTCTTAACGTTTCTAAATAACAATGATAGCCGGGATGGTAACGCAACAACCTACAGAAAACTACAGCGAACGACACAAGCCTCTGTCTAACCGGCTATTTCATCACTTAAGCCGCTTCCTGATCCGACTGCATTTCACCCATAATCTTGGCCGCATTCAGACTAATCAGGTCAGTCGGTAAGCCTTTCTCTTTGCGCTCTGCGATCTCCCGCATTTGCTGATCAAACACCTCTTGATAATCCTTACCCATTACGGCCAGTTCATCCTCATGGGTACTAGGGCCAGCCTCAATCCTGAGAATAGCCTCTTTCACTTCTTTCAGGCCGTCAATGGCAATGCGGCCCGTGCCGATCCAGCGGCAGCGAGTCCAGGCATTAATCCCCTGATAAAAATCACGGGTTGCACCTTTAGGCAGAGAAACCAGATTACGGAACAGCACTTCTTCCAGCACACAGCGAAAGATGATGGTCGCCTTGCGCTCTGCAATAATCTTGCGACGCCCCATAAAGTAACGCCAGTTCTCACCCAACGACGCCTTAACCGTACTGAAGGACATCTGTTTGAAATTCTTACTCAGCGTCTCAACCGGCAAATTCAAGCCCGCCGCCAGCCAACGCATTAAAGATTCCTCAAAATCCACATAGCCGTTATCGACATTACCGGGAGACTGTACATTTAGGCGCTCACCATTCATTAAGTGTGGCACCCGGACACCGTTCAATTTCAACCCTAAGTTGCTGTGATACGCATCCACAGTATTCATATGGTTCAGTAGATTCTGACTAGATAAATTACCGCCGCCCAGAATCTCTGATACCACATCCGGCGGCATATCACTCTCAATCGTAGCGGCAAACATGGCACTGGCCGCTGCATTTTGCAGTCGGATATGATGCGCTTTTGGCAGCATATGCATCTGTTCCAGTACGGTCAGAAACTGGTTAGCACCACGGGTTTGACCATCCTCAGACGGCTCAAAGATATGAACGAACTTTGGCCGACCATGGCGGGTTTCACGACTGACATAGCGCCATTCGTTACCCATGCCATGACCCAGGCCATAACCATCTGACTGACCACTCCGCACATGGTAGCCAGTCGCTGCACCATGACGATTAATAACGACACCTGCCTTCAGGCCATTACCATCCATCAGGCCGCCGGGGTTACTGACCCGTTTCGGTGCCACGGATTTAATGGCGGTAGAGATATAAGAGCCATTGCGCGGAATCCACTCAATCGCAAACATGTCTTCACCCGCTCTGGTATGAACCCCCACACCCTCACGAATCATCATTGTAAAGGTGCGCTTGCGTTCCGCATCCAGATAGCAACCAGTTGGATCTTCTGCGACCTCTTGCCAGACGGCTTCTACATCACGGGCAAACGCTCTGGCATCTTCTTGGCTGATCCCAAGCACCAGATGATTAGGCTTGTAGCTGAGCCGGAACAGCTCACCCACAATATTATCAATGTGCAGCTGTACGCCGTTGCTGGCAAAGGCGTTATTGCGCACCACATCCTCAGCTCTGGCATTACCCAGCCCCAAGTTAGGCAACAGAGCGGCATCCGCTGTTTTAACACTCGGATACCAGTCGGCCAGCTGACCACCAAAACCGGCACCGGCACCCTGATAACTCATATCCTGCCGCAAGGGCTGACCATCCAGGCCAACCAGTTGCGGTGATTGTGTCGATGCGATTGGTGCGTTCATAACTACCTCAGAAAACTCTAAATGCCCGGCGACGTTGGCTGGATGCCAATACGGATTCCAGCTCTCGAATATAGCTTCTTAGCTCACTCACATTGACCGGGGTATACTCCACCTTCCGGCCATCCTTTTGGATGCTTGCCACCCCTTTACCAGTAGTGACTTTATGTAACGCCGCTTTTGCTTCGTCTAACTGCGCTTGTGTAGCCATCAGCTTTCCTGTTGTTAACCGCCCATTCTGCGCCCCAGTTCGGCCAGTTGGTCAGCCACGCTTTTACCCGCTGCAGCGGGCGGAGGGTTTGGCCGATCCGTTTGGTGCCGGGTACTGGTCTGGGGTTTGAAGGTGCGGGTTTTGGGTTTAGGTTTAGAAGATTCTGGTTGTGGGAATTGGGTTTGTTTGGGTTCGACTGTTTCAGCCACATCCCCAACCACGATATCAATCGACTCAGCCTCTACCGTGCGCTCACAATGAATTTCAGTGATCAACTCACCTTCATCTTCACCGCTGAGCAAGTCAGTTTGCATCAGCCCTGCTTCAAACTGATCCCAGCGCTCAGGGCTCCACAGGTGAATACGCTCTGTTCGAGCACCATGCATGGCGTAGTTTTCACAATCCAAGGCCTCTACCCTAGCACCCGACCTTTTGATCCACTTCTTCTTACCGCCATGTTTGCGGGATGGAATCTTACTTTCACCCAACAACTGATCAGGGTAGTCATAGCGAACATCTTTATAGGCGTGCATTCTGCCTGACCCGCTACCAGTAAGCTTCAGCCTCTCAGAGACTAGATCTTTACCTTTTTCTACACCGACAATCCAAACCTGCAGACCAAGCTTGGAGGCTTTGGTTGTGGCGCTCAGATCAATCTTTTTCGGCGGCGTTGTGATTGCGCGCTCCAGGTCATTACTACCTTTAATCGCACGAACATTTACGCCCCGCCCCTGACGGGTTCGCACGTAGTGATAAACTGCATCAGTGTTGTCACCTGAGTCGATATGCATGGCAGTGACCGGCACCGAGCCAAAACGCACATGCGGATAGCGACCAAATACAATGCGGTCCAGCTCATCCCAAACGGGGTCATTTACATCACTGACACCGGCCTTAGCCAGAATCTCACCCCACCAGATCAGCCAGCTCTCCTCACCCTTACCCCAAGCGCGAATTACTATAGCCAATCGATCATCCTGAACATCAACACCGATAGTCAGCATCAGGCCGTTATAGGGCACGACCAGTTCCGGGTAATCTTCCAGCCGGTCGCGGATCTCATCCACGCCCGGTGAGCCGTCTTTATATTCGTAGGCTTCGCCGCAGGTGTTGTTGACGAAGCTGATCATCTCGGACTCATCACCCTGGTTCAGCTTGTGCAATGCCTTCAGGTAACGCTCCATCAGTACCGAGAGTTTGGAGCCATCAAACGGGGAATACAGCTCGTTGATATAAAACCCTACGGTGTCTTTAATCTCCGGCTTGTTGACCACCGGCACCAGTTTTTTGACGTTGCGGTTTTTGTCTTTATCGCTCCAGGGCTTTCCGCAACAGGGCGCCAGATAATAGGCAGTGTCGGGCAGGTAATCCCCGTAAATTTCGTGATTCCTGCCAGGCTGAATATCACAGGCGACGTATTCCCATTTCAGTACATGGGATTTACCACAATGGTGACAGGGCACCAGAAACTCAGTCTGGTTAGAGTGCCGGTACTCTTCTGCGATACGGCTATGGCCTTTAATTGTGGGGGTGCCACCAAAAATCACTTTCCGGTTTGGGAAGCTTTTAGCCCGCTGTTCCAGCAGGGCCACCGAATCCCCCTGACCTTTTACATCACTGGAACAGTCGTCGGGTTCTTCCACTGCTACCACAGGGGCTGACAGAGATTTGATATTGTCCGGTGCATTGGACGCGGCCAGTGCCAGAAAGCCTCCGGGAAAACGAATAAAGTCCAGCCGGTTGCCACTGGATTTGCTGGTCGAGACATCCACCAGCTCTCTCAGTACCGGCGTGGCCCGGATCGACGGGTCATATTTCTGGTCGCGGTACTTGCGAATTGTTTTCTCTTTCGGGAACAGCAATACCACCGGGCAGGGCTCCAGATGCGTCCGCTTAAACAGGTAGTTGTTCCACGCTCCATCAGTCCAGGCGGCCTGCGCTGATTTAAGGCAGATAATCTTGCGAACCTTCGGATCGTCCATCGCCGCCAGCATGTATTTAATCCAAGGTGTCGGGGCATCTTTGTATTTACCGGGGCGGGCGGTCTGTTCCGGTGCCATAAAGCGATATTTATTCGCCCATTCCACACTGCTCATCTTCGGTGGCGGTGCAAACTTCTTCAGCGCCCGTTCCAGCACCCGATTCAGATTCGAGACTAATTTCAGATAAACCTTCGAGGATTTGTCGAGAGTGGTCATGCAGAATATCCACGTCTATATCTGTATCGTATTCGGTATCCAGTTCGGCTTTCAGCTGAGCGTTACCGTTCAGTAGATCAGAGCGAATCGCGATCACGACATTGGTCAGCCGTTCTTCCACCAGATCGGCGGGCACCAGTTCTTCCAGATCTTTGGCATACGCCAACTCTTCACGGTTGGCCCGAATACTGTCTAATCGCTCTTTTGCGGTTTCAGTGTTCTTACCCGCCTCTTTCCGAACCAACCACTTAAACACCGCAACGGTGTCATAGGTGTTCGTTTTTCCCCGACCAGCATCATCCTTAATCGGAAAATTCGGGTGCCGCTGATACTCAGTAAAGGTGCGCTCTGAGATGCCGAATATCTCAGCCAGTTGCTTTTTATTCACATCCATAAATCACCCATCACAAAGTAAAAATCAGCTAACTTATTGATCCAATTGAAAAAGGAAGGAAGGTATAGGATCTCCCCCATCTACGAAAACTCCGCGACTCTACGACCCCGTATTACCAAAAGCCGCCAGAAGGACCCGCTGTTTTCAGAGGGTTACAGCCGATCCGGCCAGAAAGCCGAATCAAAAAAGAAAAGGGCAGTGACTGGCACTGCGATTCAAATTCATCTTAGTGCTGACTGCCAGTATGCCCAATGCCAGGATAACGCCTGACTCGTTTACGGAGCCCTACAGACCCAAATGATCAATAGCCTGTTCCAGCTTTGTGCGCAGAGTTGACTCAGTTTCACGAACCAGCGCCTTACCACCCGTCTGCTTAACCAACTCCAGCGCCTTTGCCATCTTTGCACTGCCTTTCAGATCAGACTTTTCAGCAGTCTGAACCGCATTCACCACAGCCGTTCTCAGCTGCTTATCCATCGCGGCCCGCAACAGAACACGACCTAAAAAGATCAAACCACGAACAACCAACGCCTTAACCATCATCCTCACCCCACTCAGTCAAATAACGCATGTAATCCTGCATTTCCTGCTTAGAGCGCAACGGATAGATATAG
Organism: Oceanospirillum beijerinckii DSM 7166; assembly: GCF_000422425.1. GTDB lineage: Bacteria > Pseudomonadota > Gammaproteobacteria > Pseudomonadales > Halomonadaceae > Oceanospirillum > Oceanospirillum beijerinckii. The sequence goes on from NZ_AULT01000056.1 coordinate 11,417, forward strand.
CGCTCCTTGCCGTTTTCCTTCACCCGCATCCACATCACGCGACCAGGCCGCAGATCCAGATGCAACATCGGCTCAGGCTTACCGCTCGGGCCAATGGTATCCAGATAAACACCGATACCGCCCCACCAAGGGCAACCCATAGCCACCAGCAAAGCTTTGCGGATATCACATTGCGGGAACACATCGCCCGCATCACTCAGCCGCTGCACTGCATAGTGACGACTGGTCATACTGCCATCGAAACGATACCAACCCCCCGGAAGCGGTGACGGAATCACTCGCTCACCTAACAGATCCCGATAGCCATCCAGAAAATAAATCAGCTTAGCTTCGAGATTCTCCAGCGATCCCTCAGGAAATTCATCAGGCTCAAACCATTTGATATCATCCCAGTCCATATCTAACGCATGATCAGGTACGACCCGCAGCTCACCACCGCCAGGCTTGTACTCAGTTTGCTCTTGCATTGCTCATCCCCGCTTGCCGCTCCAGAGCACCAACCCGATACTCCAGCGCACTAACCTTGCCCATCACGTCCGCTCTCTCCAGCCGATCCAGCTTTGACTCAATCGTCTTCAGACGCTCATCAAAACGAACCAGCGTCTCAAGACCCTCAGACGCCTTATTGGCACCCCAGCCCAGCACCGCCACAATGATCACTGCCAAACCAGTTTGCACATGACGCTCAAAACCACTAACGCCACCACCTGTTGCTTCCGCCGCCATTCAACACTCCCAAAATTCAGACATAAAAAAACCCGGCCATTGCTGACCGGGTTAAACCCCATGAGTAGATCACCGCCGAATTTCAGGCATAAAAAAACCCGAGGCGGTTAACCTCGGGTTTTATTTGGTCGCACGAATACGACGATGCCTGAACTCTAACGACCCAGTGCACAATGTGTCAAACACTTTTTTGACACACATACTCAAAAATACCTCTAAAAACCTCCCTGAGCCCCGCCACGCGGCGATCTCAATAACATTAATATTTTTTTATGAGCATCACCAAGACGGTAGTGAAACGCTCTATGCTTACACCCACACTTTTCAGCCTTCTCATCTCGTGTTAAATCTAAGCACATGTACTGCACCTCAACCGCCATCTGCAGCTTGACCGGCAACTTTGATACCGCCTGATCCGTATCAAAAACATCATCCGGCATACTGCCTGCGCTTGGATTTGTAGTACGTGACAGCTGACCACCACCGTCGATCAGCTTACCCAACATGCTGCTACCCGCCGCCTCTGTTGACCACTGACCGTCGTTTGCTAACCGCCATTCCCCCCAAATTTGCAAGCGGCGGTCGATAACAGGGATCAACCCAGCCCGCTTAGGACCAACCCGCTTAGGCTTAACCACTTCCGCTAAATCAAGATCATCCAGATCCTCCCTTACTCCCATCTCAACCTCCTAACGCCTGTTTCATTTGGCCCAGCCAATGCTGAGCGGTTTGTTTTTGCTGAACCGTTCGCACCTCCTGCCCGTTTCTGTGCTGAGTCAGTGACCGACCATCACAGCGCGGCAGCTCAAACTGTTCCCCCGCCATAGCCCGCTGGCACAGCCCCTGATAAACCTTCGCAAACCGCCGTTCCGCACCGTTAGCCGACTGATGCATATCGAACCAACCCACCTCACGCCCCGCGTGATAAACCACCCCATGAGACCACCTCGCAGCCCCCGGAGCATGAGCCGCCCGACACGCCTCACGGTAAGCAAACTCAACATCCGGCAGACCAAACTCAGCCGGATCAGGCCGACAGCACTTCAGAAACTCTGTCAGACTGGGTGGCTTATCGTACCGGGTCTTGCAACGCTCGATACCTGAGTCCAGCTCCTCATCTGTGAACTGAGACAGAGCGTTATCCCACTCGTTTTTAGCCACCTGAAGCGCCTCTGGCACCGGCCAACTACTGGTCCAGAGATGCCTGTAAATCCCCTGCATCCGCAGAAAAAACGCATCAATTCGCCTCGGAGCCTGCCGGGTAATACTGCTCGTATCCTGCCGGGGAGGTGTCATGGCCTGAGGAAAATTCGCCGTTCTGACCGTATTGCACCGACCCTGAGGTGAACTGGCCGGTAATGAGTTCGCCGCCTCCTGCTGAGGCATCATCCTGGCAAGACCATCCCTGACCGTCATACGGCCCGTGCGATCCGCAGGCGGCCTGATCGGCGTAGTAGTCCCATGCTCCTGCGCAACTTTCGGCATGGAGCTGGGCCGCTGATTTAGGTTTCTCAGAATGTCTTGATTGTTTTGCATAACCGAACTCCGTGTTATCCGTGTTAAACACACCACGACGTATGCCGCGCTGCAGATGCTGAGCCAGTTTGTTTTCCCACAGGCTCTGGGTAAGAACCGTTTCTGGTCGGGCCATCCAGTAGCAGACGAAATCTCTGACTTCATCGCTCAGGATGTGAGGATCAAGTTTCTCCAGCAGCAATCCACGAATCTGGCAACTCTGCAGAAAGCTTTCCTGCACTTCCCAGTCTGCAAACATCACAAATCGTGGCCGGGTATCCCCCCCCGGATCTGGAAAATCATCTTCGCGCGCACACGCACGAGTGCTGCTGGGTTCACTGACAGGTTCAAAAGAGTGACAGGTTCTGGGTGACACTGTGTCACCCTCCCCCCCTGACACTGTGTCACCCTCCCCTGACAGATTGTCACCCTCTTGAAATGGGGGTGTCAGATTGTCACCCTCTCTATCACTGGCCTCTGGGGTTTGCGCCTGCTTATCACCACCATCTGAATCAGAGCCTGACGAAAACTCCTGACCCTCGGTGAATTTCAGCGTGTAGAGGTTGCTTTGATTCACAAAATTATTGCGCTTTCGCTCCTCAATCTGGACGAAACCAGCCTCTTCCAGATCCTTCAAATGCCTGCGCACTGTCCGGGTACTCATCTCACACTGATCAGCGATATGCTGGATACTAGGCCAGCACACGCCACTATCATTCGCATTGTCTGACAACTTAATCAGCACGAGCTTACGGCTAGGATTCTTAACCTTGCAGCTAAGCGCCTTTACCATCCAAATCAAACTCATAAACCCCTCCCTCCAGGCGCAAAATGCCCCTGCGGCCTGAACGGCACAGTAAAAACAAAAGAAAATGTAAAAAAGAAAAAAACGGGCCGCTAAGGGCCGGAATAGAGACCTAGCAACCCGGTCAGGCAGACGCTAACCAGCATCACACAATCCATAAGAACTGCTACACGCAGCCGGATCAGCCGACGCTGCCAGCAGATCAAACTGACGACCACCGCGCGACGTTTTCGACCATTCCACCATTCGCCCGATCCCGTGCCGCTCATAGCTCACATCAGCATCAGAGGAAATCATAGGATCAGTCACAACAGGGAAAAATGTTGCAGATGCGCGACGGGCCGCATCGCTAACCAACCGCTCCCATTCCATAACACGCTCAACCTCTTCTGGCATTCTGAGCGCGATATTCTGCAACTCATCTTTGTTGCAGTTGACGCATGGCATACAACCCACACGACTCATACCCATCTTGTAGAGCGGATTAGGCTCTATTCCCATAACGCGATGAGCCTCAAACACAGACTCAGCAGACCAGCGCGCGATTGGTCGATAGTTAAATAACCCACCCCCAACCTCTTCAAATTCAGGTGCATAGCGTCGTGCTGGCGACTCATCCCGCCGGACCCCCTGCCAACTCCAAACAACATCACCCGCATCCAAGGCCGGGAGAAACACCTGCTCAATAATCGGATCACGCTTTAAAAAATCAGTACAGAAACGAGCCTTAGCAGATGGGAAGCGCCCCTTCCACATACACAGATCAAGAAACGGATTCCCCGTCGGCTTCAATACCGCCAACGCCCGATCCCGAGCTGCATCCGTCCAACCAGGCAAATCACCGGATTCCAACTTGCGCCGCTTACGCTCAATCTGAAATGAGAAATCAGCCTTCACCGTCTGTATTGGCAAGCCCACTGCATCGGACAGATACACCAGATAGTCATAGACCAATGGGTGCTCATGCCCTGTATCAGCAAAGACTAGCGCTAGGTTTTCAGCCTCCAAAGCCTGAGCAAGCAACACTGTCGCAGTCGAATCTTTTCCGCCGCTGACAGAGACAATATTCCACTTAACCACCTCCATCCTCCTTACCACCAAACTCAACCCAGCCCGCACTTGAGTGCAGCTGATTTAAATCCCGTGCCGCCTTCGCAATCCCATGCCGCAACACCAGAAACTGCTCCGAATTCAACTCAGACTCAGAATATTCACCGCCCTCCATCGCCTGCCCGGCCAGCATCACCAGCTCAGCAGCCTGAGCCAACAACTGACACGGCGACGGCGGCTTATCGCCCTTTAGCGGCTGCACCTTGTAGTCACACTTAAAATCCCGGTCCGGGTGCCACTGCTCACCATCAGAATCAATTCCATCCTCATCCAGATCATCAGGGCGATCCTTACGATTAGCCTCCCGAGAAACGCCAGTCACAAAACCAACGAACACATTGGTCACTTCCTCATCCCAGAACTCATCCATGTAGGTCTCTACCACCTCTTCGGCTGCCGCATCACGCTCAGCCCGAGTCGCGAAAAACTCAGTATCACCCGCCGGATCACAAACAAAAAACGGCTTATCCGCCACCGGATCTGTTACCGGCCAATCCTTATTACTCATACCGCAACCTCACCTTGATAATGCGCCGCCAGCCTTCCAATCAGATGCAACTGCCTTTGCGCCTCATAAACCGCCGCATCAATACGACGGGCTTCACGCTGATCAATCTCACCATCTTCCAACGATGTAACCAGCTCCTGTACCGCCCCGTTAGCCGCATCCATAGCAGCTGCCCCGCGACGCAAAACATCCAGATCACCCCGGCCCTGCACCTCATACATAAAATGCCAAATGGCACCCGCCGGTCGCAGCATCGCCGCCGCGATCCGCTCATCTTTCGTCAGAGAGAAAATCGCCGCTGCCTCTTCACCTGTCAGAACATGCGTCGCCATGTTGCTGTTCAGCTTGTTAGCCAGGGTCCGAGGGTTCCATGCAAAATAGCTCGCAACCGCCGCAATCCCGCCGGGGTATTCATAAACAGCGTGATAACACGCCTGTGTAACCGTCAGCGTCCCGCCATCGTGTTTTGTGTGACCACCCATGTGTCAAACTCCTTTTTTTCTACGTGTTACTGCCCAGTCTCTAATGGCAGAATCGGAAACAACTCTTCAACAGAGCAACCAAGAACCTGGGAATAGCGAAGCGCCTGATACACATCAGGTACACGCTTTCCACGCTCGTGGTACGAAACCGCAACCTGGGTCAGCGGAGGATCAAAAGCTTGACCAAGCTCGCCCTGACCAAGCTTTAACCGCTTCCTGACCATCAAAATGTTGTTTTTTGGTTTATTCATAATCAAAACATACCACAGAGTTATTTTTATGCAAAGCGTTAAGCTTTAAATAAAACACCAAACAACGTGTTATAACTTAGAAATGGATATCGGAAAGTTTATAAAACAAGCAAGAAAAGAAGCCGGACTAACCCAAGAAGAGTTAGGGATAGCCTGTGGCTGGGACGGCGGAACCCCTCAGGTTCGCATCGGCTATTACGAGAACAACAAGAGAAAGATATCCGCAGAAGACCTAGCAAAGATAGCTAAAACACTAAAAAAGCCAATATCCTACTTCTATCAAGACGCAGAAGCGCACGGACTGATCTCTGAATCAGCCGCGCTATACTTAGCAGAAACACAAACAAGCTCGACTCAAGAAATGGAGCGCTTAACACGCATAATCACTAAAGTCGAGCAAATCACCCAGGACAATCAAATAACACTGACACCAGAACAACGCGCCAGAGTTATAGTCGCGGTCATTGAAACCGAAAAAACCGAACAAGAAGAATCATCAGCCGCCACTATCAAAGCAGCCCTCAGAATGGCCTGTTTCTAAACACTCCGCCCAATAATACACGCGATCCTGCCACTCAGATAACGCAACAACACGACCTACAGGGTCGCTAATATCTTGAATATCAACCCACGCCTTTAACAACTCTACCGCTAACTCGTCCATCAAACACCTCAACAAAAAACATTCTTCCTTACCTAGCAAACTATCGTGGGGGGATAGGCAAATCACGCTACAACACAAAAAACAGCAAAGTAAATACACCTACAGACAAAGCATCACTTCCCCACCCAAAGTACCATCCCGCACAGCACTCCGTGAAACACCGCTCCAGAACACCATCAGCAACACGCAACCCACACACCCCATTCCTCTTAAATCTTGTAAAGCAGACAAACAAGGTCGCTATAAACCTAAAGGCCACCACCAATCACAAGCCTGAAAAATATTTTTTGAAAAATTCTCTTGAAAAAATTAACAGAGAGTTATTATTATAAATAACACTTAGTTATTTAAAGCTAAGACGCTCTTTAACAATTGAACTCAAAAACAGACTGATCCGTAAAACATCCACATGGATGTGCGTCACGATTCGATTAAGCACATACAACGCGCATAAAGTTTGCACTTTGCAAATGGCACAGCTAATGCTTAGTTAGATGATATTTAAACTCATCTTTACCGGAGCGACAGCCTATGACCCCACCACAGGCAGCCCGACTCAAGGATGCGAGACGCAAAAAAGGTTTAACGCAGAAAGAGATAGCCCGACAGCTCAACGTCTCTACACCGACGTATAGAGCTTGGGAGCGACCCGGAGGCGCTGAACCGAATACGATCAGCAAACTAATTGAGCTATGCGAACTATTAGAAATACCAATTGACTGGCTACTGACTGGCAAGACTGGATTACAGATCAACAAGCAGCAACGCGCCGCAATTGAGAATCTAATTGTCGCATTCTCTGAAACTCACTAACCAAAAAAAACGCCACACCCGTTTAAACAGGTGTGGCGTTTTTTATAAGGAGGCAGATTAATAAAACTTACTTATCAAGCGATACTCCCAGGCGTACGAACTCATAATTTCGCCTGTACCAAGAATTAAAACCTCTTCATTCACAATGCGGTCAAAGCGAAAAGTTCTAACCTCACCCCTGAGATAACAATGCCCTGTAAAGCAATCACTGCTCACGGAATCAATGCTAACTTCTCGCTCAGATATAGAACCACCGGCATCTTGATAGACAAAAGAAACCTTGCGCAACTCATCAAGCGTAAGGGCGCTCGCCCTTAATGCCTCTTCCTCTCGCCGCCTTGCAGCTGCTCTTATACGTGCATTTTCACGGATCTTCTTAAATACAAGAAAAACCACCATCAAAACAGCACCAAGCAAGAGCGCAAACTCATCCTCTGTCATAAAACACTCCTTGATAGAAAAACAGTCACGCTATCAAGAAGCAAGACAGAAAACTATTACACATACATACAATCAACCACTTGCCCCGCTATCACCCTCCCTAAGTCGTAGCGGGGCTTTTTTAGGAATCATCAGCATGGACAAACCACAATCACGCTGCAGCCAGTGTGGTGCAGCCCGAGCAGACCACGAGCTTAACGGCGTCGATCCTCTTGCAGACACACACGCCGAGAAATACGAACACGCCTACTGCCGCAACATTGCAGACTGCAACAGTGCAAAAGCCACAGAGCAAATCGCCGATCTACTTAACCACCTTTAGGACTGAGCCATGCGCTACTTATGGACCATCACCGCCGCGATACTCTTTATCGCCAGCTGCTTTTTCAGCACTCGCTTGCTGCTGCAGCTAGCCGACGACACCGCCACCGCAGTGGCTTACACGGCGGTAGCGGTGGCCTTGGCCCTAGTGCAATACGCATCACTCCCCAGAGCAATTGCGCTCTGGTCAGAGAACAAACTGAGCAGCGGCATCCACTTTGCTACTTTCGGGCTTTTAACAAGCCTGAGCATTGCAGCGAGTACCGGCGCTCTGATTGGTGACACGAGCCATCAACAGCAACAGGCTGTCACAAGCAGCACAGAATATCAGCTAATCATCAGCCAGATAGGGCAGCAACAGCAGCTCATCAAACAACTGCAGCAGACCGCCGCCATCGATGCTGATAACGGCTACCGCAGCCGATCCATTGCGACACTGAACAAGATCCCAGCGATACAGAACCAGATCAACCAACTGCAGCAGGAGCTGAGCAGCATCAAACCTCAGTCCAACACTGCAGCCACGGAATTATTTACCCGCATCGCCAGCCGCACAGAACTGGATGCAAACACGGTAATGACCGCTACTTATATCGCAATAGCGGTACTGATCGAATTAGCGCTGACCATCTCAGTCGCTGCAGCTGCAGAGCCTGCCCACAGATCAGAAGCTAGGGCACAGGCACAGGCAAAGAAAAGCCGGACATTTAGCGAATACATTTTCGATTCCGCAAAAAAAGAATGGGAAGAAATCAACGGAACACCATTCACGCCGGAATCGCAAATAGACAACCAGGCAATCAAAGCCGCACCGACGTAAGGATAGACAAATGAGCAACCCAGACCGCATCAGATCAAAGATCCAAAAACTGCTACGACTTGCAGGATCAGACAACCCTCATGAAGCCGAACGCGCCAAGGCACAAGCAAAAGCACTGATGGCCAAGCACAACACGTCAGAGAACGAACTAGAGATCATTGAAACCAAAGGCAAGCACATCCCACGCAAAAAGCTCAAAGACTACGAAAACTGGATAATCAGCAAACTAAAAGAAATCTCCGGTTGCGAAGTCATTCTTCACCACAGCGCCACACCTACTGGCAAATACCAAACCCATCCGACATTCCTCGCCCCTCAGGCCGAATCAGAAATTGCAGCGTACACATGGGACGTACTACAAGACCAAATCAAGGATTACCGGAAAAAGCATGCAAAAATTGGATTCAACACAGCTGAAATAGACACACTCCTAGTCGGCTGGACAGTATCTGTATGCGACAAAATAAGCGACATTTTCCCCAAAAAAGAAACACACCCAGGAGCCAGATCAATACTAGACAAGCAAGACCTGCCCACAGCCAAGACACTAAAGCGCAAGATTCCTCAGCAGCATATTGGGCTTGAGCAAAAAGGAATGCACGATGGGCTATCAGCAACACTGCATATCGCAGCCAGCAATCAAACCAAACAGACAGCCCTTTTAGAACAAGCAAGATAAAAACCAAGGAGACCAAACTAATGACCACACTCAACCCATGCCCAGCTTGCGACAGCGAACTACCAACCCACGAATCCTCACGAGAAACACAACAATCATGCATCAACAACCGAGTGCTCGCCCCCTTAGAACCAGCTCGCAGCATTAGCGGCTACTGGATACACCCCACGATACAGGCCAGCTACACCGAAACCACCTCTATCGCCGAACTCATCATAGAGGCATCGGAAGGCGAACTGACAGGCGAAACAATACTATTTGAAGAAGACGCAATACCACCCCACTGGAACCAATACATAGATGGCACTCCAGCCGAGTCATTTGCCGCGATACACAATTGGCACCCAAAATCCACCCATCCAAACGGCTTTTTGGTCGCCCTCTACAACGATGAAAACACAGGCCCGACAGCCATTTTTGCAGTACCAGAAGAACACATAGAAAAGGAAGACACCCAATGAAAACCCTGAGCGAAATCAACGCATTCATTAAAAACCTGACAAACTCCAGCGCGATCAGCCACACCGAAAAAGCAAACCTGCTTAAAGCCACTCAAAATATTGATGAGTACCTGAACGAACGCGATATGCTGGCATGGCTATACGATAAAAATATGGTCGCGATGCAAGCGGCCTGTATCGATGCCCAGGAAAATAGCGCCGCCGAGGGCATGAAGTGGATCTTCAACACCTTAAGCGGTCCCGGCCTGATCCCAGATGAAGATGAGCCTTATCACAATGACGCTCAAAAATACTTCAACCACCACGGCCCCGACGCCTGCCACTGCATTGTATGCGGCGAACCATCCCGTGTTATCGGCAAAGAAGTCATCTGCTCCGCCGCCTGCGAACGCGAACAACTTAAAGACAACGTACCCGCCGAGCAACACGCGCTATACGACCTAATCACGCCGTTCTGTGACAACAGACTGCACTCGATACGGAATTTCAAACTACCGTTCAGCCACGGCGATTATACCTACGCCACGAACAGCAACATCATCATCAGAACCCAGCGGATTGATGGCGTACCAGAGCGAAACAAAGAACATCAGCCACCCGTCGAGACAATAGTAAAGCTACTGCCCGACGAACACAGCTCGTTTGCAGTCACAACAGCACTCCATATACCCGAGAAATGCCCGGACTGCAAAGACGGCTCGGTCACATTCACCTCTGGCAACTGGATATATGAAACCCCATGTGCCAGCTGCAACGGAACAACAAGCGGTATATCAGATTCGATCTACTACACCCCAGAAGGTTTCAGCAGGCCTTTCCGAACCAGCAGCCTGGCACTCATCAAAGACCTGCCCGATCTCGAATTCTGCGCAGACCCAACCGACGGTCATCTACTGTTCTGGTTTCGCGACGGCTCAGGAAAAATCATGGGAGCAGACACCCCCGTCAAAAACCACGACAACACGCCCGGCACAACCCAAGAGTTTTACGCCTTGGTCACGCTGAAAGACGGATACGAAGTCGCCGCCCGACACAGATACAACCAAGCAAAGCAGCAGCACACATGGCACACGATCCGCGACCACACCCCCATCGATCACTACGATATTCGAGAGTGGACAGTAAAAAATTACTACTACCGATACTGATTAACCGGAGCAAAAACCAATGACCACACGACTCTGCCTTAACTGCAGAACAATTCTCACCCACGGCCAACTTAAATTCTGCAGCAGACTGTGCGAGAAGCGCAGTCAGCGACAACAACAACTAGCAAGAGATCACAGCATCACCAAGGGCAATATTGAAATCATCGCGCGATTGGGCGAGAACAACCGACCGGAATGGATACTACCCGGCTGCATAGTAACCAGAGACAGAAGAAAAGCCGAGCAGACAGCAGCAACACTCAGCAGGCTCACACAATAACGCAGGAGACCACCGCATGGCTTTGATGAGCATTGAAGATGCTGCAAAAGAGCTGAAGTTCCCAGGAGGCCGCAACGGCCTCTATAAATTCCTACGCAAGCACAGCGAGTTTCAAGGCACTGTCCCGCCCTATCATCTGTGCCAAATAAACAAATTCTTTGCCCGCGTAGATAGCCACTACATGCGCGGTGAGCGAATGATTCCCACGCAGCTCACAAAAGTGACCAACGACGGCATGACGTACATTGCCCAGCTAATGAGCGAACATCTACCAAAACCAGAGAAGGAGAAAGAGTGATGGCCTCGACATATTTTGGATTATTAGCAGAATACGAAACCGCAGAAATCCCATTAGAAAGCATCTGCACAAAATACTTCAGCATTAGCTTTTCTGTCGCGAAAAACCGAGCCAACAACCAGCAACTGCCTGTGCCTGCATACAAAGCAGGCACCAATAAAAGCCCTTGGCTAGTCAGCGCAGCCGATCTAGCCAAATATTTAGACGAAAGAAAAGAACAAGCACGCAGAGAGTGGGAGCAAATGAACCGACAACATGTGGCGTAGCATTGCTACGCCAGGTCTTCTGGCTTCAAATGCGTGTACCGCTTCAGCGTTTTCCAATCCTCATGCAGTGTAAATAGCTGCACCTGTTCAATACCATAACCCGCCTCAAACAATCGACTCGTTGCTTCGTGCCGCAGATCATGAAAATGCAGATCCTCAATTCCCAACACAGTACAAGCCCGCCTCCAAGAAGTAGAGACAGACTTAGGATCGTAAGGAAAAATATACTCCCCGTCTTTCGGTTGCTTCTGAATAATCTTCCACGCTGACGGCGTGTACTTAAACCGTTTGTGATTCCCCTTCTTAAACATCGGATGCTTGGCATCCCTCACCATGCCCGTTTGCCGCTCGTTATTATTATCATCCCACCGCAAACGACAGGTCTCAGCATCCCGCCGGGCACTGTAAATCTGAAACCACATAATATCTAACATTGGGATCTTGTTACGCCGATCCCGGTACTGCTTACGCCAGAAATACCGGCTCAACTTCCAAAGCTCGGTAGGCGTTGGCCGCCGCTCTCTCTGATTTGACCGGGCAATCAGTTTATGCTGACGACAGATCATCCGCGCATCCTCAATTACACCCAGATCCAATGGAATACCTCTGGCCACCCTCATTGCTTTAAAGATCACCCCGAGCCAGATCAGATCGTTATTCACCGTGGCTGGAGAGACACCACCAGATATCCGCCACCGAACGTGCTCAATCAAATCCTGAGACGTAACAACAACCGCCGGAATCTCTGCCAGCTTATATGTTTTCAGCCGAGCCAGGTCATAACCTTTGCTGCGCCCCCAGCCCTCAGCAGGCTCAAATAGCCCCTCATACTGCTCTATCACATCGCCGATCAAGGTGCCCGCATGGCGCACTTTTTCCAGGCCGCTTTGGTCCTGCAGTTCAAGCTCACGCTTGTTTGCCCACTCTTCTGCCAACTTCTTTCTATCGAACGTGCGTGACTCCCTGTGTATAATCCGGCCTGCCTTTTTTATTCGTATATCCGCCTTATACTTAGCCTTACCGGCTGCGGTTTCTCTTTTCGTAATCGTTGCCATGGGTGCGCCCTATTTAATCTCGGTGCGCCTTGCGAAAAAAGGCGCACTATAGGCGCACTAATATACGAAAAAAGGTTAAAAACGTGCAATAAAAGATAGGTAAATATACAGTGACCGAGACCACCAAAACCGCAAGCGCTCCTTTAAAATCAAGCGCTTACCCTAATATACGGTTTTCGGTGGCCCCTATGTCGTACTGGACAGATTGCGGATAGCATCGGTATTGGTCAACATGGAAGCAAACTCCTGCTTTAGCGCATCCATCACCTGAGCAATTTCAGCGGAAGCTTTTCTGGAGTCTTCGGCAAGACTGCGTACCTCATCAGCCACAATGGAGAATCCCCGGCCGTGTTCACCGGCCCGGGCCGCTTCAATGGCGGCATTCAGTGCCAACAAATTGGTTTGGTCGGCAATGGTCGTAATCAGGTTCACCGAGGCAGAGACCTTCTCCTGATGCTCATTCACGACTTCAACAGCACGTACGGTCTGATCAATGGTACCGGCTAATTGACCAAAGTGTGCTTTCATCTCGGTCAGGGCTGCAATACTGCTGTGAGCGGATTGGGCATTTTCTACCGACAGGCTTTCCAGCTCTTCCGAAGCGGCGACGATACCCAGCATATCCTTCTGACTGGTGGTCAGGTTCTTCAGCAGGTTCTCCGCATTCAAGTTACCCAGTTTGGACAGTAGGTTATTGCGTTTCTCGTGTTTGCTGTTTTCCAGCAAAATATCCAGCGATTGGTTGCCCTTTTTCAACGCCTCTTTATAAGCACCGTGCAGGCCAGAGGTCTGCATCTTGCGGTAGAATTTGCCTTCACTGGCAAACTTCAGTGCCGTGGATTGTTCCCTAAAGCAGGTTTCCAGCTGATCCAGCATATTGTTGAAGTGCCAACACACCCGGCCCAGTTCATCATCCCGGTCAATATGAGTGATACGGGAGCCAAGCTTGCCATCACTGATCTCCTGTGCAATACGGGTAATCTCACCAAGGGGACTCAATGCCTGCTTCAGGCTGCGCAGGTAAAGAAAACCACTGCCCAGGCCAAACCCCATTAACAGCAGAAACCAGACCCAGTCCATCGGTTTGCTGCCATGGGAGATCGCTCCCAATATTCCGGCTACTGTGAGCAGAACATTCAGAAAGACAACCACATAGGTTGCTTTAGAGAGATAAGATAAATTCTTCATAACTGGTATTCAGCTCATCGAGTTTGGATGTTAGCAGGCCCAAAGATGCATTGATGGCATCTTTGGTGCCGACACGTTTCTCCTCAGCCAGCATGGCTGCATAAATATCCGTCATCAGTGCCACAGCCTCTTTTTTCGGTCGACGGCGTACAGAGAAATAACCGTTAATCTGTCCGCGTTCGTCAAAGTCTGGCGTGACATTGGCAAATACCCAATAGTAGCTGCCATCTTTGGCCATGTTCTTCACATACGCAAAACATTCATTGCCCTGAGCGATGGTTTGCCAGAGAAAATAAAATACGCCGCGTGGCATATCCGGGTGACGAATAATATTGTGTTGAGCCCCTAACAGTTCCTTCTCCTGATAACCGGATAGTTCCAGAAAGATCTCATTGCAGTAGGTGATACGACCTTTGGTATCGGTCTTGGAAACCACAAAGTCGCCCTCTTTCAGTACGCGTTCATGGTTGATAGGGGTAATTTTTCTTTTCATTGGAAAGCAGCCTGATCCTGGGTCGAGCGCATTGGGGTAGTACGAAATCACAGGTCGCCTGACGGAGTGATCTCTCAATGCTTAATTTCACAGCGCTATTCATTGCTTCACTTTAAAATATAGCAGCTGATCCTGGATGGTCGTTGAGTGTCTGATGGCAGAGGATATCTCACCGCTGACACGGGATGTTTTTGCTTTTAGCAAGTTAACCTAACGTGTTATTAAGATTGATTCTATTTAAACATAACAGGCTAAATGTATGCATCTATAAAGGTTGAGCTTTATCAAGGCTGAGTAGCTTTCTGGAGCATACTGTCACTGTGCTCTGTTTTGATCCAGGCTGGGAAGATGACGGTAAAGCAGGTTCCCTGATTTAAAACACTTTCTGCCTTAATTGTGCCATTTAAACCCTGAGTGGCCAGATTAAAGGCAATATGCAGTCCCAATCCAGAGCCGCCCTGATTGCGTCGGGTGGTAAAGAAGGGGGCAAAAATCTTTTTTAGCACCGTAGACTCCATGCCCCGACCGTTATCTTCGACTTGCAGCATGATTTGCTGCTGGGTATTAGCCTGTTCAATCTTCATTCCTTGCTCATTCTCTACACCTTTTGCACCTTCTACACCCTTTGCACCTTCAATACCTGCTTGCTTGTGTCCCTGAGGCTGCCGTTTTATCCGGATGGTGATGGTGCCTGCGGGTTGATCAACGAAGGCGTGTTCCAGAGTATTGACAATCAGGTTGGTCAGAATCTGAGAGATAGCACCGGGGCTGGTATAAACCTGTAGGTTTGCTTCGATCTGCAGTCGTAACTGATGGGGTGAGTTTTTCAGTTTGGGTGACAGACTAAAGAGCACTTCGTGACAATATTTGCCCAGATCAAAACGACGCAGGGCATCGGTAGACTGATCCACGGCCACCTGTTTAAAGCTTTGAATCAGATGGCTGGCCCGCTCGATATTGGACACCATAAACGCCACGGAACGATTGGCGGCTTCGGTGTATCGACTCACCTGAGAGCGTTTTACGCTGCCTGAAGCCATCATTTGCTCAAAGTCCCGGGTCTTCTCTTCCAAGGCTGTAGCAGCGGTTAACGCAATACCGATAGGGGTATTAATCTCATGGGCTACACCGGCTACCAGACCGCCAAGATAAGCCATCTTTTCATTTTCGATCAGTAACTCTTGGGCATTATTGAGTTGTTGATGGGCCTCTTTAACCTGTTGTAGCGCATTTCTCATCAATGCCAGGCCGCTGACATAGCCCAGATAGCGCCCACGTCTGGTGACTAAAATACCCTCATCCAACGCTTTGGGGCTGAACTGGGTGACCCGATTGCTCACTTCGCTGACCCGCTCATGATCACATACCACAAAAGGGGCTTCATTCATCAGAAAGGTCACCGGTTTTCTGGCATTAAGCTCACGACCAAACTTACTCAGATAGCGTTCCTGAAACACGATGCGGGTGATAATACCCACAGGCCTGTGGTTATGTATCACGGGCAGGGCGCTGATTTCGGTTTGATTAAACAAATGTTCGATGGCAGCACAGACGCAAGTGTCTTCGATTACAGGGACTGGCTCACAGATTTGAGCAATGCTGATCTGACTGATCGTATTCAGAAGCCGTTGAGTCATAGCGGATAATCGATTAAATAGCGTTTGGCAGAGCAGTTCATCATCGTGGGATGGCGTAACAGGCTGTCGTTGAAGTAAGCATTACTGCAGCGGTTTCAGGCAGCGATTGACAATAAACTCGGTGGCTTTATCTTCCGGCATCGGGCGGCCAAAGAAATAGCCCTGCAGGTAATCACAGCCCAGTTGTTGCAGCTTCTCGTACTGCGCCTGAGTTTCCACACCCTCAGCAACCACATCAATATCCAGTTTATGAGCCATTTGAATAATACAGTCGATAATGGCTGCCGTTTGCTCATCCTTCAGCATATTGTGGATAAAAGAGCGGTCCAGCTTCAAAATATCAAAGGGTAGATGGTTAAGATAACTCATGGAGGAGTAACCGGTGCCAAAGTCATCCAGAGACAACTGCAGCCCCAGATCCTTGATTGAATGCAGGATATCCCTGGCCTGATCAATATCTTCCATAATCAGGCTTTCAGTAATCTCAAAGCGTAAACCGCCCGGCTGCACCTTATGCTCGTTCAGCAGGCGCTTCATCTGAGCTTCCAGGTCACTGAACATAATCTGGCGGGCAGAAACGTTAATACTTAATGACAGCTTATCATTACCGCAGCAGCTGAATTGATTCCACAGCTCGGCCTGTTGTACCGCTTTGCGCAGAATCCAATCCCCCATAGCCAGCATCAGATCGGTGGGTTCGATAACATCCAGAAATGCCCCCGGAGATACAACGCCTCGGGTCGGATGATGCCAGCGCAGCAGCGCCTCAAACCCTGCCAGTTGACCGCTTTGGCAGTGAATAATAGGTTGGTAATACAGCGCTAACTCATCACGCTCCAGGGCATAGGTCATGTCTCTGATCAGGGTTAAGCGACTGGGCTGTTTAGTGCGTCCTTTATCGTCACATTTTTCCTTACTGCAATCATCGCTGATACACGTGTTACCGCTACAGTCTTCCAGAGGCAGCGTTTGAATGCAGCGATTGCCACCCAGCCGTTTGGCAGAGAGCAATGAGTCTTCCGTCTGAGACAGCAGCTCATAGCAAGGTTTATTCAGATCATCTACCAGGAGATAACCGATAGAGATCGAAGGAATCAACTCATGTTGTTCAATCTGTAACGGTTGAGTCAGGGTTTTTCTCAGTTGATCGATCTGGTCATGGAACAAGCGATTTTCGGGCAGATATACCGCAAACTCATCCCCGCCTAAACGTGCCAGAATGGCTCCCTCTGGAATACAGGCCCGTAAACGTTGTGCAATCATAATCAGAAACTGATCACCGTATGTATAGCCCAGGTCATTATTGATATCGCGAAAGCGGTCAATACCCAGTACCAGCAGACAGGGTGTAATGTGCGGCGCTGAGCCCAGGGGTATTGAGCCTAGAAGCGTTGAGTTTAGAGGTGTTGAACTAAGAGATGTAGAGCTTAGGGATGTAGGGCTTTGTAGCTCCTGTGGCCTGTATTGCAAGCGATCAATAATCCCTTGCTGTTTCAGGCGATCGGTTTGTGCAATAAAACGGGAGCGATTTAATAACCCGGTTAACTGATCGTGATTCTTTTTATACTGCAGACGCTCATAGTAGTTGATGTTGTCAAAACAGATCGCCACCTTGCTGCAGAAGATTTCCAGCAGCTGTTTATCGGTCACGCTGAGCGGCTTACTGCCAGACAGATAGACCACACTGGTCGCCTGAGTCTGGGTCTTAAACACCAAGGCACAATCATGGTCGTTAAAAATATGCTGGTTGCGGTGGATCGCTTGCTCAATCAACGCGCAGGCCTGGGCAGACGCGACATCCTGAATCGGTGTTCCTGGCTGAAACGTCAGCTGATCAGTGCCAGCAATCACCTGTATCTGATTGTCTGCTGATAATCGCAACGGATGGGGTAACACACTCGATGGTATCTCAGGTTCCTGAATCGCACAGAGCAAGACGCCTTCACTGTGATCTTCAATAAAGGAACGGACCTGCAGCACCACACCCTGCGCAAACTCCGCCATGGAGCGATATTGAAACAGGGATGACGATGCGGCCAGAATTTTCTCCAGTCCCCTGCGACTCAGTTCCATAGACTTCAGTTGCTGATAAGCCCGCAGCGCTACCAGTGTAGTGGTATACAAACGGGTCGAAGTCAGCTCGGTTTTCGACTTATAGTCGTTAATATCGTACTGAGTAATGATGCTTTTTTCCGGTGCCTGTCCCGGCTGACCGGTACGCAGAATAATACGTACCAACCAGTTGTTTTGTTGTTCACGGATAAACCGGATCAGCTGCAAACCTGCATCATCGGTTTCCATCACCACATCGAGAAAGACCAGTGCGATATCAGGGTGGTTGCGCAGTATCTCCTGAGCCTGGTCCGCACTATAAGCGGAGATAAACTCCAGTGGCTGCCCGAGAAACTCGCAGTCTCCTAATGCATAGTGGGTGATCGCATGGACTTCGGTATCGTCATCAACAATCAATACCTGATAGGGGTGTCGCTCTTCTGAAGCATCAACACAGAGGTCACTGTCGTCTTCAATGATCAGAATATCGTCTGGCGTTGTGTTCATGAGCTTAAGGCAACTTGTTCAGAAAGCGGGGGGCAGGACGGGTAAACCAAACCATCGCTGTTTACGGCACATATTTTTCTGACACTATAGATTTGCTTTATGACAGTCAGGTGACTGAAACGAGCTGTAATTGTTACTTTTTATTAACGAGGCAAGGGTACTTGATTCTCACTGATAGAGAGTAATAAATGGGGATAAACGCTGCTATTGACGCATTAATCTGTTGTTGAAAAATTAATCCACGGCTTAATGGCTAGGCGGTAGCAAGCTGCCAGCACTGCTGCTGATGGTCCTGCACAAATGCCATAATCTGAGTATCAATCTTCCCCTGTTCTGCCAGTTCCGTCAGAATCTGCATCACCTGATTTACTGGCATAGAATCCCGATAGGGACGCTTCTGTGCCAGTGCCTGAAAAATATCCGCAATGGTCAGAATGCGGGATTCAAACGGAATCTGATCACCTTTAAGCTGATAGGGATAACCGGAGCCATCCAAAAACTCATGGTGCTGGCAGGCCCACAGCGCAATCTCTTTAAAGGAAGTCACCCGTTCCAGAATATCCTGAGCTTCAAAGCCGTGCCGGTGCATCGCCACCGTTTCTTTAGCATTAAGCGGCCCCTCTTTTTCCAGAATATTATCCGGGATATGCAGCTTCCCGATATCATGCAGATAACCGGCGATCTTCAGCTGTTGGCAGCGGGCTTCATCCAGCTCCAGCTGCTTGGCGATATAGTAGGCCAACGCACCCACATTCAGGCTGTGCTCTGCAGTAAAGGGGCTTTTGGCATCGACAGCAGCGGCAAGAATCAAAGCCACGGCTTCCGTTGAAACCAAGTCCAGAGTTATGGATTTCTCAAAATCCAGGTGCTGCAAATAACGACTGAGGTGGCTTTTCTCAAGATTAAACCAGAAGGCATCAATGGTTGAGGCCTTGACAAAGGCTTCTACCAGCGGTGGATAGAAAAAACCATCCAGCTGGCTCAGGTTTGTGTGAATAAACTCCCGGGCATGAATTGCTTCATCATCCGGGTTTTGTGCCAGATACTGAAACAGCAGAGCATCCACCCGGTCCATCAGAAAAATCAGGCTGGCAGCCTGCTTGCTGCTGTTGGAAATAGGCAGAGGTTGTAGCTTGTCCCAGTGAGTATGGTGATATCGCACCACGTCGATGTATTTATGATAGAAGGGCAGATTCTCCAGCAGCTTGACACCCTCAGCGCAGTGAAAACTGGACTTTTCCCAATCCATAAGTGTCACCAGCAGTTCATGCTCGCGACTGGAAGAAACGCCGATATCATGCAGCAAACCCGCAACCAGCAGATCTTCGGCAGTAAAGCCTTCAATCTCAAGGTGATCCGCACACTGCCAGGCCATATAACCCACACGTTTACCATGCTGGGTATCATCCAGGCCAACCTGATCGATCACATCAGAGATCATCAGGGTCAGGTCTTTAAAGCAGTGATTAGCTTGCATCGTACGTTTCCTAAATTTCAGATCCTGCTTAAATAATAGCAGAGTGTGATGAAAGCAAATCGACAGATGCTGTCTTGCGGTAAAAAGTAAGTCGGCCTGATGTTAATGGCATTACTTGTCAAAGGCATCATACTGATAATGCTGGCTGCCACCTCTGGGGTTGGTGGTGCGGCCGGGTCTGGTGCCCCCATCATCCCTGATGACTGATCCGCTGGCTGATCCGGCCCTGAGCCTCGTAACGGAAGGAGACCGGCAGTTGCTGGTTCGTCTGCACCTGCATCAGCTGGCAGGCTTGGTTCCAGTTCAGCTGTGTGGTATTGCCTTCGGGGGAGGTTTCTGTGGGGCAGGCTTAAATTCTCTTAAAAATCAAAGAGAAAAATGTGCCTGTCCTTTATTTCGCTTTCTGTGGGAAAGCGAAACCCATCGGTTCAGATTCAATGAATGGAATTCAAATAAAAGGAGATGGAATAATGGACAATAACGCAGACACGATTCAGCAAATTCCTGTACGGAAAGCCTTTCAGATGAATCAGCATTTTGAGACTTTCAGCCACCGCTGTGCTTTCCTGATGATTGCTCTGGAAAATATTGCTTTTGAAGATGCACTGCCTCATAACAAACAAGCCGCTTTAGGAGCATCTTACTTTATAGAGGATATGCTGGAAGAGATGTCGGATATTCAGACCATGCTGGATGCGGCTATGTTCTGTTTAGTTGTTGGCTATGGTCTAAACTAAAGAGGTCTCTTTCCTGATTCAGTAGAGGCCTCCAATGAAACAGCATGATTTCGACCAAATACTCTCTCAGCTAGACACCCTTTCAGCTAAACAGCGTCATTCACTCATTGAATGGCTCCATTGCCCAGAAGAAATTCCAGATATTGTTGAGCATCTCGAACAAAACCTCCATGACCACTTATCCTGCCCTCACTGTGAACACGATAAAATTCATCGCTGGGGGATGAGCCAGGGGATTCAACGTTACCGTTGTTGTAGCTGCCATAAAACCTTTACGGCTTTAACTAATACCCCGCTGTCAGGCCTACGGATGAGAGAGCGGTGGATAGAATATGCAGAAGGCATGCTTCAGTCTGAAGTTCTCAGGAGTGCGGCTGCACGTTGTAGCATCCATTTAACCACTTCATTCCGTTGGCGTCATCGTTTCCTAAAACTTGCAGAAACCCTGAATGCAGAGGCTCTTGAAGGCATTGTTGAAGCGGATCAGACTCTATTCAGAGAGTCCTTCAAAGGAAAAAGAAATATCGACGAACGACCACCCAGAAAACGAGGAAATGACAAGAAAAAAGACGTGCACTGGATCTCTGTTTTGGTGGCAAGAGATCGCCATAAACACGAAGCTGACTTCGTCTTACACAACTTCACGATTGATCAGGTTGAAGATGTATTATTGCCTCGATTAAGTGCAGATATTGCATTTTGCACAGATGGTCATCTTACCTTTGAAGCCTTCACGAACAAACATGGTTTCACCCATAAAGTACTGAATGCCAGTGCAGGAGAGCGGGTCAAAGAAGGGGCTTACCATATTCAGGGAGTGAATAGTTATCATCAAAGATTAAAAATATGGATTGCTCGTTTCCATGGTGTAGCAACAAAATATCTGCATCGTTATTTAGGTTGGTTCAGGTGGTTTGATCAGCATCGACAAGAAAAATATCAACCCATTGATTTTATGATTGATTTTGCTAAGCCAGAAGGTTTTCAACATCTAAACAGAACATAGCCCTGGATGCGGCAGTTAAAACCCGGGGATAAAATGCAATGAGTTAAGCCATGTATTTCTGAGAGATACATGGCTTAGTTGAATATCTTTCTTCATGTAGAGATGACCACTTTATGAGAAATCACTAGCATCAATAAATCCACACCTAACGTCGAGGAGCCATAAAAATTCAATTAAAATCATCTTTAAATTCATTAAGCACATCAATCAGTTCCTTGGGTCTTATTCTATAGCTATCAAAATCTCTAACATCATCCCACTCTTGATCATCGGAGATTTCCATTATAAATGGGTCCAAACCATATTCCTCTATAGCTGACAATATAGTCCTAATTTCCAGATCTTTGGTTGCATGGTCATTAAGAAATAACTCTGTTGTATAAAACACCCCTTCTTTTAGCCTATTACTTATATATGATATAGATATTCCTGTGACGTTCCTTATTTTTTTCACTAACTCTAAATTAACTACTGGACTTGATACTGAAATTGAAATACTTGACATATACATCTCCTATATTAAAACTCTTCTTTAAACAATGGGTTTAATGGCTTCCCTTTTGTATCTTTTTAGAAATTACCGCCATACCAACGATATAAATGCTCATCTTTAGTTGCAGGGTATATATTATCAACAGAATCAGCTAACTGAGGGTAGTCTAAAGCATTATACTTGTGATGCCCCTCCACCGAAGTCCCATTAAACCTAGGCTTACGCCCAGATAATATCCCTTTATTTCCTTAGAGGACATGCTGGAAGAGATGTCAGATATTCAGACCATGCTGGATGCCGTAGTTAAAGATCAGGGGTCAAACGCAATAGGTTAAGCCATGTAAGTAGACGCACACTGCTTTTCCCTGCATAAAGCCCGTATTATCCGGCCGTTTCGGCCGGATAATATCGGAATATTTATGATCGGGTACTTATTTCTGAGAGATACATGGCTTAGTTGAATATTTTCCTTCATGCAGAGATGACCATTTTATGAGAAATCACTGACATCAATAAATCCACACCCAACGTCGATGACCCAAGGAATTTAAAACTATTTAATAATCATCATCAACTAATGGAGACTCATGTTGCCATGATCCGATACAAGATAGTTTACCATTAAAAAAAGCCCGATCATCTTCAGCATTTAACAGTCTAGAATTCCACAGCATAATAAAACAATTATACTCCCCCCCTCCTGAACGAGCCGTTAACTCTTCAATCAATTCTATTGAATCAACTCCATTATTCCTACATAACTCTTCTATACATACAGGTGAATCAACAGCCTCATACCAGATAAAGTCATGGTCATACCAGCACCCCAAATCTTTACTAAACTGTGAAATAGGCTCATCATCATCCACGCCACATTCTTCTAAGTAAGATTCAACTGATTCTTCATTTAAACTACCAATCCAAACTGTAACCCAATGATTCTCAGTTGTAAAAAAAGGTTTATTTTCAAACATTAATACCTCCTACTTCCTTAAGCCTGATGGTAAGTCATTTCGCCCATTTGGTAACCAGCCAGAATATTCTGCCCAGTTATTTATCTTTCTTTTAAACTGTTCAAAACTATTAGATGAATCTATAATATCACCCAACTCTTTATGAGCTCTTGAAGAAATACTATTATTCCCATGCTTCTTCACTACTCCAGTCATAGGGTCTCTAAAAAATGTTTCTTTTGTAGGAGAAGCATTTTCTACAATATCTTTATACTTTACTCCCCAGGATCTCATCCTCGGAGCCCTAGAGACCATTAACCATTCATGGGCACCACCACCATGTCTCAATCTACTTTTAAGAACATTACGAGCATCTGTATCTTTGTACAACTCTGCTAATTCAGTAGGTGATTTTGCATCAAACCATTCTTCAAATGCTTTTCCTGATGGGATTCCATGTTTTTCAGCAGAGGTTAACTTTCTCTGAGTCTTACACGATTCTCTTGTTAATCCTAACGGATCAATCCACTCAACCGGGTTATGCACATACCCCTGCGGTCTCAGCCCTCCGGCCATACCTATCGGGTCGGGCGTCAGATACTGGGCTATCTCGGGATCATAGTAACGGAATCGATTGTAGTACAGACCGGTTTCCTGATCATAAATCTGCCCCTGATATCTCAGGTCACAGACAATCGGGTCGTTAGCGGCGTCTTCCTGGTAATAACGCTGCACATCGCGGGACTGATGCCATTGTTCGTGTTTGCCCCAGATCTCCTGATAGCCCCGCCAGTGAATGTCACCATTTTCACTACACAGTTCTCTCGGTGTGCCGGTCTGGTCGGTGACGATATAGTGCAGTGTGGCCGGTTCCGGGGTGTCCGCGTCTGCCGGGTTCTGTTTCAGCTGGGCAAAAGGACGGAAGCTGTCCGGTTCATACAGCCAGTGGGTGGCTTCGGCCAGGGTGCCATCGGCGTAGCATTGTTGCTGGCCGATCAGGTTATTGCCGGTCCATTGATAGCGGTGCTGACGAACGACTTTACCGCCCGGTGAGCCGTTCGGGTTATGTGCTGCCGGGTGATGGATTTTACCAATACGGCGACCGAAGGGGTCGTACTGGTAATGCCAGGCATCGCCGTTCGGTAATACCACACGAATCAGCTGGTCGTCTTCATCCCATTCATAGCGGGTGCTTTCCGGGCGGAAGCCGTTGCGGCGGATCACTTTTTCGATCATGCGACCGCAGTCATCATAACGGTAGCTGTGGTTGCCGTGGCTTTCGACCCGTCCGGCGCGCTGGTATTTCAGCGCTTTTTCCAGTCGTTTTTCCGCCAGGCTGATGACGTTATCCGGCTGAACCTCATTCGGGCCGGTAAAGCCCTGCTCAATACGGGTCAGGTTCTGTTCGCTGTCGTAACTGAAGGCTTTGTGTTCGGTGTTCTGGCCGCCAAACGGCGCTTTGCGGCTCTGCTGAGTGATCTGGCCGTTGCCGTTCAGCTGGTAGCGGGATTCGCCCCAGTGGGATTCGTCAATGGCGATAATCTGATCCAGGCTGTCGTACTGGTAACGGCGCTGTAAGTGACGATGACGGCTTTTACCGTGGCTCTGCGGCTGGCTGCCCGGCCCTTGGTGGATCTGGCCTGTGGGGATTTGGGGTTGTCCCGGTGCACTGGTCTGGCCGTTCTCCAGCCATTGCTGTTCCAGCAGGCCGGTCTGGCTCCATTGTTGTTTCAGGTTAAAGCCCAGCGGATTGCTGCGGCTCAGTTCCTGACCCAGTCGGTCGCGCTGAATATGCAGTGGTTGATGGTTCCCCACCTGCAGCTGTGCCAGCTGGCCCTGATCCCAGCCAAAGGCCAGTGCGATGGCTTCACTGCTCATTGAGGTACGCTGACCGTCACCGTTATAGTCGTGTTCGGTGGTGTCGCCATTCAGGGTTTCGCGAATCAGGCGACCGGCGTCGTCATATTCAAACTTAAGCTCTGCCTGCGGATTGGCGGCACGGGTCAGTTGTCCGGCCGGGTTGTATTCAAACTGCGTCAGGGCTGTCGGGGTCTGATCCGGGGCGATGTTCTGCTTTTCAATCAGGCGGCCTGCCGGGTCGTATTTAAACTTTTGCTGACTGTTGTCCGGCTGAATACGGGCGATCAGACGACCGGCCGGGTCATATTCAAACCGGGTGACGCGACCATCGTAATGCTGCTCCTCAACAATCTGGCCTGCTTCATTGTACTGATAACGCCATTGCTGTTTCTGGCTGTTGGCAACACCGCTGAACTCCGCTTCCCGGTTGTAGAAGTACCAGGTGGTGGCGCCCAGAGGGTCGGTGGATTGCAGCAGTTTATCAAAGGCACCGTACTGATAATGCTGGCTGTCACCTCTGGGGTT
>NZ_AULT01000057.1 GCF_000422425.1 Oceanospirillum beijerinckii DSM 7166
TCGTTGTTGGGCTTATGCGTTGACTCCGGGGCGGTTGTCGGATGGCGTTGCGCTTATCCAACCTACGGATATTATGGGGTTTATGGCGGGCGTTCGTTGTTGGGCTTATGCGTTGACTCCGGGGCGGTTGTCGGATGGCGCTGCGCTTATCCAACCTACGAATATTATGGATATGGGAATAGCTATCCCTGTTAGGATGTGAGTTTATCTATCCAAGAGACTACAAGGATGTGGTATGCAATATCGGCGCAATTATGTTGAAGGTGGGACGTACTTTTTTACGGTTAATCTACAGGATCGGGGTGAAACTCTATTGGTCGATCGTGTCGATGAATTACGTGAGTCTGTACGTTGGGTAAAGAGACGCCGACCTTTTTACATTGATGCCTGGGTTGTCTTACCTGATCACATTCATGCGGTATGGACTTTACCTGAAGGTGATGCGGACTATTCGTCCCGCTGGAGGGAAATTAAAAAACGTTTCTCAAAGGCGTTGCCACAAGATGAGCTTCGTTCTTGCGTGAGGGAAAGAAAAGGAGAGCGTGGTATTTGGCAGCGTCGTTTTTGGGAACATACCATTAGGGGTGATCAGGACTTTCGACATCATGTTGACTATGTGCATTACAATCCAATTAAGCATGGTATGGTTAACCAATTGAAAGATTGGCCTTTTTCTAGCTTTCACCGTTATGTCGTCAATGGAGTGTATCCAACTGGTTGGCACGGTTCGTAGGTCGGAAAAGCCGTAGGCGCCTTCCGACATTGTTGGGTTCACGTATTTATTTGGGATGGTGTATTCACCTTGGATTGGCGCTTTGTTTTTCGTTGGCTTTGAAGTGGTTTGAGGGTGCTCAATTTCAACCAAGGCGTTATGGAGAGGCCGTTGTCGGATGGCGCCTACGGCTTATCCAACCTACGGTGATATGATTTGGATTAGATAAGCCGCATCGAAACGGTTTGAGGGCGCTCAATTTCAACCAAGGCGTGATGGAGAGGCCGTTGTCGGATGGCGCCTACGGCTTATCCAACCTACGGTGATAAGATTTGGATTAGATAAGCCGCATCGAAACGGTTTGAGGGCGTTCAATTTCAACCAAGGCGTGATGGAGAGGCCGTTGTCGGATGGCGCCTACGGCTTATCCAACCTACGGTGATGAGATTTGGATTAGATGAGCCGTATCACAACTTTTAATACGATCAGAAAATATTAAGGACAATAATGACTGCAACCCCTTTCTCTATCCGTATTTTTGTGGCTGATGGCGACCCGGAAGGCTTACGCATTGCGGAGCGCTCTAACTGGGTCGGTAAGGCGTTGGCATTTCCACGCAGTGCATTAGGCCGGGTTATGCAGCGAGATGAGCTGGAATACAGCGGTGTTTATCTGTTGCTGGGGCCAACGGAGAAAGGAGAGGGGGATGCCTTATATATTGGTGAAACCGAGCAGTTCCGTAAGCGTCTGGGCCAGCATCAAAAGAGTGATGATAAGGGGTTTTGGAGCGATACCTTTTGCTTTACCTGTTCTAACGGGGCGTTAAATAAGGCGCAGATCCGCTATCTGGAACATCGTTTGGTGGATAAGGCGCGTAAGGCTCGTCGGGTGATGGTGAAAAATGGAGTCAATCCAAGCGAACCGACATTATCTGAAGCGGATAGGGCGGAGATGGATGTCTTTCTCTCCCATATGTTGGATATGCTGCCAGTATTAGGGGTAACGGCGTTTGAACAGCCGGTGACACCTGCAACCACTGAGACGCTGTTATATATTCGCACCAAAGGCATTAAGGCTACCGGGTATCAGTCCTCTCAGGGTTTTGTGATCCAGGAGGGTTCACAGGTGGTGGCCGATGAGATGCCTTCCATATCAGTTAATATGAGCCAGCTGAGGCAGGAGCTGAAAAACAGGGATGTCATTGTAGAGAGTAACGGGGCGTGGGTGTTCCAGCAAAATTACAGTTTTAAGTCTCCCTCTACGGCTGCAGCAGTGGTGACCGGGAGTTCTATCAATGGCCGAACGGCATGGAAAACCAGTGCAGGTAAGACGTTAAAGGTTTTGCAGAGTGAGTCCGGGAGTTAGCAGCTCCCATTTTTGGTCAGAGCTTTTACATCGTCCAGGCTTAACTCGGTGATATCGACGATTTGTTCATTTGAAAGCGAGCCAAAAGCAATGAGTTTAAGCGCCACTTCCTGCTGCTGGAGGCTTTTTCAATACTAAAGACACCACTGAGGGCGCTTTGTTTCTGTTCCAGCTCGGTGTCGCTGTATGCGCCTTCATCGACAAGGTAATACCTGAGATGAGGTTGATAGGCTTGCAGAAATGCCGGTGGTTCCGGGCTGACCAGACCGGAGCTAATCCCGTCTGGGCTTGTTGTAAGGCTCTGTTATGGTCAGTGGTGTAGCTGACGCATGACGCTGCGTTGTTAATGGTGTGAGTTGTTCTTAATCGCGAGAACGTCTTCCAGTGAAATCTGCAGTGCCTGCGCGATTTGTTGATCGGATAGGCCGATTTGAACAAGGTTGAGCACAGACTGGGTGTTTTTCTCTTTTTCCCTGAGTACTGCAGCCCGATGAGCTTCCTCTCTGCCTTCCTCTCTGCCTTCTTCTCTGCCTTCGTCTCTTGCGGTATCAATCACATTTTTCAGATCACGATAATATTTCAGGCTGGATTCGTAAGCCTGGCGCTCTTCCGGTTGAAAACGGGCAATACTGGCTTTTTCAAATAGGCTTAGAAAAACCTTTTCACGCAGGCGGGGCGGAATGCTATCCAGCTCATGCAGATGCCGGAACAGATAAAACCATTTATCCTGCAGGCTTTCCAGTTCATCTTCTGTTTTGGTGAAATTTGGTAGGGTCAGGTAGATAAAGGTTAATTTGTCGTAGAAGGTCTGATTATGCTGGTTTTTCAGCTGGACACGGTGGACCACATCACCACGGGTGGCTGCTTCTTCATCATCAAAGATAAAGTCCAAAATGCCTATGGTGTAGACTGCGGAGAGCTTGAAGTTCCATTCACCACGTTGGGCTTGTTGTTGAATTGGAAAGGTGGCGTAAAACAGGCTGCGGTCTTTAAAGTAGTTCTGTTTCGCTTTTTGTAGCTCAACAATAAAAAATTCGCCGCTGGCACTGGTGCAGTTCAGATCGAAAATGGCTTTGCGATCCAGCGCGGTAGCGCCTTGGTGCTCGCTATTGCTGAAATGCAGTTCCTGAATCTGATGGTGTTCGGGCAGTAAGGTATTCAGAAAGCTGATCAGATGCTCTTTGCTGGCTTCTTCACCAAAGGCTTTTTTAAAGCCGAAATCGGTAAACAGGTTGATGTATTTCTCTTTCACTGTTTTGCCCTGCTGCCACGTTTAGTCTGTTGTGATTATCCTTGTGGGAGGCGTGTGTGACAAGACTGGCGGCTAACGACGTGTCTTCTGGCCGGTTTGGCTGAGTATCATCAGATAGTTGCTTTGGCCTTTCACCGTGGCTGAGATGCTGCTGCTTTTTTTCTTAGGTTTTTACCTGGCCTTTTTTGTACAGGCTTTGTCCCCGTTCCAGGCTGCTGGGCTCAGCGCGACGATAGATCTCTTCAAAATCAAACATTGGATTTAGTTTCCCTGCTGCCTGGCTGCTATTGGCCTGTTATTTGTTGTGAGTTAACCACGGTGACTAATGGGTATTAAAGGTATTGGCTGAAATGTTCCCGAATCAATGCCATCAGGTTATGTTTATGGCGATAGGTCTGGCTGATGGTATAAAGCAGCTGGATCAACGGGCCCATATCCAGATCTTGCTCTGACTGTTGTTCCTGCTCTGGCTGTTGTTCTGGCTCTAACGGCTGTTTTAGCTTGAGTTGTTGTTCAAGATCCAATAGCAGGTCGATGGCTCTTTGATAAACGGTGTCATTGCTTTGTTTAAGTAACGCAAAGATAACCTGATGGTAGAGTTCGGCGCTCTCTTCAGGCTGCTGTTGGATAATGGCATTCGCCAGTTCAATCAGGTGCTGTGGCGAAGATTTATGCTGTTTGGCCCAAGCCAGGGCTTTATCAAACTGCTGTTGGTACAGATAAAAAACCAGCATCTCATCGAGTACAACGGGGGAGACAAAACCGAAGGATGACGGTTTGGGTTGTTGGCAGTTTTGCAGTAAAAGCTGCTCGGCTTTATCGGCCAGAGCATTATCCTGCACGCCAATTCTCTGTTCCAGAGTATGCAGTACTTTAAAGGCGCTAAAACTGGGCGAGCTTTCAAACAGTGCCCAGGCTTGTTTCCAGGCTTCGGCAGGTTCGTCCAGTGCGATCAGGACTTCGATCTCCTGACGGTCACAGGCGAGTTGATCTTTTTCATCCTCACAACGCTTTCTGGCTTTGAGCAACCAGTCCTCGGCATCAAAGGGTTCGTCGTTATCCAGGCAAATTTGGCAGGCGGCCAGCAGATCCTGGCTATCATGGGCAACTTGTCCCAGTAGTGAGCAGTGTTCACGCCAGTTGCCGGTGGCGATCGCGTGATCAATCAGTGGCTGTCCACAACGTTTAAGCCGCCAGTTGTATTTAAACAGCTCATCTTTCTTAAAGGGCTTATTAGCAGGAATCTGTTCCAGCTGTAACGCGCACTTTTCCCGTAAACGCTCGCTAATGGCTTCGCTGGGCTGAAAGTCATTGGGTACACTGGGGAACAGATCGAAATTCTGTTTATAAAGCTGCTCGAACAGCCATTGGGCTTTGGCTTCGTCGCTCCAGCTGAGTTGAGCAAAAAGAGTGATCAGTTTGTCGCAGAGGGTGGTAGCCAGCGCATCATGATAACCGCTGGTATCTTCAATACGTTCCAGTGCTTTGTTTAAGCGGCTAATGGCATGCTGTAGCACTTTCCATTGCTCATCCTCGGGGAGATTAGAGGTGATCTGAAAAATCGTATTAAACAGGGATTCAGCCTGATGAAAATAGCGTCGTACTTTTCGCCATTCACTGACCTCTTTCACAGGCAGTGCCTTGGTGATCATTTTTTTGATCTCAGTCAGGCTGGGGGGCTTTTTCGCCAGCTCTGCGGCCTGCAGCCATTTCCTGCGTTCGGCATCATCCTGATGGATATAGCCTAAAAGGGTTTCAACCAGTTCGCTGTGGGATTTTTCTGTCAGAAACTCTTTGAGCAGAGTGTCTGGATCTTGATCGAACATACCGCTGTGTATTTCCTTGCCCTGCACTATGGAACCTGTTACCTAACCTGTTGCCAGTCCATCTGTACCAGCTGTCTTTGCTGGCTGTTAAAGACCATGCCGACTTCAAAAATCTGTTTACCACTGGCAAGGTATTTCTCGCTATAACCCCGTTGCTGAATCTGGGTCAGGGCTGGATTGGGTCGCTGTGCCTGCTCTTGTATCTGTGCTGATGTTTGAGCCGGTGTTTGACTTGAATAGTTATCGCTGTTATCCCGCTTAATCTCGAGTGCATAGATATAGTCGCCCAGCTGGATGGTCATATCCGCCTGGCCTCTGTTGCTGATATCTTCGGGAATAATAGTCGCGTTGAGGCTGCTAAAAAACGCATACAGCACACTGGCGTAATAACCTTCGCTATCTGGCAAGTCGTTGTTGGTAAAATTGCGCCATGGGATACCGGCAAACAGGCTGATAATCTCTTGTTTAAGCTGTGCCAGGTTACCTTGGGACAGGCTGCGAAACAGCCTTTGGCGAATCGTTTTACTCTCCTGATCCTGTTCGGCGTAGCCTTTGATGAGTTGAGTGGCCAGCGCACTTTTAACTTCTCGATTAGGCACTTCCAATACAAAGGCCTGTTCGCCCAGGTCATCGGTATAAGTCTTGGCAATAGTGAGATAGCCTGCCTGAAACAGCAGTGTAATGGGGTTGATATTTTCCACTTCAAAGGAGTTCAGAATTTCTGCACCCACTTCAATATTTTCCAGATCAGGCAGGAAGTATTGATGTTTTTTAAACAGGCGGATTAAAAACTCTGGACTGCCAGTTTCAAACCAGTAGTTGCGGTAGGTATGATCTTCAAAAATAAACAACAGAATATCGTAAGGGTTATAAACGGCTTCGCCGGTAAAATGGTAGCCGTTATACCAGGATTTTAGTTCAGCCATATCAACCCCAGCCAGGTGCTCGGCAAAGGTGGTTTCCAGATCGTTTTGCGTGTAGCCACAGATATCAGAAAAGTACTTGTTCAGTGTGATGTCCTGAATCTGGTTAATCCCGCTAAACAGACTGACTTTGCTGAACTTGGTGGCTCCGGTCATAAAGATAAAGCGGATCAGGCTATCCTGAGCTTTCATCACGGAGTAAAGGTTTTTCAGCCCTTCACGGACCTCGCTCGCTAACTCAGTCTGATCAATATTATCCAGAATAGGCTTATCATATTCATCAATCAGCACAACCACCTGATTTTGAGCGGATTGATTGGCTGCTGACTGAATTAAACGAGAAAAGCGAATAGCAGGATTGTCATCGCGCTCGAGCTTTAAGCCGAGTCTACTTTCCTGTTCATCCAGTTGTTGATGCAACCAGGCATTGAGCTCATGACGGCTATGGATTATGCCGCTGGCAAAATCAATTTTGATCACTGGCCAGATTTGTGACCAGTCCCATTTGTCTTCGATATAAAGACCCGTGAATAGCTCCTGACGGCCTTCAAAAACCGATTTGATGGTATCCAGCAACAGGCTTTTGCCAAAGCGACAGGGACGGGAGAGAAAATAACGCCCGGCACCATCCAGCATACGGGCAATACCCGGCGTTTTGTCGATATAGACAAAATTACCTTGGATAATGCTGGAAAAGGTTTGAATACCGATAGGTAGTTTTTTCATTAGGATCACTGACTGCTATAACACCTGACCTGCTTCAGTATACCTGATCAGGTATAGGGATTCAGTGTTGTTCACCAAGTCCGGTATCCGTCTATCAGCACAAAAAAATCCCCGAACTGAGTGTTAATCAATCCGGGGGTTTTATACTGTCGTCCAGCCTTCCAGCCTTCCAGCCTTCCAGCCTTCCAGCCTTCCAGCCTTAAAACTTAAACTCGCCCCAAACCGGGCAGTGATCCGATGGTTTTTCCATAGCACGGATCTCATAGTCGATACCTGTAGCGGTGCACTTTTCCATCAGTGGCGCAGTGACCAGCAGAGTGTCGATACGCAGGCCGCGTTTTGGCTCATCATCAAAGCCTTTGCTGCGGTAATCAAACCAGCTGAACTGACTGTTATCTTCCGGGTGTTGCTCGCGGTAGCTGTCGACTAAGCCCCAGCCCAGCAGGCGATCAAACCATTCACGCTCTTCCGGCTGGAAGCTGGTTTTACCGGTACGCAGCCAGCGCTTGCGATTAGGCTCACCAATACCGATATCCCAGTCGGTGGAGGAGATATTAAAGTCACCCATGACAACGACATTTTTCTGGTTGTCGTATTCGCTTTCCAGCAGGGTTTGCAGATCCGCGTAGAATTTACGCTTGGCCGGGTATTTCACCTCATGGCTGATATTTTCACCCTGTGGGAAGTAGCCGTTCATTACCGTGACGATGGAACCGTCTTCGGCTTCGTAGTCTCCGATAATCATACGGCGCTGGGCATCGTCTTCATCGGTCGGGAAGCCTTTACGTAAGGAGAGCGGCGCTTTTTTCGACATCAGCGCCACACCGTAGTGACTCTTCTGGCCGAAGTACTCAACGTGATAACCCATCGCTTCAATATCTGCCAGCGGGAAGGCATCGTCATGTACCTTAATCTCCTGCAGGCCAATCACATCCGGCTGTTGCTGATCAATCAGTGCCTGAATCTGATGTAAGCGGGCACGAATACCGTTGATATTGAAGCTGATAATTTTCACGTGCAGTTTCCTTTTAAGTCGGGTTCAGCGTATTGAGGCTGGCTTTATACCGTGTCTGTTGACTGACTTAAGCGTCTTTCTTAACGCCTAAACGTTCCAGCTTTTTAGCAGCCTGCTCTTTGCGCTGTTTGGCTTTTTTCTTTTGATTCGCGGTCTTAGGACGGTTGCCGGCTTCAGCTTGTTCCTGACGCCACTGTTTAAAATCGTCTTTTTTACCGGTACGGATATTGGCTTTGCCTTTCAGCGAGCGGGTCTTTTTACTACGGCTCATGATGGGACTCACTGTGTAGAATAGGGACAGGTTTATGCTTACCTGTACAAAGGGCGGGCATTTTAGGCCAGCACCCGCCAGGTTACAACGCTAATTATCCTATGGCTTTGATGGATACAGGCGATTGTAACCGAGCCGGGCAGATTTAATGGTTTCTCTTAACTCTTAATGCCTAACCAATCCAGCTAAGGTGATTATCCCAGTGTACTCCGTTTAAGGTCTGCTGCCAGAGTCTATGACCTGTGCCCGCATGATAAGCGGCTAGGGTGCCATCACCACCACTGACCAGATAGTAAGGTTGGGTCGGGTGTGCACAAACACCAGCACAGTCTGTTTGACTCATCTGCTTGATCAGCTTGCCGCTGGACCTTTGCCACAGGGTAATCTGATTATCACGGGGTGCGGTGATACACACCGTATCCGTTTGATCATGGCAGGCAACACTGGCGATATAAGCTTTTAGCTGGGGCCAGAGCGTATCATCGGCACCCACTGCGGTCAGTTTATCTTCACCTAATTTATGGCTATAGATCAGTTTAGGGCTTTCATGTACTTCGCCCTGATATTGAGCACCGACCCAAACCTGTCCATCGGGGGCAACATCCAGATGTCTTAACGACAGTTGGTGATGGGGCGGTGTCACCTGTTGGATCAGCTGACCAGACAGGTCCAGATAGCTGATGTTGGGCTGCATAGTGTCCAGATTCAGCTTGATTCTGGGGTAGTCCGGGTGTGTTTCTATGCCGCCATTCGCGACCACCAGCAATGGCGCAGGGGGTTGGCCTGCAGCCTGTTTGGCGTAGACCCAGGCGATCTGGTGTGGCCCAACTCCTTGGCTGGACCATTCGCCAATCCTTTTAAAACCCTCATCGACCCGATAGACGCCGATCATCCCCTGGGCATTCTCGTAATCGTTTTCAGAGCAATACAGATATTGGCTATCGGCAGAAAAGAGGCCATGGCCATAAAAGTGACGGTCGGTGGTGGCATCTATCAGATTGTGCTTTCCGAGTTGACGATCCTGAACCAGTAGTTGGGTGCCGGGACGGCGAGCCACAGACACCAGATAGCGGCCATCCGGTGAAGCGGCCACCTGATGACCGCGCCAACCGCTGGGCAGGAGTTTGGCATCCTTGCTGTAATCTGTACCGTTTGTCAGATAGAGCATCTGGTGGCCAGCCGCATCCGTTTTGACGCTGCTGGCTAATTGCAGGCCATGTGTAGCAGAGGAAGCCGGTGTATTAGCCAGTACTGCCGGGCTGAATAGACTCAGGCCGGCACAGCCGATCAGACCGGACTGTATCAATTGGCGACGACTCATATTTACCGGCATGTTGGGCATTTTAATCTCCGTCTCGTGAGTTGAATTTCTGTGCCAGATTAAAACTGGGCAGTGGTTTTTTCAGTGCTTGCTCCAGCTGTTTCAGATTCTGATAAAAGCGTTTTGCCAGCGCTCGGCCTTCCGTTTGAGCAAAGGCCTGTTGCTGCATCTGTTGCAGTTGTGAGGCTTGCTCTTTCAGCGTGCTTAGCTGCTGTTGGATCGCTTCCGCTTCTGCCGTAAAGCCTTTTTTAAGCAATAAGCGGTGAGGACCGTTGTGGCCATCGGCACCCAGGTACAGGTGTTCAATATCGGTGATATTTTGCTGAATATTGTCCAGATTTAAACCGCTGCGCCAGTTTTCTGACAGATAAACGTTAGATCTGGCTTGATCGGTATTTAAGCGAAACGGCTTGTAGACTTTGTCTTTGGCAACAATCTCGGCACTTTGTGCCAAACCCGCCAGCAGATAGCCAGTGGCCTGAGTGATACTGGCAAAGGTATCATTACCCAAACCGGCATCGTGCCAATGTTCCAGAAATTCACTTTCCTGCCAGCGGGTCAGCAGGGCTTGACTATTGGCTAAGCTTTTCTCGCTGATCGCCTGCAACGCCGGGCAGGTTTGTTGAACGGTTGCATGTTGTAGATGACGAGGATCATACAGTAGGTATTCACTGGCTGCCAGACCTTGAACCGCAATACCGCCCAGACTCAGATCAACATCGCCCCCTTGTTTGATCAGCCCCTCGACCTTACGTTCAACCAGATTTTTTTTATCCGGCCAGAAGGTGATATTCAGGCGTACCGTGGTATCCGTATTCGGCCCCAGTGGAAACATCTGTATTTTTTGCCACTGTTGAGCGCTCTGTTTCCACAGGATTTGCAGCTCTTTCAGGTGGCCCCATTGGTTTAAGGGTTGCGCTGCAGCGGAAGAGGATATTGTCTGACCGCAGGCCAGGATTACCCCGTGCTGGAAATCTTGATTGTTCTTAATCAGTTGCTGCATCTGGCGGTTTTGCAGCTGTTCGTTGCTGAGAATAAAAGCATCATAATCAAATGAGGCTTGATCATCAGCCGGGACTGATGAGGAGAAGCTGCTCAGCGCTAATGTGGCAAAGCAGGCAGCCAGAGGGAGCGCAAAAGAGGTGGCCCGGACGGGGTGGCGATCCTGATCTGGTCCATAGGTAGAAAAATAGCTAAAAAACATTAAATAGACTCCAGGAAGCGGATCAATTGTTCACGTTCGGTGGATTTTAGCTGCATAAAGCTCTGCTTCACAGCCTCCGACTCACCACCATGCCACAGGATAGCTTCTTCTAAGGTGCGGGCACGGCCATCATGCAGATAGTTTTCCTGTCCGGTCACTACTTTATTCAGGCTGATACCCCAGAGCGGTGGAGTGCGCCATTCGTGGCCATCGGCCAGGAATTCAGGTCGGTGATCGGCCAGGCCTTCACCCATATCGTGCAGTAGCAGATCGGTGAAGGGACGAATCTTCTGGTTAGATAGCTCTGGGCGATCTGCAGCTTTGGCTGTGGTCCAGCTTTCAACGTGACACTGTTGACAGCCCACTTGTTTAAACAGCTGGTAACCGGCGATTACATCGGCATCTTTATAGTTACGCTGTGCCGGTACTGCCAGATGTTGGGTATAAAAGGTGACGTGATTCAGGGTTTTCTCAGTTACTTCAGGCTCACCACCGGAGGCACTCAGTTCACAGGGCTGGTGACGGGTACAGTCGGTATCCGGGTGTAGTGGTGTGGTCAGGCCCATATCACCGGCAAAAGCGCCGGAGTTTTGCTGCTTCAGGTTCGGTTGACCGGCTTTCCAGCCAAAGCGACCCAGTACGGTCGCTTGCTGTTCCACATCCCACACTTGGTTGGCTTTACCTGAGATACCATCGCCATTTTTATCTTCTGGGTCGGCGTTAGCCAGAATCTGCTCTTCAGACAGCAGCTCCAGCAGGCCCAGACCGACCATCTGTGGTGCGATACGAGGCGAGGTTTCCAGTTGGCTGCCATCACCGTAAGCCAGGTTAATCACCTGGTAATGAGGCACACGCAGTTCAGCAGTCTCGCCATCAGGATAACTGATGGTTTGTGTACTGTAGGTCAGGCGCATCTCGCCTTCCGGTGTGATACGGGTTGAAGCAAAGTTCTGCAGCTGACCACCATAAATAGAGTCATTCAACGGGCCAAATTTGATCTGCTGTGCTTTTTCCTGCTCGGTTTTTGCCGGACGGCTCAGGCGCAGAAACAGACTGATTGCAGCTTCTGTACCGGCATCCCGCTCAGGGTTGATATCCGGTACGACACCGCGACCATCTTTTACGTGGCAGTTCTGACAAGCATTAGTGTTAAACAGAGGCCCTAGGCCGTCGCGGGCGGTGGTGCTGGAGGGAGCCATCACCCAGGGGGCTTTAAAGAAGCTGTTACCCACTTTGAAATCCAACTGACGTAGCGGTGACAGGTTGGCGGCAGGACGGGAAAAGGCGTTACGGTCGTTTTGTTTTACCGTGGTTTTACCGCCCATACGTGGGTCTTGTTTGTACTCTGTTGAATTAGCAGAGACCGTTGGAGCCAGGCTGGATAAAGCAAATACACCACCGATCACGGCGGCTAGCGGTAATTGTTTGATCTTCATCAAGTTTCCCTTTGGTCAAAACGCACAAACGGCCCAAAGGCCGTTTGCTTGATCACGTTTTTATAATCACGCTTTTATGATCAATAGCATGTCTGCATCGCTTGGTAGATCGTCATCTATCAAGCGATTGATCGTTTTAATTAGAATTCGTGATCAGCCGTGTCTGGGTTCAGCGCGTCGATCTTCAGTGTGGCAGCAACCTGTTCGATATAACGGGTCTGCTCAACCAGTGTACCGATAGAGCGGTTCAGCAGGTCAGTACCCTGAGCGTTACCTGGTGCAATCAGCATATCGAATTTGATCTGCTGAGGGCCTTCTGCCAGATTTACCATCTCCATCAGAGTGCGGTCTGTGGTGTTCAGCTGGCTACGCAGAGACGCATCCAAAGATGGGTTTGTCGCTTGGATCAGATCACTCAGGCTGGTGCCGTTAACCAGGCTGCCGTCAACACGCTTGTACTGACCCAGATAGATGTTTTGCACACCCTTGGCATCATAGTAGTGAGAGTAGTGGGTGTTGTCGGAGAAACAGTCGTGCTCGTCTTCGGTAGAGTTGGCTTCCATCGCAACCTTGATACGCTCACCGGCCAGCTCACCCAGAGACAGGCTGCCCATGCCATACAGCATCTTACGCAGACCTTGCTCAGGCGCATCCGCCAGTAGTTCTGCACGGTAGTTGCTATTATTACCTGGGGCCCACTGATCACGCATTTCGGCCAGATCGCTTACCAGTAGCTCAGTAGCGGCCTTCAGGTATGCACTACGACGGTCACAGTGACCACCCGTACAGCCCGCACCCTGAACAAAGTCTGTGTAAGGGCGTTCACCGGCACCTGTATTTGTACCGTTCAGGTCCTGGCCCCATAACAGGAACTCAATAGCGTGGTAACCGGTCGCAACGTTGGCCTCAGAGCCACCCAGTTCATTCAGATTGGCCAGTTTTTCCGGGGTAATCTGTGTCAGATCCAGTGTTTCAGAGCCCAACTGCAGTTGGGGACTGGAGATGATATTCAGTTCTGCACCTGGGTTGCCCAGCTCGTACTGGTAGTTCGCATTGTCAACGTAGTCGATCAGACCTTCATCCAGTGGCCAGGCGTTCAGCTGACCTTCCCAGTCATCAACGATGGCGTTACCGAAACGGAACACTTCACTCTGCTGATAAGGCGCGCGGGCAATTTTCCACTTCTCTTTCAGCGTTTCCAGACCCTGAGCGCTTGGATTGGCGATAAACATATCAACAGACTTTTGCAGATCAACTGCAGTCAGGTAGGCGTCTTCAAAAGTCGCGTGGGCGATGTTTGCGTAGTTGGTAACAACCTGCTGCTCAGGTGTGCCCGCTTGTTCCGCCTTTTGTAACAGACCACAGCCGGAGATGCCTGCTGCCAGAGCGATGGCAAGAGCCAGAGTACGTTTTTTCATGTTTATCCCTAAGAATCTGATTTGGAAATGGGGGTATTATTTATATGGTGTGCTTATTCTAATTGCTAATGAGAAGGTTTATCAATAGTGTTTTTATAAGAAAATGATTTTTTATTGATCCGGTGCAGAGGTTCATGGTGATAAGTTGTGCTTGGTTGTCACTAAATGATTGCTGGGATCTTTCTATTAAAAGTCGGCTTAGGTCAGTGAATCCGCTATGATGGCAGAAGATTAGATGAGGGAATAATAATGGATCAGTTTGCTACCTTAATCCTTGATGTTGCAGTGATTTTATTTAGTTTGATATTGCTGGCAGGAATCGTCACCGTTGCTGTGATGTATTATGTGGATAAAAACCAGACCGCCCATACCATACGACGTAATTTCCCGGTACTGGGGCGCTTTCGGTATTTCTTTGAGCATATGGGAGAGTTTTTCCGTCAGTACTTTTTTGCCATGGATCGGGAGGAGTTACCGTTTAACCGGGCGCAACGTAGCTGGGCCTATCGCGCGGCAAAAGATATCGACAATACGGTTGCCTTTGGTTCCAGTCGGGATATTCATCAACCGGGTGCCATTATTTTTCTGAACACCCCTTATCCGACGTTAAAAGAAGATGCAGTTGAATCACCGCCGTTGATGATAGGGCCTTACTGTCGGACGCCGTTTGAAGCCAAATCTATCTTTAATATCTCCGGCATGAGCTATGGTGCTTTGTCCAAACCAGCGGTACTGGCACTGTCCAATGGTGC
The DNA here is from genome assembly GCF_000422425.1 of Oceanospirillum beijerinckii DSM 7166. Lineage (GTDB taxonomy): Bacteria > Pseudomonadota > Gammaproteobacteria > Pseudomonadales > Halomonadaceae > Oceanospirillum > Oceanospirillum beijerinckii. The sequence goes on from NZ_AULT01000057.1 coordinate 14,222, forward strand.
CCGAAAGGCGGGGTGTTGGATGAATACCGGTGAGGGTGGTGTCTCTTCATATCACTTGGAGGGCGGTTGCGATATCGTTTATCAGATCGGGACAGCGAAATACGGCGTCCGTGACGATCAGGGGCAGTTGAGCGATGAAAAGCTGCTGCACCTGGCTCAAATTGAACAGATCCGCATGTTTGAGATCAAACTCAGCCAGGGTGCTAAACCGGGTAAGGGTGGTATTCTGCCCGGTGAGAAGGTTAATGCAGAGATCTCCCAGATCCGGGGGATTCCGGTGGGGCAGGATTCAATCAGTCCCAACCGACACCCTGAAATTAACAGCCCACAGGACCTGCTGGATATGATCGCACGGGTACGTCGTGTTACCGGTAAACCTGTAGGGATTAAATTCGTATTAGGCAGCCATGAATGGCTGGATCAGTTGATGGCCGAAATTAACCACAGAGGTGAAGCCTCTGCACCTGACTTTATTACTCTGGATGGTGCTGAAGGTGGCACAGGTGCGGCGCCTATGCCGCTGATGGACAGCGTAGGCCTGCCTTTACGTCAGAGTTTGCCTTTGGTGGTAGATATGCTGAAGGCTTTTGGTTTGCGTGATCGGATCAAGGTGATTGCATCCGGTAAATTAATGGTGCCAACTAATGTTGCCTGGGCGATCTCTGTAGGTGCAGACTTTTGTGTTACTGCCCGGGGCTTTATGTTTGCTTTGGGTTGTATTCAGGCGCTGCAATGTAATAAAAATACCTGTCCTTCCGGTGTGGCAACCCATGACCCTGATCTGCAGGAAGGTTTAAATCCTCAGGACAAAGCCGTTCGCGTGCACAACTATCATAAGCATATGATCAATGAAATTGGGGTTATTGCTCATTCATGTGGTGCCCGTGAGCCGAGAGAATTAAAACGTCATCATGCTCAGATGGTGACTGAGAATGGATTGTCGGAAAATCTGGCAAGCCTGTACCCGGGCAACTATATTCCTCTACGGGAAAAAAACTGATAGAAAAGAACTGAGCTTGTGCACAAAAACTGAGACAATAGGCGCAAGTGATAAATTAAAGTACACGCGACTGATAGCTGTGTAGCGTGTCATTATGAACTTTTGAGTGTGCGCTGATCTATTCAGCGTACATTCGATAATTAAGTGACTGAGTCAAAGCCCCATGATAAGTGCCTTGACTCAGGTATGATAAAGCCTCGATGCGTTCGGGGTTTAGGAGCAAATATACTCGTGTCCAACCCTGCTGAAAATCAGAATAGCCGTCCACAGAATACCCGTAAGAAACACTATAAGCGTCGCCGTCGTCCCCCTTTTAAAAAGTCTGCCCCGGATAACAGTGACTGGGATCTGTCTCAGTTTGTTGTACCTGAGGTGGAAGGTCAGCACCGTTTCCATGATTTTGATCTGCCCCTGCCGATGATGCGTTCGATCTGCGAGGCGGGTTTCCATTACTGCACACCGATTCAGGGGCAGTCTCTGGAACACACCCTGTTAGGCAAAGATTTGATCGGTAAGGCACAAACCGGTACCGGTAAAACTGCAGCCTTCCTGATCAGTATCCTGAGCTACTTCCTGGAGGAAGAAGCGCCGGGTATGCAGAAAGACGGTGCTCCCCGAGCCCTGATTATCGCACCAACCCGTGAGCTGGTGATGCAGATCGCTAAAGATGCCCATCAGCTGAATAAATACTGCGGTTTTAACGTGGTGACGATTGTTGGCGGTATCGACTACCAGAAGCAGCGTGAGCAGCTGAAAGGCCAGATCGACATTATGGTGGCGACACCGGGTCGTCTGCTGGACTTCCATCAGAAGCGTGATCTTGATCTGCGTGAAGTAGAAGTATTGGTACTGGATGAAGCGGATCGCATGCTGAGCATGGGCTTTATCCCGGATGTTAAACGTATTATCCGTGCGACACCGAAAAAAGAGGAGCGTCAGACCTTCCTGTTCAGTGCCACCTATCCCCAGGATGTGGAAAACCTGGCTCAGATGTGGACCTGGGAGGCAGAGCGTATTGAGATCGAATCGGAAGAAGAGACCAGCGCCAACGTTGAACAGCACGCTTATATTGTGGCAGATGTGGACAAAGAAAAACTGTTGATCAGCCTGATGCGTAAAGAGGGTTGGGATCGGGTCATCGTGTTTGCGAACCGTCGTGACCGTGTGCGTGACCTGTGTGAACAGCTGAAAAAAGCCAATGTCAGTGTGGCCATGTTGTCTGGTGAGGTTGAGCAGCGTAAGCGTATCTCAACGCTGGAAAAATTCCGTGATGGCAGTATTCAGGTACTGGTGGCGACGGATGTGGCCGGTCGTGGTATCCATATCGATGATGTCAGTCATGTAGTGAACTTCACTCTGCCGGATGATCCCGAAGACTACGTGCACCGTATTGGTCGTACCGGCCGTGCGGGTTCTCAAGGCGTATCCATCAGCTTTATCGGTGAGGAAGATGCTTTTGTATTGCCGGAGATCGAAGAGTTTATCGGTAAGAAGATCGAAAGCCAGCAACCGGATATGAGCCTGATCGAGAACGATTGATCCTGCAAAGTGCTGCTTAGATCGTATTGATCTTGCTGAATGATAAAAACCGATAGTACTCAGGTGCTATCGGTTTTTTTTTATCTGTAATTGTTAAACGTATTTTTATTGTCCCTACTTTTTCTCTCTGCCAAACGATGTCTAAAAAACCTGTTTTAGCTCACATTGCGAAATCCTCTGTCCTGGTCAATAGTGTAAGTAGCTGATGTCTATTTTTCACGAGCCATTGCCAGCATGGCCTGTAAAAGCCTTGGAAACTGACAGGATAATGGGACAGAGCCTTGATGATGGAACCCCGGACAAGCTTTTCATCCCTGGTGGATAACGATAAACCGGTGCAGAGGCAATTACTGTTTCCTCTGCTGCTGGTCTTTGTGCTGATTATTATCGTGGTCACTGCACTGCTTTATCAACAGCAAAAAAGAGCTCTGCAAGAAGCCGGAGATGCATTACTTAGAGATAGTTTACTGGAGCTGAATGAAACGATCGAAGAGCAAAGCCGTACCTTTTTGGCACTGGAAAAAGTGATCATGGAAGATGCCGAGTTGCACAGGGCATTGAAAGAGCGGGACCGGGCGTTTCTGTTACAGCAATATCAGCGTAAATACCTTCATATTAACGAACAGCTTAAAGTCACCCATTTCTATTTTCATGATGCAGAGCTGATTAACCTGTTGCGCCTGCATAAACCGGAGCGCTTTGGTGATGCTATTAAACGTTACACGGCTCAGCAGGCCTATCTGACCCGTAAACCATACTGGGGTATGGAGCTGGGGGGGATCGGGGCTTTTACGCTGAGGGTGGTGTCCCCCGTCATTGTTGATAATCAGGTGTTAGGTTTTATTGAGCTGGGCAGTGAGATAGAAGCGTTGGCCCGCTCGGCCATTGAATCCCGTACGGCTCAGTGGGTTGTAACCCTTAATAAAAACCTGATCGATCAAGCCGTCTGGTCGGTGTATCACCCCGAATCCTCCTGGCAGCAGTTTGATAATGTGGTATTGGTTGGACGCTCAATGAATACGCTGTCTAATAGCTGGGAGGCTGCGGTTAAACAGCTCACCTTATCCGGGGGGCAGACGTTTATTAATAGTGAGCGTTGGGACAGTGTCTGGCATGTTGGCCAGTTGGTATTAAGGGATGTGCGGGATAATGCAATAGGGCAGCTGACTATCTTCAGTGATATCAGTACCCAGAAAAAAGCGTTGTTAAATACAATGCTGTGGGCCACCTTAAGCCTGGTGGCTCTGATGTTACTGCTCTTGATCTATTTCTATGTTGCACTGAGAAAAGTGGATTGGCGTATTCAGGCGAATAAAGATCTGTTGCATGAGCTGGCGAGTAATGATGTCTTGACCGGTTTACCCAATCGCCAGTTGCTGCATGACCGTTTAGCTCATGCGCTCCAGTTGGAGAGACGGCAGGGTGGCTCTCTGGCGGTGATGTTTATGGATCTGGATAACTTTAAGCATATCAACGACAGTTACGGCCACTCTGTAGGGGATGGGCTACTGGTTGCCGTAACCCGGCGTTTATCAAAATTTGTCCGCTCAGGGGATACTTTTGCCCGTAATGGTGGTGATGAATTCGTCTTTATTCTGCAAGAGCTGAAACAACCTGAAGATGCCTCTAAAGTGGCGGAGAAGGTGATTAATGCTTGCCGCCAGCCGTTTAAACTATCTGATGTTGAGCTGATGATCTCAACCAGTGTCGGCATCAGTATCTACCCTCAGGATGGGGATAGTATGGAGGATCTGCTGCGTAATGCGGATTCTGCTATGTACAAAGCCAAGGAGAAGGGACGGGATAACTTTGTGTTCTATAACAGGGCGCTGACCGAGTCCTCACTGGAGCGCATGACCATAGAGGTTGATCTGCGCAGGGCGCTGCAAAATGACGAGCTGTATCTGTGTTATCAACCTCAATACAGTGTTTCAGGGGATGAGATTACCGGTGTCGAGGTGCTCTCCCGCTGGAATCAACCAGAGAAAGGCTTTATCTCCCCAGGGAAATTTATTCCCGTGGCCGAGCAGTGCGGCCTGATCTATAAAATTGGTCAGTGGTCACTAAGAACCGCTTGTGAACAGGGTAAGCGTTGGTTGGATCAGGGCATTCATTTTGGTCGTATCTCAGTTAACCTGGCAACGCCTCAGCTTCAGGACCCCAAGTTATCTGCCACGATTATCCGTATACTGGATGAGGTGGGTTTGCCAGCAGAATATCTGGAGCTGGAGGTTACCGAAAGCTCTTTGATGAAGAATATGGACGTAGCCATTAAACATCTGATGGAACTGAAAGAGTATGGGGTGTTTATTGCGGTGGATGACTTTGGTACCGGTTACTCCTCGCTGGCTTATCTTAAGCGCCTGCCGCTGCACAGTCTGAAGATTGATCGCTCCTTTATCAAAGATCTGCCGGGAGATACGGAGGATGCCATCATCGTGAACGCCATTATCGCTCTGGCGAAGAATCTGGGGCTTAAGGTGATCGCTGAAGGGGTGGAAACCGAAGAGCAGCTACGCCATCTGCAAGGCACTGGCTGTGATGCCATTCAAGGGTATTATTTCCATAAGCCGGAAACCTGTGACGTTGTGGAGCAGACTTTTTTACAGCACCGGGAGCGCAAACGGATAGATAACTGATTTTTCATTCAGTATTCAGAGGTTCGTCACTGTCCACGTTTCTATGCATTAGGTACAATAGACGGCTGTGTTGAGAAGGGCCTGTCATGCTAACCGATGCCATCAAATCTGATATCCAGTCTGCTTATTCTACGTTTCTGAAAAACCGTCAGTTACGTGCCCGTCATGGTCAGCGCTTAATGGTGGCTCAGATCGCCCGAACCCTGGGCGGTATTAAGACCTGCAGTGATGGTAATCGTACGGGCGGGCCTCATATCTGCGCGGTAGAAGCGGGGACAGGCACAGGTAAAACCCTGGCCTATCTGGTGGCCGCACTGCCTATTGCCCGCGCCCGTGATAAACGCATTGTGGTATCAACGGCGACGGTTGCTTTGCAGGAACAGCTGATGATGAAGGACCTGCCGGACCTGCAAAAGCACGCAGAAATCCATTTTAAGTACGCCCTGGCCAAAGGTCGTTCCCGTTATTTGTGTTTATCCCGTCTGGAGCAATCACTGGAAGTGAGTGACGGAGAGCAGGCGCAAACCACCCTGTCACTGTTTGATGAGTGGTTACAGACCAATACCTCAAAAGATGCCATCGCTCTGTATCAGGATATGGCTCAGCAGTATCTGTCCGGTAAGTGGCTGGGGGATAGAGACAGTTGGAAAGACAGCCTGGAAGAGCCCACCTGGCGACGGGTTACCACAGACCATCAGCAGTGCACCAACCGTCGTTGCAGTAACTTCAGTGCCTGTGCTTTTTTTAAGGCCCGTAATGATCTGGATGATGCGGATATTATTGTCGCCAACCATGATCTGGTATTGGCCGACCTCTCTCTGGGCGGCGGTGTGGTGTTGCCTGATCCCAAAGATACCATCTATATCTTCGATGAAGGCCACCACTTGCCCGATAAGGCTATTGATCACTTTGCGGGTAGTTTCCGTATTAATGCCTCGTTGCAGTGGTTACGGTTATTGAAGAAATCCCTGACAGATCTGAATGCTGAGCTGGGCCGGGATGAGATGATCGTGCGTCAATTGAATCAGCTGCCGGAGATTCTGAACACCCTGGAAGCGGAACTGGCGGAGTGCTATCGCCTGTTGCATGCCATTACGCAGTTTTCGCCAGAGAATATGGATCGGGATGTACGGCCTGTCTATCGTTTTGAAAAGGGTATCGTGCCGGAAGCCTTGGTTGCTATTGCCATGAACCTGAAGATCAGCTTTGCCTCCCTGTGCCAAAAACTGGAAGTGATGGTCAAACAGCTGAAAGATGCCATGGACCCCGATGCCAACAGTGCTATCGGCAAAGCCGAAGGCGAGCAGTGGCTACCCTTGGCAACTATGTTACATGCTCGTGCGGTATCAGCCTGGGAGCTGTGGAGCATGTATTCCCAACCGCAAGCGGAAGATGTGATGCCCATTGCCCGTTGGATCACCCTGCAAAATCAGCAGGTGGACATTGATCTGGAGGTGTCCTGCAGCCCAATCAGTGCGGCGGGGACCTTAGCGAGTAAGCTGTGGCAACCCTGCTTTGGTGCGGTACTGTCATCGGCGACATTAACCGCACTGGGCACCTTTGATCGTATCCGAACCCGTGCCGGTCTGCCGGAAGATGCGGATTGTCTGGTGGTACCCAGCCCATTTGATTTTAATAGTAATGGTGTGCTGGAGATTCCTACCCATGCCTGTGATCCAACACAGGTCGAACTGCATACTCAGCAGATCGTTCGTTATCTGCAAGATGAGGTGGACGATAAGCTGGGCACTCTGGTGCTATTCTCCTCCCGTCGTCAGATGAAGGATGTGCTGGAGCAGCTACCGGCGAAGATGGTCAACGAAATTCTGGTGCAGGATGAGCTGACCAAGCAGGTTTTGCTGGAACGACACAGAACCCGCATTGATAAAAAGCAGGGCAGTATTATCTTTGGCCTGGCCAGCTTTGCCGAGGGCATTGATCTGCCTGGCGACTATCTGCGTCATGTGGTGATCACCCGGATACCTTTTTCAGTGCCTGATGATCCGGTAGAGAGAACGCTGTCAGAATGGATTGAACAACGAGGTGGTAATCCATTTTTGCAGATTACCGTACCCGATGCGTCTATTCGTTTGGTGCAGGCGGTAGGCCGCTTGCTAAGAACGGAATCGGATACCGGAAAGATTTCCTTGTTGGATCGTCGGGTTTTGACTAAGCGCTATGGTACTCAGTTACTCAATACCCTGCCGCCGTTTCGCCGAGTGGTCTGTTAGCCATTGGTTTAAGCTTGGCTTGTCTGAACTCTATTTCCTAGGGTAATCCCCTGGGAAGTTTAGGGTTTAGCTGAGTATTTTTACCCCATTCATCGCGTTAGTATTAGCGCACACGGACGTTATGTGGGGTATGCGCGGCACGGAAGCCGGCATCATCTGTTTTCTCGTTTCTCGTTTCTCGTTTCTCGTTTCTCGTTTCTCGTTTCCTTCTCCTGCGAATATTCTTGGTTACGCCAAAGTCAGGGCTTTTGATCTGCTGTAATGTCTCGAAGAAGTCCCGAACGAATGGCCCTTTTGCTTTCAGTTGTGACGTATGTTAATCACTTCTTACAATGATTTGTATCAATGTAGAGCTTTCTTCTGAAAGTTTGCTTTTGTTGATTTTTTATCTGGCTATTTGCCTTTCTTTTAGATGAATTCTCTCATTCATCCTCTTATTGTGACCCTTAAAACTGACCTTCCTTCGATAACTGTTTGAAAATAAAGAGTTTTGCTACCCATTAAGAGGTATGTCCTGAGTTCTTTGCTCTAAATATTATGTTTTTGCTGCAACTGGCGTTATAAATGATAAATAAATCTTTTTATTGATGTTAATAAAGTGTCATTTTTTGTTTGTATGCGGATATGATAGCGCTATTCGTTGGCTGGATAGCAGCTGGCCAGATGATCTTACTGTCAAAACAAAAAACATGAGGCAGATTAGCCATGAAGATTTTGATCCTAGGAAGCGGTGTTATTGGGGTGACCTCAGCGTACTACCTGGCCAAACAAGGCCATGAGGTGACTGTGGTGGACCGTCAGTCGGCTCCGGCAATGGAAACCAGCCATGCCAACGCCGGTCAGGTCTCTTTTGGTTATTCTTCCCCATGGGCTGCGCCAGGCGTACCGTTTAAAGCGATGAAGTGGCTGACACAGACTCACGCACCTTTGAAATTGTCACCAAAAGCTGATTCTCACCAGTGGGCGTGGATGAGCCAGATGTTGGCCAACTGTACCGAGAGCCGTTATGCGGTAAACAAGGCCCGTATGGTACGTGTCTCCGAGTATTCCCGTTTGTGTATCGATAAGCTGCGTGAAGATACGGATATCCATTATGAAGAGCGTAAGCAGGGGACCCTGCAGATGTTCCGTAATCAGATGCAGATGGATGCGGTGGCGAAAGATATCGAGGTACTGAAACAGTTCAATATGAAGCATGAGCTGTTGGATATGTCTGGTTGTATCGCCGCTGAGCCCGCGCTGGAGCGTGTAAAAGAGAAGTTTGTCGGTGGTCTGCGTCTGCCTGATGATCAAACCGGTGACTGCTTTGCCTTCACCAATAAACTGGCAGATATCTGTAAAGAGATGGGCGTCGAGTTTAAGTTTGGTACCAAGGTGATGTATCTGGAAGAAGCGGCAGGCAAGGTTACAGGTGTTATGACCAGTAAGGGCATGATGAAGGCCGATCACTATGTGGTAGCAATGGGGAGTTTCTCCCGTGGGCTGCTGCAGCAAGTGGGCATCAACGCGCCTATTTATCCGGTTAAAGGTTACTCGCTGACCGTACCTATTACGAACCCAGACGCCGCACCGGTTTCCACCGTAATGGATGAAACCTATAAGGTAGCGATTACCCGTTTTGATGACCGTATCCGTGTGGCCGGTACAGCAGAGCTGTCTGGTTATAACCTGGATCTGCTTAAACAGCGTCGTGAAACCATCGCTATGGTGGTTTCTGATGTCTTCCCGGATGGCGGCGATGTTGAGTTTGCCGAGTTCTGGACAGGTCTGCGTCCAATGACGCCGGATGGTACGCCGATTATCGGTAAAACCAAATTCGATAACCTGTCCCTGAACACGGGGCACGGTACTCTGGGATGGACTATGGCCTGTGGTTCCGGCAGCTTCCTGGCGGATCTGATCAGTGGTAATAAACCTGAGATTGATCCTGACGGTCTGGATATCAGTCGCTACTAAGTCGCTACTCCGTTGCTATGTATTAGCAGATGTCGCTGTTTACAGGTCTTGGCGGCATCTGCACTTTTCTTATTTATTCATTGAGTTATTTGATTCACGACTGACAGTGTTGGTCGATTTTTTGCGCGAGGAAAATAAAAATGGCTGAGAAAAAAATCATTCACTCTGACAATGCTCCAGCGGCAATTGGTCCTTACTCTCAAGCGGTACAGGTTGGTAATCTGGTCTTTATGTCCGGTCAGATCCCTCTGAACCCAGAGACAATGGAAGTAGTGACAGAGTCTTTTGAAGCGCAAACCGTACAGGTTTTTGAGAACCTGAAAGCAGTGGCTGAAGCGGCCGGTGGTTCTCTGGAAGATATCGTCAAACTGAACATCTATATGCCAGATCTGGGCAACTTCGCAGCGGTTAACGAAGTGATGGAGCGTTATTTCTCTGCACCTTATCCAGCTCGTGCAGCAATTGGTGTAAAAGAGCTACCGAAAGGTGTTGATGTAGAAGTAGAAGGCATTCTGGCCCTTTAAGTCTATAATCCCGCTACGCTTTAAGACGCTTTGTTTGATCCAAGAGCTTAGGTTTGTTGGGCTGGATAGGCTCTTAAAGCGAAGCCGTAATAGTAAGCCACGAAACCAAAACATCGGTTTCGTTGGCTACTGAGTGCAGACTGACAAAATAACCCTGTATTGCTGTGATCTAAGCACTCACACAAAAGTTTCTCTTTCGCAGATGGCTTCATTCTTCAGCCGTTGACCGAAAAATATCAAAATACTTTTGTGTAAGTGTGCATTGCGTGATTTAACCGTGAAGTTATTTTTCGTGGGAATCACACACTGAAATAGAGGGATATCTTGTCGGCATCGAATATCTGGAGAGTGCTATGGCACGTGCTGCAAAAGCCGAGATTAATCTGGCGGCATTAAAAGAAAATTACCTGTTAGCCAGAGAAGTTTCTGGTAATAAAGCGGTCGCGATCATCAAGGCTAACGCCTATGGTCACGGTGCGGTCGAAGTCGCCCGTTACCTGTCTGATACTGCTGATGCCTTTGGTGTGGCGTGTATCGAAGAAGCGGTCGAGCTGAAAGAAGCCGGTATTGAACAACCGGTGGCTTTGCTGGAAGGTTTTTTTGAAGCCAACGAGCTGGAACTGGTGGATCGCTATCAACTGATCACTGCTGTGCACAGTGCCTGGCAGGTGGAGGCTATTGAGCAGGCGTCTTTCCAACAGCCGATCACCGTATGGGTGAAGTTTGACTCCGGTATGCACCGTCTGGGTTTTGACGAGCAGGGTTTTGTTGATGCCATTGAGCGTCTGAAAGCTCTGCCGCAAGTGGGCGAACTGGTGATGATGACTCACTTTGCCTGTGCCGATGAAGTGGAAGGTGATTACACACCGACTCAGATTGAAAACTTCAAACGTGTAAGTGCTGCCTATGATCTGCCTGTGTGTATGGCCAACTCAGCAGGTACTCTGCAGTGGCCAGAAGCCCACGGTAGCTGGGTACGTCCGGGCATTATGCTGTACGGTGCTGATCCGATGGATCTGCCAACCGAAAACGGTGCGCGCCTGAAGACGGTAATGACGCTGTCTTCCGCGCTGATCGCCATTCGTGAACTACCTGTGGGTGAGCCGATTGGTTATGGCCGTCGTTTTGTTACCGATAAGCCGACTCGTGTCGGTGTGGTAGCTATGGGTTATGCGGATGGTTACCCGCGTCATGCTATCGACGGAACACCTGTTGCCGTTAACGGCAAAATGAGCCGTGTGATTGGTAAAGTGTCGATGGATATGATGACCGTCGATCTGACCGATCAACCGGATGCCAAGATCGGTGATCCTGTTGAGTTATGGGGGGAGCAAGTGGATGTGAATAAGGTTGCCGCTTGTGCTGATACCATCGCTTATACCCTGTATACCGGTATCACCCGTCGTGTGCCTCTGGTGTACAAAAAATAGTGTTAAATAATTGTCAGTGGGTAAAGCTTACTGACCTTATTTAAGAAACCGGCTATGGAGCAATCTACAGCCGGTTTTTTATGGTCACTCCAATCTGCTAATCATAATGGGCAGATTCCTAGCCATAATGGATCAGGTTCTCAGCAATAATGAACTACCACCAGCCCAAAAAATATCCCACCAGACTGACCAGTAAAAACAGCACGCCGGTAATAAACAGAGTAATGGCACTGCTGACACGATTGCTATGATCCTCCGGGTTATCTTCATGATGATCACGGGTAATTAAAGCGCGGAAGGTCATTGAGGATTGATGATCCTCATGATAAAGGCCATTACTAAAACCTATTATCATGGATAAGCCCAGCATAACCAATCCGGTAAAGGCCATATAGTCCACCAGTTTGATTGCGGAAAAGCGGTCAAAGCCTTCCCTTAAACCCCATGAGATTAATATCGTAATCAGGGTACATAGGAGTATATTGATCAGAAAATTCTTCATCATATCCCTCGATGATTGTAATGGTTTAATACCAAACAAGATAAGTTGTTGTAGGTCGGAAAAGCCGCAAGGCGCCTTCCGACAATCATCCGATACCGGAGCCAATGTTGGATGGCGCTGCGTTTATCCAACCCGCTCAGATATCAAGAAACTTATCGGGAATGGTATAGCCTAGAGTCCTTTTCCTATAGGATTGGGCGCTTCTGTCACGCAAATGCTTCCTGAGTGGCTGAGGTTTGGCATCTGCTTCTGACTATTCCGAATAGTATTGCTCTTGTACCCGTTGGCAGAAGCTGACCAGATTAGGAAACTCCTGGGCAATAGGCGTTACCGCTGTTTTAAGCCCAGAGATAATAATCTGTGCCAGAAAGCCAAACACAGTGGCATCCAGAGTGCTGGGTTTATCGCCAAAGAAATAGTCTTTATTGCCCAGTAATACGGAAAGGTCCTGTAGCACCTGGTGGGCCATAGCTAAAATTTCAGTATCGCAGTGGCGGCTAATACCCTGGTTATGGCAGGCCTGACGGATACGCCTTCGGGCTACATAAGGGGCGATATAACGTAGCGGAAAAGGCATCTTTTTGAAGAAGGCGGGTTTTACGATCTGCCAGCTGTCTTCCCGTAACCAGCGGGCATAAACCAGGCACCAGTAAAAACTATCATCCAGTGCTCGGATAACCAGATTTGCTGTAGCCTGTTCGGCCTCGCTTAAGTCCGCATCCAGATTGGCATTATGGTGCTGTTTCAGGTGCTGGATTATCAGTGTTGAATCAGCAATCAGTTGCTCATCATCCTGAATATAGGGCAACTTTCCTTTGGGAGCCGTTTTAAGGTTGTGAAAGCCACTTTTCACCTGAAAAGGGATGCCTGTCATACGCATATAAGCATCCACTTTCAGTACAAAAGGGCTGAGATCCTGTACGCCAAAACGTGCACCAAAGGCAAATAAAGTGATCATAGGGCAGCTCTGTCATCCGTTAACTGAACTACCAGCATACCCTATAATTACCGCTATAAGCATTATCCCGTGTGAACAATGCGGCTTAAACCGTATTTAGCAAGCAGTGCTTATTTAACAGGCGCTATGAAAAAGACTGAGCTAATAAACGGTAGCTGTTCAGACGATCTTCAAAGCTATGAGTTACCGTTACCGTACCGATCTCATTACATTGATAATCCTTCGCCAGTTGCTCAATTTCAGCACGGCATTGCTCCGGGCTGCCCACGGTAAAGCCATTGAGAATGTGATCAAACTGAGCCTGATGAGACGGCGATAGATCCTTATAACGATCTTGTACCTGCTCTGGTGTCAGGAAATCTTCGCGTAGGCCCATCTGCGCCGCCAGTTTGCGATACACAGCGGTGCCAGCAATCAGGCGCGCTTCCTCTTCTGTTTCTGCGCAGATACAGGCGATGGCCAGCATACGCTGAGGTTCGCCGGGATGCTCAGAGGCTTGCCACTCTTTCAGGTGCTCCTGGAAAATCTCCGGTTTGCAGTTATCGGGATCGATAAAGCGTGCCAGCGCAATGTGATAACCCAGATATCCGGCAAAACCGGCACTGCCGCCGCTGGAACCCAGCATCCAGAGTTCTGGTTTGGGTGACTCATCCGGCAGTACTTTCAGGCTGTGATAGGGGCTGTCCTCAGGCATAGTGCCTTCGATAAAGTTTTTCAGATCCTGGGCCTGATTTGGGTAGAGCTCGCCATGATGAGGGCGGGTAAAGTAAGACAGAGCTTGTGAGGTCAGGCCAGTTCCACCTGGAGCACGGCCAATACCCAGATCGATACGGTCAGGGAATAGAGTAGCCATCATCTTAAAACACTCGGCCACTTTATAAGGGCTGTAGTGGTTGAGCATCACACCGCCACTACCAACGCGGATATTCTTAGTTACACTGGCAATATGACTGATCAAAATTTCGGGACAGGGGTTAGCAAAGTGAATACTGTCATGGTGTTCTGCTACCCAGTAGCGATAGTAGCCCAGTTCATCGCAGGCTTTGGCCAGCTCAACAGACAAGCGAGGGGCTTCAATAGCGGCATGGCTACCGTGTACGGGGGATTGATCAACAACAGACAGTTTAATGGTCACAAGTAGCACCTATAGCAAGGGGGGAGTGATAATAGTTAATATATTAATTATATGCCAGGGCAGCGCTATGACTCAAATCTGTCTGTTTGAGCCTGGTTGATTGCTCCTCTGGTTGATTGCTCTTTAGATCGATTGGGAGCGATCTAACCAATCGGGTCATGCCTCAATCGGTAGGATTGAGATTAGGCTGAAGGTGAGGGTTGTGTTTAGCCTGAAGAGGTTGATACAAAATAACTTGATTGCGGCCGTTGTGTTTAGCCTGATAAAGCGCTTGGTCAGCATTATGCAGCAATTGTTCGGAGGTAGAGCTGTGTTGATCGAGCGAGCAGACACCAAGCGATAGCGTAATATCATCGGTCTTTTCACCGTCAAACCGTAATTCCAGCTGTTCAATGTGTTGCCTGAGCTGCTCGGCTATTTCTACCGCGTCCTTGCTATCTGTATCCGGTAACACAAGCACAAACTCTTCTCCGCCAAAGCGACTCAGTAGCTGATTGTGATTGCATAACTGAGTCATTTGATCAGCAACCTGGCGTAATACCTCATCACCTGCCATATGACCAAAATGATCATTAAAGCGTTTAAAGTGATCAATATCGCAGATCAGGAGACTCAGCGGTGTCGATTGGCTGCGTGCGGTTTCAAGTAATTCGGGCAGGGTCTGATCCAGGTAGCGACGGTTTTTCAGGCCGGTTAAGCCATCTTCATAGGAGAAACGATTCAAGGCTGATTTCAGGGCAAGCTGAGATAAGGTCAGATTGATTCTTTCAACCCCCCTGTCGATCAGGGTTTCCAATGTCAGAGGTTCCAGCTCTGTTGCGCGGGAGCGATTATCCGTGAGATCAACCCAGATGATCGCCAGTACCTGAGTGCCCGATTTGGGCTGTTCATACTGCAGCTGATAGCGTCGCCAGTTGTGGGGGAAAAGCAGATCATGGCTGCTGTCCGGTGTGAGTTGGGCAGGGAATTGCTTATTAAAGCCATCGTCTTCCCGCTGCCAGTAGGCTTCTCTGTCAAAGCTGTGGCCTTGATTCCAGTAGATTAATCCCGGTAGTGGATGTAGCAGCTCTGGAATACAGGGTTTAAGGTAAGTAATAGCTTCATCAAGATGGCTGTATTGACTTAACCTAGCCACGTACTGCGCCAGTTGCTCGCTTTTGTAGTGGGCGAAAGACAGAGCTTCTGCGCGTCGGCTTTCCCGCTCTGCAATATTATTCAGCTCTTCAGTACGTTTCTGTACCCGCTGTTCCAAAGACGCATTTAACTCCGCCAGAGTGTTTTGGGTACGAAAATAGTGACGCAGTGCCAGTACAACCAGCGCCAGTGAAAAGATCAGGGTGCCCCAACCAACAGGCACCTGGCTCCAGCTGATCCAGTTATGTGCCACCGCCATATCCAGTATCAGTAGTATGGTCATTAACGTACTGGCTGTAAGTATTACCTTTTGATCAAGATTAAGTCTGGGGTGGTGTAGAGAGAGTAGTGGGGTCAGTGGCACCAGACAGACAAAGAGCGCATCAAACAGCGGGTAAGTGTTTGACAGGTTGACGATACCCAGTAAAGAGAGGCTGATGGCGCTCAGGAGGTAGCCGATAAAGACTATCTTAAGGACTCGGCTGAGAACAGGTGTCAACAGCTGAAAACCCTGACTGAGCAAAAAAATTAAAGCGGTTGGTAGCAGATAATAACTGCTGGCTGCCAGGTAATCCCAAAACAGTGGTTGGTGTAGTATCAGCTGTTTGGCCTGGGTGCTGGTCAGCGCTAAGCCTGCAGCACAGAAAGCGAAGAGGGCGAGAGGAATAAAGACCTGACGCTGGGCTTTATGTATGGCAAAGAGCAGGGACAGCAAGGCAATTAACAGAGTAAATCCGGTAATAATCAGGTTTTCCACAGAGCGCGACCAGATCATCTGGAGTAATTCCAGTCGCTCCATTATTTTAACCTCTCCCCAGAGGCCGATATCCAGATAGTTGGAAAAGACCCGGAAATAGAGAGGTTTACCTGTAGCGTCCGGTGGAAGGGGGATCATATGCCAGGGCCAGCCGCTGAACTTGCCTTGCCCGTTAGCATCAAACGCACCGTATTGATAGATCAGATGATCTTCCAGATAAACTTGCACGATCAGATCAACACTGTAGATATAAAGTACCGGATCGTGCCAGTGGCCTTCTGGGATCTGGGCACGATACCAGACATTGGTTTGATTGTTGCGACTCGGTGGATTGGAAGGGAAGTCGATCTTATGCCAGTCGGGATGATCAGGTTTCAGAATCCATTGGGGTTGTTCGTTAATATAAGGGGAGTCCCCCCAGCGATATTGCCAATGCTGAGTCAGATCCAGAACTTCTGCGTTGGCTCTCAGGGAATGGCTGAATAATCCGATCAGTAGAAGGTAGGTAAGTAACAGCCATATGACGTAATGATGTCTGAAAGCAGAGGCTGGGTAAGTCAGTGCCTGATGAGTTTTTGTAAGCCGAGGGTTATCTACCAGCTGAAGGCACCCTATCCGCTGAGAGTGATCTGTCGGCATTCGCTGAAGGCTATTCACAGGCATGCAGTGTCTCTCGTAACAACTGTTGATGACATTCCCTTTTATCAGGCAAAGCACCTTGTCAGCTCAAAGGGTTGTTAAAATGCTCAGGTTGTCGCGACAATTTACTTCTGATGGTGCGGTTAAACAAGCATTCTATAGCTATAGTATTGTTCTGAGAGAGTGAGACTGCAAACTTAAGACTTATTATCTGTATGGTCTTTTGGTGGTGCAGGCTCGGCTTTTTTCGCCCGGCTGGATAACATAGCTAATCCTGCTGTTGCCGCAGCGCCTCCCAGGATCTTCGCCCAATGAGGTTTTCCGCCGATCATACCGCCAGCAATTCCACCTAGCACGGCACCCTCAATACCGGCTTTCACCTGTCGGGAGCTGAGCTTCATTCCCGTCACCCATTTTACAAAGTGCTCGCAGTTGCGTTTGCTAACCGAGTAGCGCCATTGATCGATCTCCTGGCGGGCCGTTGCTAATATTTCATCCAAAGGGCGATCACTTTTCAGCGGTGTGATATAACTGGGCTTACCCTGAGTGACCACATGCCAGGGCTCCTCTTTGACTGTGCCGTTACGTTTAGTTGCTGAGATCAGCATATAGAGCCCCTGATCACAACGTTTATCACTGACCAGAGACCAGTGCTGATACAGTCCAAAAGTAGTCACAACAATATTTCCAGGCTGGATATTTAGCGTGGTCATAGGGTTTATCTCTATCGTTATCGCAGAGGTTTAATAATATTTAATCTTTTAACAAAGCGACAATATTTGTTGTTTATCCAAACCATTTCTGTAAGGTTTCTTTGGCTTTTACGCTATGCTCTTCTTTCAGATTAGCTGCGACGGTCGCCGCGGCAGCCACCAGAACGCCTAAATCATCGGAGAAGCCCGCTGCGGGTATCGCATCAGGAATGGCGTCCAGCGGTGCAATAAAGTAACCCAAAGCGGCAAAAATAGTAGTGCGTGCCCAGGTCGGTGTGTCAGGATCAGTAGCCGCGAAATAGAGCTTGAGAGCGGTTTCTAATACCTCTTCACCGGCACTTCTGGCATATTTTTTGACTTTATCCCAGAAGCTGTTATCTGAATATTGAGCACTGAACGTATTGTCCTGCTCCAACTGATAAATTTTATCGTCACCTTTATTCTGTGCCATAGATTGGCTCCCTATACGACGGCGGAATACAGATTTTACCGCGCTTTATTACATTATGGCTGATTTAAATTGGCCGGATGATTTGTCGATTCACTGCCGTGTCTGGATCATTAAATTACCAGAGTGGTCAGTTATCTGATAGATAGCTCAACAGATGACGGGCATTACTATTCATTGATGCATTAGCAGGCCAAACACCATAAAAAGGAATCGATTCAACCTGCCAATCTGGCAACAGCTCTATCACGCTACCATCAGCTAAAGCATGCTCAATCAAATAGTCTGGTGGTGTAGCGATTCCTAAACCGTGTTTGCACAGTTGAGTCATTAATGTGACATCATTCACCGTGGTCTGGCTGTGAAAGTGTAAACGGATCTTTTCTCCATCAGGTCTGATTAGAGTACGGCTATTGGGTAGCATCGCCAGCTTAATCCAGGGTAGGGTTTCCAGCCGATGCGGGCTGGTGCCATCTGTTTGATCCTGATTTTGACATTGTTGCTGCCAGAGTGCCCGTGAGCACACCAGCTTGCGTTTAATTGCACCCAAACGTTTGGCCTTCAGACTACTGTCGCCCATCTCTCCGATACGAATCGCCAAATCAATACCTTCCTTAATCAGATGCTGGCGGGTATCCGTACTCATAATGTTCAGTTCCACCTTAGGATAGCGTAGCGCAAAGGCTGCTATTTCTTTGCTGATATAAGATTGAGACAGGACTGAAGGCAGTGAAATCGATAGCTTGCCACTGGGCTCAGCGTTCTCAGGCATGATCTGCTCCAGGCCCGATTGTGCAGCGTTTAACATCAACTGTGCATGTTGGTAAAGAACCTCTCCTTTATGGGTTAAAGAGAGCTTACGGGTCGAGCGATAGAGCAGCGCATTACCCAAACGCTGTTCTAACTGACTGACATGATAACTGACCACTGATGGCGATAAGCCCAACACTTTAGCCGCACCCCGGAAAGAGCCCTGGCGTACGGTTTCGGCAAAAATGGCAATGGCCTTTAAATCATCAATCATAGAGTTTGCCCACTGACCTTTTGATAGAGCCATTGTACATCACTGATTGCAGCAATGGATCGAACAGTGAATTCAAATGCTGCTGGCTAATCAAGCAAAAAATGAGAGCTTACACTAACTGCCAGAACAATAGTTTGGATGGGCGTGAAATAAAAGGCCCGAATTTGATATAAAGAGAGGTGCTTATGTCCGCAGTACTGGCAATGTGTTTTTACTCATTATCTATGTCGATATCACCGGGGCCGGTGAATATGATCGCTTTAACCACAGGGCTGAATATAGGTTTCCGTCGTGCGATGCCCTTTGTTTCCGGCGCAACCATTGGCTTTAGTTTATTGTTACTGATGATTGGGTTGGGAATGGGGCAAGTAGCTGCCAATGTACCGCTATTTCTGGAGTTGCTCAGTTACAGTGGTGCAGCTTTTATCGCTTATATTGGTTATAAGATTGCTATATCCAGCGCTACGATACAAATGGGGGGACAAACTTCTTCATCTTTTTTTCATGGCGTTCTACTGCAATGGCTAAACCCTAAAGCCTGGATCGCCTGTTTTTCCGGTGTCACTGCGTTTAATCTGGTGGAGATAGAACCGCTATTGGTGTTTGTTACCCTGTATTTTCTGATCTGTTACATCTCAATTGCTTGCTGGGCTTTGGCAGGAGATAAGATTAGCAGCCTTTTAGCGAAGCCAGAGAATCTTCGTTTGTTTAATCGCCTGATGGGTGGGGCCTTAGTGCTGGTCGCAGTTTATTTGATTCTTGCTCAGATAAATATACTTTCAGGCCATTAGTAAAGAAGCCAGGCTTCTATCGCTATTGTGACTTCCACACTTTTATTAGCTCAGCGTTTAATGGCCAGAATTATTGAAATAGTCCTTAGAGCAAAAGTAGCAGGCGCAGATTTTGTGCGTTTGATATCTGATCTGGGCGTATTGAATCGCTTCTTTAGGGGTTTGAAATTGACCCAGGGAAACCGGATGCTTAGATTGTTGACAAAAGTCTCTGTGTATTTGGTATGACTGCAGATCAATTGTAAATGATTTCATCCTGTTTTCCTTTTCTGATGTTAATAAGCTACTTTCCATTACTACTAACATACAACTAATAGGTATCCTGTGACTACTGGGGAAAACCCTAGTTTGTCAACTTTTTTAACGGTCCAGGCAGGTTTATAGCTATGCTCACTTACATAAAAGTGTTGCGACATTCATCTGCTAGTGTTTGAAAGGTGAATATTTGTTCCAGGGAGCTTTTGTGTGGGGCGTTAATTTACATTGGCTAAACAAATAACAACATGTGAGGGCGATCTCTCGGCAATAATTTTATCGGATAGTGCGTAATTCTCCTTCCAAAACTAACGAGCCCAGGCGAGATATTTTGGTGGGAGATGGATAGCGCGGCCAACGTCAAGTTGGCCTATCTTGATTCTCGATGTACTCTTTGAGCACTTCAACTGGTGCTCCGCCTGCAGTCAGCAGGCAGTAAGCTCGACTCCAGAGCACTGGTTTCCAATAATACTCTTTCAGGTGCTCTGAGAACTCTTTTCGAATCTTTCGGCTTGTGACCGTTTTTAGGCTGTTTACCAGCTTAGATGGCTGAATCGTCGGGTTAAGT
>NZ_AULT01000058.1 GCF_000422425.1 Oceanospirillum beijerinckii DSM 7166
TGCTCAATCCTGCGACTGGAAAATACTCCGGTGGCATAAGCGTAGATGAGCAGGGATAGTAGTAAAGAAGGGTGATAGGCTGCACTGCCTCTCCCGCGATATGCTCCCTGGATGGCTTGCAAATCCAGACTATCGACAACCTCTACAATAAAGCGAGCTAAATGATCTTCAGGCAGCCAGTCATCAATAGATGGAGGAAGTAGATAAGGCGTTTGACGATCGATGGTACGAAAGCGACTCATGATATATCCTGCTGGAACCTGAAAAGGGCTATTATCCTAGATCTGGGTGAAATGGGCTAATAGTCCGACAGCCTGCTAGAAAAGTGTTAACCGTTTTCCATGCTCTACGCAATAGTAACTGCTCTGAATCGCGTATTCCTTCGTTCGCATCTGTGGTCTTGGTTAACACTTCTCAGGAGAAATGTTAACCAGGCTGGAGCCTATATCATCCATTGACTGACCTCTTTATTTTGGGACAGTACCCGATGATTTTAGTCTTGCCCATTATTTGCCGTCAGTGTTTAGAAGGCTAAATACAGCGATCAGTCTTTATCTCATCACCACCTACGTCAAATGACGTACCCCTCTGCGTCATCCACCCCATACCGCACTCGCGAGCAATTCCCAATAATCAATGGGCAGATTTCGGACGGTGTTTAGCGCTTTTGCTCTGCACCTAACCCCAAGAATTAAAAAGCACGCGATAGGAAGGTTCGGCATGAAAATTAAAAAGCTGGTTTCGGGTATGGCGTTAGCGATGGGCGCGTCTATGGTCAGTTATGGCGCATTGGCGGCAGATACCATTAAGGTGGGTGTGCTGCATTCGCTGTCTGGCACGATGGCGATCAGTGAGACGACACTGAAAGACACGGTTCTGATGATGGTGGAAGAGCAGAACAAAAAGGGTGGTCTGCTGGGTAAAAAGCTGGAAGCCGTAGTCGTTGATCCGGCCTCTAACTGGCCGTTGTTTGCTGAAAAAGCCCGTGAGCTGCTGACCAAAGATAAGGTGGATGTGATCTTTGGTGGCTGGACGTCGGTATCCCGTAAGTCGGTACTGCCGGTGATTGAAGAGCTGAATGGCCTGATGTTCTATCCCGTGCAGTATGAGGGTGAAGAGTCCTCGAAAAACGTATTTTATACCGGCGCGGCACCGAATCAGCAGGCAATTCCAGCGGTGGATTACCTGATGAATGAGCTGGGTGTGGAGCGCTGGGTACTGGCCGGTACGGACTATGTTTACCCTCGTACCACCAACAAGATTCTGGAAGCTTACCTGAAAGCTAAAGGCGTTGCTGACAGCGATATCATGATCAACTACACGCCGTTTGGTCACTCTGACTGGCAGTCGATTGTGTCTGATGTGAAGAAGTTCGGCAGTAAGGGTAAGAAGACTGCAGTTGTCTCCACTATTAATGGTGATGCCAACGTACCTTTCTATAAAGAGCTGGGTAACCAGGGCATCTCTTCCGAAGATATTCCGGTAGTGGCTTTCTCTGTCGGTGAGGAGGAGCTATCCGGTATCGATACCAAACCACTCGTAGGTCACCTGGCGGCGTGGAACTATTTCCAGAGTGTTGATAGCGAAGCCAACGAAAAATTTATCACCAACTGGAAAACCTTTATCGGTAATCCAAAACGTGTGACCAATGACCCGATGGAAGCGACTTATATCGGCTTCAATATGTGGACTCAGGCGGTGAAAAAAGCCGGTACTACGGATGTTGATGCCGTCGAGCAGGCGATGATTGGCCAGAAAAGCCCTAACCTGACCGGTGGCGTCGCAGTAATGAACAAAAACCACCACCTGAGTAAGCCGGTGCTGATCGGTGAAATTCAGGATGATGGTCAGTTTGAGGTGGTTTGGGAAACTGAAGGTGTCGTACCGGGTGATGCCTGGTCTGACTTCCTGCCGGGTTCTAAAGATCTGATCTCTGATTGGACCTCGCCAATTAAGTGCGGTAACTACAACACGGTAACCCGCACCTGTTCTGGTCAGAACTTCTAATACCTCTGCCAGGTGATTGATCGAGATAGATCTGACTTATTTAGATTAGAGCTACCTCGATCCACTTAGCGACCAAACCCACAAAGCATCCTGTTTCAATCGCATCCGCTTTGTGGGTTTTCTGGCGGTTTTATCTCCCTTATTTCTTTCGATTAGCCGCTTTTTACGCGATAAAGCGCAATGGAGTACTGTTGTGAAACGCTATCTCGCCCTCTGCTGTTGTGTGTTGGGGTTGCTGCTCAACCCTGCTTTGAATCCTGCTTTTGCTGAGGCGGATCAGCCTCATTCTGTTACTTCGACTGAGCCTTCGCCTGAAGCAGTAGTTGGCCGTTCTCCCAAAGTTCAAATGCTATTAATCGAGCTGACAGAGAAAAGTCTGAATAAGGCGGTGCCTGTTCTGGAAAAATTGGAGCAATCCGGTGGTGAAGCCATGCTGCCGCTGTTCCGTACCATGCTGGGCGGCAACCTCTATTTTATTAAAGCCAGTCGTCAGGTGGTTGCTCTGGTGGAAACCGCATCCGGTGATGCCTTTGCTGATGTCTTTACTGGTCAGGCTTTGCCCGACGTGGCTAAGAAGCAAACTAAAAAGATCCGGGTGAATAACCGTCTGCGTGGTTATCTGCGTGATGCCATCGCTCGAATCCAGTTGTCGTCGTCTGATCCTTTTGCCCGCGAAAAAGCGGTACGTAATCTGCTGTCCGAGCTGGATCAGCCCACTATTGAGGCGATTCAAAGCGCGCGGGTAAATGAGCCAAACACTGCCGTGCAGGAGATGATGGATCTGGCGCTGGCGATGCACAAGCTGACCAATGCCGCTTTAGCAGTGGATCAGCTGGAGGCCATTGAAGCCCTGTCCGGTAGTTTAGAAAGTGAAGTGCGTAATCTGCTGGCGCGGGTATCAGAGAGCGAAAACTACGAACCAGCCGTAAATAAAGCTGCGGCCAGTGCGCTGGTGAAAATTCAGGATAAGGTGGAGTTTTACGCCTTTATCGATCAGCTGTTTTTTGGCCTGAGCCTGGGTTCTGTACTGCTACTGGCGGCCATTGGCTTGGCTATCACCTTTGGCGTTATGGGTGTGATCAATATGGCCCATGGCGAGATGATTATGCTCGGTGCTTACACCACTTATGTGGTGCAGTTGATGTTGCCCAATCATATCGAGTATTCCCTGTGGCTGGCGATTCCACTGGCGTTTATTGTCTCCGGTCTGATGGGGGTATTGATTGAGCGTGGTGTGATTCGTTTCTTACACGGTCGACCGCTGGAAACCCTGTTAGCCACCTTTGGTATCAGCCTGATTTTACAACAGCTGGTCCGCACCATTTTCTCACCGTTAAACCGTCAGGTGGCGTCTCCTGAATGGATGAGTGGCTCCATTGAGATCAACCCTGTGTTGTCGCTGACCCTGAACCGTCTATACATTCTGGCTTTTGCCCTGCTGGTGTTTTTCCTGCTGCAACTGATTCTGAAGAAAACCTCGCTGGGTCTGAATGTGCGTGCGGTCTCACAAAATCGAAATATGGCGCGCGCTATGGGCGTACGCTCGGATTGGGTGGATGCCATGACCTTTGGCCTGGGTTCCGGTATTGCCGGTATCGCGGGTGTAGCTTTGAGCCAGCTGACCAATGTGGGTCCTAATCTGGGCCAGGCCTATATTATCGATTCCTTTATGGTGGTGGTGTTTGGTGGTGTCGGTAACTTGCTAGGCACGCTGGTCGCCGCATTCTCGTTGGGTATCGCCAATAAGTTTCTGGAGCCTGTCACCGGTGCCGTACTGGCCAGTATTCTGGTTCTGGTGTTTATCATCCTGTTTATTCAGAAACGCCCTAAAGGTCTGTTTCCTCAGAAAGGGAGGGCTGCGGAATGAGTCAGTCTTTGTCTTCTATCGCTCGCTTCTCTGCCAGTGATCTATTTAAAGGGAAAGGCCAGCCCGGTGGTCGAGTCGCACCCTTTGTGGTGATCCTGTTGGCGGTGACGGTGCTAGCCTCAGCAGCCAATCTGCTGCTACCAGAAAGCTCGCCGTTTTATGTCAGTACCTACACTATCACGCTATTAGGTAAGTATCTGAGTTATGCCATGCTGGCGTTAGCGGTGGATGTGATCTGGGGTTACTGCGGCATTCTGAGCCTGGGCCACGGGGCATTTTTTGCTCTGGGTGGCTATGCGATGGGCGTGTACCTAATGCGCCAGATTGGTGACCGTGGTGTTTATGGTCACCCGGAACTGCCGGACTTTATGGTGTTTCTGGATTGGAGTGAACTGCCCTGGTACTGGCTGGGTATGGACCAGTTCTGGTTTGCCATGCTGATGGTGCTGGCAGTACCGGGCTTGCTGGCTTACATCTTTGGCTGGCTGGCGTTCCGTTCCCGTGTCACCGGTGTTTATCTCTCTATTATGACGCAGGCGCTGACTTATGCGCTGTTGCTGGCCTTCTTCCGCAACGAGATGGGTTTTGGCGGCAACAACGGTTTGACCGACTTTAAAGATATTCTCGGTTTTGACCTGCAGTCGGATACTACCCGTGTGGCTCTGTTTGCCATTACCGCATTGATGCTGGCACTGACCTTTATCACCAGCCATTGGATTATGCAGTCCCGCCTCGGCAAGGTTGTAGTTGCCATCCGTGATGGTGAAGCACGGGCCCGTTTTCTGGGTTATCGCACCGATAACTTTAAGGTTTGGCTGTTTGTTTACTCTGCCATGATTGCGGCCATTGCTGGCGCGTTATATGTGCCACAGGTGGGCATTATCAACCCCGGTGAATTCTCTCCGATTAACTCCATTGAGATTGTGATCTGGGTGGCTGTGGGTGGTCGCGGCACTTTGATCGGTGCCATCGTCGGTGCCCTGCTGGTCAACTACGCCAAAACCCGTTTTACCGCCATTATGCCGGACGGCTGGTTATTTGCGCTGGGTGCCTTGTTTGTGCTGGTGACCTTGTTCCTGCCAAAAGGTCTGGTGGGTGTATTCAGCCAATTAACAGAGCGCTGGTTCCTGATGAGAAATCGTTCGCAGGTTAAAAACAGTTCTGCTGAAGAGTCCGATAAGCCGCTGAGCACTGGGGCACAAGCCAGTGCAGGAGTGCAAACTAAGGAGGCCAGCGTATGAGCGCATTAGAAAACCTGACCGCTGAAGGTAAAGAGATGTTACGTCGGGATCAAGTCTGGCCGTTTTTGATGCCAAAGCAGCAGGCAGTGGATGTTTCCCATCAGGTGATTCTGTATGTGGAAGGCCTGAATCTGAGCTTTGATGGCTTTAAAGCACTGAATGACCTGAACCTTTATATCAATGATGGCGAACTGCGCTGTCTGATCGGAGCCAATGGCGCGGGTAAAACCACGTTGATGGATGTGATTACCGGTAAAACCCAGTGTGACTCCGGCACGGTTTATTTTGGTCAGAACCATAATCTGCTGGAACGATCTGAGCCGGAAATTGCGGAATTGGGCATCGGCCGTAAGTTCCAGAAGCCGACCGTCTTTGAAGCCCATACGGTATTCGACAATCTGGAGCTGTCCCTTAAAACCAATAAAGGCGTGATGCCGACACTGCTGGCCCGATTAACACCCACGCAGCTGGATCGAATTGATCAGGTGCTGGAGATTATCGGCCTGAAAGAGCAGCGTTTTCTGCTGGCAGGCGCTCTGTCTCACGGCCAGAAACAGTGGCTGGAGATCGGCATGTTGCTGGTCTCCGAACCGCGTTTACTGCTGATTGATGAACCCGTAGCCGGTATGACCGCTCAGGAAACGGAACGTACCGCTGAGCTGCTGACCTCTCTGGCCGGTGAGCACACGGTGATTGTCGTGGAACATGATATGGAGTTTGTGCGCAGTATCGCCCGTACGGTGACGGTGCTGCATCAGGGTTCGGTGCTGGCCGAAGGCACGATGGATCAGGTGCAGAACAATAAGGATGTGATCGAAGTTTATCTGGGGGAAGAGGCATGATCTCGATTAATAACGTCAACCAGCTCTACGGCGGTACTCAGATTCTGTGGGATCTGAACCTGGAGATCGAAGCCGGTTCCTGCACCTGCATTATGGGTCGTAACGGTGTGGGTAAGACCACGTTGCTGAAGTGCCTGATGGGGCTGTTACCGATCTCTGATGGCGAAATTCTGCTGGATGGTGAGCCACTGCACAGTCGGAGTGCGGAGTTCCGAGCACCAGCGGGTATCGGTTATGTGCCTCAGGGACGGGATATTTTTCCTATGCTCACCGTAGAAGAAAACCTGCGTATCGGCCTGCCGGTGCGTAAAAGCCGAACCGGTGACAGTACCGGTGAGATCCCGGAAAAAATCTTCGAGTTATTTCCGGTATTAAAAGAGATGCTGCACCGTCGTGGCGGTGATCTATCCGGTGGGCAGCAACAGCAGCTGGCCATTGGCCGGGCGCTGGTACTGGAACCCAGAGTGCTGATTCTCGATGAACCCAACGAAGGCATCCAGCCCAATATCGTAAAACAGATCGGTGATGTGATTCTGAAACTGAATGAAGAGGAAGGTCTGACGGTGATTCTGGTGGAGCAGAAGCTGGGCTTTGCTCGTCGGGTGGGCAAAGAGTTTCGCCTGATGGAAAAAGGCCGGGTGGTGGCCAGTGACAAGATGGCTAATCTGAATGATGAACTGATCAGACAGTATCTGGCGGTATAAATACAAAGGGGAAAAATCGGCAAAAGCTGCAAATTTAGAGCAACTACACTTTTGGCCGCATTATTGCTTCATTAGGTTACGGGTGACTAGTGCTACTGCCGCAAAAAGCAACGTAGCACTGTAACCTACTGAAAATAAAAATGATTTATTGCACCTACAATGCCCCAAATATAGGCAGTAAGAAAAATAAGCACTATTTTGGTGCGTTTTTTCAATAGGTGCATGGTTTGCAGGACATCCTTATTACCATGAATCGGATGACAGTGTTACCTACCGAACAGGCTTCCCATTGGGAGGCCCGACTGGCACTCAAGCTGGCCCGTACTCTGCGCGGATCAGTATTAAAAGGTTGTGAGCATAAAGGTCCGCTTTATGTACAGAAGCCCTTTTACCCGGAGGGGCGGGATCTGGCGCACCTTTATCTGCTGCATCCACCGGGCGGGATGGTTTCGGGCGATACCCTGACCATCTCTGCTGATGTGGATGAACAAGCTTCAGCTCTGATTACCACACCGGGTGCTGGCCGGGTTTATAAGGCCCGTGCTGATAAAAGCCTGCAGCATCAGATACTGCGCTTTGATCTGGCGGATGATGCCTCCCTCGAATGGCTGCCGCTGGAAGGCATCATCTACCCTGGAGCTCAGACACAGCTGGATACTCAGGTGCATCTTACCGGCAACGCCCGCTATATCGGCTGGGAAATCACCAGTCTCGGCCTGCCCGCCTGCCACCAACCCTTCTCTCCCGGCAGCCTGATGAAGCAAAACCTGCAGATTTTCCGCGACGGTAAACTTTGTCTGCGCGAACGGTTAGTGGTGGATGGCGATCAACAGGAAAACGGCATGCTGCAGAGCCTTGCGGGGCTGAGAGGCTATCCGATTACCGCCATGATGGTGGCCGGGCCGTTCGATGCGCCCTCTTTTAATGCTGGGATAAACGATGATGAAACCGCACTGGAAAACCTGATCTGCAGGTTGCGGGATTGCTGCGAGCAACACAAATCTCTCGATGAGGACTTTCTCGCGGGTGTCACCCTGAATCACGGCTTTGTGATGGTGCGCTATCTGGGGTACTGCTCGGAAAAGGCCCGCAAACTCTTTATCGAATGCTGGAAGCAGGTTCGCCCTGAGCTACTCAACCGGGATGCCTGTGAGCCGCGTATCTGGGCCACTTGAATAGTCTGAATAAAAAGCATCTGAATTCAAAACGACTGAATTAAAAGCACCTGAATCGCCAAAGTAAAAAATGACCTGCCCGGCAGGATCAAATAGCAAGAGGTCACTATGGAACTACTGCCAAGAGAGAAAGATAAGCTGCTGATCTTTACTGCAGCCCTGCTGGCGGAACGACGCCTGAACCGTGGACTGAAACTGAATTACCCGGAGGCGGTTGCCTTTATCACCATGGAGATCATAGAGGGTGCCCGTGACGGTAAAACCGTTGCTGAACTGATGAGCTACGGCAAAACCCTGCTCAATGCGGATCAGGTGATGGAGGGCGTACCGGAACTGATCCATGAGGTTCAGGTAGAAGCCACCTTCCCCGACGGCACCAAGCTTGTCACCGTTCACCAGCCTATCTGCTAAGGAGAGATCACCATGACTGATAAGGATTCACAAACCTCTGACCTCTTTATTCCCGGCGAAGTAAAAGCCGCAGCAGGGCAGATTACGCTTAACGAAGGCCGCAAGGTGATCGTCCTTCGTGTCGAAAACACCGGCGACCGTCCGATTCAGGTAGGCTCCCATTATCACTTTGCGGAAACCAATCCGGCACTGAGTTTTGACCGAGAAGCCGCCAAAGGCTTCCACCTGAATATCGCCTCCGGCACTGCGGTTCGTTTCGAGCCCGGTCAGGGTCGTGAAGTTCAACTGGTGGAATTTGCCGGAAGCAAAACCATTTATGGTTTCCGCGGTGAAGTGATGGGCCCGCTTGAAGACGCAGGCAGCTCGGACACCAGCGCTGAAACATCCTCGGTGACGATGGACCGCACCGCCTATGCTCAGATGTTTGGCCCAACAGTCGGTGACAAGGTCAGACTTGGCGATACTGATCTCTGGATTCAGGTCGAGAAAGATTTCACCGTTTATGGCGATGAAGTGAAATTCGGTGGCGGCAAGGTGATCCGTGATGGCATGGGTCAGAGTCAGCAGGTAAATGAACCCACCGATGGCAGCGAAGGCGCTATGGATCTGGTAATCACCAATGCCGTTATTCTGGATCACTGGGGTATCGTCAAAGGAGATGTCGGTATCAAGGCCGGTCGTATCGTCCGTGTCGGTAAAGCCGGTAACCCGGATGTTCAGGCCAATGTGGATATCATCGTTGGTCCGGGCACCGAAGTGATCGCCGGGGAAGGCTCGATTCTGACCGCTGGCGGCATCGACGCCCATATTCACTTTATCTGCCCGCAGCAGATCGAAGAGGCCCTGATGAGCGGTGTCACCACCATGATCGGCGGCGGCACGGGACCTGCCACCGGCACCAATGCGACCACCTGTACACCGGGCCCCTGGTATATCGGCAAAATGCTGCAAAGTACCGATGATATGCCGATGAATCTGGGTTTCCTCGGTAAAGGCAATGCTTCTCAGCCAGAAGCGCTGGAAGAACAATTGGAAGCCGGTGTCTGCGGCCTGAAACTGCATGAAGACTGGGGCACAACACCGGCTTCTATCGACTGCTGCCTGAGCGTGGCGGAAAAGTATGATGTACAGGTGGCGATTCATACTGACACCCTGAATGAATCCGGTTTTGTCGATGACACGATTGGCGCGTTC
The DNA here is from genome assembly GCF_000422425.1 of Oceanospirillum beijerinckii DSM 7166. Lineage (GTDB taxonomy): Bacteria > Pseudomonadota > Gammaproteobacteria > Pseudomonadales > Halomonadaceae > Oceanospirillum > Oceanospirillum beijerinckii. The sequence goes on from NZ_AULT01000058.1 coordinate 9,442, forward strand.
AAAGGCCGTGTTATCCACACCTATCACACCGAAGGGGCTGGCGGTGGTCACGCGCCGGATATTATCCGCGCCTGTGCTTACCCCAATGTGCTGCCCTCTTCCACCAACCCGACCCGCCCTTACACGGTCAATACGGTGGATGAACACCTCGATATGCTGATGGTCTGCCATCACCTCGACAGCTCGATTCCAGAAGACGTGGCTTTTGCTGATTCCCGTATCCGCAAGGAAACCATCGCCGCCGAGGATATTTTCCACGATCGCGGGGCTTTCTCCATGATCTCCTCCGATTCCCAGGCGATGGGCCGTGTCGGTGAAGTGGTTACCCGTACCTGGCAGACGGCTCACAAGATGAAAACTCAGTTTGGCCTGCTGCCGGAAGATCAGGATGTGGGCTGCGATAACTTCCGTGCCCGCCGTTATGTGGCCAAGTACACCATCAATCCGGCGATTACTCACGGTGTCTCTCACGAAGTCGGCTCTATTGAACCGGGCAAGCTGGCGGATCTGGTGCTGTGGAAACCCGCTTTCTTTGCGACTAAGCCTTCGATGATTATCAAGGGCGGTATGATCGCCGCGGCCCCTATGGGTGATCCGAATGCCTCTATCCCGACGCCACAGCCGGTGCATTACCGCCCTATGTTCGGTGCTCATGGCAAAGCGGCCAGCCAAACCTCCGTCACCTTTGTTTCCAAAGCGGCGCTGGATAACGGCATCCGGGAAAAACTGGGCCTTAACCGTGAACTGGTAGCCTGCGCTAATACCCGCAACATCAGCAAAAACGATATGGTGCTGAACAACTGGCAGCCGGATATCACCGTTGACCCGCAAACCTATGAGGTACGCGCTGACGGTGAACTGCTGACCTGTGAGCCTGCGACTGAACTGCCGCTGGCACAACGTTTTAATCTGTTCTGATGGTGGGTTTTAAATACTCTATTACAGCAGATAAGCCAGCTATTAAGGACAGTGAATAGGAAAACCAAGATGCTTGAAATTTACGAACGCCTGGGCACCGAAAAAGCAGGCCCTATTTACGCTACAGTGACTCTGAATCATGAGCAGAGGGATCGCGGCCGGCTGCGCCTGACCAGTGCCGATGGTGAAGAGGTGCGCGTATTTCTGGAGCGCGGCACCGCCCTTCAGGTAGGTGAATATCTGAGATCCCACTGCGGAAAGATCGTCAAGGTAGAAGGAGCCATCGAGCCCGTGACCGAAGCCCGTTGCGATGACTGGCACACCTTTGCCCGCGCCTGTTATCACCTGGGCAACCGGCATGTGAAGTTGCAGGTCGGTGAACGCTGGCTGCGCATCACACCGGATCATGTGCTGGAGGAGATGCTGGAGCTGTTGGAGCTGACCATAGTGCATACCGAAGCCGTGTTCGTGCCGGAAAACGGCGCTTATTTTAAAGGCCTCGGCGGTCATTCTCACGGTCATGATCATGGACATTCCCATGGCCATGATCATGAGCATGAGCACAGTCACGATTACAGTCTCGATCATTCGCATAGCCATGGTCACTCCCACAGCCATGATCATTCCCATGAGCCGGGACATCACCATGAACACTGAGCCGGATAGCGCTTCTGTATCAGCAGCGCCAGCGATGACCGATCTGAGTCTGGTGCGCCTGATGCATCTGGCTTCCGTCAGTCTTCCGGTGGGGGGGCTATGCCTTCTCTCACGGCATGGAGTACGCCATAGACGCAGGCTGGATTCGCAAAGCGGATCAGGTGGAACATTGGGTTCGGGAACAGCTGCATCTGGGGCTTTCGGGCACGGATATTCCTTTGCTCAGGCTGTCGATGGAGGCCTGCGTTCAGGAAGACTGGCCCGAGTCAAAGCGTATTAAAGAGTTAAAGCGCATCAATGAGCTGACACTGGCCTGCCGGGAAACCCATGAACTGACCCTGACGGATACCGCTATGGGTGAAGCTCTGATGCGGCTGATGAACAGCCTGCAGATGGCTCAGCCCTTCAGCAAAAGTGAACCTGTGAGCTTTGTCTGCTTGTTCGCTTTGGCAGCATCTCTCTGGCAGATCCCCTATCGGGCAGCAGCCAGCGGCTTTCTCTGGTCCTGGCTGGAAAACCAGATCGCGGCTGCCACCAAGCTGGTGCCATTGGGGCAGACACAGGCACAACAGCTGCTGGTTGCTCTGCAACCGGAGCTGGCCGCCGTCATCGAACAGGCTGAAAAGATTTCTGAAGAGGAGATTGGTGCAGGCTTGCCTGCTTTAGCCATCGCCAGCTCTCAACATGAACATATGTATTCCCGACTCTTTCGTTCCTGATCCTTGCTATAGAACTCTGTGGGATAACTGCAGATAAAGCAGCCGGTGGCTACAGCCGGGAGGCATCAGAACGACACAGAACCGGATAAAAATTAAAACGAGGAGATCTTATGACCAAACCAAAACAAACATTACGCGTCGGTGTGGGTGGCCCGGTAGGCTCAGGTAAAACAGCGCTGCTGCGTTCATTGTGCGCGGCCCTGCGTGATCACTACGATATTGCCGTAGTCACCAACGATATCTATACCAAAGAAGACGCAAAATTCCTCACCGAACATGAAGCACTCAGTGCTGACCGTATTATCGGTGTCGAAACCGGAGGTTGTCCTCATACCGCCATCCGGGAAGATGCTTCCATGAACCTTGCGGCTATCGACCAGCTGGTTGAACGCCACGGCGCACTGGATGTGGTGTTTGTGGAAAGTGGCGGCGACAACCTGAGCGCCACCTTTAGCCCGGAACTGTCAGACCTGACCATCTATGTGATCGACGTATCAGCCGGTGACAAGATTCCCCGTAAAGGTGGCCCCGGTATCACCAAATCCGACCTGCTGATTATCAACAAAACCGATCTGGCTCCGATTGTGGGTGCGTCCCTTGAGGTGATGGATCGTGATGCTAAACTGATGCGCGGTGAACGGCCTTTTATCTTTTCCAATCTGAAAGTGGCGCAGGGGCTGGATGATATTATTCAGTTTATCGTCACCGAAGGTATGTTGGAGCAGAAAACCTTGCCTGCCGCAGAAGCGGTGGTTTGAATAATAAAATATATTTTTAACTATTTGATTTAAATATAGAATTTGTATTTTTATAGGATATTGGCATGAAAAAGATTTTAGCAACACTGGCCTTTTTGGCACCTGCAACGGCTATGGCGCATAGTGGACATGAAGTATCGGGCTTTCTGGCCGGTTTAAGTCACCCTGTTGGCGGTCTGGATCACCTGTTAGCGATGGTTGCCGTTGGCTTATGGGCAGCCCGTATGGGCGGTAAAGCACAGTGGACTGTGCCTGCTGCGTTTGTGGTGACTATGCTGCTGGGTGGCGTTTTGGCAGTATCCGGTGTGGCGGTGCCTTTTGTTGAAGGTGGTATCGTCCTGTCCGTAATTGCGATGGGTGTCCTGTTGGCCTTTGCCGTTAAATTCCATCCAGCAGTCTGTGCTGCTTTGGTGGCGGGTTTTGCCCTGTTCCACGGTGCGGCTCACGGTACAGAAATGCCGCTGGAAGCCAGTGGTCTGGCATACGGTGTGGGCTTTGCTCTGGCTACAGCTGCTCTACATAGTGTGGGTATCGTTCTGGCAAAAGCCAGCATTCAGATTAAAGCCGAGCTGGCGACACGTATTGCTGGTGGTGCGATTGCGGTGACCGGTTTAGCGATGGTGGCGGCATAATATCAAGCGGCATGCCGACTATACGGTAGATAGCAGTGTTTTGCAGTTTCGAATAATCTGTGTAATTCGGTTGGTATAACGTAAGCCCTGGCTATTTCAGTCGGGGCTTTTGCTTGCTATAAGCCTCAAGACATCTGTTACAGTTATACAAGAGCGCCTGTTACAAAAGAGCGCCTGTTACAAAAGGGTGTTTGCTACAAAAGAACGTCCGATACGAAATAAACGTCAGATAAAACGGCTACTCGACCGCTAATAAACGTAATGCAATTCCTGCCGCTGCGGTTCGGTTTTCGACGCCCAGCTTCGGAAAAATCTGCTCCAGATGCTTGTTAACGGTTCTGGGGCTCATGGTCAGGATTTCAGCCGCTTCCCGGTTCGTTTTGCCATTCGCGATCCAGTACAACACTTCAGATTCCCGTTCTGTCAGGTTCAGTTTTTCTTTCAGCATGGTCGAGCCTGTGGCGCGTTGGCCATCAATCAGTTTAAGTAATTTCTCGCCATTTTCCTGATGGCTGATCAGTTTAATCTCCAGTGGATAGTTTTTGGGGCTATCTGGCAGTGGGTTGTCCGTAGTAATACTAGGCTTTGTATTTGAACCTGAAGGGAGCGGTGGCCCGACGAGCTTGAGTTGCTGGTTCAGATCAGGCCTATGGGTCAACCATTGTGCAATTTGTGGTGCCAGCTGTGTGCTCTGCCAGTGTTCATCCGCACCAGATCGCGCCAGCAGAGCATAGGTTTGCGGTGTGGCCCATCGAATATGGCCTGTATCGTTGACTGTCATCAGATGCTGACCGGTACTGTCCAGTGCGGACTGGGCGCTATTGGTTAATCTGGCATTGGTCAGATGAACCTTCATTCGGGCTAATAGCTCATTGGGATTAATCGGTTTAGTCAGATAATCCACACCACCGGCTTCCAGGCCGCGCACGATATCATCGGTTTCGGTCAACCCGGTCATAAATATCACGGGGATAGCGGCCAGTTCCGGGTCGGCTTTTAGCTGCTGGCAGGTTTCAAAGCCATCCATATTGGGCATGATGGCATCCAATAGAATCATATCCGGCCTGACTTTACGGGCGATGGTCAGAGCCTGCCGCCCCTCCAGGGCGACAAGTACATTAATGCCTGCACTTTCCAGGGTGTCATTAATCAGGCTTAGTGTATCCGGGGAATCATCTACCACCAGCACCATATCGCATAACGGCGTTTGACTGGACTGAGCCTGAGAAATACTTCTGGTGTTGAGGGTTGACTGCGTAGCCGTCAGGTCCGGTATGGTCATAGTGATGACTCCTTCCGTTCAGAATGCTTGGCGATATAGTCGGCAATGGCGGCTAACTGGAAGCCATTCACCATCTGCTGTAGAGCGTCGAGGTGTTTAGCGGGTACAACAGCGCCTGAAGCCTGAGAGTGTTGCGGGTGTTGAGGGTGTTGAGATTGAGGATAAGCAGACGGCTCTTGCCATAAAGGGGATTCTTCCCATAAATGGCGTTCTTCCCAGAGCTGCTCCAGAACCTGTCGCACCCCCTTGGCAAACCCGGTATCTGCGTAGGCAATCAGCTCGGCGATGAGAGGATGATCTGGAATAAACTCAGGGGCTGATTCAGGGGGCGGTTCAGGAACTGGTTCAGAATTTGATCGAGGGATCGATTCAGAGACACGCTTTGAAACTGGTTCCAGAATAGGCTCTGACACCGGTTTAGCCGCTGGTGCTGAGATCGATTGCTCATCTGTTTTCCGCCAGCTCCATTGCAGATTCAGTTGCTCGGCCAGTTTATCCAGTAACTTATGATTGGCGATCGGTTTAACCAGATAATCGTTATACGCGGCTTGATCTTCTGCCGCCCGATAGTGTTCCTGGGCATCGGCAGACAGCATCACAATCGGTTCTCTGACCTCGCGTTCTCTAAGCTTGTGAGCCAGCTCCAGGCCATTAATACCCGGCATAGAGACATCTAACAAGAAAAGATCCGGCGAGCGCTGACCATCCAATTGATCCAGCAACTTAAGACAGCTTTCGCCATCATGAGCTTCCAGGGTAATAAAGCCCAGTGGCGTGAGCAGATCCGATAACAGCCCTCGCAGGATAGGGTCATCATCGACCAGACACAAGGTTCTCTGATAGCCCTCATAGCCGACAAGGGTTTTCTGCTCGGTCACTTCAGTATTGTCCTGATCACCCTGACTGACCCAGGGCAGCATAAGTACCACGGTAAACTCACTGCCTTGATTAACCCGGCTGTTAACCTGCAGATCACCGCCCATAATTTCCGTCAGCAGACGCACAATGGTTAAGCCCAGACCTGTACCGCTCTGACTGGCGGTATCACGATTTCTGACCCGCTCAAACGGATCAAAAATCCGCTGCAGGTAATCATCATCAATGCCAGGGCCAGTATCTTTAATGGTAAACTCAGCCACCTGATTGCGGTAACGTACGGAGAACTCAACCTCGCCCTGAACGGTATACTTCACCGCATTGGACAACAGGTTAATCAGTATCTGACGCAGGCGTTTTTCATCGGTCATCACAAACTGAGGCAGTGGGCTGTGGATCTGGCAGTTGAACTGAATCCCTTTCTGACCGGCCTGCATGGCAAACATGCTACTGAGCTGATCCAGTAACTGAGGCAGATCTACCTGAGTGCGGTACAGATCCAGTCGGCCCGCTTCAATACGGGAAATATCCAGTAAGCCTTCGATCAGATCGGTCAGATATTGCCCGCTACGCTGGATAATATCTAAACCATTCTTATGCCCTTGTGGCGTATCCGGTTTATCGTTCAGCAGCTGAGCATAGCCCAGAATAGACTGTAGCGGCGTTCTCAGTTCATGGCTGATACCGGTCAGATATCGACTTTTTGCTGCATTGGCCCGTTCTGCCAGCTCTTTGGCTTGCTGTAATGCCAGATCGGTTTCTTGGTGGGCTTCAATCTCATTGATCAGCTTTCGGGTCTGACGATTGGATTCTTTCTGTGCCACCACCCGACTTTCGTGGGCGAGCAGAAACAGCCAGGAGACGACACCGGATGCGATCAGCAAAGTAAAAAACAGGCTCCAGATCACTTGTTCCAGCAGTAAGGTTTCTGCGGCCGTTTCTGGCTGCATCTGCCGGTAGACTACCGCTAATAAAGCCGCATTCAACAGATTAACCAGTAACAGCAGACCACCAAAACGGGCCAGACGGGAATTGACTCTATGGCTCCAGCGCTGAGGCAGGAATAAAGAGAAAAACTGTATCGCCTGACGGGATACTCGACCTTCCGGTTTGCAGCTGTCCATACAGCGCACATCCAGTGAGCAGCACAGGGAGCAGATCGGCAGGTCGTAAGCCGGGCAGAAACTCATATCTTCCGCTTCAAAGGCATTCTCACAGATGCCGCACTTCAACACCGTATGAGCGCCGACAGCGTGGGGGTGTGGTGCCGGTTTAAAGGCCGACAATGTGTTTTCCCGTTCTGCCTCGATTAAAGGCAGTAGCTCCGGGGACTGACGGGCGATATAAAATCGTCCTTGAGTGAGCCAGGCGATTAAAGGCACAGAGATAAAGCATACGGCGAGGCTAAGGAAGTGACTGAGGTTTTTACTGACCTCACCAAATACGCCGAGATAACTCAGTACGCCTAGTCCGGTGGCCAGCAGCATAGAGCCTGTGCCTACCGGGTTGATGTCGTACAGATGGGCCCGTTTAAACTCCACATAATCGGGACTTAACCCCAGAGGTTTATTGATCATCAGATCAGCCGCCAATGAACCGAGCCAGCTGACCGCTACAATGGCAAAGATTCCCAGAATCGCTTCCAGTGCCTGATAAATACCCAGCTCCATCAGTAATAACGCGATGGTGACATTAAATACCAGCCAGACCACACGTCCGGGGTGAGAGTGAGTCAGACGAGAGAAGAAATTTGACCAGGCAATGGAGCCCGCATAGGCATTGGTGACGTTGATCTTCATCTGAGACAGAATCACCATCAGTGCGGCTAATAGCAGCGCAATACCCGGTGACTGGGTCAGATAATAAAACACCCGTTGGTACATCTGGGTCGGGTCGGTGGCCAGCTCAAAGCTCATGCCCTGAGAGATCGCCAGATAGGCCAGAAAAGAACCCAGCAGCATCTTAATGACGCCTGGAATCACCCAGCCTGGCCCGGCCAGAATCAGCCAGAACCACCAGCGTTTCTTATTCTGCTCGGTTTTCTCCGGCATAAATCTCAGGTAATCCACCTGCTCACCAATCTGGGCAACCAGGGCAAAAAATACCGATGCGGCGGCTCCAAACAGCAGAATATTAAACTCGCCGGAATCCGGCAGATGCTGAGGCGTGAATTGTGTCCAGTCGCCCAGCTTGTCGGACTCATACACGATCACGACAAACAGTGCGGCCAGTTGCAATACCAGCCAGATATTCTGTGTGCCCACCTGAAAGCGACTGATGGTGGCGATGCCATGGGTCACAATGGGAATCACCGCTACCGCACAGAGGAAATACCCCAGTGCCAGCGGAATCCCCAGTAAAGCATTTAAAGCAGAGGCCAGAATCACAGCCTCAATAGCAAAAAAGATAAAGGTAAAGGAGGCATAAATCAGTGAGGTAATGGTTGATCCCAGATAGCCAAAACCCGCACCACGGGTGAGCAGGTCAATATCTAAACCGTGGCGGGCCGAGTAATAACTGATAGGTAGACCTGTGATAAAAAACAGCAGGCAAACTGTCAGCATCGCCCAAAGCGTGTTGGTAAAACCGTAGTTCAGTGTTACTGCAGCAGCGATGCCCTCTAAGGCGAGAAATGCCGTCGCACCCAGCGCGGTTTTAGCCACTCGCTCAATGCTCATATGACGGGCAGAGTGTGCGGTAAAGCGCAGGGCAAAGTCTTCTAAGGTCTGATCCGCAACCCACTTATTGTAATAGCGGCGAACCCTGAAAATCCGCTGTGATGCAGGCATAAGCAGCCACTTCTCTAAATTAAAGGTTCAAGAAAGATATTCTTCAAAAGATAAAAAGCTCAAAAGCATCGTGACTTACCGCCCTGTTTTAGGGCGCTCGAACAGCAGGCAGCCGTTAACATGCACTCTGTTGGCGCATGATTGAGACAGTTCCTGAGCTTTTGGGCTTATAGTGTGTGTTTAGCAAGAGAAGTTGCAGGCTTTGTGCCAGTTGGCAGTATAAGAAAGGTAGTATTTCGGAAGATTAAGTGCTTACAGGTGAATGTACGTGGTAAATGGCGCAGTGTTATAGGCAAAGAAATGCGTAAGGTAATATAGGCGCTAAATAAATGACAATTAATAGGGCTCTGGAGCTCCAAAGCCCTATTTTTAAGCCTTTGAAAACTTAAAGCGCCTGTGCGGCTTTCAACACTTCTTCAACGTGGCCTTTTACTTTCACTTTACGCCACTCCTGAGCCAGTTTGCCTTCGGCATTGATCAGGAAGGTGCTGCGCTCAATGCCCATGTACTCTTTGCCGTAGTTCTTTTTCAGCTTGATCACATCGAACAGTTTGCACAGTTCTTCTTCTGGGTCGCTGATCAGCTCAAAAGGAAACTCGTGTTTGGCTTTAAAATTGGTGTGTACGCGCAGGCTATCGCGGGATACTCCGAAAATCACGGTATTGGCCGCTTCAAAATCTGCGCTATGATCTCGAAAATCTTGACCTTCGGTTGTACAGCCTGGCGTATTATCTTTCGGATAGAAGTAGATCACGACATTTTTACCGGCCAGCCCACTCAGGGTTACCGTGGTCTCATTAGTGGCTTGGGCGGTGAATTCAGGTACCGGCATGTCGACAGCAATAGTCATGGCAGTGTTATCCCTTTTTATAAGCAGTAAAAAAACTATAAGCAGTAAAAAGCTGAGCCTTCGATACTCAGCGGGTTATACGACCGACCCAAACAAAAAATATTCCGTTGCCTGAGGGTTTATTACCAATCGGTGTGGTAAGGGCATATCGGCGTTTGGGTACTTGGTGTCATTATGCCGGGAAGCGTGGGGGGAGTGTAGTGCAAACAGGCGCTTACACGGTATTTTCTTAGTGATTCAGTCAGACTTTATCTATCTTGATTTAACAGGCCTGTTTTTGTGGCTTATTCCTGCTTACATGCTGAGTAAAAGCGGTGTGGCGCTTGTGTTCAGACATAGGCAAAAGTAACATTGGGCTTTCATTTTTTTCGTGCTTTTTCGGAGATGGCAGATGATCAAAGGCAGTATTGTTGCGTTGGTAACCCCGATGACAACCTCAGGAGAGATTGATTGGCAAGCGCTGCATCGCCTGGTGGAGTTTCACCTGGAAAACGGTACTGATGCTATTGTTGCAGCAGGGACCACAGGTGAACCGACTACGATGTCATTTGATGAGCACTTTGATGTCATCCGAAAGGTGGTAGAACAGGTCAATGGCCGTATTCCTGTGATTGCGGGGACAGGCGCCAACTCAACATCTGAAGCGGTTGAGCTGACTCAGTTTGCTAAAAAAGTGGGTGCAGATTACTGTCTGTCTGTGACGCCTTACTACAACAAACCGACTCAGGAAGGTTTATACCAGCACTTCAAAGCGGTAGCTGAAGCCAGCGATCTGCCGGTGATTCTGTATAATGTTCCGGGTCGTACCGCAGTGGATCTGCACAATGAAACGGTAGTGCGCCTGAGTAAGCTGCCAAACATAGTGGCCATTAAAGATGCGACGGGTGATGTAGAACGCGGTAAAGAGTTGATGGAGCGTCTGAAAGACACAGACTTCCTGCTGTTCTCCGGTGATGATTTGACCGCAGCTGACTTTATGCTGCAGGGTGGTCATGGAAATATCTCTGTAACCGCGAACGTTGCACCCCGTCAGATGTCTGAACTGTGTGCGGCAGCCCTGAGTGGCGATGCGTCTACCGCACACCAGATTAACACTCGACTAATGCCTCTGCACCGTGCGTTGTTCGTTGAATCCAACCCGATTCCAGTGAAGTGGGCGGTTCATGAGATGGGGATGATAGAAACGGGTATTCGTCTACCGTTGACGATGCTTTCGCCTCAATATCATGCGACTGTACGGGAAGCGATGCAACACGCTGGTATTATTGGTTAATTGAATACCGGTTAACTGCACTGGTTAAAAGGTATCGGTTAAGCAAACCTGGATAAGCATTCAAACAGACAGGCTCGCGGTTCTCCGGCTCAGTGCTGGAGAGTCGGCCATTTTCATTGGGCAGCTCTGTTTGGGTATGTATTAATAGATAGGAATACGCATGTCCCGACAGGACTCTTTATTAAAGGTAACCGGTAGCCTTTTGGTCGCCGGTTTCCTGCTTTCTGGTTGTAGCTCTTCTGGTTATTATTACGATCGTAAGACTGACTACGTAAAAGAAACACTTCATCCCCCTCTGGAGTTGCCTGCAAACGCAGACAAGTCCCGTTTTCGTGAGTTGATGCCTTTACCTGAAGTTGCGGCTCTGGAGCAGCTGGATGCTGAGTTTGAAGTACCGCGCCCAGATCCTCTGCCTGTGGTTGATGAAGAGGTGCCTGCAGCTGAGATGATGACCTATGCAGGCAAAGGCGGTGTTAAACCACGCCTGTGGCTGGCTGTATCAGAAAACCCTGCGGTTACCTGGCCGTTATTACAGCAGGAGTTCCAGCGTTTAGATTGGGCTGTGCAAAAGTCAGATCCATTTACGGGACAGCTGCGTTTTAAGACCAATAACTCTTTGAATGGCCAGGTGGTTGAAGCGCGGTTACGTCAAGGTCTGCGCGGCAGCTACAGTGATCTTGAGCTGATTGATAACCGGGGACAGGTGCGTACGGATAATGCTGCCAAGACGGTATTAAATCAGCTGAAAGAAGGTTTGCTGGCGCCTCGTACCGATTCTCAGAGTGTATCCTGGTCGGCTCAAAATCTTAGCCGTAGTAAAAACGTAGAGCTGAAAACTGTGGCAGGTCAAGAACCTGTACTGAGCATTCAGCTGGATGCGGATCGTATCTGGATTGGTCTGGAGCTGCTGCTAGCTGAACGTTTCGATGAAGCGAATGAGAAGCTCATCAACTCTGATGTTGAGAAACGTGAGTTTACTTTGGCCTGGGTGCCAAGCAGTGAACGGGGTACTATTTTACCATCCTGGATCGGTAGCGCTGATGAAGAAGATATTTACCAGCTGCAGTTAACGGGTACTAATCCGGTTGAGATACGGGTAAAACAAAATGGTCAGCCCGCCGATAGCAGGCATGCGCGTCAGCTTCTGGGTGCAGTGCGTCGCTTACTGAACTAAGTACCCGAACATAAATATTCCGATATTTTCCGGCCGAAGCGGCCGGAAAATAAGGGTTTTATGTAGGGAAAAGTACTGTATGCCTACTTAAGGTTGATCATGTGACTGCATTGCGTTTCGCTTCCCTCGGCAGTGGTAGCCGGGGGAACGCTACTCTTATTGAAAAAAATAATACCCGTATTCTGATTGACTGTGGTTTTGGTGTAAAAGACACCCGTGCCCGTTTGGCTCGTTTGGGCTTGGAATTGGAACAGCTGGACGGGGTGCTGGTGACCCATGAGCATGGTGATCATATCGGAGGTGTTGGGCGCATCGCCCGGGCGTCAGGTATGCCTGTGTTCTGTACTGCGGGCACTCATCTTACCGGCCGCTTGGGTGATGTACCGGATCTGCGTCTGATCAGCAGCCATCGCAAATTGGCTATTGGCGATCTTGAGATCGAGCCTGTGCCCGTGCCTCATGATGCCAAAGAACCCGTACAATATGTGGTGGGGGATGGGCAGCAGCGTATCGGTATACTGACCGATCTGGGTAGTATCACGCCGCATATTCGTCACTGCTATCAGCACTGTGGAGCCCTGATTCTGGAAACCAATCATGATCCTATGATGCTCCAGCATGGCCCTTACCCGCCTAAGCTAAAACGTCGGGTGGCTGGTAACTTTGGTCATCTGAGTAATGAGCAGGCCCGAGTGCTATTGGCCGAACTGTTACACGACAAACTCCAGCATGTCGTAGCCGCTCATATCAGTGACAAGAACAATACCTTTGACTTAGCGCGTGCTGCTTTACAGCCGGTATTAAATGTTCCTGCAGATGAGATTCCTGCTATTGATCAGGAAGAGGGATTAGGTTGGTTTAGCCTTAAAGCCTGGAACTAAGCCTGGAGCTGATGCGACCTTAACTGTCACTTGTCAGTGAAAACGGTTTTTATTTTGTAACTGAATATACTGTTTTTACAGGAGGGTTCAGTTACAAAAAAATTCATATTATGTTGCTGTGCGGCAAGTGGTTGCTTCTGTTCATATTTTTCCTTCTAAAGTGATACCCCCTTTATTTATGCGGCCTTCAGGCGTTTGAAAATGGCTTGCAGGCTAAAAAAACACCTATACTGACAGTGAGCCCGGCACGTGGTGCGGGGTGTTCAGTCTAAGATCACTGGCTACGAATGGAGGGTTTGGCCATGTTTAAGTCTGACGAACTATTGGATCTTTGGTGTGCTGCTCAGCAACGCGTGATCGAATGGGAATCAACCTGGCTCGCTTAGGGAGTTAATGCTGAATGTCTCTACTCAATCGCTTTGGAATTGGATGCCATATTCATTTAGCATATTAGCCCGGCCATAAGACCGGGCTTCTTTTTATGGGGAGCTTATTGGTAAAACATAGACATCTGTCTGATCGACTGCATACCCGCCTGGGTTGGCATAGTTTCGTTCTTAATTGTTTTATTTTCAGTATCCAGAATTTCGTAATTACCTGTTGGATAAGTCGCAATAATGCGGTCTTTGCCGACGATACCGTAGTTAAAATAGCTGTGTACAATCAGCCAGTCCCGCTCAGCTGAGGGCTGAAAAAGGTTATGACCAACCGCATAGTCTGATGTTGGATTGGTACAGCCCAATACCTCAGTCATGATGGTAGGGGCAAGATCATAATGGGACGTACGGTGATCAATGCGCGTTTTCTCTTTTCCTGGCCACAGTATTAGCAGAGGGGTTTTACTCTGGTAGTGGCTAAAGTTACTGCCGTGTCCCCAGAAGTTCTGTTTCAGGTCGTTAAATTCTTCGCCATGATCCGATGTGATCACGACTACAGTCTCTTCAAGCAAACCTTGATGATCCAGTTTGTCGATAAGCTGACCGATCTGCTCATCCAGGAAAAAGGCGGCATTTTTGTAACGGTTAAAATAGGGCTCAGGATCAAAGTCATTGTTAAGCTTGATATGATCCACACGCTTCCACTGAGGCTGAAACTTCTCATACCCTTCAGGCACGTCATAGCCATGAATGGCATCTAAGAAGAGAAAGCCAAAAAACGGCGATTGCTTTGGTTTATTTTGAATAAAGTGTTCAAAGTTTTGGATCGCATTCTTGTCTCTTTCAGAAGGGCTGGGTCCTTCACTCTTTAAACGCAGGTCAGGTACAGACGCAAATACGGTACGATCAAAGGCCGGACTGAGTAGCGTTGCAGAGCTGAATATACCCATGGCATAGCCCTGGCGTTGATGCTCTCTGATCCAGAGTGCGCCTTGCTGAGCGGAAGCGAAGCCATCCCAATAAGTTGCAGGTAGACCAAAGAAGAGAGTAAAAATCCCCCCTTTTGTCACATTACCGCCGCTGAAGTGATCGGTGAAATACTGGGCGTTACCCTGCTGACTCAGACGATAAAGGTTTGGCGTAATCTCAGGCGTTAATGTATCTGCCCGCATCGCATCCAGCGCAATCACCAGTACATTCTTAGGCTGTTCCTGTGCGCTACACTGCAGCGGGTTGACGGGATATCGCAGGCCTTTATTACCGGTGTGGGTATTGAACGCTGTCTCCGGGCGAATCTGTTCAGGGTCAATCCAGCCCCGCTTCACTAAGGCTCGCTTGCCGGTAGCGGGATAATAGCTGGGGAAATGCCGGGTGATACCGGTCACTTCCGTATCGTAGTGAGCCTCATACCAGACGTGTAAAATATGGCTGGTGGACAGTGCCAGTAGCCAGATGGAGAACAGAGCGTAGCCTTTACCCTTAAGTCCGGGCTGCTGTATACACCAGGCTGTACCAGATAGTACCAGTAATGTCAGGAGTACTATCGCAGCCAGGATAAGCGCGGTTACCAGCAGTGTTAGCCAGGATAACTGAATGATTTCACCTGCGCCGGGACCTGTCAGCATATCCCAGATAAAGCCGCTTAAATGGAACCGATACTGAGCATAGATCTGAGTATCGACCACCAGCAAACTGAGCCCCAGGAAGAGTATAAGAGCGGATAGTGGCAGTACCAGTTGACGATAGGGAAGCAGTAAGGCAACAGGCAGCAGCAATAGACAGCCAATAACCGGGAACAGGGCAAAGTGGCCGATGTAGGCGCTGATCAGGTAGATAATACTGTGGGGCTGGCTGACCTGAATATAGCCTAGGTACTGACTGGCGATCAGGTATACGGCAAGGCTTGCCATAATCGCCAACCAGCTGCAGAAACGGAACCAATCCTTACGGGTAAACTGTTCGCTGGCTGACCAGCTGAAGAAGAAAGGGGTTGTCCATTTTGCAATGGTCCTATTGTGCATAGCTTGAGCCTTTATAATGGGATGGGCTGAATAGTGGGATGAGCTGAATAGTGGGATGGGCTGAATCAGCTCATGCATCCATCGATTGAGTAAGCTCTCTATATTAACATGACTGATCAGAATGCTGATTATTCCACCAGGTAAAAATTGATCAATCCCGCTACTGTTTTACGTTGGTTTTCTTCATTGACGAGATGGAATGCTTTCTATCCGAGGCATGATAAAATACCGGCATGAGCGGTTTCAGCTGCGGTTCAGAAGCACTTTTATCGTATCGATTGTTTTTATCTATTCACTGTGATGGCGCTTGCGCTTAAAGCAGCAAAGATCTCTGTATTAGGACTAACATGAAGCCAGGACATACCGGTTTTAAACATCTGATTCACTCGACAGGCTACTCAATTAAAGGCCTTAAAGCCGCCTTGCGACATGAAGCGGCGTTTCGTCAGGAACTGTTTTTGTGTCTGTTGCTAATCCCCAGTGCGTTCTGGTTGGGACAAACCACTCTGGAACGCTTGTTGCTGATCGCCTGCTGCTTTCTGGTCTTGATTGTTGAGTTGATCAACTCAGCCATTGAAGCGGTTGTCGACCGGATCGGTCCTGAGCACCATGAGTTATCAGGCAGAGCCAAAGATATCGGCTCTGCGGCAGTGTTTGTCGCTTTGGCTCTGACCGTGATTGTCTGGGGCAGTCTGGCTTATGAGCGCTTTTTCTAGCCCCGTTTCTTAGGCTGTATCCTTGTTGGTCTCAGCCTTTCGTTACCCCGTTTTCCCTGGGATCACCGCTTCCCCATGATCACAGCTGATCCAGGGGAAGCTCTGTGGTGTGTTTCATCTCTTCCATGACAAAGCTGGCACTGACATCGGACAGGTCTGCATCGATCAGCTTTTTATACAACCGATCATAACCCTTCATATCACTCACCACCGCCTTGATCATATAGTCCAGATCGCCGCTCATACGGTGTACTTCCAGAATCTCGGGGATATTCTGCGTCACCCGCTGGAAGTTCTGTGCCCAGCCTGCATTATGTTGATTGGTGCATACTGAGATATATACGGTTAGTGGTAAACCCACTTGCTCGGCATTCAATAACGCCACCCGCTTTTCGATCACGCCCTGTTTTTCCAGTTGTTGCATCCTGCGCCAGCATGCGGTTTTGGAAATATTTACTTTTTCGGCCACTTGCCCCACAGACAAGGTGGCATCCCGTTGCAGTAGCTCAAGAATCGCTTTATCGGTACGGTCTATTTTCATCTGTTCTGTTTTAAAGTCAGTAAATGGAATAAGTATTTTTAATATGGCTCTAATAAGGAATTATATTCCTGAATTGATCGTAGTAAGTGTCGAAATACAAACAATGTTCTTCAGGGCTGCTTTTACACTGTTATAAAGCATTAGGCCGGTGGGCCATCCTGGAGAGAGTCATGCAGTCGATCAGTTTTCAGCAAATTCGCGACAATATCATTGGTGAGCATACCCAGATAGAGACCCCGTTTGGCACTAAGCCTCTGGTTTATGCCGACTACACGGCATCCGGTCGTAGCCTGAGGTTTATTGAAGACTTTATTCAGTACAAGGTACTGCCGTTTTACGCCAATACTCACAGTGAAAGCTCGTTTACCGGTCGTCAAAGTACCGTGCTGCGTGAACAGGCCCGTCAGATGGTGCGTCAGGGGTTAAGGGCGGATGACAGCTACCAGGTGATCTTTACCGGTTCTGGTGCGACGGCGGCGATCAATAAGCTAATTGCGATGCTGAACCTGGCGCTCCCGGCTCAGCTGGATAGTGAATACGGTTTTCAGCAACAGATTGCGGAGCAGGACAGGCCCGTGGTCTTTATCGGTCCTTATGAACATCACTCGAATGAACTGCCGTGGCGTGAAAGTATTGCCACGCTGGTACGTATCCCGCTGACCAGGCAAGGGCAGTTGGATCTGCAGGTGTTGGAGCAGAAACTACAGCAGTATCAGAATCGCAGTCTGAAGATAGGTAGCTTTTCTGCGGCGTCCAATGTCACCGGTATCAAAACCGATATTCTGGCGGTGACCGAGTTGTTGCATAGCTATCAGGCGCTGTCTTTCTGGGATTATGCCGCGGCAGGGCCTTATGTGGGCATTGATCTGCAAACCTCTCAAGCGGATGCACTGTTTATCTCACCTCATAAATATATCGGTGGGCCGGGTACGCCGGGTTTACTGGTGGTGCATAACCGGGTGATCAACAATAGCGTTCCTGCGGTGCCGGGTGGTGGTACTGTGGTGTATGTGACGCCGGAAGACCACCAATATGTCGCCGATGCTGAGCGTCGTGAAGAGGGTGGTACGCCTGCGATAGTGGAATCGATTCGTGCCGGTCTGGTATTCCAGTTGCAGCAGCAGGTGGGTACAGATGTCATTGAACACAATGAACATCGACTGATTCAAAACCTGCTGTGGCGTTGGGCGGATCAACCCAATATTCAGGTGCTGGGTAATACGGAGGTGGAACGCCTGTCGATCTGTTCCTTCCAGGTGCTGCATCGTGACCAACAGGGCCAGAGCAAACCGCTGCATTACGGTTTTATTGTTGCGCTGCTGAATGACCTGTTTGGTATTCAGGCCCGTGGCGGCTGCTCTTGTGCAGGGCCTTATGGTCATGAGCTGCTGGGGCTGGATATGGCAACCAGTAAGGCGCTGGAGCAGCAGATTCTGTCGGGCAATGGTGTGCTGCGTCCGGGTTGGGTGCGTATCAACCTGAACTACTTTATTGATGAGCCAACCGCAGATTATCTGGCCAGTGCCATTGAGCTGGTTGCGGAACATGGCTGGCGTTTACTGCCCTATTATCGTTTTGGTGCGCAGCAGGGCGTGTGGCGTTATCAGGGCCAGCAAACGGAACTGCCGGTTGATCTGACAGATGCACAGAGCTGGCTGTTAGGCGAAGACGATGGGCTTAGAGAAGGCAGTATACCTAGCGAAAGCAATATGCCTGGAGAAAGCAATAAATTGCATGAAAGCAGTAAATGGGGCGCAGGCAATCAAGCCACGGCTGTGGATTATTCGGAATTGCTGGCGCAGGGGGAAGCGCGTCTGACTCAACCCCGCGGTGAGATGACTTACAGTCTGGAGTTGTCTGATGTCGCAAAAGAGCTGTGTTGGTTTGCTCTGCCGCAAGAGATGGATTTCAGGAACGAATGCTTTTAGCAAAAATATGCGTCAACGCTCGCCCGATAGGGCGGTGAGCAGTCACGTCATGCTTCTTAGCCTTTCGACATAAGGGCTAACGTTTACTCTCTCTTTGTCATATTAGTGACATATAACTGCTATTGAATGGCACTGTTAAAATAGCGAATAAGTGAACGATAGCGTGATATTCTGCCAAAGTGTGTGGTGGCGTTGGGGTCAGTGCCTAAGGTGCTGTTTTAGCGTATGGCTTACGCGTACGCCTGGTTTTGGGGTTCTGATAATCCCTCTTATGTGTTTACTCTCACTGTCACTTCCAGCTCAAGCCAGTACAAAAAAATTACTGGTCATTGGTGAGGAATTTGCTCCTTATGAGTTTGTGCAGGATGGTCAGGTTGTCGGTATCGATATAGATATCTGCGACCGTATCTTTGCCAGGCTGGGCTATGACGTTGAATACCGCATTATGCCGTGGAAACGGGCCTGGTATCACGTGGAAAAGGGGTTGGCGGATGTGATCCTGACCACCAGTCGTAAGGCGGCACGAGAACCTTTTGTCTGGTATCCCAAAACGGATATGTGGCAGGGGGATTTTGTTTTCTTCTATCAGAAGGGGCGCTTTAAGCCTGAATTTCTGGATCTGCACTATGCCAAAACTCAGGGGCTGAGTGTGGGAATTATTCAGGGCAACTCCTATCACCAAAGTGTCTGGCAACAGTTTCCTTACGGTAACGGACGGGATTCATTTCAGGGGGATCTGACCCGGGAGACACTGCACCCACAACTCTACCCGGTAGCGAGTCTGAAGCAGAACCTGCTCAAAGTCGCCAGCGGTCGTGTGGATGTCACCATAGCCAATAAAACCTACGGCATGTACACGGCCAAACTGTTGGGTGTTGCAGATCAGTTGGCGTATTCCACCCAACCGCTCTACAGTAAGCGTTATCCGGCAGCCTTTATCAAGCGCTCTGTACACCCTGATATCCAGCAGATCGCCACTGAGTTTGATCGGGAATTAGCTACATTTAAAAAGACACAGGAATATCAAAACATTATTGCTAAGTGGCTGAACTAGATGCGCACCATCACCTCTAAACTGATCCTTTCCTCTGTACTGTTTGCCATCTTAACCACGGGGATCTATACCGGGCTAACCTTGATGGCAACGGTCAGCAATGTGCGTATGGAATTTCAACAGAGCATTGATCGCTTTAAACACGTTCATCTGCCTTCTCTGGAGGAGGCGATCTGGAACTTCAACGACAGCCAGGTGCAGCAGATAATCGAGGGTGTCACTACCTCCTCCTATATTAAGCGGGTTGAGGTGGAAGCCCTGCCCTATATGGAACTGGAGTCCGGCACCATGCCAGTGGACTCCCGCTTTATCTCACTGCCGCTCAATCGGGATGACCAGCAATTTGCCTTTATCCGGCTTTATCTGGACGAAAGTGTGCTGGAGGCCGGGATCAAGGATAAGGTGATCGACGCTCTGTATTTCCTGCTGATCTTTCTGCCACTGCAGGCGCTGGCGATCTTTTTTGTCGTTAAGTGGTCGGTGCTCGATGGTTTGCAGCTGGTGACCAGTAAGATTACCCAACTCTCTTTTGATCGCATGGGACACCAGATCAGCTTTCCCCGTCGCCAACCCTATGAGATTGAACTGATCAAAGACAGTATTAACGATCTCAGTGAACGTCTGGAGCATGAGCAGGCTAAAGCGGTGGCTTATCAGTTGAAGCTGGAAGAGGAATCGAATTATGACTCCGTCACCCGCTTGCCCAACCGAAAGAACTGTCAGAATTATCTGAAGCAGCGTTTGGCCGCCAATGATATGGCCTCCCTGTTTGTCGTGCATGTGGACTTTATCAACTTCAAGTCGATCAACAGCCTGCACGGCAATGCTGCCGGGGATGAGTTCCTGGTCGCGACCAAAACCGCCATTGAAAACCTCTACGCGAGGGATTTTTATATCTCCCGTTACGGCAATGATCGCTTTGTGTTGCTTAATAAAACGCCCATCACCGAAGGCAATATGGTGACGATCGCGGGTCGTTTGAAAAAACGTTTGGAAGATATGTTCCAGTTACGGGAATCCGGTGTCTCGGTTTCTCTGTCGGCGGCGATCGGTATTGCGCAATATCCGAAAGATTTTACCAATGCTGAGCAACTACTGCTCAGTGCCGAGCGCATGGCGAAGCTATCCAAGAAAAATGCTCAGGTGGTGTTTTATCAGGGCACATTAGACAAAGAGATCAACGACCGGGATCGTATTCGTCACCTGTTGTTCCGGGCGGTACAGGATCAGGATTTTTTCCTCAATTATCAACCCATCGTTAATATCAATACAGGACAGGTCTCCGGTTATGAGGCACTGATCCGTTGGCACAGTTCAGAGATCGGTTTTGTACCGCCGGATTCATTTATCGGTATCGCAGAAGAAGAAGGCATGATTATCCCGATTGAGCAGTGGGTGATCCGTCAGGCCTGTCAGGATATCGCCCGCTTATCGGCACAGGAAGGTCGGCCTATCAATGTCGCCATCAATGTCTCTTATCTGCATTTTGTTGCGGATTCCTTTATTGATACCTTGAAGCGGGCGTTGGATGAGGCCGGTGTCTCGCCATCCCAGATCGAGGTGGAGCTGACCGAACGGATATTGGCGGAAGATGGTAAGCAGCTGGAGATGAAAATGCGTTATTTGAAGTCCATGGGGATTAAGATCTCTATTGACGATTTTGGCACCGGTTACTCTGCGCTGAACTATATAAAAGACTTCTCTTTCGATCTGCTCAAGATCGATAAGTCTTTCGTGCAGTCGATGTTATCCAACGAGAAAAATCAGGCGTTAGTGAAGAATATTATCCGCCTGGCTCACGATCTGGACATTAAGGTGATCGCTGAAGGCATTGAGCTGGATGAGCAGTACCAAAAACTGAAACTGTTTAACTGCAACTATGGCCAGGGTTATCTGCTCAGCAAACCGATGAAGTTTGACGATCTGGAACCGGGTGCCCGATTTTAATAGGTCAAACCAGATGGCGCTTTAAACGCGGAACCTGGAAAAGCCTCCTTATGTTTCAGTGTTCTGTGTTCCGTATGTCTGGTTAGAAAAAAGCCTCAGGGGCCGACTAGCCCCTGTGAGCCCCATGCTTTTCAACTACCATCTTATCCAGATTTTCGATCACATTATCACTGGCTTGTTCGACGTCGGAGAAGGATTCAAACAGCTGCTGCTGTACCTGAGGACTTTGCTCCCAATCACCGGTGAGTGCATCCAATGCTTGCTGCATTGATTCGTGTACCCGATGGTGCGGTGCGTCCACTGCTTTATAGGCATGTAGATGGCCAAAGTCGTTCTGAGACTCTTCGCCATCCAGCCATTTACCCAGACGGCAGTTAAATTGATTCACCCGGGCAGCCTGAGCATTTGCAGAATCCAATCCCAGATTGACGGCGGTATAGCCGTTTTGTTTGTAGATAAAGTGATCCAGTTTTGCCAGTGAGGCAAAGCTGACATCGTGAATATAGCTGATACGACTCAGGGCGCTGTCTGAAGCCGATGCCACCCGGCTAAAGCGGCTTTCAAACTGGTCAAGATTGTCCAGTGTCGTATTGGATCTTTAAATCCTAAAAAACCAATAAAAACAAAAAGATAAATACGCATTAAAAGCGTAAGGCGCAATATAGGCGCACCACGCCAGCAAAAATACCGGATTAAACTACCACCAATCTCTGCTTTTTCATTGCTGTACCACCACTGGATCAGGGGCCGTTACCACCACCGGATCAGGGGCTGTGACGACTACAGGCGCTGGCTGATCAACCACAACAGGCGCATGGGTCGAGTCACTATTGTAGCTACCGCTCACATTGTCCCCCGTATGCTCAAAGCCGGTTTTAACAATACCCGTCACTGCAGCCCAAGGTGCCGCCCCGGCAGCAACAGATCCCGCAGTGTTAATCAGTGTATTCGCCACGTCATAGCCGTTCGTTTGCTTAGGCAGGCTCAACTTGTCGCGGGGGTCTTTATAGCTCAGGCTGCACGGACCACTACAACTGATCTGTAACGTTTGTTGCTTTGCATACTCACTCATCAGCGCCGCTTGCTGCTCTGACGTGATTTGATTGCCACTGCAGGCAACCAACGCACCACTACCCACAAGACAAAAAAAAGCCCGCACTAGGCGGGACGGGTTGCTTCTACATTGCATCTGTATTCTCCACTATATCTATGTGTTACACGGTCAATAGACCACTGACCATCCGCCCGGTTAAATGGGAAAGCACTCAGATTAAGCAGGCACTCTGCCGCCAGCATGGGATTGCCTGGACAATCCAATCTCAAGTAATCACCCTGCCGGGTTATCCGGTGCATCTCTGCCTTAATGGCGTCCATCGCTTTTTCTTTTGAGTCGTACCGATCCGGCAGCCGTTTACGGGGCGTACTGCCGACCTCTTCTTTTATTTCCTCTGCTTTTTCATGGTCGTACCAATGTGCAGTGCAGCCATTGAACTGGCGTTTTTCCGGCCCGGATACCGTGCCTGTAACGTACCCAGGATAAGCCGGTATATTCTCCTGAGGATGCT
>NZ_AULT01000059.1 GCF_000422425.1 Oceanospirillum beijerinckii DSM 7166
CCTCTCCCGCGATATGCTCCCTGGATGGCTTGCAAATCCAGACTATCGACAACCTCTACAATAAAGCGAGCTAAATGATCTTCAGGCAGCCAGTCATCAATAGATGGAGGAAGTAGATAAGGCGTTTGACGATCGATGGTACGAAAGCGACTCATGATATATCCTGCTGGAACCTGAAAAGGGCTATTATCCTAGATCTGGATGAAATGGGCTAATAGTCCGACAGGCTGCTAGTGCAGGTCAAAAGCGTACTATTCGCTACTACAGCCCGGAGGCGGAAGTCGCTTTCTGCGGCCACGCCACCATTGCCAGCGGCGTCGCTCTGGGAGAGTCCGATGGCGATAATACTTATCTGTTAAGCACTACAGTGGGAGAAGTACCCGTCGCGGTTAAGACTGAAGGGAAGTTTAAAATTGCAGCTCTGACCTCTATTGAGCCAGAATATCAACTGGCAGAGGCTGCCCTGCTAGAGCAAATACTGAAGCTTCTGGGCTGGCAAACTGATGAACTTGATCCCGCTATTCCACCTGCCAATGCCTACGCTGGTAACTGGCACTTTGTAATCGCGGCCAACTCAAAGGAACGCCTGGATGATCTGAGCTATGACTTCGATGGTTTAAAGCAACTGATGCAGGCTGAGAATATCACCACACTACAGCTGATCTGGCGTGAAAGTGATTCGGTGATCCATAGTCGAAACCCTTTCCCTATTGGTGGTGTAGTTGAAGATCCTGCCACTGGTGCGGCGGCAGCGGCGTTGGGTGGTTATTTAAGAGAAGCGGGTTTAATTCAGGCTCCAGCTCATATCTCTGTGCATCAGGGCGTTGTTATGGGCCGACCCAGTTTGCTGGAAGTGATAATCCCCACAAGTGGCGGAATCACTATAACAGGCACTGCAGTGGCCATATAAATTGACGATATAACCCCATAGTTCAGTCCCTCTATGGATATCGAAGCCTAATTCAGGCTCCGATATCCTGATTGTTTAAGCGGGGTTATTCCACAGGCTTTAAAAATACCAGCTTCATGCCAAAATGGTTAAAACGCCTCACTTTCCTGACCTGTTGGACAATCTCTTTACTGTATACATATACAAAAAGCCCTTAACCGCAATGCCTGATACAAACTTAGCCCTCTATCAACTTATACCTTAAAGCGCTCAACCAAAGCTTCCAGCTGATGCACACGCTCTTTGAGTTGTTGTGCTGATCGCTCGGCCGAGGTGGTTTCACTGGCTGAGCTTTTGGCAATAGCACTGATCGCAGTGACATCATTCGCCATCTCGCTGGCAGCGACCGCTTGTTGCTCAGCGGCCGTTGCGATTGTGGTGATCATATGATTAATGGTCTTTGCAGAATCCACAATGGTAGTCAGCGCGGTGCCCGCCGCTTCCGATAGCTCAACACCCTCTATGACCAGCCCTGTACCTCTTTCAGTTCGTTGTACTGCAGTTTCCGTTTCTCCTTGAATGGCATGAATAAAGCCTGCCACTTCATCGGTAGCCTTCGTGGTTCGCTCTGCTAGTTGACGCACCTCATCGGCGACCACTGCAAAACCGCGCCCTTGCTCACCTGCACGGGCTGCTTCAATAGCCGCATTTAGAGCCAATAGATTGGTTTGTTCAGCGATATCGCTGATCACCTTAATCACTTCGACAATCTCATTGCTGCGGGCACTCAGGCTTTGGATCGACTCAGCAGTGTCGTTAACCACCGTGGAGATATTACGAATCCCCGCTACTGCCTGGCTCATAATCTTAATGCCTTCTTCTGCCTGTTGCCCGGCAGCATTGGATTGATCATTAGCAACGGTACTCTGCTGTGCAATCTCTCCAATAGTTGCACTCATTTGCTCTACGGCAGCAGCAACCATTTCCGCTTTATAGGCTTGCTCCTCACTGCCTCGCGCAACATTGCTGGACGAGGTTGCCATTTCACTGGCAGAGATATTGACTTGTTCCGTTACACTGGCGATTTCACTGATCAGTTTCTTCAGATTATCCTGCATACTGTTAACGGAGCTGGCCAAGAGAGTAATCTGATCACCATACTGATCATCAATTTTGGGCGCAGTCAGGTCGCCCTGTGCCACACGTTCGGCAATGTTTGAGACCCGTTCAACTCTGCGGACAATATAACGAACGGTATATAGAGAAATAAATACACCAATCACAGCAGCAATAATGGTCAGTAAGATGATCCCCTGACTGACATTTTTCAGCTCTTGATCCAATGTGCTTAACGCAGAAGTCGCATCGGCCTGCTCTTCACTAGCCGATGTATTCAGAATCTCTTCCACTTTTGTAAATATGTCTTGTTCCAATTGATCGACTAAAGCCAGGGCATCAAGCTTGGTTTGAGGGTTATATTTTGTAAAGACAGCCTGTGCAGTCTCCTGGATTTGGTCGTAAAGCGCTTCAATTCTATTGAAATTACTGACTTTATCGGGTCTCTGCTCCAGCTTGCGCAGCTGCTCCAGAAAACTTTTAAAGGAGACTGAGTATTGATTAAAAGCTTCTACTTCATCGGATTCCCCGGAGACATATTCAGTCAGAGAAGAAAGCATGTCACCAGACTCATCAATCAGCTCCAGGTAGTAACGCATGCCGGGCAGATCATTATTGAGCATTTCATTGATATCAGTGGTTTTAAATGCGTCAGCAAACTCTTGCTCCTTGAGTTCATCCAGCAGGGTTTCGAGCTCAGCACCGACATTTTTTTCTAGTTGATCAACTGTTTTCAGCGCCCACTTCTCAGTATCAGGGTTATAGTGATTAAAGATGCCATTCAAGGCCTGATGGTGATAACGGCCCACCTGAGTGCGTATCGTCTCCATCTTTTGACGATCGGACTCTTTGGCTGACTCCAATGGCACCAGTTGATTAAAATAGCCATTAAAAGCCCGATAGTTTTCTTCAAAGGCTTTTACTTCATCTGTTTCACCTGTCAGGTATTCCAGTACATTGGTTTGCATATCCCCAAGTTTATTCATTACCTGCAGGTAAAGAATAGCGCCAGGAACATCGTCGGTTTTAACCTCTTCTGCAATTTGCGTAGAGGCCGCTTGTTGAACCCATACTAAGACTGAGGAGAGAATCATCAAGCCAATAACAATAGAAAATCCAAGATAAAGAAGCTGGGAGAGCTTAAGTTTCATAAAGGGGCTCCAAAACGGCGCAAGCTCTGCTTACTGTTGAAAAGAAGTAATATAACACTCCTGAATATGATGGCTTAGACAAACCTATCATTTTGCAGAAACAGAGCTAATGGGGAACGAGATATCCGTATCAGGGAGTCCTAATAGAAATATTGGTGACGATTGATAATGTCGCAAGTTATTAGTGTAAAAATATTCGAGACACAGATAACATCAATAATCAGTCGATATATAGGAAGTCAGCCCTGACACTGAATATTATGCAAAGCGAGCTTTTCTCTATCCCCAAAAAGCAGGACACAAAGCATTTTTTAGCCGATAACACCTGTATTCTGCCAGGATTTATCTGTGATAATGCGACAGAAATACGGGATCTACTGGAAGATATTTTACTGCTATCTCCACCACGATATATGAATACACCTGGTGGACAGCGGATGTCTGTGGCATTAAGCAGTTGCGGTACTCTGGGTTGGATCAGCGATGCCAAAGGCTATCGCTATTCTTCTTATGACCCGGATACTCATCAGCCCCGGCCCAATATGCCACCACTATTCTCATCGCTTGCTATTAAGGCTGCAGCCGAGGCCGGGTTTCGTGATTTCAGGCCTGATGCCTGCCTTATTAATTGCTATATCCCTGGCAGCAAGATGTCGTTGCATCAGGATAAAGATGAACAGGATCTGACCCAGCCGATTGTTTCCGTTTCGCTGGGGTTACCAGCGGAGTTTCTTTGGGGTGGTTTTATCCGGGGTGATGCAAAACAAACTTTATTGTTGCAACACGGTGATGTTTTAGTATGGGGAGGAGATGATCGACTGCGTTTTCATGGTATCAAACCCCTGAAACCAGGTTGGCACCCGATCACAGGGGATTGTCGTATAAATCTAACGTTTCGTAAGGCCGGAGGCTAAGTGCCTATATGGACTTGATCTCTTGTTATGCCTGATTCCGACGTATTAAAACCAAGGACTCTTTGTCATTATTACTGCCCGGGGTGCCAGGATTGATGGCAGACTGAAGTACCGGAAACAGAGTAACGCCCCTTGCCTGATTTCTTCGCGAAATACATCGCATCGTCTGCCAGCTGAACAAGGTCTTCCGCTTCTATGGCGTGCTCTGGGTAAAAAGCGATGCCAATACTACCCGACAGTGTTGCACTTTGATTATTGTCCAACGGAATCGGTTGTTTGATCTGCTCAATCATTTTAGCAGCCAGTTGCAGTGCATCTTCTTTCTTGTGTAAGTTCTGCAATAAGACCGAAAATTCATCTCCCCCCATCCGACCAACAATATCGGATTGACGCAACGCATCTTTCAGGCGCTGAGCAATCACTTGCAGCACTTTGTCTCCACTGCTGTGACCATAATTGTCGTTGACACTCTTAAAACCATCCAGATCCACAAACAGCATCGCCAGCAGTGAGTTATTGCGTCGGGCAACCAGAATAGCCTGATGAAAGCGATCATAGAACAGAGTTCTGTTCGGCAGATCGGTTAACAGATCAAAATGAGCCAGATGCTTGAGTTGTTCGCTGGCCTTTTTCTGCTCACTGATATCCTGGTGAGTACCCACCATGCGCAACGGCTTACCCTGAGCATCCCGCTCAACAACCTTGCCATGATCCTGTACCCAGACCCAATTTCCCTGCTTGTGACGTAAACGCATCTCACAAGAATAGCTATCTGTTTTACCCCGATAGTGTTCACGCAGGCGTTCATCCGATATTTCCAGATCGTCAGGATGGATAAACTCCTGTCGGCTGGTATGGTTAAGAGGAGTAACCTCCTGCAGGGTATACCCCAGCATTTCTGCCCAGCGCTCATTAATAATGACTCTACCGGTAGGAATATGCTTTTCCCAGGTCCCCACATTAGTGCTCCAGATGACTTCATCAAGACGCTGTTTTTCATGAGTCAGAGCACGGCGCATTATCTTACTTTTTTGCAGCATAACAATCAGGCCTGCAGCGCCAAACACTAGCAGCAGGATGATGGTACTCAGGAGTACACGCCAGGAGTATTCGCTGGACTTAAGCTGAGCAATCTGCTCCTCCACCATCTTTTCAAGGTTGTTCTGATAATGCCAGAATGCATCTTCCGTTTCCCGTAGGGCGGTGATGTCCCGAATAATAGAAAACAGCAGTGTTTTTCCATCATAGTTCATGGGTACTGAGGAGACTTCGACAGTATATACCTCACCGCTAGCGGCCTTATGCCGAAAGATAAAATAGTTCCGGTTTTCTTTAGAGGCCAGTGCTCCTTCCTCAGCAACCGCCTCCGGGCTCAGGGCATTAATCTGCTGAATTTTCATCTGCTCCAGGCTGGAGACTGAGTAACCGTAAAAGCGGGATGCAGCAGGATTTGCCTGCACAATCTGACCCGTTGCCGGGTCAATCAGTAACATTACAAACTGGTGTTTGTTGAAGACCTGTTCAAAAACATCGTGATCAGCCTGGGCAGCAGGCGACAGAGTCAAGCCGATCAAACTGAGTCCAATCAGACCGAGTTGAGCCACGCCGGATAGGTATAGACCAGCCCTGTTAAGGCCGACGCCTATTAAATACACCAGGGTTGTTTTAGCTTTCATTATTGTCTCCAGTCAAGCAGCATACCTATCAGGACAGTCCATATCTTCAGTAGCACTTATCTACCATTTAACCGCGTTTACATAATGTTACATATAAATCATGTTGAATAAAATACTGCCGTGAGCTTTATTTAAAAAGTTTTGTTTATCATGGTGTTAGAAAGTAACTCTTCGATAAAAAGGTTTATTTAAACCAGATGCGATACCAGCCATCCTGCTGCTGTAATTGTAAGGGGATTTCATACAGTTGGCTCAGTTTATCCGATGTCAATACCGTGTCTTTGCTGTCGTCTGCAATGACCTTACCCTGCTTAATAAGGATGACCCGCTCAATTTCCGGCACGATTTCATCCACATGGTGGGTGGCTAAGAGAAGGGTTTGACCGGCTTGGCACCAGGAGCGCATCATTTTTAACAACTCATAGGATGCTGAGATATCCAAACCGTTGGAAGGTTCATCAAAAATTAGTGCTCTGGGATTATGTACCAGAGCACGGGCTAATAACAGGCGGCGTTTCTGTCCAGTCGATAAACGCTGGTACATCTGTTGCTGATGGCCCTGCATCCCCACCCGATGGATTAGCGTTTGTGCGTGGGCTTTTTGTGCTTCCGTTGCCTGTAGGTGGTCATGTTGGCCAATAGAACCAAAAAAGCCTGATAGCACCACATCAAAGGCGGTACAGTAAGGCGTGTAGTCTTCCTGCAGTTCCTGAGTGATCAGACCTATTTTCTGACGTAGCTGCCAGAGATTAACCATTTCATTACCATATAGGCGAATATAGCTGTCCTCTTTCACAACCGGATAGATCTCCCGGCTGATCAGCTTTAACAACGTACTCTTACCTGCACCATTAGGCCCCAGAATAGCAACCTTTTCCCCATCCGCTACATTCAGGTTCAGGTTGTGAAAGACCTGGTTGTGCTGAATAAAAGCATCGACATTACGAATTTCCAGCATAAGGGCTCCTCGATAGGTTTTTGAGCTGGCTTGCTAAGCACGCCACATGCCACATAAATATTTCTATTCTACTCTATCCTCTCCAGCCAGCGGCCGGAGAGGATAAAGGTATCAATGTCGAAAAACTTTTGTGCAGATGCTTAATATTTTCGAGTGTTTATTCGACCTGTTTGTGTTGAGCAGTAAAACACAATTTTAGGCAACCCGAACAGGAAAAATTATTGTACAATACGCAGCTTTATGACGTTTTGTCGTGGCAAAGGTTTTCAGTGTTTTGCCTGCGGCGGTGTTTCATCTTTGACCGATAGGTTTTTATGAGTTATCAGGTACTTGCCCGAAAGTGGCGCCCTAAGAATTTCCATGAACTGGTGGGGCAGGATCATGTGCGTAAGGCATTGGTCAGCGCACTTGATAACGATCGTTTACACCATGCCTATCTGTTTACGGGCACCCGGGGTGTAGGTAAAACCACGATTGCCCGGATTATCTCTAAGTGCCTGAACTGCGAGACAGGTATTACCTCCCGTCCCTGTGGCGAATGTACCAGTTGCCGCGAGATCGACGAAGGTCGTTTTGTTGACTTAATTGAGGTGGATGCAGCGTCCCGTACCAAGGTTGAAGATACCCGCGAGCTGCTGGATAACGTGCAATACGCGCCATCCAGAGGTCGCTTTAAGGTGTACCTGATCGATGAGGTGCACATGCTGTCGACCCATAGTTTCAACGCCCTACTGAAAACGCTGGAAGAGCCCCCTCCGCACGTCAAATTCCTGCTGGCAACCACAGATCCGCAAAAACTGCCGGTGACGGTCTTGTCCCGTTGTTTGCAGTTCAACCTGAAAAATATGCCTCCAGAACGTGTGGTTGAGCACCTGAGCAATGTGTTGACTCAGGAGCAGATTCCTTTTGATGATGCAGCCTTGTGGCAACTGGGCCGCGCGGCTGATGGCAGTATGCGTGACGCCCTGAGCTTAACTGATCAGGCGATCGCCTATGGTCAGGGGCAGATCAGCGCCAGCCAGGTCAGCGAGATGCTGGGGCTGGTGGATCAGCGCCATGTGGCGCAACTGATCGACCATCTGATCAACCAGGATGCAGCGGCCATGTTGGGCGAAGCGGCCCGGTTATCGGAACAGGCGGCAGACTTTGAAACGATACTGGCGGATATGGCGCTTTATCTGCACCGCATGGCCGTGGCTCAGCTGTTGCCTGATGCAGTGGATAACGCTCAGGGTGATCGTGAGCAGGTGATCAATCATGCCGCCTGTATAAGCGCGGAAGACCTGCAACTGTATTACCAGATTGCGATTAAAAGCCAGGAAGATCTACCCTTAGCACCGGATATGCGTACCGGCTTTGAGATGGCGATGATTCGAATGCTGGCCTTTGCTCCTCAAGGAGTCCCTATTGCCGCAAATACGGCTAACACAGGCGGCGGTAGCTCCCCCGGAGCGGCATTAAGCGCCCGTCTGGCCGACGGTAAAAAAAAAGCAGTCCTGAATCAACCCTCAGCTCCGGTTAACTCTGCGCCTGCTCAGCCTGTGGCTCAATCGACACCTCACTCGATACAACAGCCTGAGCCGGTGCAACACACTGCACCAACAGCCAATGTAGGATCAAGCGAGACAGGCGCAGGCAAAAGCACAGAAGGACCGGGCTTGCGTATGGCAAACTTTCCCGGCATGACAGCTTCGCTTGAGGTAGCGACTCCAGCAGAAAAGCCTGTTGCCGCAGAAGCACCTGCACCAGTGGAAGCACCTGCCTCCATAGAGGTACCGGCACCCACAGAAACACTGGCACCTACAGAAGCGCCAGTAATAGCGCCTGCAGCCTCACCGGCTGAAACTGTCCCCAAGGCGACTGAAACGCAAACACCAAACCTTACGGCTATGCAGCCCCCTATGGATATTCCCCCATGGGAAGACCTGCCGGTAGCCCCCGAAGCGGCTGAGCAAACATCAGAACCCGCTCCAGTCATTACGCAGAGAGAAGCGCCTCAGGACACTGCACCAGGATATGATCAACTCGCTGTGCTGGATCAGATCCCTGCGCCTGAATATCCCGATATGGGTCAGATACCTGCGCCAGAGTATCAGCAGATGATGCCCGAGCCCATGCCTGAACCTGCTACCCAAGAGCCTGTTATTCAGGAGTCCGCGCAACACGCTCAGATCACCCCTCCCGTTCAGCTGGAGCAAAACAGTGACAGTGGTATTACTCCACTGGTAGGCCCTTGTCCGACCCAATTGGAAGACAATAACGATTGGCTGGGTGTATTCCCTCATTTAGCCCTGAATGGCCTGGAACGCACACTGGCACAAAACTCGGCATTAACCCGGAAAGAAGGCGATACACTGCACTTTAATACTCAGCTGGTCCGACAGGAGTTTTTAACCCAGGAGCGGATCAACAGCTGGCAGCAGGCAATTACACAGCTGTTTAATCAGCCCGTACGCATTGAAATTGAGCAAACCCGCACCCATATTGAAACACCAGCGATGCGTGAAGAACAGCTCAAGGCGCTGCGCAAGCATCAGGCACAGCAGATCTTTATGCAGGATGATCATATTCAGCGCTTAATAAGTGAGATGGGTGCAGAGGTCGATATGGAGTCGGTGGAGCCTCTGGTTTAATCCGTCGATTTGACTGATTCAAATCCATGAGCAAAATCTCATTCAGGCTTGAGCATACAGGCAGCATCAGATTATTAGCTGCCCTATTAAAATAGATCGTATTACGTCACACCATATGCGGTACGACGTCGATATAGCGCTTAAACAATTTTTATTTGTCAGATAGAGGTAAACACTATGTTTGGTAAAGGCGGAATGGGCGAGCTGATGAAGCAGGCTCAGCAGATGCAGGAAAAAATGCAGCAGATGCAGGAAGAAGCGGCCAATCAGAAAGTGATAGGTGAAGCCGGTGCAGGCATGGTAAAAGTAACCATGAATGGTCGCCATGATGTCAGTGCGGTGAGCATCGATGAATCCCTGATGAGCGAAGATAAAGAGATGCTGGAAGACCTGCTCGCTGCAGCAGTAAACGATGCTGTACGCCGTGTTGAAGAAGCGACTCAGGCAAAAATGGCTGAAATGACTGGCGGCATGCAGATGCCTCCAGGCTTTAAAATGCCATTTTAATCAACCTGTATTTTTATCTGCATACAGATGCAATGACATCTTTACTTGTGGGTATGGTTTTGTGAGGGCGTGCTTTTACTCAGGTAAAACCCCATGCCTTCAACTTCTTTTGTAGTAGGAAAAGTAATATGGCATTTAGCCCCTTGGTGGAACAACTGATCACAGCACTGCGTTGCTTACCCGGTGTTGGGCCAAAATCGGCTCAGCGCATGGCATTGCATCTGCTGGAGCGGGATCGACCAGGGGGTATGCATCTGTCCGAGATCCTGACCAGAGCCCTGGATCAGGTTGGCCAGTGCCGTCAATGCCGCACCCTGACAGAAGAAGATATTTGCGGCTTGTGTCGCAGCGACAGACGGGACGATAGCTTACTATGCGTAGTGGAAACCCCTGCTGACCAAATTGCTATGGAGCAAGCAGGAGGCTTTAACGGTCGGTACTTTATTCTGACCGGACATCTATCGCCTATTGATGGTATCGGCCCGGATGCGTTAGGACTGGATCTGCTGCAGGAACGCATACAGACCGGTGAAATTAAAGAACTGATCCTGGCCACAAACCCCACAGTGGAAGGTGAAGCCACAGCCCATTATATTGCTGAAATGGTGCGTGATCTGCCAGTGACAGTCTCACGACTGGCCCATGGCATACCCGTAGGTGGTGAGCTGGAATATATTGACGGTGGTACTCTGAGTCGCGCATTAGCCGGCCGGTTACCAATGACGGAATAATGACGGAACAAGCGATCTCCTACCAATTTATTACCTCCAATGAGGTATTAGAGCAACAGTGCCAATACTGGTTAACCCAGCCGTTTCTGGCGTTGGACACCGAATTCATGCGTGTGGATACCTTTTATCCCAAAGCCGCATTAATTCAGGTGCAGGACGATAAGAACTGCTGGCTGATTGACCCAACAAAAATCACTCAATGGCAGCCCTTTGCTAATGTACTGACCGAAGAATCCGTACTGAAAGTGCTACATGCCTGCTCGGAAGACCTGGACGTGTTTGCCAAACTGTCCGGCGAGGTGCCTCGCCCGCTCATGGATACCCAGGTTGCCCTGGCGTTTCTGGGGGAAACCCTGGCCGTGGGCTACCAGCGCATGGTGGAAAACTGGCTGCAGATTACCCTGCAAAAAGAAGAAACCCGCTCAGACTGGTTGCAACGCCCACTGACCGAATCCCAGTGCATCTACGCTGCAGCAGACGTGTATTATCTGTACCGGATCTGGCCCATGATTCAGCAGAAACTGGCGGATCAGGGGCGTGAGGTCTGGTGCCGTGAAGAATGTAACCAGATCGCTCGCCTTGCCAGCATGCCCCTGGACGATGAGTTCTATTACTTGCGGGTAAAACAAGCCTGGAAACTGTCCCAGGAAAAACTGGCGGTGTTGCAGAATCTTGCCGCCTGGCGCGAACAGGAAGTACGCAAGCGCAACCAGCCTCGCGGTCGTCTGTTGTCAGATAATCAGCTGTGGCTACTGGCATTTAAACTGCCCTCCAATCGCTTTGAGTTATCTCAAATAGACGGTCTGCGCCCGGCAGCAATCAAACGTGATGGCGATCAGATTTTAGAGTTGATCCGACTGGGGCGCGAACGCTCTCAGGCGATGTGGCCAAGCTCGATTCCTTCACCCATTGGCCAACCCTATCGGGACTGGGCAAAAGCACTGAAAAAGCTGGTACGTAGCGTGGCAGAAGCCAACAACCTGCCACCAGAACTACTGGTACGCAAACGCCAGCTGGAACAACTACTGAACAGCGCCGTTCGCGGCGAATTGAACCAGATGCCAGAAGAGTGGCGCGGCTGGCGTGAAAGCCTGATCGGTGAACCGCTATTAGCCAAGCTGACAGAGCTGGCAAGCCGACGATAACTTTTTATTCATAGTGAAATATTCATAGCAAAACAAAAGTAATGCGATACTTTCTGTGTAAAACGCCAGTAACTATCGCATCGCTTGCTCTGAAGTCTCTGTTTCGCTGCTTATGTGTTTTAAATTAGGGGTAACAACCTTGAAACTGGTGTGTGAAGTATTCAAAAGTCCACGTAAAGACGAAATGTATCTGTACGTAGACAAAATGGAAGGCATGAAGCGTGTACCTGAGCAGCTGCTGGAAATGTTTGGCAAGCCTGTATCAACCATAACCATGATACTGACCGAAGAGAAGAAACTGGCCCGTGCGGAAGCCGCTAAAGTGATGAAAGAGATACGTACTAACGGTTTCTACCTGCAGATGCCACCGGCAAAAGAAGAATATTTGCTGGATCTGTATAAAGCGCCAACCGAAGGTAAATACTAAATGACACTGACAGAGCGCTTCTGGGAGCAGAAAAGTCTGCATCAGATGAACGCAGAGGAATGGGAAGCGCTCTGCGACGGCTGCGGTAAATGTTGCCTGCATAAACTGGAAGATGAAGACGACGGCGAGATCTACTACACCGACGTTGCCTGCAAGCTGTTAGACATCACCACCTGCCGCTGTAATGATTACAGCAACCGCCTGAAGCAAGTACCGGGCTGCGTGCAACTAACCCCGGATGCAGAAGAAGTCTTCGACTGGCTGCCTAAAAGCTGCGCCTACCGCACAATTAAAGACGGTAAGCCCCTGCCTGAGTGGCATCATCTGGTGTCCGGTAACCCCGATAGCATCCATAAAAAGCACCAGAGCATCCGTCGTCGCGCCATCAGCGAACAGGTGATTGAACCTGAAGAGATGGAGCTGCATATTATTGATTGGATTGAGTAAGAGTATCCTGAGGGTCGCTATAAAGATCGAGCACAAAAGTACCAGACTCCGATTTGCCAGGAGCCAGGATAGGTACGATTCAAACGTGGCAGCGCTTGCACACATTCAACCCCGACCAGCTTTTAAATTGTCTCTGCAGTGCAGAGACAATCCGGTTATTCTGTTGCGAGATATCTGCATTGCTCAAGCAGCATGCAAAACTACATAAAAAGATTCCGATAGATTATGCAGGCAGTGTTTGCACAATCCTCAAAAAGCGCTGACAAGATTATTTATATCGGCCATCCACCAAAACATATCAAACAAAACAAGACAGAAGGTCTTAACTGAAAAATATCTCTAAGCTGAATAGGCTCTAGGTAAGGCGAGTATAGAGAGACAACAAGACAGGGGCTAAAAGCATACCCCAGAAATGGAGATAGCCCCGCCAGCCACACCCCGGCACATGAGTCACCTGCTGTGGCTGCTTCCTTCCGGACCTGACCAGGTTCACAGGGTATCATTGCGGGGGGACCGACAGGGCCACCACAAATTTGTTTCTTCTGAAACAACGAGACGAATTCTAGCACTATCAATAAGTTAGGCACAAGCATTAATTAAAAGATTTTCCTGTAGTCTTTGTAGAACCCTCTCTATGAGACCCAGTTAACAGTGCTGGGATTAATCCTGTGGTGCGCACGCCTTTAACCTATACTGAAAAAGCTGAATTGATCTTAAGCTCTAAACAAGGCGTATCGATGACCTGTCATTACTTTTGTTTAGACCTTTTATGTCTCTTCAATTCAGTGTAATCCATCACTGACTTGATAAAAGGGTTATGTCATACACCATAACCCATCATAGGGGTCACGATGACGTTACCAGACTGTTTCCAATGGGATGAAGATCAGTAAGAACTCAGCTTCTACGGTAAGCCTGCAACTTTATTCTGGTAGTCCCTCTCTTGCATCCCTACTCTCTCCACTTAAAGAGGAGCTGGCCATTGATTACGGCGGCCATACGGTCAAACAAACGATCAGCGCCGGTGTCAGTGAGATTATTGAGAGATAGGTTTTGGATGACTGGATCAGACGGATGGACGATCTGATGTATCAGGCTAAAAATAAGGGGGATAACCAGATCGTTTACTATCAACCCGGCGCAGACAAAACAGCCCGCTAAGTGTTGATGGCTAGCGGGCTACTTTTCATGATATTTGCCGGCAAGGAGCACAGGAAAATATCAAGTAAACACTTATACAAAAACCAAGCAGCAACTTAATGCAAGGAAACCCCAGGGGCCTCCTCTTCATCATCCGATGGGCTATCCATGTAAGTCAGCACCCCCATATTCTGACAATCACTGACCAGCTGGCGGGTATTTTCCATCGTCGTCAGCAGGAAATGACGGAACTGGCTAAAAGAGACACCGGCACGAGTGTGCAGAGTATCCATCACCACCAACTTCGGCAGCGCCTCATCGGTCACCTCAAGAAAAATCTTGCTGTGTGGAAACGCCATATTCAAGCGGCCTGTTTCAATGGTCAGTGGCAGCAGAGCAGTCGGCCTAAGCTCCATTTCAGTTGTCAGAATCAGGTGATCCGATTCAACAAAAATACGGCTATCCAACACACCGTCCATCTGCTGCAGCTCGGACAGATGCAAACCATCGCAATGTTCACAGATGTAATTAGTGGTGGAGCCTTCGTCCAACCAACGCTTGACCTGATTGGCATCAGGTACAAAAAGCGGTTCCATAGCTTGCCTCGTACAGCCTGAGAGAGATATTTATTACTTCGTATTATAACTCAGGTAGAGAGATTAATCCTCCGCCTGTATTGCTAAGTCTTCATAAAGACTGACTTTTTTCTGTCTGCATGAGTTTTTCTCCCTTTATTCCATAAGGGCATGATTTTTATACACTTAATCATCATAAAAGCCAAAAAAGCCTTTAAAGACAAAAACTTCTTTGTTATTTCCCGCTGCCCTATTGTCGTTATCGGTTCAAACGTGCTTGAACCACGGGGCCTGTGAAACTCTGAGCCAATTTGTTTCTCTGGCCCCTCTGTACTGGAAAAAACTTATGCAGGTCTGGGCCTTGGTTCAGTATGTTGCTATTGGTAAGACAAGCTGTGTCACTGATGAGTTTGGTGTTGAGCTGGTGGCTGCATACGAATCAATAAAATCAGATAGCAATGCGGATTTCATCGACTCTAATCCGGGTAAATATATATCGACTCAAGATTTCTCGTATTGGCAGTTTGCCTCTTGCCATACTCCTTTGTTAGGAGTTTTTGCCTGAATAGCGTAATCGCTATTCGGGCCTTTTCTGTTTCCCGGCACTTTCTCTTTCATGGTTTTATTCTATATCAGCCCTATTAAATCATCTTTTAACCATATGATTTTAAAAAACTTTACCCCAAAAAGGCACACTCAACGTTTACCTGTGGTTTTTATGAACAAAATAGCCAGAAAAGAGAAAAAAGCCTTTAAGTTCATAAACTTCTGCCATCGAAATCTCTGATCTATCGTTAACTCAAGTTCAACTTGCCATGAACGAATGAACAACTAACAACCAATAACGAATAAAAACAAATGAGGTTTTGAACCATGAAAAGAACAGACAACAACCCAGCTATCTCCAACCAAGTCTTCTCGACCACTCGTCGTACTCTGCTGAAAATGACCGCTGTCGCGGCTTGTACCGGCCTGTTTGCCGTGCCAGGTATTGCCAGTGCGGACAGCAGCAAAGCACAAGTGGATAGCATTCACTTTCTGATTCCTGGTGGTGCCGGTGGCGGCTGGGATGGTACCGCTCGTGGTACCGGTGAAGCACTGAAAAAATCCGGTCTGGTGGACACTGTATCCTTCCAAAACCTGTCCGGCGGTGGTGGCGGTAAAGCCATTGCTTATCTGATCGAAACGGCAAAACAGCAACAGGGCACCCTGTTAGTTAACTCCACGCCAATTGTTGTGCGCTCTCTGATGGGGGTTTTCCCACAATCGTTCCGTGATCTGACACCCGTAGCCGCGACTATCGCCGACTATGCTGCTCTGGTCGTGCGTAACGACAGCAAGTATACCCACTGGGATCAGATTGTTGCTGACTTTAAAGAAAACCCTCGTAATGTAAAAGTCGCAGGCGGTTCTTCCCGGGGTAGTCTGGATCACCTGGTACCGGCTGCAGCAATTAAAGAGGAAGGCCTGGACCCACGCGCTCTGCGCTATATCGCCTATGATGCCGGTGGTAAAGCGATGGCAGGCCTGCTGTCTGGCGAAGCCGATATCCTGTCAACCGGCCTGGGAGAAGCTCTGGAGATGAGCAAAGCCGGTCAGGTGCGTATTCTGGCCATTACCGCACCTGAGCGTGTCAGCGACGCACCGAATGTACCAACCCTGAAAGAGATGGGTAACAACACCGTATTTGCTAACTGGCGCGGTTTCTTTGGTGCCCCGGGCCTGAGCAGTGAAAAAGCGGAAGAGTACGCCAAGGTACTGGGTGATATGTATCAGACCGATGCCTGGGAAACCGTACGTTCCCGCAATGGCTGGGTAAATGTATACAAACCTACCACGGAGTTCACCGCATTCCTGGAGAAACAGGAAGAGCAGGTTGGCACTCTGATGCGTGAACTGGGTTTCTTAAAGTAAGCCATTAGCTCTCAGCTTATACCAATCCGGAGAAATAATTGTAGGTCGGAAAAGCCGTAAGGCGCCTTCCGACAATAGCCAGCTATTGAGATCAATGTCGGATGGCGCTTCGCTTATCCAACCGACTCTAGGCTATCAAAACACTTATCTGGAAAATTCATAAGCTAAAGCACTCAAAATTGATCAGGCCGGAGCAGCCCTTATCGCGTTCATCGTGTTGCCCCCCGGCCTGATCCCTTTACCACCGCTGTGCGGCTATAACGCACAGTCAGATATACGAACCTGAACCTGTAAACCTGTCCAAACTGTAAGCCAGGAGCGGGATTTCCAGTGCCGTTACGGAGCCTGTTATGTCTGTATCTAAACCCGTGAATAAAGATCTGATCGGCAGCCTGATTTTTCTCGCGCTGTCGATCGCCTATGGCGCATCTGCGCAGTTAATCCCTTTCTACCCCGGTGACGAGTATGAGCCGTTTACAGCCCGCACCCTGCCTTTTGCTCTGTCTGTTCTGGGTGCTGGGCTGTCTTTTTCGCTTTTGATCAGCGCCTTAAAAAAGACTTCAGAGGCCAAGCCGGATCAACCGGTACTGAAGTCTGCACTGGGTTATGACTGGTCCACCGTGATCAAACTGCTGAGCCTGATGGTGTTTTACGCTCTGGCACTGAAGTGGCTGGGTTTTATTATCGCCACCACCGTGTTCCTGTTTGGCGGCTACTGGATTCTGGGCGAGCGTCGCAAAAAAATACTCTTTGGTGCCTCGCTGCCTTTTGTCGTTGCCTTCTGGTTTATGCTGACTCAACTGTTGGATATCTATCTGGCACCGGGTCAACTGTTTTCAGCGTTCGGAGGATAAGTCATGCTTGATGGAATCTTAACCGGCCTGTCGACGGCCATTATGCCAATCAACCTGTTTATGGTGTTTGTTGGCTGTTTTGTGGGTACTTTCATCGGCATGCTGCCGGGCCTGGGCCCTATCTCTGCCATCGCCCTGATGATCCCGATCACTTACGGTCTGGATCCATCCACCGGTATTATTTTGATGGCCGGAGTCTATTACGGTGCGATTTTTGGCGGTTCAACCTCATCGATTCTGATCAATGCACCGGGTTGTTCCAGTACCGTAGTGACCGCCTTTGACGGCTATCCGATGGCGCAAAAAGGTCAGGCGGGTAAAGCCCTGGCACTGGCTGCCTATGCTTCATTCACTGGCGGTACCATTTCCGCCGTGTTCCTTTTAGTCGCGGCACCGGCGTTAGCAAGCGTGTCACTCAGTTTCCAATCATCAGACTATTTTGCTTTGATGATACTGGGGCTAACGGCGGTCGCGGCCTTTTCTGGCAAAGGCCAGGTATTAAAAGCGATGTTGATGACGGTACTGGGTCTGATGATCTCTACCGTGGGTACTGACCGCTCTAGCGGTGTGGAACGCTTCACCTTTGGCAATATCGACCTGATGGACGGTATCAGCTTCCTGCTACCGGCAATGGCCACCTTTGCTCTGGCTGAAGTGGTGATGGCGGTACTGAAGCGTGATCATATGAAGGAAGAAGAGAACGAAGCCGATACCAGCCATCTGGGCAGCATGAAAGTGACTAAAGAAG
The DNA here is from genome assembly GCF_000422425.1 of Oceanospirillum beijerinckii DSM 7166. GTDB lineage: Bacteria > Pseudomonadota > Gammaproteobacteria > Pseudomonadales > Halomonadaceae > Oceanospirillum > Oceanospirillum beijerinckii. The sequence continues at coordinate 17,826 of NZ_AULT01000059.1, forward strand.
AAGTAAAAGAGGTCGCTCCGACCGCTCTGCGTTCTTCTGTACTGGGCTTTATCGTTGGCGTACTGCCGGGTGCCGGTGCGACCATTGCCGCATTCCTGGCCTATGGTATGGAACGTAATCTGGCCAGCGTGAAAGAGAAACTGAAGTTTGGTACCGGTTCCCTGCGTGGTCTGGTTGCCCCTGAAGCGGCAAACAATGCGTCATCCTCTGGTTCTTTTGTGCCGTTACTGACGCTGGGTATTCCAGGTTCAGGTACAACCGCGATTATGCTGGGCGCACTGATCGCTTACGGTATTCAGCCCGGTCCACGTATGATGGTGGATAACCCGGATGTATTCTGGTCAGTGATCGTATCCATGTACTTCGGTAACATCGTACTGCTGATTCTGAATCTGCCACTGATTCCGTATATCTCTAAACTGTTGATGATTCCACGTACCGTACTGGTACCGATGATTCTGTTCTTCGCCATTACCGGTGTCTATCTGGTGTCGTTTAACACCTTTGATATCTACATAATGGTGTTCTTCTGTATCGCGGCGATTGGCCTGCGCATGCTGAACTTCCCGATGGCACCGCTGCTGCTGGGCTTTGTTCTGGGAGGCCTGATGGAAGACAATCTGCGTCGTGCACTGATGATCTCTGACGGCAGTTTATCCTTCCTGTGGGAGCGTCCAATTACCTTCGGCATTATGGTTGTGACAATTTTTGTATTAATTGCACCCATTGTTCAGAACTTTCTGCAAAAGCGCCGGTCAGAAGAACAGGTTTTAGCTGGTAACAGCCAAAACTGACACAGAATTTACCTTCTGTGTATTTGGAATGGGTCGAGCATTCATAGCTCTGTTAGCCGGTGAATTTATTTCACCGGCTTTTTTTTGGTTTGGATTTTACGATAGCCTCAAGCCTTTAAACTATACCGCCGTTCGGGGCGACCTACGGTGCCATAATTGACATCGGCGATCAGCTCTTCGGTGCTGACCAGATACTCCAGATAACGTCGGGCTGTGGTGCGACTCACCCCTACCTTTTCCCCGACTTCTTCGGCATTAAAATCTTCCCGGCTGGATTGAAACGCCTGACGGATCTTTTCCAGCGTTAAGCCATCAATCCCTTTGGGTAGTACCACTTTTTCTTGCGCACCCTTGGCTTTTTCCGCGGTATTTGCCTGACCGGATTGATCTAACGATGAATGCTCACCTGAAGCACGAGACAATAATGAGTCAGCAGAAGAGCCTAGTGTATTACCACGAGGCAAGAGCTGATCCACATCCTGCTGAGCCAAGTGTTGCTCTGCCTGCTCCTGCTGTAACAGTTGATCCATCTGTTGGCGATGACGAGCGTAGTTTTGCAACGCTGCCTGAAGACGATCAAATACCAGAGGCTTTAGAATATAGTCAAATACACCACCGCGCAGGGCCGCTTGTAACGTGCTGGCCTCTTTTGCCGCTGTCACCAGGATCACATCAGTGGCCTGATTGCTGCCTCTCAGCTCGCTCAATAATTCCAGCCCAGTGCCTTCAGGGAAATGAATATCCAACAGCAGCAGATCCGGCTCTAATACTTCAACCAAATCTCTGGCTTCTTCCAGCGTTAATGCGATAGCCTCCACCTGAAAGCCATCAATCTTTTCTACAAAACGCTGTTGTAACTCGGCGATACGCCGATCATCTTCGGCAATTACGATGCGATAAACCGCTGTGTCTGTCATGGTGAGGGGAGAACCTTATCGTTATTGTTATATCTGCTTCCGTCTGTACTGATTGATACGGAACCGTGTCCTTTATTATCGCATGCTTAGCCTGAAAGCGCGGGCATTTGTTTGGGAATATACACCTCTACCCGAGTACCTTGCGGACCCTTGCTATCCGTTTGTTCAAAGCCTTCGCCTTGTGTTTCAAGATCCGCATCCAAGGCTTCAAACACAATCTGCCCTCCCAATCGCTCCAGCGCACGCTGAACCAGGTAAAGACCATAACCATGTTGCTCACCGGATTTACTGCTGACCCCCTTCTGTAACAGGGTTTGACTCAACGCCTCATCCACTCCCAAACCTTCATCTTCCACCTCAAAGATCAGATCATTACCCAGGTCCGTCATACTCAGGCGTATCATCTTACCCTGGGAGTGCAAATTAGCATCCATCGCATTATCCAACAGGTTAGCCAGAATAGTGACCAGCAACTCGCGTGGAATCTCTTCCGGCAGATCCTGCATCTGGCTGTCGGGGTCCACCACCAGCATCATCCCCATCTCACGGGCCCGGTTGTATTTACCCAGAATACAACCGGACAGCATCGGATCGGGCACCGCTTCAAGTAATAGGTGTAGCAGGGTTTGATGGTCTTTGGTTTCCTGTCCAATCAGATCAATCGCCTGATCATATGCCCCCACCTGAATCAAACCGGCGATGGTATGCAGTTTATTGGAGTATTCATGGGCCTGACTGCGCAGGGTATCCGCATAGATCTGCATCCGGTTCAGCTGATCCATCAACTGATCCAACTCATCTTTTAACCGGAAGCTGGATACTGCACCGATCACCTGACCTTGTTGAATCAAGGGAATGCGGTTTACCACCACCCGTTGTCCACCAATAATATCTTCCTTATCCAGTACCGCTTCCGCGCTGTGCATCACCTTCAATAACTGACTGTCCGGCAGCAATTCCTGAATATTCCGCCCGTTCAGTGAGCGTTCAGGGTCCAACTGAAAAATATCCAGCGCCGTTTTATTAAACGTGGTGATCTGCCCCTCTGCGTTAATAGCAATAATGCCCTCACGCACGGATTGAAGGGTGGCATTACGCTCCTGAAACAAGCGGGCAATCTGCTCTGGCTCGAAACCAAAAATCGCCTGTTTGAAGTAACTACTGATCATCACCGCCAGCATCAGACTGATCGCCAGAGCGATACCCGCCAACCACCAAAGCTCTCTTTGATAGCCTGCTATTGTTGCTTCCACCTGAGTCAACATAAAACCCACTGAAACAACACCTATGATCTCCGGCTCCGATGGACGAACACTGCCATAGTTATGACTTCCCTCTCCCTGGCTGACGGCATAAACCGGAACCTTGCCACGGATAGAAAGGCCCAGACTCCCCTTGGCTTTCGATACATACTCCTCTCCGTACTGCAGCGCTCTGGCATTATCTCCGCCAACCATTTTCTTACCAATACGGTTCGGTACAGGATGGGCATAACGGATGCCCTGACTGTCGCCCACGACAATAAAGCGGGCACCTACTGAAGCGCGTATCTCTTCAACCAATGGTTGAATCTGGCGGCTGTCGTTATCCATCAGTCCCTGGCGAATCTGGGGCAGCTTAGCCACAGCCCGAGCGGTACTCAGCGCCTGCTGCCCCATCTGTTGCTCTAAAGTATCCGACATAATATTAAGTGCCACTGCACCAATACTGAGCGTAATTAATAACGCAAAGCTCCCCAGAATAATCACCATTCTTGTTTTAAGATTAAGAGAGATATCTGAGAGCATGCTTTAACACCTTAAAAAACAGGGATATTAGTTACGACACACAATGACACAGGCATCGTTACAACTTGTAATATATTCTTTATAAATCAAATAGTTAATTTAAAGCAAAACTTTCACATTTTTTTCACCCGACTGAAATATTTCCCCATTATCTTGGCAAGCCTCTACTCAATCGCAGCGCAACATTGTTTTTTATTGTGTGACTAAGCAGTGAAACAAAAGTCTCAGGCACCTGGAAAGCCAGATATTAATGGCCCAGATGTTAATAGCCTTTGTTTCGCGACATAGAAATTTCGGACTTCGAACTACCTATATCTTTTGGGGGAAAAATGAAAAAACTGGTTTTAGCTACTGCAATTTTAGCAGCTAGTGCAGCAGGTACAGCAAGTGCGGCCACTATCTACGAGAACAATGGCCTGACTTACAAACTGAAAGGTGATTTTCAGATCCAGCTGCGTCAGGACGTAGGTGATGACCAGAACCTGGACGTTGAGTTCGACGACCTGGAACTGAAAAACAGTGTTGTTTATGATCTGGGCAATGGCATGAAGGCCTTTGGTCAACTGGACTTCGGTTACAAAAATGATGCAGAAGGCAAGTCTTCAGGCAGCCATCTGGAAGAAGCATACGTAGGTCTGGACTTTGGCAACGTAGCCGTTTCTATTGGTCAGCAAAACCATGCAACTGACGACTTCGGTGTATATGCCGCTTACGAAGCCAGCTTATCAGAAGACGCGTTCGATGCTCAGGGCACCTCTGGTAACGATGTCATTCGTGCGGACGTCAACCTGGGTTCATTAAACTTAATCGCAACCACTGAGCTGGATGCGGAAGGCGAAAACAGTGAAGATGGCGAGTCTTTCGATCTGTTAGTTTCGACTGAACTGCAAGGTGTTGAACTGGCTGCCGCTTACCAGACCATGAAGACTGACGTTAATGCAGATTCTGTTGATACTTTCGGTGTCAGCGCTATGGCTGACCTGGGTATCGCTAAAATCGGTGCTGACTACTCATCTACAGATGATGTTCAAGACCAAATCAACCTGGTTGCTAAAATGGGTGTAGCTCAAAGCACACAAATTGCCGTTGGTCTGAATAACGTTGACCCTGAGCAAGGCGATGACGTAACCGAATGGTACGCAAACGTAACATATAAATTCCCTCAACAGAAAAACGTAAGTGTCTTTGCTGAAATCGCAGACACTGACGAAGACAATGTTGATCTGGGCTACCTGGCAGGTCTGCGCGTTAAGTTCTAAACGCGGCTGATAGGTACACTTGATCAATAGGTACACTTGATCGAATGTCAAAAACAGACCTGCATATAATATGCAGGTCTGTTTTTTTTATAGCCCGTGGCTGTATCGCATTATATTTTCAGGCCTTTGACGGCACTCTTAACAGCACTCTCTTTCCAATCAGTACTCAATCCAACTACAGCAGCCAAACACCCACCAGGTGTGCTCCACCATAGCCAACGGTATAGGCGATCAATAGCGGCAGCATAAAACGCACGTAACGACCAAAAGTCAACTCGCTGACCTTACTCATCATCACAATACCGGCTGCCGAGCCGATCACTAATAAAGAACCACCCACACCCACCGCATAGGTCAACTGCATCCATTCACGGGTACTCATCTCAATGCCGGATTTCAATACTGCCGCCGTCAGAGGAACGTTATCAATACCTGCAGACAACACACCCATCAGATAGTTTGCTGCAATCGGTGGCATCAGCTGATAGAGGCTGACAATCGAAGAGAGCACATCAATCTCTTTTAGCATACCGACCAGCAGTAAGATCCCCAGGAAGAAGAGCAGGGTCTCAAACTCGATCACCCGGATATACTCCAGGATAGGGTCCTGTTCGATATCATCATCAAAGAAGCGCGATACCAGAAACATCACCGACAAACCGGTCAAAAAGGTCAACATGGGCGGGATATGGAACAGAGCATTAAAGGTAATGGTCGCCACAATGGTGGACAGAAAAACCAGACCGATCACCATATCCACCCGACGAATCGGGGTCATTTTTTTCTCGATCACCACGTGCCCGCTCAGCCCCTGCGATAACATCAACGTCAAGGCTAATACACCGATCAGGGCCGGTAATGACAAATACAGCAACTGCACCACGCCAACATGACCAGACAGGAAGATCATCAGGGTGGTTACATCACCGGTAATCAGCGCCACACCGCCGGAGTTAACGGCAAAGACCACCAAGGCGGCAAAACGCAATGTTTTTTTAGCATCCAGATTCAACGATAGAATCAATGCAGACGACACCAGGGTCGCCGTGATGTTGTCGGCGATAGAAGAGAAGACAAAACAGAACAGACCTGTCAGCACCAGCAGCATCCGCTCTGAGATCTGGCTGGGCAGAAGCAGATAGATCAGATTCTGAATCATCCCCTTCTTATTGAGGTAAGCCACAAAGGTCATTGCTGCTACAAGAAACAGCCAAAGCTCAGCAATCTCAGAGATACTCTCCGATAGACCCTGCTCCACTTTTTCGACGCCCATCTCTCCCTCAGGAAAAATAAAGAGCAAAATCCAGGACAGCGTCCCCAGAAAAAGTGTCACCTTTGCTTTATTCACGTGAATCACTTCTTCAAGCACCACGCCTAATAGGGCCAGCAATGCGAACCCTATTAATATTAAATGTAATATATCTGTCATAATGACAAGTCCTAATACGCCTTTGATAAGGTCAGACCAAAAATTTGAGGGCACTGAATCAAACACAGATGATGTGAAAAAAAAGTGAACACCTTATTCACCCTCCTGATCAACCCAGTTTCTATGCGTCAGACTGACGACTATTCACGACAAAATAAATACTGCGGATGGGGTACGGGCACGGACTTTTGGTATCCATGCGCACAACACCCCACTAAAATAGTCAACTATAAACACGCTGATCGCACTGGATGTCCCTATGACTGCACCCGATAAGAGAACCCTGTCTCAGTTTCCCGACCTGCCACTGGATAACAGCTACAGCCGTTTACCGGAACACTTCTATCACAGGGTAGACCCTACGCCGCTGCAAGCCCCTGCTCTGATCAGTCTCAATATAGCTGTGGCACAGCAGCTGGGTATCGACCCAGACTCGCTGAACCCCGAACAACTGGCACTCTATTTTGGCGGGCATAAAAATTTACCTGGCAGCAACCCGCTCGCCATGAAGTACACCGGTCATCAGTTTGGTGTCTATAATCCTCAACTGGGTGATGGTCGGGGCCTGTTATTGGGCGAGCTGGTGGCACCGGATCAACGGCGCTGGGATCTGCATCTGAAAGGCTCTGGCAAAACCCACTATTCCCGCTTCGGTGACGGGCGGGCGGTATTAAGATCCAGTATTCGGGAATACCTGATCAGCGCCGCCATGCAGGGGCTGGGCATCCCGACCACTCAGGCGCTATGTATTGTCGGCTCAGAGGAAAAAGCGATGCGTGATGGTATGCCGGAACCTTGCGCCACGCTGCTAAGAGTGACTGAATGTCATATCCGCTTCGGCCACTTCGAGCACTTCTACCATAGCCAGCGTTATGACGATCTTCGTCAGCTCAGTGATTATTGCCTGGCACGCTATTTTCCTGAATATCAAGCGCACCCGAATCCCCCCTTAGCGATGTTAGAAGAAGTGATCCGGCGCAGCGCCTATCTGGTGGCTCAATGGCAGGCATACGGCTTTGTTCACGGTGTGATGAACACCGACAACATGTCCCTGATTGGGGAAACCTTCGATTACGGCCCCTATCAATTTATGGATGAGTACAAACCTCATACCATCAGCAATCACTCGGACCATCAGGGACGCTACGCCTTTCAACACCAACCGGATGTCATGAGGTGGAACCTGTATCGTTTGGCCCAATGCTTTGTGCCTTTAGTGGCCGATGACGGTATAGAAGCCAAAAAACAACTAGAAGAGGCTTTGGATCGCTATCACGGCCTCTATAATCACTATTATTACAGTAAAGTCAGTCAACGACTCGGCCTGGATAACCATACCGACCAACCCCATGAACAACATACCGCAATAGAAACAGCGCCTGAAACCCGCCGTGAAGAACAAAGCCTGATCGATGACCTGATGGCCTTATTAGCCAGCCAACAAGCTGACATGACCCTGTTTTTCCGCCTGCTCAGCGAACAAGCTATCAGCCAGCAATATCAGACTTTGCAGCAGATTACTCCCCGCCCCCAAGCCTTCGAGCATTGGCTCAACCGCTACCATCAACACTTGACAGAGTTGTCACTCACACCTCATCAGGAAGAGCAGCGCCAACAGCAGATGAAACAGATAAACCCCGTTTATCTCCTCAGAAACTATATGGCGCAAGATATCATAGAGGCGACAGAAAAAGGCGACTTTACCCTGATAAATCAATTACTTCCTATACTAATGCAACCTTTTATCTACCATAAACAACTGGCACAATACGCAGGACCGGCACCGGATTGGGCCGCAGGAATTTGTTTAACCTGTTCCTCGTGATTATTTGAATGGTAGCACCAGAAAAATAGTACTCAGTAATGGCTTGTATCCACTGAATAATCACTCTATATTTTGCTAATACATCAGTAATTATTGATATAAACCGGGACCCCAGTTAAACAAAGATATAAAATACGGAATTAATTTTCGCGAGATCAGGAACATTATGGACTCGATTCCCATCAGCCAGATGCTGTCACCTAACCTTATCACCGTATTTGCGGATATGGAGATACAGGAGGTCCTCAGCATTATGCAGCAACAGAAAGCCAGTTGTGTGATCCAGATTGATGACTACCATCAGCCGACGGGAATCTTTACCGAACATGACCTGATCCATTTCCTGGCCCAGAGCCAAAGTGTTCTGACAGGTTGTATCAGCGATTACAGCCAACCGCCTACGATTATTTCAGCGAGCCTATCCAGTAACGAAGCCTTCCGTACATTATCTGAAAAGCGTGAACGCCAGCTCGTGGTCGTTGATGACCATGGCAAACTGCAGGGCATGGTGGAAGAGAACGACTTTATCCATCATATGAATTACATCCCTATGGTGATGCAGATTCGTGTCCGCGACGTGATGAGTCGCAGTGTGCACCAACTGGCGCCGGACGACAGTGTGCAGGATGCTCTGTTACTGATGAACTCCGCCGTCATCAGCTGTGTGGTAATCGCTAACAACAATACCCCCACGGGTATTATTACCGAGCGGGATTTTGTGCGCCTGGCCAACCGGATTGATAACCCGGCTCAAACACTGTTACGGGATGTGATGCATCAACCTGTCTTTACCCTGACAGAAGATGTGTTTGTGAAAGACGCTTCCCACCTGATGGATACCAAGGGCATTCGTCGCTTTGTCGTAGTGGATCATGACGGTCAGCTATCCGGTCTTATCACCCTGCGCGATATCACCCGGGCTCTGCAAAAAGGTTATGTGAATCACCTGGAAGAAGAGCTGACGATCAAAGAGCAGAAGATTCTGCAGATCGAATCCCAACTGAAACAGGTGGATGAAAAAACCCTGCTTAGCAGCCTGATGAATCAGGTCAATGACGGCGTCTTTATTGTTCAGGCCGATACCCTGGACATACTGGAAGTGAACCAGACTGCTTGCCGCTCACTGGGGTATCAGGTTGAAGAGCTGGTCGGACGCAATCTGAAAGAGATCTCCAGTGCCGCTGCCGAGCTGAACCAGGAGCAGGTACTGACAACGCTCAAAACCCAGGGTCATATGATGATCCGTAGCAGCTACCAGCACCGCAACGGTGGTGAACTGCCGGTAGAAAGCAGTGTGACCCATCTGGAACTGGCGGATCAGCACTATATTATCTCTGTGGTACGGGATCTGAGCGAGCGCCTCAAAGCGGAAGCGGCCCTTCTGGAAAGTGAAGAAACCTACCGCAGTGTGATCGATACCGCTCTGGATGGCTTCTGGATGATCGACCATAAAGGCCGAATTCTTGACGTCAACCCCGCCTACTGCCAGATGTCAGGTTATAGCCGGGAAGAGCTGCTAGAGATGTCTATCCCCGATCTGAATATCCATGAACGCAGAGAAGATACTCTCCAGCGCATTGAACACCTGCGCACCACTGGCAACGCTCAGTTTCTCAGTCAACACCGCCGCAAAGACGGCTCGGTGATGGATATTGAAGTAAAAGTCAGCTATTGGCCAAAACATGGCGGCCGATTTTTTGCCTATCTCAGGGATATTACCGAATACAACAAAGACCAGCTGCGTCTGAAACAAGCTGCAGCCGTCTTTGAAAACACCCGTGAAGCCGTCATGGTAGTCAACGCCAATCGCCGCATCCAAATGGTCAACAAAGCCTTTGTCCAGATGACAGGCTACAGTGAAGCACAGATCATCGGCTGCTCACCGGCCCTGCTGCAATCTGGTGAACACCCCAAAAGCTTCTATAAAGCGATGTGGCACACCATACGCACCCAAGGCCACTGGCAGGGCGAACTGATCAGCCGCCGAGCAGACGGCAGCACCTACCCGGAATTACTGAATATCAGCGTCGTGCACAACCCCAAAGGGGAAATCAGCCACTATGTCGGCGTATTTGCCGACCTGTCACAACAGAAAGAGTCGGAAAACCGGCTGGCTTACCTGGATTATCACGATCCACTGACCGGCCTGGCAAACCGTAAAACCCTGATGATGCGTATGGATCATACCATTCGCCAGTCCCAGCGCGATCGCACCCAGGTGGCCCTGATGCTGCTGGACCTGGATCGTTTCCAGAACGTTAACGACAGTTACGGCCATGATGTCGGTGACGAGTTACTGAAATGTGTGGCCCAGGAACTGGATCAATCGATACCCAATGTCGATACCCTGTGCCGTTTGGGCGGAGACGAGTTTGCCCTGCTGTTTGATCACTTGGAAGATATCGATCAACTACCCCTGTTAGCCACCCGGATTATCAGCTTACTCAATCGCCCTTGGAAGTTATCCAAAGGCAAAAAAGTGACCGTGGGTGCCAGCCTGGGCATCAGCCTGTCACCGCAAAACGGCATGGACGCCCATACTCTACTGCAACACGCCGACGCCGCCCTGTATCAGGCCAAGACAGAAGGACGCTCCCGTTTCTGCTTCTTCTCCGATGAGTTGACCCGCAACGCCCGTCATCGCCTGGAGCTGGAAACCCGGATGCACCAGGCACTCAAAAACAACGAACTGGAGGTCTACTTTCAGCCCCAGGTCGACATCCTCAGCAATGAAATTGTCGGTGCCGAAGCCCTGGTACGCTGGCAGGACCCGGAACGCGGCCTGCAATCTCCGGCTTACTTTATTGACCACTGTGAGAAAAATGGTCTGATTGGCGAGATTGGCCGCCAGGTATTGCTGAAAACCTGTCAACAAGGCCGCCAATGGCTGGATGATGGCCTACCAATCAACACCCTGGCGGTTAATCTATCGGCCAACCAACTGGCCAACCCCAATCTCTACCATCAGATCTCTGAGATCTTACAGCAGACAGGATTCCCAGCCCGCCATCTGGAATTGGAGCTTACCGAAAGCGCCTTGATGAATGACACCGAAAGCACCATCGACCTACTGGAACAGCTGCGCCGCATGGGCATCCAGTTAGCCATTGATGATTTCGGTACTGGGTATTCATCCTTTACCTATCTCAAGCGTTTCCCTATCGATATTCTGAAGATCGACAAAAGCTTTATCGACGAGATTGAGTACAAAGAGGAAGACCGGGAAATCGTCGCCGCCATGATCGCTATGGGCCACGCCCTGGGCTTAAAAGTACTGGCGGAAGGCGTCGAAAATCCACAGCAACTGGCTATATTAAAAAATCTGGGCTGTGATATTTTCCAGGGCTATTTACGGAGTCGCCCGGTGCCTGCTGAATGCTTTGAACGCTTGTGGCAGATTCCTGAAACAGCGATAAAGTAAAGCACATGAGTAGAGCCCATACCAGGGCTCTACCCGATCAATACTATCTCCAACCACTTACACCTTCAAGCGCGACAACTGATGATCCAACTGCTCAACAACCCGGGTCAGCTCATGGCGAACGCCATCAATGGTATTTGCCTGCTCCTGCAGATGCTTGGCGGTATCGCCAATACCGACAATGCTCTGGCTAATCTCATGATTCACCTGGCTTTGCTCTTCGGCAGCGGAAGCCACCTGCACCGTATTATCTGAAATCACGTTGATCTGATCCCCCAGCTCCCGCAGGCTGCTCACGCTCTCAGAGATACTCTGCGTCGTGTGCAATGTACGCTCTTTGTTGGCGTTAATCTGCTCAACCGCTTCTTTAACGTTATTTTGCAGGCGCTTCACCAGATTATTGATCTCTTCGGTGGAGTTATGAGTGTTGGCTGCCAGTGCCCGCACCTCATCCGCTACCACAGCAAATCCTCGTCCCTGCTCACCGGCACGGGCCGCTTCAATCGCTGCATTCAGCGCCAGCAGGTTGGTCTGCTCAGCAATATCGGCAATGGTTTTCACAATCTGATTAATATCTTCACTGCGGGCTGAGACGCGCATTACACGCTCGCTGCCCTCTTCAATAGCCTCTGCAATCTGTTTCACCTGATCAACGCTACGATCAAAACAGTTACGAGTCACCTGCAGAATCTGCTCAGATTTATGGGTGCCTTCCGCATTCACCGTGGCTAAACGGGCCACTTCTGCACTGGTTGATGCCATCTCTTCCATCGCGGTTGCGACACTTTCGGTTTCTGCGGTTTGCTGTGCGATGGTCTGAGTGGTGGAATCGGCAGCACTGCTAAGCAGCTGAGTTTGATCTTTCACCTGCTGACTTTGGCTCTGCAGCTCCAGAATCATCTCACGCAGTTTAGCGATAAACTGGTTAATCCCCTGACCGATCTCAATCAGCTCTCTATGACTGGTAATTTCCAGGCTTTGAGTCAGGTCACCATCACTGGAACTCAGATTACGCACCCGATCGCGCATTCTGGACAGAGGCAGTGTGATGGAACGAACAAACAGCGCAATGGCAATCGCAGCCACTAAGACACTGACAATACTTAAGATCACCATCTCTGACAAAGCCTTGGCGGTATCTTCATCCAGCTCCTGAGCCAGACTGTTAACTCCGGCAAAAATTACGCTTTTAGGCACTGTCATTACCAATGTCCAATTCACACCTGGGGCGTCAATGGCGATGGCCTGACTCACCGCAAGTAACTCTCCCGCTTCAAATACACCGGCACTTTGCCCTTTCAACATACCGGCAAACTGGCTATCGGCTTCGGACAGAGGGCGGGACAGCTTTTCGCTGTATTGACTACTGGCGACAACTCGATCTTTTGCACTGAGCAGATGAAGCTGAGCCTTACCCTCAAACAGTTTACCGGACATCTCCTGCATCAGTTTTTGCAGTACAGGCAGGTCAATATCGGAACCGGCAACACCTAAAAAGCGGCCATTATGCATCACTGCCGTTACCAGACTGGTCATCAATACACTGTTACCGGGTTCAATCTCATAGAGGTAGGGCTCAATCAGGCAGGTTTTATGATGGTCGTAACTGCACAGATACCACTCCGATTCCCGGTCGCCAAGATCGTTGGGGGTAGCAACATATTTTGACTCAGGATCTTCTGTAACATAGTGAGTCAGGTTACTGCCTTCACGCACCCAATACGTTTCCAGTGTACCAATTGTGGTGGTGTGGTCCCCGCTGCCGATCATCTCCTGATCGTTACTATCGTAGGCATTTTTTTCAAACTGGATGTAAGCCGAGCTGACGTTGGTATTCGCGCTCAGAGCCTGACGAGCCAGTTGCTGCACTTCATTCCGAGACAAGCGGGTACCAGGATCTGCCACTGCTGCTTCTACGACCGATTTCATGGTCAAAGGAGTCAGGAAAGATTGATTCATATAGCTACCAACCTTTTCTGCTACCGCCGCTGAAGAAGATTGTAACAGATGCTCAGCATTACTCCGGCTGGCATCATAGACCCGTTTATTGACCTCTTCCGCTTTATGGCTCATCGCATTGATGGCAACCCAGGTCATTCCCCCCAGCGCCAGCACCAGTATCAGAATGGTAAATAATATTAATTTATTGCGCAGTGACCATGCCTTCATAAGCTATCTCCACTCAGCAATACCTCTCTCTCCTAGTGAAGGTTCCTGCTGTAGATTCTTGATATCTGCCGTCCCTGAGCGGAGTGCTTAAATCAGCCATTTTACCTAAAACAGATTGCAATCCAGTCAAACCAAGATCAGTGAGGATGACTTTGGCGCAACTCTGACACAGTAAACACTTGTTTTAGTGTTTGGAGCGATTAAAGCGTTATTATTACATTCAAATATCGAAATACTTCTGCTTCACCGCATATATTGAGATATAAAGATGAACAGAAGATGAAGCCTTGCACTAAGTAAGCGCTTGAATATAAGCACTTTTTAATAATTGCTTATTATCCTGACACTGCAGACTACTTGAAAATGACCAAAAGCGACCAAAAGCATCTATTTGCGACACATCCATCCAATACAGTAATAGCTCACCCAAAGCTTCCGGGTTATTGTTGCAGCGATCTGAACAACGTATTTTCCACGCTCTTCTCGCCCCAGTATGAGAGAAAGAAGATGGCTACCTGAGTGGAAAAACCTTTTTTCTGGCGTTACTTGCCAGTCTAGCAGGCTGTCGGACTATTAGCCCATTTCACCCAGATCTAGGATAATAGCCCTTTTCAGGTTCCAGCAGGATATATCATGAGTCGCTTTCGTACCATCGATCGTCAAACGCCTTATCTACTTCCTCCATCTATTGATGACTGGCTGCCTGAAGATCATTTAGCTCGCTTTATTGTAGAGGTTGTCGATAGTCTGGATTTGCAAGCCATCCAGGGAGCATATCGCGGTAGAGGCAGTGCAGCCTATCACCCTTCTCTACTACTATCCCTGCTCATCTACGCTTATGCCACCGGAGTATTTTCCAGTCGCAGGATTGA
>NZ_AULT01000060.1 GCF_000422425.1 Oceanospirillum beijerinckii DSM 7166
TTGCTCAATCCTGCGACTGGAAAATACTCCGGTGGCATAAGCGTAGATGAGCAGGGATAGTAGTAGAGAAGGGTGATAGGCTGCACTGCCTCTCCCGCGATATGCTCCCTGGATGGCTTGCAAATCCAGACTATCGACAACCTCTACAATAAAGCGAGCTAAATGATCTTCAGGCAGCCAGTCATCAATAGATGGAGGAAGTAGATAAGGCGTTTGACGATCGATGGTACGAAAGCGACTCATGATATATCCTGCTGGAACCTGAAAAGGGCTATTATCCTAGATCTGGATGAAATGGGCTAATAGTCCGACAGGCTGCTATGACAAAAGTAAGCCCAGATCCTCCTTAGATAAAGACAATAACCCCTTTCACCCAGCCTCATTCAGGCCGCTAGAAAGTATAATCATCCATTGCATAAGCAGGCAGATCTTCCACTGCGGGTACTGGCGTTGGATTACCGTCATCATCAATGGCCACAAACTTAAATACCGCTTCTGTCACTTTTTCCCGATGGCCAATTCGACCACGACGCACCCAGGCTTCCACGTGTATTTTCATGGATGAGGTGCCTACCTCAAGAATATCGGTATAGATACCCAGAATATCACCGACTTTAACCGGACGGATAAAGCTCATCCCATCCAAAGATACAGTGACAACCCTTTGCTGTGCTCTTTGTCCCGCGCAAATACCCGCTGCAATATCCATCTGTGCCAGCACCCAGCCACCAAAGATATCCCCTGCCGGGTTGGTATCTGCAGGCATCGCCATTGTACGAGTGGTCAAACGACCTCTTGTTTGTTCAGACATAAACATATCCTATTGAAATAAAAGCATATTTAACAATTTAGTCTGAAAGAAAAAAATTGCAACCAGATGTCAGCTACTGTCTCAAACGGCACCAGCAGAAAACGTAAGGAACAGTGCCAAAGCAAACACCAATGCCAAACTGATACAAAGGCAGATAACACTGGCTCCTACGACCTGATTGACAGACTGGAACTTCAAAGCCTGGTCACCTTCAATCTGCTGTTTAGTAAATTGCTTATTTTCAATAAAGTAACGAACAAAAATAACCGCAGGCAGATTCAGCAAAATACTCGGAAACTCTTTTGGTAACAGCGGCATCATGCAAATGACAACAATCACGATAAACGAGCCAATATTGACCGTTTTCCGTACGGCCTGCTCCTGTCCCAATGCTTTAAAGTTATGACGAATAAAATATGCTGCTGCCAATGGACCACCAAATACGCAACCTAAGGCAGCCTGTGATGGAGAAAAAACGAACTTGCTCGTACTTTGCACGGGATAATTTCCTCAACTGAACAACGAAACAAAGGTCACTAACACCAAAAACTTCATAGCCCCTCAATACTCTCGGTGCAGGATACTAATAACTTTTGCCTTATTATGTAGCCAACTCTTTGATGATAACTGACTGTTTTCACAAAAAATCACCATCATAGCTAACATTTAAGACAATCTGCTGACTTTTTCACACCGTTCTTAAGCATTAGCACCGGGGTTGGTGATTAGAATTTGATTTAACAGGGAAGGTTTCACTATGATGAAGGTACTCAACGATAGAATATTTACACCACTTTTACCTAATACAAGTATTACCAATTGCGCTTCAAAGGAGTGCCCATGTCGATTCAATTCCCTTTAGTTTTTGCTTTTCTCTCACTGCTTGTCTTGTCACTACCTACCCCAGCACTGGCAGCAGATATTGTCGGTAAGGTTGTTGCTATTCAAGGCAACGCCATGGTCTATAGAGGAGATAAACAATTGCCACTGGGAGATGCAGTTCGGGTTGTTGAAGGCGATGAGCTTGTAACTTCAGGTGATGGCAAGGTGCGTTTTGAGCTTAGAGATGGCACCAGAATTACTCTGGCCAATAAAACCAAGTTTAAAATCGATAAATACCGCTTTAACCGCGAAAAGCAAACATCTGATGTACGTTTTAGCCTAGCCACTGGCGCATTTCGAGCCATTACCGGGGCTATTGGTCAACAAGCTAACCCCAAGTTAGAGGTCAAAACTCGAGTCGCGACCATGGGCATCCGAGGAACTGATTTCTGGGGCGGCTTTATTTTTTCTGATGCACTGGATGTCACCATGGTATCTGGTAAAGGGGTTTATATTAAAAATGAATATGGGCAAGTTGAACTCACCACAGGTGGCCAAGGTACCACAGTTAAGGCCAATGAAGCCCCTACGGCACCTAAAACATGGCCTGACAAAAAGGTTAATAAAGCAGTAGCAGCAACAGCACTGGAAATGGATCAGTGATCCATCAGACGAAAGCTATTTACAACAACGTCTGATGTGCAGCCAAAAGCTAGCTCTCTGTAGCAACAGCTTCTTCCTGGGCCATTTTGGCCCTTTCCGCTTTGGAGATATAGCGTGGTTTAGATGTATTACCGCTTTTCTTGTCATTAGCCTTTTTAGCTTTCTGTTTCAAAATCTGGTTTATCTTTTTACGACGATTCATAACGCTCTCTAATCAGTAACCATTAATGGCATCAATAGGATGCCATTAACTCAACTAAGCTCTCATACAAAAACGCCTCTGCAACAAGGCGCGATATTCTCTGGCAACAGGCAGATAAGCTCCGGACGCATCTGAGCCAATGCGTATTGTAGCTCAAATATTCCCTAATGGGTTATGAGCCCGACAGATGGCCACTCTCTAGCCCATGTCTGATTTGAACTCTCACCCATATCTGCAAGTGCATCTGTCATAAATTCGATAAATACACGCACCCTGGCAGGAAGATAATCCCGTTTTGGATAAATAGCAAAGACACCACTATCAGGCTGAGGTGGTCTAAAGCAGGGATACAGAGATATCAATTCACCGCTTTCCAGGCCTTGTCGGGCAAGAAAATGAGGAAGTTGGGCAAAGCCCATACCATCAATACACATATAAGCCATGGCTTCACCGTCATCCGTGATATGACTGCGCTCTAGCTCATAGAGCTGATAATCACCCGTTTCATCCGGCAAAAAAATTGGCTGTAATTGCTGAGTTTCTTTGATTTTAAAACCGATCCAGGCATGACTGCGAAAGTCTTCTCGACAGCTTGGCGTGCCTCTCTCTTTTAAATAATCAGGCGATGCACAAACCAGAAAGTCCATGGGGCTTAAACAGCGGGCAATCAATCGACTGTCCTTCACAAATCCCGTACGCAGAGCAATGTCTATGTCGTTTTCAATGATATCGACATGGAAATCATTGATCTCCAACTCCACCTTGATCTCCGGGTATTGCCGACAAAATGCTTTCAATATTGGACGCAGATAAAGGTGTCCGTAGCAAACAGCTGAGTTAATACGCAAAGTCCCACAAGGAGAATCATTCAGCTGTTTTAGCTCACTCTCACAAGACGATAGATCCAGAATCATCTTACGCACGGTACGCGCATAACACTGACCTGCCGCTGTGATACGCAACTGACGCGTGGAACGCTGAAACAGCGTCAATCCCAGTTGAGATTCCAGCCGACTAATCGCTTTGCTGACCGTGGACGGATCACTGTTACAGAGTCTGGCCGCCGCTGCGAAACTGCCACCGTCACAGGTCGCAATAAAGATTTCCAGGGTTCGAAGTTTATCCATCTGCTGAGTATAACAAGAAAACTCATGAATATTGTTCACGGCTGTTAGGGATTACAGCCTATTTTTCAGAACGTTCCCATCAATAAAATTCAACACAAAGTAAATCACTAATAAACACGGTGGGAAATACATTATGTCGCAACGATCTATTCTAAAAAAAGCGCCGCCCAATAGTCTTTTGACCTACGGTTTACTAGCGTTTGTCGCTATGGCAGGTCTGTCTTATATCAACTTTATGCCGGGGGTTGTGAATGCATTAGCCGGAAATATCGGTTTTAGTGATTCCGAAGCCGGACAAGTGATCGCTATGAATGGCTATGGCGGCATTGTAGGCAGCACCGTTGCTATCTTTCTGGTGCGAAAAGTACGTTGGCAACGTGCAATGTTTGCCTTTATGACCATGCTGACAGCGCTCGATGCTGGAACCGTCTGGATCAACGAGTATACAAGCATGCTGGCCTGGCGCTTTGCAGCCGGTGTTTTGGGCGGCTTGTGCGTGGGAATCGCTTTTTCTGTGCTGGCTCGATTGGAAAACCCGGATCGCGCTTTTGGTTTGTTACTGTTTATCCAGTTCAGTATCGGCTCTATCGTTATTTCACTGCTACCCATACTGGAAAACTTATTCGGTGCTTATACCGTATTCTATATCATGGCGCTTTTTGTCTTGTTGAGCCTGATCTTTCTGCCTTTCTTACCTGGATTATCGAAAGAAAAAACTACAGCTTGCGCCTCAAACACTCAGCCTCATTCCTTTACTCATGGTCTATTAACCCTACTGGCTATTTTGTTGTATCAAATTGCAGCCAGTGCGATCTGGGCCTATGTGGGCTTAATTGGTTTAAGCGCAAAGATCTCCAACGAAGAGGTTAGCTTGTATATCGCTATGACTGGATTACTGGGACTTGCAGGCGCTCTACTGCCTGTGATTAACCACAATCGAGTGGGACGATTATTTCAGGTTGTTATTGGAGTGATGTTGTCCTGCAGTGCTGCACTGCTTATCGAAGCAGCGCTTCATTTCTCTCCATCCATAGTGATCTATATTACCGCAATGGCTCTGTTGTTCTTCTCCTGGCCTGCAGTGCAATCCTATCTATTAGCCGTCACGGCAGAGCTGGATGCCAGTGGTCGTCTATCCACGATTGCTGCAGTTGTGTCCTCATTAGGTATGGCCTCAGGCCCACTACTCGCTTCACTGCTTCTGGATGGCAATAACTTCTCTGTAATGCTTTACACCTGCGCCGGAATTTTCCTGATGAGTGCTGTTTTACTGTTTAACCCCGTACAGGCTCGGGAAAAACCTACCGCACCTGCTCTGCAATAGCACCAACCAACATCAGTCAACACTGGCCACAACGATCAATATCAAAGTGAATTCAATACAGAAAGGAAAAACAAATGATCCGTTATCTGCTCAACAAAACACTGCTGTCGATGCAAAAACGTTACGACTACGATGTGCGCTATATGCAGGATATTCTTCAGACCGATTTAAAGGCCTTCCTGAAGTTTATGGGCTTCCAGACAATGTCTGCGCACTCTGGTAATTTACCTGCCGCGCCACTGTTTGCAGCCAGACTAAGGGCTATTATTTGGGATGATTGCGGGCCCTGTACCCAACTTATTGTGAATATGGCTCTGGAGGCCAACCTCTCTCCAGAAATGATCCGGGCAATTATCGATAATGATCTGGACAAACTGCCGGAAGAGATTGTGTTAGTGGTTAAGTTTACTGATCTTGTACTGGCCCATAATCCAGAGGCCGATGATCTGCGTGAAGAGATAATTAACTTATGGGGTAAAGAAGGTTTAATTACGATCGGCTACGCGATTAGCTCCACCCGGGTTTATCCCGCCTTTAAATATACCCTGGGTTACGGTTCGGCCTGTAACCGCATTCAGATTGATGGTTATTAAGTGAGGATTACCTGCCGCAAAATGACTTCCGGTAGAGCCATGGAAATAGAGCGGCAGGTACAAACGCTTAATGCAATTCAAGCCTTACCATTAAAGACTGAGTGCGGTTAAAGCGCCTTAGAACGGCACATCATCCTGATCAAAAGGATTATGGTTACTGTAGGAAGCCTGCTGTTCATAATCAGCATAGTCTGCATTGTTCTCACTTTGCGCTGCCTGAATCTTCCAACCCTGAAGGTTATTGTAGTAACGACCGTTGTGCTCACGACCACGGATATTAAAGCTTACCGTCACTTCCTGGCCAATTTGCAGCGCATCCAACAGACTCACCTTATCCTGCACAAATTCAAGATTGATATCCTGAGGATATTTACCATCCTCAACAGTGACCACCATCTCCCGCTTCGTGAAGCCACTGCCGAAGGTTTGAGGGTCTTGAATAACTTTGATTTTTCCGGTGAGTTCGTATGACATTTTCTGTACTCGATATTTAAAACTGAATCAGGGTGTAGATTTAAGCAGATTGAAAAAGAGATTTCTTCCCCTTTTTTCACTCATCATCGTCATCCCCGGTGCCCATATGTTTAGGACATAGTCTATGCCTGAGTATCCTCTCCATGATGCAGTCTATACAATCCAGCGCAAACGCTTACCTTTACGTTTACGATAGACAATCCGACTCACGAAAAACACAGATACAGATGAAAAAACTACATTACCAATAATTTACAAAAATATAGCCTAAAACAGTTTTTTGCTCTATGATCTGACGCTCTCCATATAACTGCTTGAAAATAAACACAAATCAGGAGATTACTGTGATTTCACCCCGCTTTATCGGAAGCACATTAATTGTCGCAGGTACGGCACTCGGTGCAGGTATGCTGGCGATCCCCATGGTTTTAGCGCCGCTGGGCCTGGCGATGGGGCTTGGCTTACTGCTATTCACCTGGGCCTTTACCACATTTGCTGCACTCTTGTTACTTGAGGTCAATATTAACCACCACCCTGGCGACAATATGCATGCCATGTCTGGCCATTGGCTGGGTAAAGGCGGTCAGATACTGGCCGATATCGGCATGATTTTCTTACTGGGTTTCCTGCTAATGGCCTATATTTTAGGCGCGGGGGATCTGCTTCAGACGGCGCTGGCCTTTATCGGTCTCGACGTTAACGCAGATATCAGTCGTACTCTGTTTACCCTATTGGCCAGTATTGCCATTATTCTAGGTACAGGGATGGTAGATCGGGTTAATCGTCTGTTCTTCATCACCATGCTGGCAACTTTTGCTATCGCCCTGTATGCCATGTTCACAGCAGACAGCAGCACACCAACGGTTCCGCAGACAGCAGAAACTGCGTCATCTCAGTTTGACATCATCATGGCTGCATTACCGGTACTCTTTACTTCCTTCGGTTTTATGGTGGTCATTCCACCACTGGTCAGTTACACCCATGGTACAGGCCAACAGTTCAGTAAAGTGATCGTGATCGGCAGCCTGATTCCACTGGTATGTTATAGCCTGTGGTTTGTTGCTTGCATGAATACCGTTGAAGCCCATGAACTGGCGACTTTCTCCGGGGTAAAAGAGCTGGTTGCAGCTCTGGGGGGCGAATCGGACTGGCTGAACAGTGTGCTGCAGTGGTTTGCAGCCATGGCACTGCTCACCTCATTCCTGGGTGTCGCTCTGTCCCTGTACGGCTTTTTTGAGGAAGTGTGCGAGCGTAATAACATCAAGAAAAGCCGCCTACCGGCCATCGCTTTGACACTGCTGCCACCACTGCTGATGGCATCCAGTGCACCGGGGCAGTTTTTACAAGCATTAAGCTATGCCGGTTTAGCGTTAACCGTGTTGGCGATCTTTATTCCTGTAGCCATGGTTTGGCGCTGTCGGCAAGATCCTAAACACGACTTTACAATCCCAGGCGGTAACATCAGCCTGATTGCCAGTATGTTGTTTGGTGTATTACTGGTGGTAGCTCAGTTCTAAATTAAAGCATGCACCTGTGTGGATATTTGCTATAAGGAAAACTGTCGATGCCGTTCTAAACGGTATCGACAGCCAATACAGGCTCATTTTTCCTGGCTATTTCCCGTTGGATGCCAATCACATGCTTCATGTAAACTTCATCCTTTATAAGGAAAACTACTGGACAGTTAGTGCTTTTCCAAAGTTCAGTACTTCATGGAGCAATTCGATGTTTCTGCTATTAGTCGAAGACGATTTAGGTCTTGGCAATGTGCTATTAAAAATACTAAGCCGCACCTACCGGGTTGACTGGGTGCGGACTCTTTCATTAGCAAAACAGCAATTTCAGGCTAATGATTATGATCTTATTCTGCTTGATCTTGGCCTGCCTGATGGCGACGGTATCGAATGGCTGATGCGATTGCGACAGAGTAACGCTGATCAACCCGTGTTGATTTTATCGGCACGGGATGGACTGGATGACCGTGTACAGGGGCTTGATACCGGTGCAGATGATTATCTGGTCAAGCCATTTGAACCTGAAGAGTTGCAGGCCAGAATTCGGGTTCTGTTGCGCCGTCATCAGGGGCGCCATCATGAGATCTGTACCTTTGGCGGTCTGAGTTACGACAGCAGGCTAGATCAGTTTTCCTTACACAATGAGCCACTTTCCCTCCCTCAGAAAGAAGCTCAGTTACTACTGACATTACTGCAATCAGCAGGCAACAAAGTTCATAGAGAGCGGTTATTACAACGCATTTATGGTTCAGGCAATGACTCAGAATCCAATACCCTGGATGTGCATATCTATGCTTTGCGTAAGCTGATTGGTAAAGACCGTATCGAAACGGTACGGGGCTTTGGCTATCGCCTGGTGCAACCCTGATGATGATCAAAAAAAACTTCAGCATTAAAGCGATTGCCTGGATTTTGGGCATTTTTATGATCACCTCCAGTCTACTTGGGGTTTTTATAACTTACCTGGCAGCCGATGAAGAATTTAATGAAGTTCTTGAGGATGATTTAAAACAAAATGCGGCCCTGCTCAACGCTATGGTCGTTGCCACAAAAGCAACGCCCGCGGAGTTACGTATATTCCTGAAAGAGCATGTGCGTATGGACGATGAGGATACGATCTGGGTGACCGTATATCATACGCAACAGGGCTGGCAGATAAGCAATTTCGATCACTATAACCCCCTCCAAAAACGTGGATCTTCTTTTATAGAAGCAAGATTTCAAGGCTACGGCTGGTATGGTTATCAGCATGATGAAGATGAGCTTATTGTCCAGATGTACCGTCGTGATGATCTTTCCGATGACATCATTGGTGACATTGCAGAAGATATTACAGCCCCCACACTGATTGGATCGGCGTTAAGTTTATTGCTATTAAGCTGGTTGGTTCGATTAATCATAAAACCACTGACACTGCTATCAAGAGAACTGGATCAGCGCAGTGGTGATGACCTTTCTCCCTTAAAATGCGACAGTCAGACGCGGGAAATCAAGACACTGACCAGTAAACTGAATCGCCTGATGTCAGAAGTTGACGAGGTGCTGAATCGTGAGCGCCAATTTGCCAACGATGTCGCCCATGAATTGCGTACACCTCTGACGACGATCAAACTTGAACTTTCCTGCCCGGAACCCGACATCTCTGCCATCAAGCTCGAAACTGAGCGGGTCAACCGCATTGTTGAGCAATTGCTGACTCTGGCCAGACTTGAACAACATCATTGGAAGAAACGCTTTGAACCGATTGCCCTGGATACTCGGATACAAGCAATAACCGGCAAATATCAAAGGCTCTTTAAGGCGCGGGGTATTGCACTGCACCTGGAGCTGGAGCCTTGTCATATCGAAGGTGATGTAACCCTGTTGCAGGTATTAATTGAAAATATATTCAGTAATATCTTACGCCATAGCCCCAGAACCACTGAGGTAAACATCGCATTGACCCGACAAACCCTAAGCATAAAAGATAATGGCGATGGTGTAACCGATACATTACTGAATGCCATTCGAAATCCTGCAGTCCGCCTTGACAGCAAAGGAGAAGGCCTGGGCCTGGGCCTGGCCATTTGTCAACGTATTGCAGCCATTCACCAGGCATCGTTCCACTGCTCCCATGCCTGTCCGGGATTACATATAACCCTCTGTTTCACAAGACAAAGCAGCACTTCAGGTTAACTTCATCTCTATCCATTAATCTCTTCATCAACCATTACATAAAAGGAGAAAAACGATGAAGAGATTGATGTTTGGCACCTTACTATTCTTTGCAGGTTCACTCACAGCAATAGCACAGGTCCCAGCTTCTAGTGTGATGTCTGTATCTGAAGCGCTGAATGCCAGAGACAATTCCCTGGTAGTAATAAATGCCACCCTGGTTAAGCCTCTGGGTCGTGAGAAGTATGAATTTCAGGATGCCAGCGGCTCAATAACCGTTGAAATTGACGAGGATATCAGCCGTCATATCGTCTTGAAAAATGGCCAGGCTGTCACCTTGTATGGCGAAATTGAACAGGAATACAAGGGTATCGAACTTGAAGTAGACCATATCGAAATTCACTAAAACCATGCTATTAAAAAGGAGTTAACGATGTCTGACCTATACCGTTTCAGTATTCATAACAATCAGATAAAAAGTGTTCAGGAATGGGACGATGGCCGTTGGGAATATGAAAAAATCGATGCTGATGAGCACTATTACATTGAAGGTGATGTTATTTTTAAACAAGAGACAGATGACGGCGTCATTGAACTGACATCCTTTACAGATATCAATGGCGACGGTATTTATTCTGCCGGACAAACAACATTCACGCCTGCCAGCCCGCATATTGTTCAGGATTTCTACCGCTTTGACATTCAAAACGGTAATGTTATCTCTAAAACAGAATATGAAACAGATGGTGAGATAGAACAGGATTCAATTCAGCAGCATCAGTTTACTGTTCAGGGCAATCTGATCACTGAGTACGAACCTGAAGGCTGGGGATTTGAGAAAACCGTCTATAAGGACAGTAATGGAGATGGCCGCTACCAAAAGATCTACGAAGAGTATATTACTGGAAATAATCACCAATCATATGATCAGGGCAAAGAGATTGTTTTCCAATCAGGTCAACAGGATAAGTTCACACTGACCCCCGGTGATAACGTCAATATTTCAAATTTTAATGCCGATGAGGGTGATCAGATTATTCTATCTGATACATTTGGAATTCACTCCTTTATACAGCTGGTCAAACAGATTGACGATATAGATTACGACGACACCAGGCTAGAGGTGAAATTTGAAAACAATACCTCAGTTGAGTTCACAGGCATTCTCACCCAGGATGCGGTATGGGGGCTTTTTAATTTTTCCGCTGAACAGCTCTGATGGTACCTAACCGGATTTTACTGTTTGACAGATCTGACAATAAACCCGGCAACGTAGTCAGCATCTGCTGCTACAGTTAAGAAGACCAATGGGCAAGGCTTGCTTTGCCCATTGCCCGGAATATTGAAACACATAACAATCGCTTTACCATGTCAGTTTCCATTCAGGGTATACCAATACCTCTGCCAACAGCTCCAGCAGATTCAAAGCCTCTCCATCCCCAGACAGAGGTGGTAGGATATCGGTGGAGAAACCTCACATAATACCCGAAACGGTTAGTTCAGACCTGTGTACTGCTACCCTCTTCAAATTTTTTGTTTTGCAGCATAAATGGCCAAAACAGAAAAGTCGAACAGAACACCATGATCAACGTCAGGTTAAACAGCGGGCTTTGAGCAAAGCCCAACCAACCAGCCACCAGTAGACCATTTAGCATATAAGCAAACAGCAATAAGATATTGGTTTTCCAACTGGTAATATTGGCCAGATAACTGATTGAAAACATAGCACTGGCGATAGCAAAACCAATAATGGCTGAGACAATGTGCAGGCTAAAGTTTTGCAATGTGAGCGGAGCATCCTGAGCAAAGCCCTGAAACAGGAACATCGCCATAGGACAGACCATAACGATCCAGATCACCATGACCAGGATAAAACGTGCTCGTGACTTCATTTGCTGCATAACATGCCCTTATTTATTTTTAGTATTCCAGCTAAATCATACACATAGCAAAAGCAAAGTTTCTCTGGGACTTTTGTCGCACTCACAAGACAAAGCTTAATTAGTGTGCATGTGTTTTATTGATCAGAAAGATCATTTAGAAATGCTCTGATCTCTTTGGACGAACGCAGGTGATAAACGGCTTTATCTGTAGATTCAGACACCAGCTGGCGATATCTCGGCGTTAGCTTGCTATGACATAACCAAAGCACACGATAGCTATTCAGTGTCCCCCGTAAGATAGGGCTATTCTCAGGCCAACCCTCAGGGTTCACAAACAGCCCTTTAAATAAGCGCTTTGTCACCCACCAGACGTGAGTTAAAAATGGCAGGTCGATAAATACCAAAGTATCCGCAACTGCAAAACGCTGCCAGGCTGAAGGCACACAGCCAAAACCATCAATCAGCCACTCATCCTGCTTTAACAATTCTGCATGGTTCTCAAGATATTCCTCGTGGGGAACCTCTTCTCCACCCGGGCGATACTTCATCAAATCCAATGGATATAAAGGCAGGTTTGTCTGCTCTGCTAATTGCTTTGCCAGAGTTGATTTACCACCACCGGCATTACCAAATACTGCTACTTTTTTCATCTCGCCTCCTATGCAATCTACCTGATTGGCATTCGTAAAACCCAGGAAGCAGATATAAAAAACCCGCCTCTTGGGCGGGTTCTAAAACTACATACGCGTCAAAGCCCACCACCCCATGGAATGATGGAAATAATTCGAAATGACAGACGCGCAGATAAAGTATTCATAAGCCAAGCCTCTCAGGAATTTACCAAATAATCAACACCTGATAGAGATATCACATATCAGACAGGGTTAATACAACGGGGTAAGCCTCAATATATGAAATACACACTTTATGAATACACTACTCTTTTGAGTTTCTAAAGTTCAAAGCAGCTGAGAAAGCTTTAAGTAAGCACCTCACCTAAACGCTCACAAGCCGTGATCAACTGCTGCTCTGGATACCAGGCAAAACACAGGCGCATACTGGAACGGAACTGTCCCGTAGCAGAACAAAGATTACCGGGCAGATAGTTCACACTTAATTCCCTCGCCTGATCTCGTTTTGCTGCAACATCCCGCCCATCAACAAAATGGGCCCATAAAAAGTAACCACCCTCAGGCTTTTTGATCTGTATCTGATCACCAAATGTTGATACCAGACCATCATATAGCAGTTCAGATCTCGCGGCATAAGTCTGACGTAGATGCGCCAGATTATTCTGGAACTCTCCCTTTGCAATCAAAGCTCCTACTAAGGCCGAAGTCACCGGAGCCAGTCCACCACCGCTAAACAGTAATGCAGAATTGGTCAGCTTATACAGCAACTCACCAGAAGCCTGAATCCACCCCAGGCGCAGACCAGGGGCCAGAATCTTAGAGAAAGAGCC
Organism: Oceanospirillum beijerinckii DSM 7166; assembly: GCF_000422425.1. Taxonomy (GTDB): domain Bacteria; phylum Pseudomonadota; class Gammaproteobacteria; order Pseudomonadales; family Halomonadaceae; genus Oceanospirillum; species Oceanospirillum beijerinckii. The sequence goes on from NZ_AULT01000060.1 coordinate 13,030, forward strand.
GATCGATAACACCGGCGCATCGCGGTTATAGCAGGCCAAAGGCGCAGGCGGTTTCTGATCAAAATACAGCGACTGATACACCTCATCCGCCACCAGCACACATTGCTTGTCAGCGGCCAGCTTTACCAGTGCCCGCCGCCGATTATCAGATTGCGTAATACCTGTCGGATTATGGAAAGTGGGAATGGTGTAGATAAAAGCCGGATTATATTGCTCAATGGCCTGCTCCAACGCTTGCAGCTCAATGCCCTCTTCATCCATCGGCACAGCCACCACATTAAAGCCACGGGCCTTAAACAGTTTCAGCGCTATAAAATAGCAGGGGTCTTCCACCAGCACCGTTGCATCAGATTCTCTCAACAGCGAACAGATCATATCCAACGCATTAGACGAGCCGTTTGTCACCAATAGCTCATCTGCCTTAATCGGCTGACCATAATCTTCCGCCAACCAAGCTGCCAGCATCTGCCGAAAGGGTTCGGCACCCGCCTGCTCACCATAAGCCAGATTTTGGTATCCAAAGGACAGCTGCTCAGGAGAAAGTGAATTAAACAGCTCAACCGGTAATAGATCTGGGTCAGGATGACCAACAGCCAAGTCGATTAAGTGATTAGGTCGTGCAACCTGAAGGGGTATTTTTGCGGAATTTGTCAAAATAGCGGGCTCACATAGGGAAATGAGTGAAAAGCGAATGATTCAAATCTATCGGATTGATTTATAAACGGCAAATATCAACGTCTGCCACCGTTACTCTATCCTCCATATCTGCCTATCCGGATTATGCAGTTAAGAGATCTGTCAGCATGGTAAGTATCGGGAGCATTCACTCGCCCAGAGCATTCTGGAATTAAGAAAAGCGCAGGGAGGTTCCGCTTCGGCGCCACAGTATATTAGAACCGCTCTCCAGCAGGGTTATCAGTGGATTGGCCCAATTCAAGACACGGCAGAGCCAATTTCGAACACTGATAACTGTGACGACGGACTCACTGATCTGCCAGATCGCACCTCTTCCAAGACCTACGACCCACAAACGGGTCATAGCCAGCAAACAAGCCATGACCACAAATTACTCAACTGTCAGACACGCTTTTGTCAGCCCGCTAACCACAGAAACCCGCTAAAATAGCGGGCAATGTTTTGATGATAATGGGTATTTGGCAGACAGATCCGCTTTACCGAGCACCGGCCATAACCACGCGTTGCAAAGATCTCTTGTTAATCACGCTTGAAACAGACACCCGTTTTTTCACGCGCGTCTACTGTCAGCTGAAAAATATCATTACGCGCGTAATGACCCGAAACATCGAGATCGTAGCGGGCTTTGACAATCTCACTTAGATCAATCTGCGCACTGATCAGCCCTTCCTGACCATAAAGCGGCCCAGCCAAAATATCTCCCATAGGAGACACAATCACACTGCCACCTCTTATCAAGGTTTGCTGGTCCGGCCATTCGGTACTAATCCCCTGCTCTTCCGGTGACGGCTGATACTGACAAGCACTGACTAAAAACATCCGTCCTTCATAAGCAATATGACGCATACTGGCTTGCCAGATCTCTCTGTCATCAACAGTCGAGACACACCAAACCTCGACACCTTGCCCATAAAGTGACTGGCGCAGCGCAGGCATATAATTTTCCCAACAGATTGCACCGCTGAGTTTTCCCGCGCTGGTCTGCAATACTGGCAGCGTTGAACCATCCCCCTGGGCCCAAACCAGACGTTCACTGGCCGTTGGCATCAGTTTACGATGTTTTCCGATCAGTTCACCCAGATCTGAGATATACAAAGTTGAACAATATAGGCTCGTACCCACCCGTTCAATCACGCCTACCACCAGATTACAATCCGCTTCTTTTGCCATAGCGCACAGCGCCTTAACCTCCGGCCCATCGGCGGTAATCGCTTGCTGCCAGTATTCCAGATAATCATCCCGTCCCTTCTGGGTACGGTAGCCAACACGGGCACCAAAATCCTGTCCCTTGGGATACCCGCCCAATAAAGCTTCGGGCATCACAACCAGTTTGCAGCCTGTATCACGGATCTGATCTTTATAACTGAGAATTTTCTCCAGAGTGACCAAAGTCCCACGAGACTCCGAACCCAACTGTAAAGCCGCCACTGTCAGAGTCTTCGTTGAATAAACCAAAGTCTCATCTGGCAAGCTGGAATCCTCCCCTAACTGAGTCGTAACAGACAGTTTTGAATGTGCGCTAGCTTGAGCAACCGAAATCGATTGATCTGACGGCTTGTTTTGTTTATCCGCTTTTTTCTTATTGGTCATAACCTCTTCCTCTGTTTGTGTTTGTGCTCGTGCTCGTGTTTGATTGCAGGAGATTCCATTACGCTCAGGTGCCCCCGCTATGCTCAACTGTCTTCACAGCGCTCAGAAAAGAGCAGCCTGATTTTTCTTTTGGAAGTACTATACTCAGCCCATAAAAAGTAATGAAATTGATAGTAGAGGTATCAGTTATTAATCATTTTAATTTAGCTAATATCGACCTGAATCTACTGAAAGTCTTTCTGATGCTGTATCAGGAGCAGAACGTCACCCGTGCTGCGGAAAAATTATGTCTGGGACAGCCTGCGGTAAGCGCGGCTTTAAAACGTCTGCGTCAGGTCTACGATGATTCCTTGTTTGAGCGCACCCAGGCGGGAATGAAACCCACCGCACGAGCAGTGCTACTGAGACCTGTGATACAGGAAGCACTGGATAAAATTGAGTTATCCCTGTCACCGCGACTGGAAAGCGATATACGCCGGCAGGTGCGAACAATCACATTGGGTTTATCAGATGATTATGAGATCGCTTTTGGTCGTCAGCTGGTACGACTGATTCAGCAACAGGCACCAGGGTTTCATATCGTTTTTCAGCAAACCAACCGGGAGCGGGTTGAACAGGCTATTATGACTCATCAGGTAGATCTGGCGATTACCGGCGGCAGCATTAAGGATAACCGGATTCGTCGCCAAACTCTGGGGCAAGCGGGATACCTGTGTCTATACGACCCAAGCTTCCGGCAAGATAGCTCGACGATACGCCTGGAGGAGTTTGTCGCCTGTAAGCATCTGCTAATCTCATTTTCCGGATTGACCGGAGCCGTAGACGATGCACTGGAAGAGATGAATCTGAAGCGAAGCGTACAGATGTCGAGCAGCCATTTTGCAGCGGTCCCTTTTTTACTGAAAGGGACCGCTGCACTCTGTACAATCCCTGACTTTGCTGCGCGGGCTGTTGCAGATAACAGTCATTTGAGCTTATCTCCCTGCCCGGTTAAAATGGCGAAGTTCTCTGTAGACTTATGCTGGCACTACGACGCGGTAAGAGATCCGGCCTTGATGTTGGTCAGGGATATTATCGTCGGTTATCTGAGTGACTATTTCAAATAGTCAGCGCGAAAATCAGCGTGATAATATACAGGATCACCCCTATAAAATAAGGGGTTCTCCTATAACAGCCAGACTCGAATCAAGAGATAGAGAGCTAATCACGCCGGCATTAATATACTATCTCTTGAAACAGGCCTCTTCTCTGAGCTTGCCACCAGTAAAATAACAGGTTTATTGACTCACTCATTATTTTTATGGCTTATTATATCCATATCACTATCATAGACACTCGTCTGAATTTCCATCAAGCCTAATATAGTATGAAACAAGTTGTCGTGAGAGAATGGTTGGTTAACACTATCTCTTATCTGAGAGAAGTCAATCCCACCTTGCTTATAAGCCTCACCGAACCACATAATCATAGGTACATTTGTTTGTGCTTCCGGAGCAACCATATAGGGCAATCCATGTAAATAAAGATTATTCTCCCCTAAAGATTCACCATGATCACTCACGTAAAGTAAAGCCGTTCTAAATTGTTCATCATTATTTTTCAGCAAGCCAATGGCTTGCGCTAAAAAATAATCTGTATACAGCAAAGCATTATCATAAGTATTGCTAATTTCTTCCTGAGTGCACTGCTCCAGCTGATTGGTTGCACAGATAGGCACAAACTTTTCAAATGATTTTGGGTAACGTTTATAATACGCTGGTCCATGATTGCCCATCTGATGTAGTACAATAAAAACATCTCCTGAAGCATAGGTATCAATATAGGACTGCAAATTAGCCAACATCCCCTCATCACGACACTCTGTATCACACACCGGATTCAGATCTTTAGATTTGTAGCTTTGATAAGTCACCCGGTCAGCCACCCCCTTTGAACTCGAATTGTTATCAAGCCAAATTACATTAACCCCTGTGCGCTGTAGAATATCCAAGACATTCTCAGTTTGATTGGCTTTGCTCTTGTTGAAATCTGAGCGTCCATAAATTGAAAACATACAAGGTACTGAGTGGGCAGTAGATGTCCCGCATGAGGAAACCTTATCGAAGGAGTAAACGTTTTCCTGTTCAAGTAGTGGATTGGTTTTTTTATGATATCCATTCAGTGAGAAATGATCAGCTCGTGCAGTTTCACCCAAGACAAATATCACTAACTTTCTCTCACTGTCACTGGGCGATGATTTAGCATCCTGAGCAATTTCCCTGAAATACTCTGAATCGGGTTTAAAAAAGCCTTTTACATATTTGCCTATACTATAGATATAGTACGTTGGATTGGCATAAAATCGAAGTGTCCTGTGCTCTCTGAAAAATGAAGCATAGAAATCACTCAAACTAAACAAAAGCACAGCGCATACCAATAACGCTTTAACAATTAGAATAATATTGCAAAACACAGCCCGGGTTAATGCCATATCATCAACTTTAGCATTATAGACAAGAACAGAAGGCAAAACACCAAGCAGGGCCAAGTACAACACCTGTTTTATTGACACCAAGTCCATTGCTTCATTGGTATCAGTTTTAAAAATATTATCAATCATTTCGTCACTGACAATAATATTATAAGAATCCATGAAATATGCTGCTTGAGAAGACACAAGCAACAAAACAATAAGAAATGGCTTTGCAAATTTTTTAATACAAAAAAGCGATAACAAAACAATATTAAATGATGCAAACAATATTACAAGAGAAAGCAAAAAAGCAATATTACCCAGATCTACTGGATAGACAGCGAGCACATTTTTGACAAATGCAAAATTACCAAACACCACCAAAAATAACGAAACAATAACAACCAACTGAGTCTGAGATATTTTATATTCCAGCTTCATGAATACCACTTTAATAAAAAATCAATCAATGACACAAAACAAGAATAATGACCAACCATTTTATTTGACAGATCACTGAAATATTATAAGTACAGCGTCCTAATCTAAACTTTTCAGCCCTGACCACAAAACCAAACCTGAATTGGAACTCCCTGAGACCAGAAGCCACTCTGAAATAATTCATTAAATACTGATATCAAACCTCAAACCACGAAGAGGCAGCCCCCTGTAGTAAGGTAGACCTATTGCCATAAGTGATGGCAATAGAGATTTAACAATAGCAGTGTTTGATCATGTCAAGTACGCTAACATAAATATTTCTATCCTCTCCAGCCAGAGAGGATACGGGGATTAATGTCGAAAAATTGTGTATTGGCACATAAAAAGCCAGTTCATGACTACTTTTAGTATCAATACCCTGTGGTTAGCTCCAGATGGAGCTAACCATGCTCTGTCCATAACTGATTCAATCAACCGAATATAGATTACGCCGCACCCTCAATCGTTCTAACCCTTTGCTTCTGGGCCTGCTGCTCCAGCTCTTCCCAGCTTAGGCTGGTCATGGTGGAGTTCATGCCCCGGTTGTGGATCAACACCGCTGAACGGGTATGGGAGCGCAGCAGCTTGATCTCTTTATTTGGCGTAATAAACAGTGGATGCAGGCCAAACTCCCGTAGCGCCGCAATAATACGACCGGCGACCGCCTGAGAACTTCTGGAGAAGGCTTCATCCAATACCACGGTGCCAAATAGTGGTGTCGGAGAACCATCAGGACACAGAGCATAGCTTAAGGATGCCGTCAGAATATAACTGGCGATAATCTCTTTCTCACCACCTGAGCCCCCTTGAGAGCCAGTTCTGGACTCAATCGTCTCGCCTGTTTTCCGATCCACCACCGCTACAGAGAACTGCATACGGAAACGAGGGTCAAGCAGGGCCTGGGCACCCTTGGTCTTTTTACGTTCGCTGGCATCGCGTAACTGATCGACTACCGTCTGCAGCGCCTTGTAATGTGTTTCACCGCCATCATCCACTGTGGCCGCATAGCGCAGGTGTTGCTGGGCTTTTCTTAAGGTATTCAGGCTTTCATGCACCACACGTTTCGGTTCCAGACGGATATAGCGTCCGTTCTGATAATCCACCCGGCGCATGGTGTCGTTCAGCTCTTCAATACGGTATTTGATCTTCTCAACTTCATTCTCAATGCTCATCAGCAGTTGGTTGACACCCTGATCAGAGCTTTGGTTGAGGTAGTCAATAAAGCGCGCTTGTTTGGCAGGCAACGCCTCATCATTTAAGATTTTCAGCTGAGCCAGATATTGAGACACATCTTCCAGCTCAGTCCCCGCCTCAGCTAATGCCCCCGTATCCAGTTTACGGGCGTTGGTCATCTGTTTACCCAGATTAAAACGACAGGAGGAGATATATTTGGCACATTCAGCCAATAAACCTTCAAGCTCCCGATTTTCCGCTCTTTCGTAGTTGACCAGATTATCCAGATTCGGAGCTTTAAAGTGGGCATTACCTAATGTGAACGCCTCATCATTCAGGCCCTCACCGATCTCGGTAAAAGCCAACGCTTTTTTAGCCTGAGCATCGCTGACTTCCTTACCCGCAACAACCAGATCCGCATCATAGGCTCTTTGCTGCTCACGCAAACGTTGCAACTCATCTCTGGCCTGCTCCCACTTCTCACCCGCCTGTGAAGCATCAGAGTTCGGGTCCTTAATCGTTTCCAGCTGCTCTTTCAGGCTATTGATGCTGTCCTGCAAACCCGGTGAATCGATATCTTCGTAGTCAATTTCGATAAACTGATCCACTAACTTGCGTTCGCGCTCCAGTTGAGCCAGTTCGGCTTTGCTCTTTTTAACCTGGCTTTCACTGCTTTGATACGCCTCTAAAGCGTTTTGGCGCTCCAGGGCGATCATTGAGACCCGGTCTTTGTTATCGAAACCTGTCATCCAGTTTTGATCGAGACGGCTGCCATCCTGCTTATCAAAATAACCGTTGCGACCCGACATCAAGCCCTGTCGCGTCATGCCCTTGGGTGTATGTTGCAGATCATCCGGGTTATTGACACAGTGACGGTCGATACCAGCAAGCAGATTTTTTACCGCTTCCCGATACGGATGATTTTTAAAGTTCAGTTTGCGGGTAAAGCCATCATTAAAGAAATGGGCGTGAGGATATTCGTTCTCTACCCGCAATAGTTTTACATTGAGTCGGTTATGACGATTATTCACCCACGCCAACGCCTGACGCATGGCATGAACAGGAACCAATAAACGGGTTCTATGGCCGCCAATGGCACGCTCAATCGCACCGCGCCAGCTGCTCTCTTCCGCCTGTACTTCGATCAGTTCCGCAACAAAGGGTAGCATACTGACATCCAGGTCCAGCTCAGCAGCCAGTTCACGCTGGAACTCCAGGTAAGCGCTCGGGATGTTGGATTGGCTGCCAGAGGCTTTTCTCAACTCACCTTCCAGTTCTTCCAGCCGGTCTTTATGGTTGCGACTCTGCGCACCATAACTAAAGACCTCTTCCCGCTTTTCTTCGATATTGACTTCATACTCATCGGAACGGGATGCCGCTTTTAAGCGATTCTGACTAAAGGTTTCGTGGTTAACCTGGGCGTCAAAACCCAGCGCACTGGCTAACTGGATATAACCATCCACCTTTTTGCTAAAACGCGCCAGCTGCATCTCTTTGTCTTTGATCTGCTTCTCAATATTCTCAATAGAGGCACCGCCGCTCTCCATATAGATATCGCGCAGGGTATCGACATTATCTTCCGCCTGTTCGACGATACGCTTGATATGCTGACACTTCTCTTCACAGCTGGCCTGATGCAGCGTCAGTTCACGCTCTTTAGCATCCCAAAGCTGATAGGCATGTGTCGCAAACCAAACCGGCAGTATCTCTTTTAGCTTGTTTAATTCGTCCAGCTTGTCCAGGTACTGATTCAGTTTTTCGTACTCTACAGCAATCGGTTCTAAACTGGCCTGTTGCTGACGGGCGGTTTCCAGCTCCGCATAAATGGTAGCCAGATCATCAAACTCCGCAGCCACTTCAGCGGCACGGCCAAAAGCAGAACAGTCATCCAGCACCAGGTCCCGAAACAGATCATCAATACTGTTGATCTGTTTCAGACCCGCAGCACGGTTTAGCAGCGTGAAAGCGTTATCGCCTACATCAAAAAAACGACGCAGTATAGCCAGGTAGGTATTCTTACTGTCAGTAATACGCAGCCCCGGTGTATCTTTTGCCAACTGCTTCAGAGCACGCATACCGCCCTCTTTCTGCACTTCCAGATAATCATCAATACCGTATTGAGTATTATCGGAGAAAATCCAGGCACGTTTCAGGTCTGATAGTGAATTACTGCTGCTATCTATCCACAGCAAAGCCGAAATTTTGACCAGGCTCCCCTCACCAGAGCCGCTCCCATTCGTAAAACAAGCCTCAATAGCGGTGATTGTCTTCGCAGGACGGGCAATATGATCCGTACCACCACTGGCATTACCGGCACCGGAGACACCCCGTACGTAGGACATCAGATCCCGGTCACTCTCATGACCACCGGTCGATGCCAGATTGTATTTTGGCTTCGGACAGATCAGGGTCATAAAGGCATCCACCAAGGTGGTTTTACCACTACCGGTCGGGCCAATAATCGCGGTTCCGCTAGGATCAATCTCCGCACAATGTCGGCGGTTAAACGGCCCCCAGTTATAGACATTGATCGCTGATAGGGAGTAGGTATCCGGTAACAGATCCTTAAGTTGAACTTCTACTGAATCTGTCATGGATTAACCTCCACTTCTGTCTTTTGTATATCGCTATTAATATCAATGTCGGGATCTGTTATCCCTTGATCCTGAGTTTCGTTATTTGCTGCTACCGGAGATTGCTCTGAGTGAGTCAATTGAGCTTGATCTAAACCGGTTTCTTCCGCTGCTCCCTCTTCAACTGTTTCTACTGGCTCTTCTACCGCTAAACCCGCTTTTTTCTTCATCAAATCTAACAGACGAGACAGGTTTTCCGGGTTCGCCAAGTGGGTAATGATGGGGCGAACCGTGACCTGATTGTATTTATCCACTTCACTAACGACGCCGTGACTTTTCAGCTTTTCCAACAGATTGCGGGTACGTTTCTCTTCCGCGCTGTCACTGCCCATCTCCCCCAGATAGATACGCAAACGGGGGGTTAACTCTTCAACCGGAATAACCGCATTGGTGCTACCGACACCATGCTCCAACTCATGGGCCACATACAGCTCGCGTAAGATCGCCAACAGCAGGGATTGCTCCATATTCAGGCGCTGCTTACGGATCAGTGGGTGGGACCATTCATCATCACCGTCGGTAGCAATACCTTCGGAGACCACAACATAGGCCAAGCCACGGACATCATCGATTCTCAACGTCAGATCAAACGGCTCAAGAATATCCTTGATCGCCTTATGATGAGTGACTGCGGTTTGATACAGCTTAAGCTTGGACTCCGCATCCAGCAGGCCATAGCGCAGCAGCTCCTGGCTGACCTCTTTAATATCACGGGCGGTATATTGAACAGCAACTGAGCTGGAACCCGGTGCAGCCGCTGTTGGTAAAGCGGTAGCCTGAAGCTCTTCATCCTGAGAATCTTCGCCTTGAATCGTCTCTCTTTGAGCATCTTGGCTTTGGGTTTCTTCAGCAGGAGAGGCCGTTATGTGGGAGTCAACAACCACAGATTCACTTGGGATGGCATCGTTATCCTGGTGGCTATCAGCCATCTCTTTTGGCTCTGTGAGCCGATCAAATACACTGCTCATCCTTCAAGATCCTCAATATTGACATGTTGTATCGCTGCGGCACTAAACATCACTTTTGGCACGCTGTACTTAAAATATTTGCCATCACCGGCAGCCATATTAAATGACTCACGCTCTTCCGGGATCGGCACTCCAGCTTCTCTCGCCACACTGATCCAAAGTGCAATCGCTTCAAGGTCATGTTCGGGAGAGAAATGCTCGGCCAGCGCCGATATCGGCACCGCACTGGACTGAGCATTGAGATAGGTTTTGGTGTCATCCAGTAACCCCTGACGATCCAGACTATCAAAGGAGGACCAGAAGTCCGGGTCCAGATCATCCAGATTGGCGTACTGGTCACTCAGATCCAGCTCGTGAACCTCTTCATCTTCAAGCTCTTTGATTCGGATACGCTCGATCACCGGCAGGTTGGAAACGGACACCCCCACCGGCGGAATAGGACTGTCGGCGCGACGCTCAGCCTGACTGGACCAATCGATATCCACTGCCACACTGAGAATCTCCTGCAGTAGCTGCCCCACTCGATGATGCTCTGCTGCCAAGCCTGCCACCAGAAAGCCTTTTACATCGCGCTCACTGCGGGCACGGGCCTTAATCACCGCTTCAGATTCGTCAACCAGCTGGGTTTTCAGCCAGCGCAGTTCCTGCTGTTGATGGGGTTCCAGCGCGGTACGGGCTTCGGGGTGGCTCAGAATGGTCTTCAACCGCTCGCTCATATCCTCCAGCTCAATGGTCCGATTCAGCTGTTGATGGAAGTTATGAAAAACACGGCCTTCGGGGGTATCCAGCAACTGATCATGACTGTCCAACAGCTTATCGACGATATCACCCCGATTTTTACGTTCACTGATAATGGATTCACGCAGTTTACGGTCCGCTTCACGGTAGGAATCTTCCACCCGACGGAAATCCGACTTCAGGCTAATGGCCAGGTGATAGATATCGCGGATACTCTCAACCGCTTCTTCCCCTTCCAGCACATCGAAGTGACCGGCTTTGACCGCTTCCAGCTCATCTTCAAGTTCGCGGATCTTGCGCTCAATATGACGCACCCGGCTTTCAGAGTTAGGGTTGAGATAGGCATCCACGTTTTCAATTTCGCGCTGTACCGTAGACAAACGGGATGCTGTTGACGTCATCAACTGATTACTCAGGCCATCAACAAAATCAAACGCTTTCTGTAACGCATCAGTGGCAATAACGCGACCTTCCCGCTCAACCACCAGACCTTTGCGAATCCACTGACGCAGCTCTTTATTGGCTTCCGAGGTATAATCACTGCCTTCTATCTCAAAATCACTGGCATGAGACTGAGCCTGCAGCACATCCGATAAGGTGGCAATGGCAAACTCCAGCTCTATGCCATCATGGCGCTCTTCAAACAGCCCTTGCAGGGCACTTAATACGCTAGGGGCAGTATTGGAGGCCAGCAACTGCCAGGCAGGATGCTCTCTCCTCAGGCTGATATAGCCCTGCATTCTCCGCTTATTATCAGATTCCAAAACCACCTCACCGAAAAACTTTTACAATGATGTCCATTAAACAACAAAGATGTCATACATGGACATATATACAGCTAACAATATTAGATGGCTATTAATATTTCATCAACGGACGAAATGCAACTTAATCTACCTCCCGTAAGGGATAAATTCATTAAATAACATTATGATACGCGAGCAAGAGCCTGTCCGTTGATAGAAAATCAGCTGTTTCAGCGGCACTTTCACGCACGTCCAATCTTCTTGTTTGATCATATCGATCAGGCTTGATGTGAAGGATAGGGTTAAGCGGGACGACAGCAGTGCCAGCCTCATTAGAGCGGATTAAGTGCAGCCAAGCTCTGCTGTCTGATTTATCAGCTGCACCTAATCCTTCGAGGTTTATCACGGTTGTGTCGAAGTATAATGCCGGTTGTTGCCTTCTTCCCTGATGACAGCATCATTCAGGTATGAAAAAGTACTTCTTCTGCTACAACTCTCAAACTGGAATCCACACCTAACGTCTAGGAGCCGAAAAATTACGTTTAATGGCCTGTCAGTGCTAGTGTTTCGGTGTTTAGATCCCTGACAAACCTTTCAAAAGTGATGGTAACCAGCATACCAACCAGGCTTGTAATGACATGTAATGACGCGTAATAGAATTTTCGGGCAGTATATAGAGAATCGGGTGTTTAGCTATCAAAAATAGATAATTCTCTTTTATTTCAGTATACAACATACCTCAATACTTAGATGATCAGAGTCAGGTTTGGGCCAGGTTATATGCTGCAATGATGGATCACTTTAATTCACAGCAATCCAAAAGGATTTATATATGCCTGTTCCAGAACTAACAATGAAAAACATTGAAGACTCAGTTGTTATCAAACTATATGAGCAACTCAACCGCCTGTTCGGCCAGGGTAGCCAGGTATTCTCCATGGAATACCCTCCCCGTAGCCTCAATGCCCGCGACTATGCCTACACGATAGAAGACCATACTGGCGTATTATTCAAACCCCAAACAGTGGCAGAAGCTGAATTTAATTTATCAGATAATATTATCGACCTGGCACCTATCGTTCAGGGCTCTACCGGTGAACGTGTTTCAAATCTATATAAATCCGTCCTGAATAACTACATCCCCCGGCTGCATTACGCCGCACGACTGGCCGAAGAGAAAGGGAAGCTTAAAGGCTGGCTTCTAAAACCAATTAAAGGCACAGTACTTGATTACGATGAAGCCAGTGACACCTTTGTTCAAACTGACTTTGATGGCACTCGCATGGAGTACTCAGCCAGACTTTATCGTACATATCTGTACAAACGGCAAGCCTTTAATGAACAGGTCAACGAAAAGAAAAAAGACGCTAGGCAAGCAGATAATTCCAGAGACGCAGGCGTTGATTTTGCTGATTGGCTTTCAACCGTTGCCGCTACGAAAGAGGAAATCTTAAGCACGTTTTACAATGATGCTGTCGTTAGGGGTAACCTTCATGAGGTTAATTCGGCTATCAGCTTCCTGGATATCCCCAGTCTTGGTCAACGTTTAAACGAGATCAAGAGAGATTTACGCTCCAACGTTAAACGCTCCGTTATTGGTGGAGGTGATGTATATACGGTAAATTTCTCCCCATCTAACTGGTTCGAATCCCTAACCATGTCACCATCGCCTATTGATGTTGTGACCAACGCAAGCTATAGGGAAAACCTGATTTTATCAAAAGGAAATGAGCTGAATAATGCACGACAACAGCTGAGCTCACTGCAAAACCTGAGCATTAGTGAGGAAAAACAAGCGAGTCTTGAGCAGGAAATCAAAAGCCTGAACAAGGAAATTGATAGTGCTTACATTGAGGTTAGAAAGCTCTTTCAGGAGAGGCTTGTTACAGCTGTTCAGTTTGCACAAGAAGCGTTGTCGAAAACAGCTGAATTTGCAATGGCAGCCTACACAGGTGGCTCTTCAGCAGCCTTTACTTCACAAGTCAGCAAACTGGCACAGAAAAAAGCCCGAACGACTGATACACAAGAGATTAGTCATATTGAGAAAATCAGCGAACAAACCAAAGGGGCATTAGAAACCTTTGTTAAGCTTGATCGGGCCCGTCAGGAGTCCGTTGAGTTAAAGTCTAAACTCGCTATGGCTAAAAGCTCTGATTACACCGCTCAAATCAAAATGCTGCAACACCAGATTAATCAACTCACAGAAGAGCTCAAGGTACTTGAAAGTGAAGATGCGCTCTACCCCTCTTCTCTGGAGCAACTAAAAAGCGATGTATATTATGCAGCCCAGGAACGGTCTGCCGGTGAAGATGGCACCAATGATGAAATTTTAAAAGAGATCAAATCACTAAGAGAGCTCGATCAAAACAGAGAAGCAGCCATTGATACCAGCTCTACTGGTTACAAGGACCTGCTCACTAAGAAAATAAAAAGTGAACAGGATAAATGGCTTACTCAGGCAAAAAGCGATATATCAGACTTAGGAACGTGCTTAATAAATTCAACATCATTCGAATATCCAATAGATAATGACGCTTCAGCAAATATCGAAAAAAATAAAGACTCAGAAAGTGCCTGGAAAAAATATATCAACGATGATATAAACACAAAAAGCAATAAAACCAGCAATCAAAAAATATCAGAAGACAGTATATACGAAATCTATACAAAGATAGAAGAAACCATTAAAAACATCGGTCAGGACGATTTAAAACAAGAACTTGAAAAAATCAAAGTAGACGTATCTATCTTAGAAGAAGTCAACTTCACCAGTATCGCCAAAGACAGTAATTTAAATAAAGATCAAATCGAAAAAAGCTTAAACTCCATTATTAAAGATGGAGTTAACCAAGAGGAAATCAATAAAGCAGGCAACGTAAAAAACAGTCTGGAAGAAAGCAGGAAAGGTATTGAGCAACGCGCTCAAAACCAATTAGAATCCGACATGATGGCCAAAAAAGAGCATGAGATGACATCAAAGGTTATCTCGCTGGCTAAACGGTTAGGTGTGGGTAAGCCATCTGAGGAAAAAGATGATTATTACCAGACAATCATAGTTGAGATTGATTGTGAAAATTCCAGTCATATTATGAGGCAGGGATCACAAGCAAGCTCAGGTGGTAAAAGCCACGATTATTGGTTCTCATCGGGAAGTTCTTCTTATAATCAGTCCAGTGCTTCCACAAGCTCAACGGTTAAAAACAAACAAATGAAGATCACACTAAAACTTCGGGCAACCAAAGTAAACATTGAGCGCGGAGGCTGGTTTGGTGTTGATATTCTGAGACTGACAGAGGGCATGTTCCACGTCGATCCTAATCTAAAATCAGCGACCGGCGATGAATACAGTAATTTTTTAAAACATGGAAAAGTAGTCTCCACAGGCAAGTTTACTCACTACCCGACCAGCTTCCTGATTGTCAAAGATGTTGAGATTATAAAATCCAGCTCTGAAGCATTTAAAACAGATAAACAATCATCATCATCATCCAATTCATCTTCAAGAAGAGATCATTGGTTCTCATCAAAACATAACGAGTCATCACAACAATCACGCCATGAAGAAGGTGAGGGTGATAGCAAGCGATATTTTGAAACTATTTCCCTGCCAAACCCAATGATCATTGGCTGGTTTCAGCAAGTTGTGCCTAAAGATGAATCCCTGGAATATGCTAAGACTCAAGAGAAGAAAGAAGAGTTTTCCGAGACTATTAATCAATTCCTGAGCAGCATCGTGTATAACTAAACACGCTACAAACCAGCCCTATCGTTGATAGGGCTGGCACACAGAACATTTATTAACCTATTTTCAAGATTTCAACTGCAGCACCGGACACAAGGCGAAGTATAGGCTTTACTCAAACGCCCTTTCCGAGAGAGAGTCGCATCCAACGGCCGGATCACTGCAGACTACGAATCGCCTTGCTTTACTAAAACAACCTGCTTGCCATTATGCATTTCAATGGAAAAAGATACGCTGGAAGAAGCAACCATTGTTTCCTGCAACCACTTTTTGGCATCGTTCAATGTCACTTCTGAGCCATTAGGCAATAGAATGTCAGTGACTTTTTGCTCATCGACTAAGAAATTCAGATCGAACCATGCATCAACCCATGCATCTGCGTTGTCTTCAATACTCATACTACTTTTCACTTAACACTTGCCAACAGAGACCGAGATCAGCAAGGCCTAACCCCCTAAGGAACAGCTGCTTAACCACGTTAACTGCCGACGACTTGAATGATTCTGGGTTATCACTATCAACCCATGTTTGATCCGGTAATGTAACATCTATAAGGCATATCTTCACCAGCGGGTTATGGGAATATCTGGCAAATATATTGCTTACCCCTTGATTCTCAAGGATTATTCTATGGCTGTCCTGTGTTTCTGTGTTTACTTTTTCATGCTGATCACTGCTCAACAGCTGACCTGTAAATTCTGAGTATACCCGATGCCACTCTTGTAGATCTTTGACATGTTCAAGCAAACAAAGCCTTAAACTGATTCCCCGAAGAGATCCAAGCCGAGCCCTTATCTCTGGCAAATGTCTTCAACCGCTCAAAATGCCCCATCGCCCGACTACGTCGCAAACCTTCAGGCTGCATCGCTCTCAGCCAGGCATTCTGATCAATATGAAGCCGTTGCAGTATCGGCGGCAAATGCGCAGGAATATGACCCCGTTTATCCTCACGACAGCAGCGCCCTGTCCAATCTAGCAACTCAAGATAATCCGCATAATCAAAAGCAATCGAGCAATGACTGTCTTTTTGTCTGACTGAAAACGGCTTTAAACGGGGTGTTGTTGATGCCGTTGAATCAGTCGCATTTTTTTGCTGCTCAGCGTACTCACTGATCCGTTGCTGAATCGAAGTGAAATCAGACTGTTCCGGGCAATCGGCTATAGCCGCACGAACTGGGTTGAGATCCACATAAGCCATACAGGTCAGCAAACCCTGCTCATCCAGCAACGCCTGACTTTTAAAACGGCCCTCCCAGAAACGCCCGCTGCAACCATCCTCTTCATTGGCTTTACGAGCGATATACTCATTCAGACAACGCATAAACCAGCTGATATCTGCCAACCGCTCCCGCCACTTTTCGACAATCTCATGCACCTTATCCACTTCAGCCTGACAACTGCACTCTGACGTGGTCAAGCAAATACTACCAGTCCAGTTAAGCGACTTCCTGTAGTCGATAAAATTCCCGTTCACAGTCATTAGGGCTCATATAACCCAGATATGAGTGAAGTCGCTTTTCGTTGTAATACATTACGATATACTCCCGTATATCCGCTATGGCTTCTTGCCGGGTTTGATAATGACACCACTGTACCCGCTCCTGCTTCAATGTGCCGAAGAAACTCTCAGCAACAGCATTATCCCAGCAGTTCCCCTTACGACTCATACTGCCTGTAAAACCATTCTTATCTATCAGCCTTCGGTACGCATGACTGGCATACTGTG
>NZ_AULT01000061.1 GCF_000422425.1 Oceanospirillum beijerinckii DSM 7166
CAACATCACCGGACTCTACAGGTCATCAAGGTAGCTAACCCTGATTTCCGGAGAGATACAAGGTCGGAAAAGCCGCAAGGCGCCTTCCGACAATTATCCGCTATCGGAGTCAGTGTCGGATGGCGCTTTGCTTATCCAAGAAAAGAGAGATGGTATCTACTCTGACATCAAGAAACTTATCGGGAATGGTATCAGCAACGAATTGAACCACTGGGATCAGTGGTAATGGGTGATCACAGTGACGAATAGAGAACATCAAATTCAGGTCACTAACCGAGATGAAAGCTTTACCTGTGACAACGACAGCTTGTTGTTACAGGGCATGGAAAAGGCCGGTAAACAGGCCATTCGAGTGGGTTGCCGCAAAGGTGGCTGCGGTATGTGCAAAGTGAAAGTGCTATCCGGACACTACCAAACATTAAAGATGAGTCGGGCACATGTTAGCGAGCAGGAAGAGCAGCAGGGTTTTGTGCTGGCATGCCGGACTCAGGTGCAGGGTGATCTGGTTGTTGAGTCCGATCACTTTGCTTTAACCCCCGTGGTTTCTCCGTTAGAGGAAGCCTGATGAAACCGCTCACAGAATTGATTGATGCGTTAGAAATGATAGGCGGCTGATAACCGCAATAAAGCAGTGACTTAAACAACCGTAAAACAAGAACAAGAGGATGTAATCATGAGAAAAGGTGTAATGCGCCCTGGCCACGTTCAAATCCGTGTGCTGGATGTTGAAGAAGCTCTAAAACATTATCGTGATCTGCTGGGTTTGATCGAGGTTGAACGTGATGATAAGGGCCGGGCTTACCTGAAAGGCTGGACCGAGGTCGATAAGTTCTCCGTAGTGCTGACACCCGCTGATGAGCCAGGTATGGACTTTATGGGCTTTAAAGTGGTTGATGAGAAAACCGTCGATAAGCTGCGTGAAGAACTGATGGGGTTTGGCTGTAACGTTGAAGATATCCCTGAAGGTGAACTCAATGGCTGTGGCCGTCGAGTCCGTTTCGACACGCCAACAGGCCATAACTTTGAGATCTACGCCACTAAAGAACAAACCGGTAAATGGGGCTTGTCAAAAGTAAATCCTGAAGCCTGGCCTCGGGGTTTGACAGGAATTAAGGCCACCCGTTTCGATCACTGCCTGCTATATGGTGATGATATCGATGGCACGCTGAAACTGTTCCAGGAGGTATTGGGTTTTGATCTGGCCGAACAGGTACTGGACCCGGAAGGCAATCGTGTGGCTCAGTTCCTGACCGCTTCTATGAAGGCGCACGATGTGGCCTTTATCAAACACCCCGAGAAGAACAAGTTCCACCATGCCTCCTTCTTCCTGGAGACCTGGGAAGATGTGCTGCGAGCAGCGGATTTGATCTCTATGACAGACACTTCTTTGGATATCGGTCCGACCCGTCACGGACTTACCCATGGGAAAACCATCTATTTCTTCGATCCATCTGGTAACCGCTCCGAAGTGTTCTGCGGCGGCGACTATCACTACCCGGATCACGAGCCTGTGACCTGGACCACAGAAAGCCTGGGTAAGGCGATCTTCTACCATGATCGTCAGCTGAATGAGCGTTTCCTGACTGCTCTGACCTAAAACTCACTGCAAAGAACAAATATTCGCCCTTAAGGCAAATTGCCGACGGCATGCTGCGCTCAGCACGGCTGAGCTGCTGTCGGCAATACCCTGTTTTATCGAATAGAGAAAATATAATGAAAGAATTTAAGCACTTTATTAACGGTGAATACGTCGGTTCTGCCAGCGGGAGAACCTTTGAAAACCGTTGTCCGCTGGACAATAACCTGATCGGCCAG
Organism: Oceanospirillum beijerinckii DSM 7166; assembly: GCF_000422425.1. Lineage (GTDB taxonomy): Bacteria > Pseudomonadota > Gammaproteobacteria > Pseudomonadales > Halomonadaceae > Oceanospirillum > Oceanospirillum beijerinckii. Next base: position 1,816 of record NZ_AULT01000061.1, read on the forward strand.
GTGCATGAAGCAGGGCAAAAAGAAGTCGATGCAGCGGTGAAAGCAGCTCGGGCTGCCATGAAGGGGCCGTGGGGCAAAATGACTGTGACAGAGCGTGTTGAGATGCTCAATAAAGTGGCGGATCGAATCAACGAGCGTTTTGATGAATTCCTGCAGGCCGAGTGTCTGGATACCGGTAAGCCTTATTCCATTGCCCGTCATATCGATATCCCGCGCGGCGCTGCCAACTTCCGTATCTTTGCGGATGTGATCAAGAGTGTACCTACGGAGTCCTTCAAACTGGATACACCGGACGGTCTAGGTGCACTGAACTTTGGCGTTCGTAAACCGAAAGGCGTGATCGCGGTGATCAGTCCGTGGAATCTGCCCCTGTTACTGATGACCTGGAAGGTCGGCCCTGCCTTAGCTTGTGGTAATGCCGTCGTAGTAAAACCTTCTGAAGAAACCCCAGCAACTACCACCTTACTGGGTGAGGTGATGAATGAGTGCGGTGTACCTGCCGGAGTCTTTAATGTAGTACACGGTTTTGGTCCTGATTCTGCCGGTGAATTCCTCACCACTCATCCAGATATTGATGCCATCACCTTTACCGGAGAGACACGAACGGGCGAGGCCATTATGAAAGCCGCCGCTGTGGGTTTACGTGATATCTCCCTGGAGTGTGGCGGTAAAAACCCCGGTATCGTTTTTGCCGATTGTGACCTGGATAAAGCCATTGAAGGCACCATGCGTTCTGTCTTTGCCAACTGTGGTCAGGTTTGTCTGGGCACCGAGCGGGTTTATGTTGAACGACCTATCTATGAAACCTTTGTTAAGCGTTTGGCTGAAACTGCGTCAAATTTAAGACTGGGACGTTCGGAAGATCCTGAAGTGAATATGGGCTCCCTGATCAGCCAGGAGCACAAAGAAAAAGTCCTGTCTTATTACCAATTAGCCCGCGAAGAGGGGGCAACTGTCGTCCTCGGTGGTGGTGTACCGGATGTTGGCGAAGAGATGAAAGCCGGTGCCTGGGTGGAGCCGACTATCTGGACCGATCTGCCTGATGATGCCCGAGTGGTCAATGAAGAGATCTTTGGCCCTTGCTGTCATATCCGTCCTTTTGATTCCGAAGATGAAGTGATCGAGCTGGCTAATAATACCGAATATGGCCTGGCTGCAGCGGTATGGACAGAAAACACCTCCCGAGCAGTGCGTGTTTCTGAGCAGTTGGATGTGGGACTGGTATGGGTAAATAGCTGGTTCCTGCGTGATCTGAGAACGGCCTTTGGTGGAGCCAAACAATCCGGTATTGGTCGTGAAGGTGGTGTGCACTCTCTGGAGTTTTACACCGAGCTAAGCAATGTCTGCGTGAAGCTTTGATTTGCCGTTAATGAAGGTTAATAGAAAGGTAACAACATGAACCAAGAACAGATTTTAGCCTGCGGTGATGAGCTGTATCAGGCCATGGTAAAGCGTGAGACCTTGCGTCCTTTTACCGAGCGTTTTGACGATATCACCATTGAAGATGCTTATCACATCTCGCTACGTATGGTTGAGCGCCGTGTCGCTGCCGGTGAGCGCATTATCGGTAAAAAGATTGGTGTCACCTCCAAAGCGGTGCAAAACATGCTGAATGTACATCAGCCGGACTTTGGTTATCTGACCGACCAGATGGCATTTAACCAAGGGGAAGAGATGCCGATCAGTGAGCGTCTGATTCAACCCAAAGCGGAAGGTGAGATCGCCTTTATCCTGAAAAAAGATCTGATGGGACCAGGCATCACCAATGCGGACGTTCTGGCTGCAACAGAATGCGTGATGCCTTGTTTTGAAATTGTCGATTCCCGTATCGAAAACTGGCAGATCAAGATCCAGGACACCGTCGCAGATAACGCCTCCTGTGGCCTGTTTGTCCTGGGTGATCAAGCGGTTGATCCGCGCAAAGTGGACTTGGCCACCTGCGGTATGGTCGTTGAGAAAAACGGTCAGATTATCTCTACCGGTGCCGGTGCTGCAGCATTGGGCAGTCCTGTGAACTGTGTGGCTTGGCTAGCCAATACCCTGGGTAGCTTTGGCATCGGTCTTAAAGCGGGTGAAGTGATTCTCTCTGGTTCTCTGGTACCTCTGGAGCCTGTGCAAGCCGGTGACTTTATGAGCGTCAGTATTGGTGGCATCGGTAATGCCTCAGTGCGTTTTGTTTAAGCCTTCCAACGGAACTGATTCAGGACAACGACTATGAGCAAAAAGTTAAGAGCGGCCATTATTGGCCCGGGAAATATCGGCACCGATCTGCTGATGAAGATGCAGCGCTCCGAGTGGATTGAACCGGTATGGATGGTGGGTATCGACCCGACCTCCGAAGGTCTGAAACGCGCCGAAGAGATGGGTATTAAAACCACCGCGGAAGGTGTCGATGGTCTGTTAGCCCATGTGATTGAAGATGATATCCGTGTCGCCTTTGATGCCACCTCGGCTTATGTCCACGCCGAGAATAGCCGCAAGCTGAATGAGCTAGGTGTGATTATGGTAGATCTGACACCAGCGGCAATTGGCCCTTACTGCGTACCACCCGTAAACCTGCAGGATCACGCCAAGAATCTGGAGATGAACGTCAATATGGTGACCTGTGGTGGTCAGGCAACGATTCCTATGGTGGCAGCGGTGTCCCGTGTACAGCCGGTTGAATACGGCGAGATTGTCGCAACGGTGTCTTCCCGTTCTGTTGGTCCGGGTACCCGTCAGAATATTGATGAATTTACCCGTACTACAGCCGGTGCTGTAGAGAAAGTAGGTGGTGCTAAAAAAGGTAAGGCGATCATCATTATCAACCCCGCTGAGCCGCCACTGATTATGCGCGACACCATTCACTGTTTGACCGAAAGTGAACCCCATCAAGATGCCATTACTGAATCTGTCCATGCCATGGTGGCGGAGGTACAGAAATATGTACCGGGCTATCGTCTGGTCAATGGCCCTGTGTTCGACGGCAACAAGGTTTCCGTGTTTATGGAGGTGGAAGGCCTGGGTGACTTCCTGCCGAAATACGCCGGTAACCTGGACATTATGACAGCCGCAGGTCTGCGCACCGCAGAGATGTTTGCTGAAGAAGCCGCTAATGGCGTTATCACCTTACCCGCACGCGACTAAGTGGAGGAGAGCACAATGGATCTTAAAGGTAAAAATGTCACGCTCCACGATATGAGTCTGCGTGATGGTATGCACGCCAAGCGTCACCAGATCTCTCTGGATGAGATGGTAGCCGTTGCTACTGGTCTGGATGAGGCAGGTATGCCTCTGATCGAAGTGACCCATGGCGATGGCTTGGGTGGTACTTCACTGAACTACGGTTTTCCGGCTCACAGTGATGAAGAGTATCTAAGTGCCGTAATTCCTAAGATGAAAAACGCCAAAGTCTCGGCTCTGTTACTGCCGGGTATCGGCACTGTTGATCATCTGAAGATGGCGAAAGATCTGGGTGTCAGCACCATTCGTGTGGCGACCCACTGCACCGAAGCGGATGTATCCGAACAGCATATCGGTATGGCCGCCAAGATGAATATGGATACCGTGGGTTTTCTAATGATGGCTCATATGGTCAGTGCAGAGAAAATTCTGGAACAGGCCAAGCTGATGGTCAGCTATGGTGCTAACTGCATCTACTGCACGGATTCAGCGGGTTATATGCTGCCAGAAGAAGTGAAAGAAAAGATTGGTCTGCTGCGTAGTGAACTACCTGCCAATGTGGAGATCGGTTTCCACGGTCACCATAACCTGGGCATGGGCGTTGCTAACTCTGTAGCCGCTATTGAGGCCGGTGCCAGTCGTATTGATGGTTCGGTAGCCGGTTTAGGTGCCGGTGCCGGTAATACACCTCTGGAAGTATTTGTCGCGGTACTGAATCGTATGGGTGTGAACTCGGGTGTTGACCTGTACCAGATTATGGATGTGGCAGAAGATATCGTCGTGCCTATGATGGATCACCCGATTCGCCTGGACCGTGATGCACTGACGCTGGGCTATGCCGGTGTTTACTCCTCCTTCCTGCTATTTGCTAAACGTGCTGAGGCCAAATATGGCATTCAGGCACGGGATATTTTGGTGGAACTGGGCCGTCGCGGCACAGTAGGTGGTCAGGAAGACATGATCGAAGACCTGGCACTGACCATGGCCAAAGAACGGGGACTAATCTAATGGCTGATTCTCAAAATAACACTAATCAAGAAAATCAGGTTAATAACCTGACTCAGCAACAGATCGAAGAGCTGGCCATTCACTGTGAAAACGCCGAACTGGAAGCCTATGAGATCACAAAGATCACTGATGACTTCCCGCAGATGACCTACAAGGATGCCTTTGATATCCAGTGGGAAGCCCGTCGTCGCAAAGAAGCCCGTGGTACCAAAATCGTCGGCATGAAGATGGGACTGACCTCCTGGGCCAAGATGGCACAGATGGGGGTAGAGCATCCGTGTTATGGCTATCTGGCGGACTACTTCAGTGTACCTGAAGGCGGTGATATCAAAACCGATGAGCTGATCCACCCGAAAATTGAAGCCGAGATCGCTTTTGTCACCAAGGCACCATTAAAAGGCCCTGGTGTACATATCGGTGATGTACTACGTGCCACGGATTTTATTGTACCGGCAGTGGAAGTGATCGACTCCCGCTACAAGGATTTTAAATTCGATCTGAAAAGTGTGATCGCGGATAACTCCTCATCCACCCGTTTTATTACCGGTGGCTGTATGGCCCAAGTCGATGAAGTCGACCTAAAGACTTTGGGCGTAGTGATGGAAATCAATGGTGAAATTGTGGCGACAGGTGCTGGAGCTGCAGTACTGGGACACCCTGCCGCATCGGTCGCCATGCTGGCCAATATGATGGGGGAGCGTGGTGAGGAGATTCCTGCCGGTACCTTTATTATGACCGGCGGTATTACTGCCGCAGTGACCGTGAATAAAGGCGACAACATTAATGTGCGTTATCAAGGTCTAGGTAGTATCAGTGCGCGTTTTGTCTAGTTCATGATTTTCCCATGGGAAAGCGTGAATGCCTGACATTGATACTTGATGTTTGATTGATTCTTTAGGGAAGCGGCCTTAAACAAGCCGTCTCCCAATCAACCTAACGGAACAAGAGTTTTCAATATTCTCTGCCCAGAATTGCCGAAGCTTTTTGTTGCGTAGATTAACCTTAATTGGAATGGAAACAGTATGAATTACAAAAACAAAAAAGCCGCTCTGATTCTTCCTTTGCTATTGGCTGCAGGTACAGCCCAAGCACAGAACTATGTTCCTGGGATTGAGGCGATAAAAGGTGCCGCAGCATCAGGCCCGGGTCTCTATTACAAAGCATATGGCGTTCGTTATCACGCCGATGAGTCAGATAATTTACCTGCTGGCAGTGAAGTAACCGTTAATGCACTGGCTCACCGTTTAATCTGGGTTACCGAACAGAAAGTTCTGGATGGAGACCTGATACTTGAAGCGATTCTACCCATGGTAAACACCGACCTTAAAGTGGGCAGCGTGATGAAAGATGAAGAGACTGCATTAGGCGATCTATTTGTCGGTAGTGTGCTGAGCTGGCACGGTGACCGTTGGGATTCTGTTGCCGGTGCGGGTATCTGGAGTCCAACTGGAGATGATAACTCACCGGCTTCACCGGGTAAGGGCTATAGCGAATTGATGCTGACATTGGGGGGCAATGTCTATCTGGATGATGCTAAGACGTATTCTGCCAGTGTGTTATCACGTTATGAGAAAGCGGATGACAGCGATGTAGAGGATAACCTGATTATGGAGTATGGCCTGGGAGTCAAATTGAGTAATGGTATTGAGGTTGGCTTTGCCGGTTACTCTGAGTGGGAGATGGGAGACGGCGATTCTGAACGCCATGCAGCCGGTATTGAGGCGGGCTATTTCTGGCCAAGTATTATGATGGGTCTGAATGTTGCTGCCTACAAAGAGTACAGCAGTAACGAAAGCTTTGAAGGTGATCAGCTGCGGATTGCGCTGACGAAAGTGTTATAGCCGTTTCGTACATCATCAGCAGTGCCACATGGAAGGGCATTGCTGAGCCTGCTTCAATTGCAAATAGAAAGGACAGATATTATGCCAATCGCACAGCTGCATATTATGGAAGGACGCACGGACGACCAGAAAGAACGCCTGATTTATGAAGTGACACAGGCCATTTCAAATTCTCTGGATGCTCCTGCAGAAAATGTCCGTGTCATTATTACTGAGATGCCAAAACAGCATTTTGGTATGGGCGGGGAGTCCGCCAAGAAGAAGGGGCGTTAGCCCTGGCGAAAAACCGAAAGCTCTATTCATCGTGCCTGAAAGTCGATGGTTAGCTCCGTCGCTAGAACTTTGCCGCTTATTTATCGTTTCGATATCAGCGGCTTTTTTTGTTGATATTGAGAACACAGACAATAAAAAAGGCGCACAAAGGCTTCTCTTTTAATTCAGCATGTAAGCAAAGTCGTTAACAAACGAGAGCTTGCCTGTGGTGTGGTTGGTGTTTATCAACCTCTCAACCCTGAAGCTGCCAGTCCATCTGCACCAGATTTCTTGCTTCGCAATTAAAGATTAAACCTACCGAATAAACGGTTTTGCCCTCGGAGAGACATTTATCGCCATAGCTGCGTTGCTGGATCTGTTCTAAAGCAGGGTTAGGGGACCCCTGATTTCTGGAAAATTTTCCTTAAGAATCAAGAAAAAATGGATGTCCTGTATTTGCAGGCTATTTCTGAGAATTGTCCCCTACAGAGATTTCGGCTTATCAACCTCATCCAGTCTGTATTACTCCATTAAGCCCGTTTCCACAGCAGCTCCCTGTGTTGCTTGTCGATTTGCGAAAAAACATTCGCAAAGAAAATTAATTCAGACAAAAACTGTGTTTCATTCCGCAATATCGTGACATTTTTAGTATGCAATATGGAATCATATTTTATACCATATAGCGTAAATAAACACTCAAACTAAAAACATATACAGAGACAAACAAATATGGATAACCAACGTCAGCAACACGAGCGCAGAGTATTATGCTCTATTCAACGAGGGTATGAGAATTCAGAAAGTGACATTGGTAAGCTACGAGCCTTTTTTGAAATCTTACCGACAAACGAAATTATCCCAATCAATAGCCCTGGAACAGAACTGTTTTGTGAAACGGAGCAAGTGTTTGTTACAGGAAGATTTTCAGAATTAAAAGACAAGTTTGGAGACAAACTCTTTGAAGTCGTTTGTATTCCAACTAGTTTCGAAATCCGAGAAGGCGACTGTCGATATGTGACCCGCCTAGGCTCTTGCTCTGACATAAAAGGGCTCACTTGCTGTCAAATATTTGACCACCCATTACCACCAATCGATGAACAAATTGTAGCCCTACCATCCAAGCCCTTAACTAAATCTATCCTACTTAGAGACAACGACAATATCTACGGTCCATTTGACTACTCCTACCCAGAGGGCTCATCAAAAGAAGAGCATATTCTACAAATCAAAGCTATAACTACACCGATCAACACCACTATACCTTCCTTCCATATTGGAAAAATATCTTCTCCACAATATATACAGTCACTGTATGAGAAAACTGGTCAACCCAGTTTACTAGGAAACATAAAAAAGTGTTTTGAAAACGCTGAGCTCATTGACTATATCTCGAATGACCAAGTAATTTCAACCTATGGTTCGAAGATCGCCCAAAATGCTGAAATTCGTATGTTCAACAAGGGTACTATCGCTCAGATTCGTAAGTCATTTGCTTCAAGCCATGACCAACGTAAATTTCCAGAACGTTTCAAGAGACTATTTGAGGCTTTAGAAATTTCAAATAGCTGGGAAGGAACAAGAAAAGATCTCATTGACAGTTTCTTAGTCACTAATGCTGGTAAAGACTTAATTGCGAAATATATAGAACAACACAGAGAAGATTTCTTCAAAGGCGAGAAGCAGGCTTATATTGAAAAGCTTGAAGACGACTACTCAACTAAAATAGCTGAACTGGAAGAGCTTCAAGAGAAAAAGGAACTCATTGTCTCTGAGATCAGAAAAGCTCAGAGGCAACGCGAGGAAATGGAACTCAACAGCGAGTCAACTGAAGCTCTTGAAGCTTTATCGAAAAAGCATCAAGAGCAATTCGATAGAAAGATAGAGCAAAAGAAACAAGAGTTGGGTAAAGTAGACAGCCAGTTAGCAGCACTCACTAGTAAATACTCTGAACTCGATACCGTTGAAAAACTCAGTGATGAAATCAAATACCTTGAACGACACAGGAAAAATGAAGAAAAATCCTGTGCGGAGATGCAAGTTGAAGTTGAAAGGGTTAGAGCGGAACTAAAGGCTGAGAATGAAAAACTCACAACTCGACTTCTTAAACTTAAACCAGATGTTGATGCCCTATCAGGGATCACTCCGAGGAAGAAAGGGGAGTCTATCAATTATTTTGTTCCTGTAAGAACTTCCACTTCCAGCGATCCTAATGAAATTAGAGATAGTTTGATTAAAGACACTCTAGGTGCGCTAAATAATCTAGGAAGAAAAACGGACTACAACACAGTAACTAATATTTTGACTACTGTTGCTCAATCACAGTTTACTTTGTTCTCTGGTCGCCCTGGTACGGGAAAAACGTCACTAGCAAAAATGTTAGGAAACAGTCTTGGTCTGCAAAACCGACTATTGAATATCCCTGTAGCAAGAGGGTGGACCAGTTCCAAAGACGTATTAGGCTTCTATAATGCTCTTTCTAGTTCATTCAACTCGTCTGCTACGGGGCTCTATGACCTTTTAACTCAATTGAATCGTGAGTTAGAAAACAAGCAAGAAGCAGCTCCTGCAATATGCTTGTTAGATGAGTTCAATTTGAGCCAGCCTGAACATTACTTCAGTCCATTTTTAGAAATGTCAGATCCTGAATCTAAGAGAATAGTTGCAACAGGAGACCAAGAAGTACCTTACCTTGAAATTCCTCAGTATCTAAGATTCCTCGGAACTATCAACAACGACGAATCAGTTCAAGCCTTGACCCCTAGAATGCTTGATCGCGCCTCCATTATTAGCTTTGATGAGATCGAACCTGATTATGATTTATCTCTAAATACAGCATCTAGCCTAGGGGAATTAGATATAACGCCTGTCTCGGGTAATCAGTTTATAGAAGCCTTTTCAGCCAAGTCTCTAGAGCTTCCTCAAGACATTGATAGAACATTGAAAGTGATCATCGATACTTTAAGAGATGACAAAGCTGAATTCGGAACATCAGTAAATGTGTCATTCCGTAAAGTGAAAGCTATTCGTGCTTACCATAACGTTACATCTTCGATGCATATCGATAGTAGATTTACAGCATTAGATTATGCAGTGAGTCAGCATATTATTCCGTTGCTCAACGGATACGGCAAGAATTTCGGTCAAAGGTTAGAACAACTTAAAAATGTTATACCTGACGAAATGGAGCTGTCTCAGAAGATGTTGAGAAGAATTATTGATACTGGTGAACAGAACATGTTCACTTACGGCTTTAACTTATGATTAACTGGAAATTAATCTCAGTTCATAATGAAGATGAGGTTGTGCATGACCTTAATTCAATCTCTGACGTGCAGATAAATATTAGAGAAACTAGCAATATACAGTTTCTGGTTTCTATTGATGAGCAATCTTTCGAAAAGCTGGGTTCCCCCCATATTGTTTTATCCGACATACCATTAGAGCTAGAATTTAGCCACTATGATGGTACTGATAGAAACTTCAGAACTACGGAGGAGTTAGGTTCTCACTCTTCTCGCTATTTTTATAATTTCTTCGGCGAGAGTGAAGTGAGTCTTTGCTTTGAAAAAGAAAACAGTTTATATCATTCTCAAACTATCAATATTTTAGCTAGAAGAGACAATGCCCAACTAGCCAACGAGATGTTGAGCTACATAACTAACCATTTAGATGATGCCGTTTCAATTTGCTTCTCTAGAAGCAAGCTGTCTGTTGGTTATGACGACTCAAAAAAATTCAATTTTAGCCGCTTAGATATAATTCATAGTGCTGTTTCTTACCTAACGGAAGCAATTCCGATATTTGTTCGAGAGCACAGGTATACATGGAAACCCGAGCTTGAACTTTCTGAGCAGGGGCAGCCAACAGGCTCTGATTCAGTTCATTGGGTTTTGACAAACCTAGATATAGTGTCCCCAGCTAGCATTGATGAAGCTAACCTTATTTATAACAATAGAGGGTATCGATTAGACTCATTGCCTAAAGAAAAGATCGTTAAGGACAGAGATACTTTTGAAAACAGAGTCATTCATACCTTTCTTCATGACATCATGCACTTTCTTTATGATATCAAAGAACAGCTATCAATAAAAAGCAGCACTGATGATGCTTTAGTAGATCAGGAATACGTTCGATTTGACCATACAATGCGCCAGTACACTCAACTAGCATTAGATCACAAGTTGAATCAGATAGACTCGCTAATCTTGTCTGTCGAGCAACTTAAGCGGATCTTTTCTACAAAAATTCCGGCTAAAAATCAGCCTGGTATTCAACCTAAACTAACGTCATATGTTGTAAGACATCCTCACTATAGAAAAACATTTGGACTAATAGAAAAGTGTTATAAAGCTCCTGCGCCGACGTTTGAAGGCGCAAGTTTATTATTGGGATTAAAAAACTTGTCGATAGTATACGAAACAGCTTCTCTTTTGATTGTCCATGAAACGATCAAAACCTGTTTTGATGTTCAGCTCAGTAATCAATGCTATAAAGAGCATGGCGAGCAGCACCCTTTCGGAGGTGTAGAGCGCCAAAGACCTCAAGGAGAGATTAATAATCACTTTAGCTATAAGAGTAAAGCCTTTGATATTGAGCTTTTATATGGGCCAAAGATATATCAGTTCTCATCAAGTAGCACTTCTGGAGATCTGGTTGATACAAGTCTAACAAGACGGAATGAGCATGGGGCTCACCACTACTGCCCTGACTTCGTGTTAAAGATCGAATCTAAACACTGGCATAAACCGATTACCATTATTCTAGATTCTAAATACAAAGATGCCTCGACTATTAGGCGCTTTGATATTGACATATTAACGCGAAAGTACTTATTAAACATACATCAAGTAAATAATCAAGGCAGGTTGGGTGTATCTCCTGTCAATTTATTACTGCTAATGTTTCCTCATGATAAGAGTGGGAGAATAGTTCGAGCAGTGTCTCCACAGCATTGTTTGAACGGCAAATACCCAGTGCTTCCGCAAGCTACGGCTATATTAGTGAAGCCAACAGAGTACACACTCTTAAAAGAGCACCTGCTATCAATATTAGAGATTATGAACTCTGAAAGGAGGCTAATTAGTTGATCGAAAGAGCATATTAACTCTGCGTTTCCTATAAACTACCCCACTTCCCTACTTTATTTTGACAAAGAAGTGGGGGAGCTTGGGTAAGCGGTAGCTTCTCCCCATCTGTTCAGAGATATTCCCTATCAGTGCTCTGGTAGACGTCAGTGTCACCACTGTCACCCCCTGCAGATCCGGACGTGCGCTATTAACGCATCCGGCTCTGACTGGAAGAAAACTGGACATCCAAATTTATCTCATTGATTTGTATACCTCTTTTGGGCCTTTGAGATTTTATCGCTCTTGAATATGCAGGGTTGCCCCAATTACTGCTATCTTGAGTAGTAATATCTAATTTACTACCCGCAAGGATGCACTATGGTTGATGAATCTCTCCCGCATAATGCCCACGATAATAGCTACAAGCTGCTCTTTAGCCATCCCGAAATGGTAGCTGATTTGCTCACTGGTTATGTCAATGAACCTTGGGTAGAACAGCTGGATCTGTCTACTCTGGAAACCACTAAAGATAGTTATATCAGCGATGATCTTAGAGATCGTGAAGACGATATTATCTGGCGGGTGCTGTGGCAGGATAAGGGGCAAAAGCAGTGGTTGTATATTTATCTACTGTTGGAGTTTCAGTCCTCGGTAGATCGTTTTATGCCGCTACGGGTGAATATCTATAGCAGTATGCTGTTGGATGATCTGCGCAAGAAGAATCAGCTGACGCCCAATGGTAAGTTACCCCCGGTTTTTCCTTTGGTGCTCTATAACGGTGAACGTAAATGGACGGCTCCGTTGGAACTGTGCGAACTGATTGATAGTATTCCCGGTCAAATCCATCTGTATCAGCCCAATATTCGTTACGCGCTGTTAGAGGAGAGGGCCTTTGAGGGTGAGCCTCTGCCGGAGGTTAAGAATCTGGTCTCGGCGCTGTTTGGGCTTGAAAACAGTAAAAAGCCTGAAGATATCCAGCGTATTCTGACCGCTTTGATCGAATGGCTAAAACAGCCGGAGCAGACGGGATTAAGGCGTAACTTTACGGTTTGGATTAAGCGAGTATTACTACCGGCCAGGGTTCCTGGTGTACAATTTGAACAAGTTCATGATTTGCATGAGGTACACAGCATGTTAGCGGAACGGGTAATTTCCTGGACTGAAGAGTGGAAGCAACAAGGTTTGGCTCAAGGTATTGAACAAGGTATTGAACAAGGTATTGAAATCGGTACTGAAACAGGCATTGCACTGGGTGAAGCTAAAACCTTGCGTCGTCAGTTAAACCGTCGTTTTGGTCCTTTCTCTGAAGAGTTAGACAATAAAATCAGTCAGGCGACAGAGCAACAGTTGGAATTGTGGCTGGATAATATCCTTGATGCAAAAACGCTGGATGATGTTTTCAAATCGTAGTGAGACCTTGATTAGAAAATTGCAGAGATACAATGGACCAAGTTTCTCGGCTGAGTGATAGCCGCGAGACTAATTCAGATACAAAAGAAAATGAAAAAGAGGAGCACCAGGCTCCTCTTTCTATTCAGGCATGCAAACAAAAACTGCTACGAACAATTAAGCTTGCTCTGCCTTTTCAGCATTGCCAGGCTTATCCGCTTTGCCGGATTTGTCAGTCTGCGCCTGAGCAGGATCAATCGCTTGATCTTTAACCTCTGCGTACCACAGATCGTGGTGCTGCTTGGCCCAGGTTTCGTCTACATAACCTGTCTTCATACCTTCCAGAGCACCTTCGGAACCGATAGTACCGATATAGATATGGCCCAGAGAGATGGCAACCAGTAACAGAGATACGCCGCCATGGATCAGGTTGGCGGTCTGCATATCGTTACGGGTCAAACCGAAGAGAGGGAAGTCAAGAACCAGACCACTGCCGACGACAACCAGACCCAGAATGGTCAGTGCCCAATACCAGCCTTTTTCACCACCGTTCAGAAACTCTGCACTCGGGTGTTTGTTGCCGATCAGACCACCGCCCTGAATAAACCACTTCACATCGGTCATGTTGAAGAAGTTATTCCCAAACCAACGGATAATCATCACCAGCAGACCAATAGAGAAGATAGGGCCGATATAGTTATGCAGGAACTTGGACAGTGCAATCAGGTTCTTCCAGATATCGTAACCAAAATATTCCGGGATAAAGTGCTTACCGTACAGAATATTCAGGCCGGTAAAGGCCAGAGTCAGGAAGGTGATCGCGACAAACCAATGCATAGCACGATCAAACAGACCCCAACGCAGAATCAAGCGACCTGTGCGGGGTTTGTCCAGCTTCATGCAACCCAGGGTCAGATAAACCAGGGTCAACAGGCCCAGGCTACCACCAATTGCATACAAGCCACCTGGGCTGATCCATTTGTTGCGCAATTCGCGCCAGCGTTCACCGCTTACATTGATCAATTGGCCATGTTCTGCGCCTTTTGATGTGGTGTAACCGACAGTGCCGTCCGACACTTCACGCCAGTAATCTGCCCCGGCAAAGTTGCCTTGCACTTTTGCTGCCGCATCATCGGCACCCGCGTGAGGGGAGAAGAGTAAAATAGCCAAGCCTGCCAAAACCAAAACAGCAAAGACTTGTAATAACGCCTTAACTGTACGGCTATCGGGCTGAGTTGTTTTTGTCATGATAATTTGACCTGAAAACGTTGCGTTGAAATCAGTGGGGCCGTTGCAGTCCGGTCCCACTGGTTAAAATGACCCAAAGGTCACCTTGCTTAGCAAGCTTTATGCCTTTGCAATAATATTGCTGGCATCAACGGCAAGTTCGCTGGCCAGAGCGGCCATCTGTTGTGAGTCCATCTGACCCGGTACCAGAGCTTCAGGCCCTTGTTTTCCAGGAGCGGCTTTTTGCTCATCCACAGAAGACCAGGCACCATCTTTATGACCACGGTAAACCACACGCTCACGGAAGATGTCAGACACTTTCTGAGCATCACCCGCTAGCAGGGCTTTTGTGGAGCACATTTCAGCACACAGTGGCAGTTTGCCCTCTGCAATACGGTTTGCGCCGTATTTTGCTTTCTGTTTGGCTGGATCTTCTTCCGGGCCACCGGCACAGAACGTACATTTATCCATCTTGCCACGCTCACCAAACGCACCCTCGGAAGGGAACTGAGGCGCACCAAACGGACAAGCAAACAGACAGTAACCACAACCGATACACAGATCCTTGTCGTGCAGTACGATGCCATCATCAGTCTGATAGAAACAGTCTGTCGGGCAAACGGCCATACAAGGCGCATCGGTACAATGCATACAGGCGACCGAAATGGAGGTCTCATTCGGTTCACCATCGTCAATAGTAACCACTCGACGACGCTGAATGCCCCATTCTGTCTCATTGGCATTCTTACAGGCGGTGACACAGCCGTTACATTCAATGCAGCGCTCTGAGTCACACAGGAATTTCATTTTAGCCATTATTCAATCCTCAAAGGTGATTCACGTCAGATCTGGCGGATCTGACGCACTACATCAATGTTTAAGCCGGTGTAACTTTACACAGGGTCACTTTGGTTTCCTGCATCTGAGTCACAGGGTCATAACCGTAAGTGGTGGCGGTATTCGCCGCTTCACCCACCACGTAAGGCGCGCTGCCTTGCGGGTATTTACTGGTCAGGTCTTTACCCTGGTACTTACCGCCGAAGTGGAAGGGTACGAATACCACACCACGGTCAACACGACGGGTTACCATAGCTTTCACTTTAATGCGGCCACCTTCAGCACCTTCCACCCAGACATCTGCGCCATCACGGATATTCAGGTTGTTGGCATCGTAAGGATTGATCTCTGCGAACATCTCCTGTTGCAGTTCAGCCAGCCAAGGGTTGGAACGGGTTTCTTCACCACCACCCTCGTATTCCACCAGACGGCCAGAGGTCAGAATAATCGGGTATTCCTTTGACACATCTTTCTTCTGGATGGATTCATACAGGGTCGGCAGGCGGTACATGGACTCGGAGTCTTTCCAGGTCGCGTAATCTTTCAGCAGGTCACGACGATTGGTGTACAGGGGCTCACGGTGCAGAGGGACTTTATCCGGGAAGGTCCAAACCACAGCACGGGCCTTAGCGTTACCAAACGGCGCACAGCCATGCTTAATGGCTACACGCTGGATACCACCGGACAGGTCGGTCTTCCAGTTTTTATCTTCAGCGGCTTTCTGCTCTTCTGCGCTCAGGTCTTTCCACCAGCCCAGCTGTTTCAGCAGCTTAGCGGAGAACTCTGGGTGACCGTCACCAATCTCACTGCCGACCGGGGCGGAGCCTTCAGCCAGCAGGTTAACGCCGTCACGTTCTACGCCGAAACGGGCACGGAAGTTCAGACCACCTTCAGCCACAGGCTTGCTGGTATCGTACAGAATCGGTGTGCCTGGGTGGCCCATTTCCGGGGTGCCCCAACATGGCCAAGGCATACCGTAGTAATCACCATCGGCAGGGCCGCCTTCCGCTTTCAGGGTATCGAAATCGAAAGTGTGCCAGTTTTGTTGGTGTTGCTTCAGACGTTCTGGGCTTTGACCGGTGTAACCGATGGTCCACATACCCCGGTTGAATTCACGGGTAATATCTTCGATGTAAGGAATGTTGCCTTCCACCTTGATATTTTTGAACAGCTGATCCGCGATGCCCCATTTCTTCGCAAACAGGTACATGATTTCGTGGTCTGTTTTCGATTCAAACAGAGGATCAACTACCTTATCACGCCACTGCATAGAGCGGCTGGAGTTGGTCACAGAACCATAGGTTTCAAACTGGGTACAGGCTGGTAGCAGGTAAACGCCATCGGTACGGTCATGCATAACCGCGGCGTGGGTTGGATAGGGGTCAACAATGACCATCAGATCCATTTTCTCCATTGCGGTTTTCATCTCAGGCCCACGGGTCTGAGAGTTTACCGCGTGACCCCAGTAGAACATGGCGCGGATATTATCTTTCTGCTCGATCTTGTTCTTGTCT
Source organism: Oceanospirillum beijerinckii DSM 7166 (assembly GCF_000422425.1). Taxonomy (GTDB): domain Bacteria; phylum Pseudomonadota; class Gammaproteobacteria; order Pseudomonadales; family Halomonadaceae; genus Oceanospirillum; species Oceanospirillum beijerinckii. Next base: position 18,112 of record NZ_AULT01000061.1, read on the forward strand.
TCCAGAACGCCATCGATCCAGCGGGAGACAGGAATACCGGAGTTGTTACGTGGGGCTTTACCATTGTATTTGTTCTGGTCGAAACGTGCATTTACCCAGTCAAAGTCCAGACCCCAAACACCACACCAGTGCTTCCAGGCACCGTCAGACAGGCCATAGTAGCCTGGCAGGGTGTGAGACAGTACGCCCAGATCGGTTGCGCCCTGTACGTTATCGTGACCACGGAAAATATTCGCACCGCCACCGCTGGTACCCATGTTACCCAGGGCCAGCATCAGGATGCAGTAAGCACGGGTGTTGTTGTTACCTGTGGTGTGCTGAGTACCACCCATACACCAAACAACAGAACCCGGACGGTTAGTAGCCAGCATCTTAGCCACTTTACGCATCTGCTCTTCGCCAACGCCGGTCACGTTTTCAACTTCGGCAGGATTCCAGCGTTTCACTTCTTCCAGCACTTCTTCCATGCCGTAAACACGCTGCTCGATAAACTGCTTGTCTTCCCAGCCGTTTTCGAAGATGTGCCACAGCAGGCCCCAAACGTAAGCTACGTCAGTGCCTGGACGGATACGCACGTATTCGTTCGCTTTTGCGGCGGTACGGGTGAAACGAGGATCAACCACGATCAGCTTGGCTTTATTCTGCTCTTTAGCGATCAGAATGTGCTGCATGGAAACCGGGTGGGCTTCGGCTGGGTTAGAACCAATCAGAATCACCGACTTGGCAAAGTGCATGTCGTTGAAGGAGTTGGTCATCGCACCGTAACCCCAGGTGTTAGCCACACCGGCTACCGTGGTGGAGTGACAGATACGTGCCTGGTGGTCAACGTTGTTGGTGCCCCATAGAGAGGCAAACTTGCGGAACAGGTAGGCCTGCTCGTTGTTGTGCTTCGCGGAACCCAGGAAGTAAACAGAATCCGGGCCGGACTCCTGACGGATCTGCTGAGTTTTGTCACCGATCTCATTGATCGCCTGATCCCAGCTCAGTTTCTGCCATTTGCCGTTCACCAGCTTCATTGGGTATTTCAAGCGACGTTCGCCATGACCGTGCTCACGCAGAGCCGCACCCTTGGCACAGTGTGCACCACGGTTGATCGGGTGGTCAAAAGCCGGTTCCTGGTGAGTCCAGACACCGTTTTGTACTTCGGCATAAACACCACAACCCACGGAACAGTGGGAGCAGATGGTACGCTTAACTTCTTTTGGTGCATCGCTGTAAGTGGTTTTGGCTTCCGCTTTACGGATCATGCCATTGCCCATAAAGCTGGCTGCCGCGATACCACCAGTGGTGATACCGGTATTCTTCAGGAAGCTACGACGGCTCAGGCCCAGACCCTTGCTGCCTTTTTCTGCTACGACGCTGTCGCCGGAGCTGTGCTTTTTCGTCAGTTTCATCGCTGTTTCTCCGGCTGATTAACGCAAGGTGTCATAGTAGGAACGAATGTGATCGGTTTCGCGGTAACCCTTCTTATCTTCAGGGGCCGGTTTAGCCGGTACATCATTCGTTGCGGCAACCGCCTGACCGGCAGTCATCGCTGCCAGACCGGCAACCGCACCACCTGCGGTAAGCGCTTTCAGAAACTGACGGCGTCCCGCCTGTTTCAGGTCTTTTTTATTGTTGTCAGTCACAAAAGTTCTCCTCATTTCCGCTTGATCACTGTCGGATTTAGCGGTACCGACCGTGATCCCTTTGCCCGTAGGGCTTAGCAGTCTTTTGTTCTCTTCGCAGAGATCATTCTGTCTACTAACTGGTTTCTTTCTGTTATGTGTTTTACGCGACTGTTGCGGCTGTTTATCACCTGCTTTGTGAGCGGACGTCGGCAGCCGGAACGGGGTTCGTATTTTTTTCAGGCTTTTTTCAAGCTCTGTTGCTGGCTTTAGCAGCCTTTTATTTTTTATCTTTCTCGTACAACTTTGTTTCTTACCAGACTTGTTCAGTTCTGGTTGGTTGGATAAGCGAAGCGCCATCCGACAGCTGTTGGACTCGGTATTGTCGGAAGGCGCCTGGCGGCTTTTCCGACCTACACCGTTGTTTAATTGGGAATATGATTTCCCTTGATTTCTGTCGCCTGGATCTCATCACTGATGGCACCAAACATATCGCTTTCAAAATCAGTAAAAGCGCGACACAGAGTGCCAACGCTGCTGTAAAATACGGCGGCATTGGCTTGCTGAAGGTCTTTGGAAAAGCGCTCGATCCAGGCACCGATATGGCGGTCATAAAAGGCTTTCTGGGTGTTCAGGGTATTACCGCTGGCGACCAGATAAGCCATCACCTCAAACAGGGCGGCGGCGTGGTCTTCCGGTTCTTTCACATCTTCTGCACGTTCGAAACCCAGACGAATCAGATCCTGTCGCAGAATCGCCAGCGGGGTTTCCATCAGAGAGCCGGTCAGATACCAGGAGCCATAAGGCACCAGCTCACCACGACCCAGGCCGATAAAAAGTTCCTGATATTCATCTTCCAGTTGCTCTGGATTGGCATGACGGGCTGCCAGTTGCAGGGTTAACCAGGCTTTGCCCATATCGGAGCTGTCCTGATCATCTGCTTCCAGTGACTCCAGCCACTGCATCATTTCAGGGCTGGGAACCTGACGCAGCAGGGCCGCCAGCAGGCTATAAATATCCGCGCGCAGTTGATCCTGTTCAGTCAGGGCAGGGCAGAATTCAGCAGTCATAGTGTTATCTCCCTTACAGGTTCAGTTGAGCGCTAGGGTCTGCAGCCAGACCCCGGTAAATATCTTTCACGCGGCAATCTTCACAGCGCTCCAGGCGCTTGATGGCATCACCGGCAAACATGGCATGACCTTTCAGCTTCTCTTTCATCATTTTGACGGTGCTGGTCGGGGCGAAGGCTTTACCGCAATCAATACAGCAGAAAGGTTCATCTTTGTTGATGACACGTTTTTCATCGCGCACTTTACGATCAAAGACAAAACGCTGTTCACGGGTTACGGATTTTTCAGGGCAGGCCGCTTCACACAGACCACACTGCACACAATCGGCTTCAAGGAAGTTCAGTACCGGGGTGTTTTCTTCCGTGCTGATACTGCCGGTGGGGCAAACTGCTGCACAGGACATACACAGGGTGCAGCTATCACTGTCGATGCTGATCTGACCAAAAGGTGCGTTACTGCTTAGGCTGACTTCCAGCGGCTGAACATCGGCAAACTGATGCAGGTGATTGAGCGAACCTAACAGGCGATCACGCTTGCTGGGTTCTTCAAATTGGCTGCTGTAGTTGATATGGATATTGGCCGGAACCTGAACACCTGCGTCCGTTACAAACTGAGAGTGGTTCAGTTGTTGACTGTCGCTAACCAGCTGGATCGCTGTTTTGGAGTAACCCAAAGATTCCAGCAGTTGTTGGCTTAACTGGATTTCACGATTCAGCAGCTGGATCAGGCTATCAGGCGTGCTGTTATCCGTTAGCAGGATAATCTGCTGACAACCCTGGCTGAACATATGCATCCAGAGTTCAATGCCTAGGTTAGCCACTTCTTCCAGCGCTACAGGTATTAGATTTGGAGCCAGATTCGCCTGATCAATTTCTGTCTCTTCACCGTATAGAACGATCACAGGGTTTAAGCCACCCTGATCGCGATACATCTGCAGCAGACGGGTCATATAGTCCGCCATCATGCTGCTTTTAGGCATGGCGTAGCTGATCGCACCGGTAGGGCAGGCGGTAGAACAACTACCAGCACCGTGACACAAATGCGAATCCACTTCGATCTGTCGATCGATACTGCTGATCGCATCCGCTGGGCACACATCCAAACAACGGGTACAGCCGGTTAAACCCCGGCTGCTGTGTGCACAAATATCGGTGTTGATTCTGAAGTACAGAGGCTTCTCAAATTCACCCACCATATCCGGCAGATCCGTTAGCACCTGCTGCAGTTGGCTACTGCCGGGGGCAACATGGAAATAACCCGGTGGTGATAGTTCCTGAGCCAGTGCCGGTTCGCGGCCCAGATCCAGAATCAGATCATAATGGCTGCGCTGAATCAGCGCCGGAGCCAGGGAAACCAACTCCATTGCCGCCAGTGCCTGTTCGGCAACTGTTTTTTCTGCAGCAGTCTCTTGTTCTGATTGCTCAGAAGCAGCTTGAGTGCCTACAGCCGGTAGAGTGCCTACAGCCGGTAGAGAGTCAACAACCTGAGTCGGTTTTACGGTCAGTTCAAACTGTCCCAGATAACCCTCAACACTCTCAATAGAGCCGTAAGCTACCGGTATCTGCTGGGTATCGGTTAACGCCTGTTCCAGCAGTGGGTTATTCATATCCTGAACGGGATCAGTAATCAGTAGGGAGAGGCTGGCAACCCCTGACTCTTTATTGCGCAAGAGCTGCAGGGCTGCCAGCCGGGCGAGATCGTCTGCACCGATAATCAACAAGTGACCGCCAGAATGGTAGGCGATACTCGGTGCTGCCAGATTTTCCGGACGTGACAAGGCCGTCAACGCGGCTTGACGCGCATTTTGATTCTTTAGCTGCTGTTCATTGAACTGAGCTGTCATGGGGTTTCCTCATCCGCTTTGATGCATCAAAAACGGTGGCATTGCTCGTTATTTTTGCTTTTTTATTTTTTTCGTGTGCTCTTGGGCACACTGGTCGGCTTTTATCGAGGTTCAGGTTTTCGAGAAAAGTCACTAAGCAAGAAGCAAATGCCAGACCTGTTGTTGTGAAAACAAAACAACCGGTTCACCGTTCGGTTCTGGTGGTAGTAGAAGACTGACTAAAAACAGGGACATTTTGTCCTAGGTAAAAATGACCACGGGAAAAATGACCCATTTTGTCTAGGCCGTGTTTTGGGTGCTTGCTACTTCAGAAGGTGTTGAAATATCAGACTTAAGTTGATCGTCTTCTATTAATTCATTGTTTTCCTGAGGCTTTATTGCACTTTCGTCGTAAATTTCAGGGTCGATGGGCTCATCAGATTCTGTTGCTGACCCATGGGTTTCTGTCATCTTGTCCAGCATCTCTTCTGGGTCTTTTTCATCCACCCAGGTGCGCAGGCTGGCCGCTACCTTCTCCGATAGGGATGGCATGATGCTGAAGTCATCGTCATAATCTTCCAGGCCATCACGCAGGTTAAACTCCGGGCTTAAGAACATCGCTTTAAGGGCTTTTTTCCTCAGCTTTTCGCTGACGTCTTCAGAGAAGAAGCCGCTGACATCGCTGTTGCCGTCCAGTGTCGTTACATCGGGCATATCCTCATCACTGAGAGGTTTGGCCTGAACGTCACTAATTGACGCATCTGTATGATCAGTCGATGCTTGGTGGGCAACGGGGAGGTCAGTTGAGGCTTGCGCCAGATCATCCCCAGGCAGAAACGCAGATTTATCAGGATCTGATTCCTTTAACCCTACCTGTTGGATGGTTGTTTTTTGCGCTGCCATATGATCAGCATCATCAATAGCAACCTTAGGCGTAACACCTGATGCGTTATCTACCTGATCAGTCGGCTCTGTTACCGGCTCTGCAGGCGTCTGTTCCTGCTTACGACGGGACCAGCGGGATAGGAAAGAACCTTCGCTCATAGGGCCTCCCGCTGCTTTTTCTTGCCGCCTTCAGCATAACGACGCTTTTTCTTATGCTCGATCAATTCACCGTGTTCCGCCATGTAGGCTTCCAGCCAGCACTGAATCGCTTCCGGCATCGGGGTTTCCAATACGGAGTGCTCACCGTCCAGCCATTCACCAGCGACGTCCTGACAGGCGGTGATCTCATTGGGAATCCAACGGTCGTTCTCTTCATCCTCATCACACTGAATAAACAGGTGTGGTTGTACAGAGGTCAGGTTAAAGCGATACGCCGAGCGCTCGTCCCGGTAGAGCACCAGATCCAGAAAAGTGGTCAGATCGGTATCACGAGGTTGTTGCAACAGACTTTGTTGCCAGCTGTCCTCATCGGGCCACAGTTGTTTTACTTTCCAGTTCAGGCTGGTCCAGCGGCCACGACTGATCTCTTCGGCAACCAGTTCAATGCCCAGCCGCCAGCTGCTTGGCGTGCGGGCAGGTTTTTTGTCAGAGTGTTTATCAGAAGGGGTATCAGGGTTGAGAGTCATAGGTAATCCTTGCTCACAGAAACTTTTTATCGTTAATCTTTTTATCGTTACTCAATAGAGGGCAAGGAGTGAGCCAGTGCGGGTAGGGAAAAGAAGGGAAATTAGGGGGAGAAAGGCAGAGTTTGCGACAATCCTGCTTTTGGACATTCCTGAATGAGATTGCATGTCTGCTCAGGTCAAATACAATTAAGAGATAACAGTCTCTAAGGAAACCACAATGAACTTAAAAGCCATTGAAACTGAGGCGCTACAGCTGTCAGAAAAGGACAGGGCTGAGCTGGTAAGAAAACTGGTATTAAGTCTGGATCAGCCATCTGATGCAGAGTTGGAAAATGATTGGTTGGATGAAGCAGAGCGGCGTGCTAAGCAGTTAGACTCTGGTGAAGTGCGTGGAGTACCTGCTGAGGAATTCTTGAAAAAAGCACGGGCACTACTTAAACAGGGATAAACATCTCAAACAGGAATAAAGCACCAGAATGACAGGATGTCGATATGAATTATATACTCCACCCGTCAGCCGAGGCTGAGCTGTTAGAATCCATTTCTTATTATGAAAGTAAAGCGCCTGGTATCGGGAAAAGGTTGCTGGCAGAGTTTGAGCAGGCTATGTCCAGCGTGTGTTTATCACCAAAGCTTTATCCGGTAGCTCGTAAGCCTAATATCCGTAGAGCTTTACTTCCAACATACCCATTCTCCATTATTTTGCGTCAATCTGAATCAGAGCAGATTCAGATCCTGGCTGTTGCCCATCAGAAACGCAGACCCATGTATTGGATTAGCCGAGTACAATGAAGCTTTTTACTGGTCAGGGAGAAATAAAAATAACCCACTGGAGAAGCTCAACAGTGGGCACCAGAGAAAGGTCTGGATTTAGTTTCCAGTAATGAGGGTACTATTGTGTGAATAGCCTTGCTGGATAGATCAAAACAAAGTGATCAAGCGATTAGGGCTCAGGGTAAAAAAGCGCCGTCACCGTCAGGTGCGAGCCAGTCGAACAGAATGTCGAACCGAACGGCGCAGAACAACCCCAAACTGTTGTCCGATACATGGCAGCTAACGGGACCTATTACGGATATCGTGCAGGGTGGCACCGTTAAGGTCGGACAACATACCTATATAATGCAACCGTGGTGCCAACTTTTGGCATGATTCAATTCTGTCACAATCACTAAAAGACTTAGGAAAAAAAGGGAAATGATTTGTCGCGCGACTTTATGGGGCAGTTGTATTGCGCACATGCGGAAAAATGGGCGTAACTACCCAGTTTTTCAGCCTTTTCTAAAATTACAGCGACTGGAGATAAGTCTTTTAGTGATAAACAGAAGGGCTTTAATCGATGGATCTCAGGTAGCACAAAGCATCTCAAACCGGCCGTGATAGCTGCTTGAGGTTGGAAAGTAAGTTTTCGCCTCGGTTAATGGCTATCCAAACTGTTGAGATCTATACCGCTCAGTCACATAGAGACGCAGTAAGAAATCAAGCGGCCTGTTCCAGCTGCTGCTTTTTATATTCTCCCGGTGGGATGCCCAGAGCACGGCGAAAAGCACGCCTAAAGGCGGTTTCACTCTGATAGCCCAGCTGTTCACCAATCTGCCCAATACCTTCTTTGCCATGTAAAAGCCTCTGGCAGGCGATACGCATACGCCAGTGGGTAACATAGTCCGCAGGGGTATAACCGACAACACGTTTAAATTGCTGACTAAAAGCGGTGCGAGACATACCCGCAGTGTGTGCCAGATTTTCCAGGTTCCAGCTAAAGGCCGGATTCTGATGCACAGCAGTCAGCGCTTTCGCTAATCTGAGATCAGCTAAACCACCCAGCACTCCTGTTTCTATAGTGTGATGGGCGATGATATAGCGCAACATCTTGACCAAAAGTACCTCGGCCAACCGATTTAACACCACGGATTGACCACAGCGAGGTTGCAAGGCTTCCAGGGTCATCAGTTGGATAAGCGGGGCCATATCGGAGCTATCGAACTGAGAGCCAGGAATAGGCAGGGCCTGGGGCAGGGTATCCATCAACATGTTTTGGGTCTGGTCGCCAAAAGCCAGATTAATATGACTCAGTTCCGCGCCATTTACACTACTGATAAAGCGACCCTTACCTTGAGGCAACCACAGCAGATCGCCAGGTTTCAGATCAATGATTGTGACACTATTGAGTACGCCAGACGCCTCAGAGCCCGAGTCCGCAAAAAACATCTGAACTTGAGAACTACCGCTATTTTGCAGATAGATCACCGAGCAATTGTTTTCACAGTGCTGCTCCAGGCCGTCACCGGCTGACAGTGTAATAGCCGTAATACCGTGGGTGATTGGAGGGTAGACCTCAAGCAAAGCGGTTAGTCGGTCCATGGCGTGGTCTCAAGATTGTTTTATTGATAGCTGTGATACGCTTTATAGTAGAACAGGTTGTCTACCAGAAGAAAGTGTTTACTTCGGTTACCTGTTATTGGTGGTAATCGGATCTTTCTCGGTTATAGAATATGGTCCATCAGCACCAAGTATCAGCTAAATTGGAAAGAGCATCAGATATGGATATCCGTAACATCAGTGAACAAGATTTACCTGCCTGCGCTGAGCTGTTCGCTCAGGTGTTCTCACAACCTCCTTGGAACGAACCCTGGAGTCAAGAGGCCGCTTTACAACGCCTCAGCCACTTTTATCAATCAAAAGGGTTTACCGGCGTATTGCTTCAGGATCACGGCTTGCTCGGGTTTGCGCTAGGCAATATAGAGCCTTTCTATTTTGGCGATCTGTTTTACCTACGGGAGATGTGTGTTGATCCAATGGCCCAAAACGCTGGCAACGGCCAACGCTTGATGCACGCATTACAGGAGACACTGCAACAGCAGGCGGTAAAAGGGATTTATCTCACCACAGAGCATCAAATTGCAGCTGCCAGCTTCTACCAAAAGCAAGGTTTTCAGCCCAGTGAAGCCATGCGCTTCTATTCTAAAAGGATAGAAGCAAACATTTAGCAGGATGGGGTCTTGGCCAGATAGCGCTTTAGTCGACCGTTTTTCAAATAGCGTGCCTGATCAGCCTGAGAAAATACCGGAGTTGCCCATGAATAGAAGACAGTTTCTCTTACTGAGTACACTGACGACCTTACTAACCGCCTGCGGTAAAAGCACTCAAGCGGCAACAGAGCAAAAGATGATAAAACAGGCCGCAGTGAAACGGTACTGGTCATAGGGGCAGGAATATCGGGGCTGGCCGCCGCTAATAACCTGAGCCGTCAAGGCTATAACGTCACAGTATTAGAAGCCAGAGACCGCATCGGAGGCCGCATTTGGACCAGTCGTGTCTGGGACGATATTCCCGTTGATTTAGGCGCGTCGTGGATTCATGGCACACAGCGCAACCCATTGACTGATCTGGCTGACGAAGTAGGGGCAGTCCGCTCACAGGCGACAAATTACGATAACTCAGTGGTGTATGACACTAACGGCACCGTGCTGAACTCTGACAGTGAAGAAGAGATGTATGGGTTGTTTGAACAGCTCGCCGCCATTGTCGAAAATAACGCTGAACGGCACCAAACCCTCGCCGAAGCAATTCAAGCCAGCAACCTGTGGCACAGCCTCAATAGCCGACAGCAGCAACAAGTATTGCACTTAATCAATACCACAATAGAGCACGAGTTTTCTGGCAGTTACCGGGAACTATCGGCCTACAACCTCGATGATGCTGAAGCTTATAACGGTGGTGATGTGATCTTCCCCAATGGCTATGGTCAGCTGACAGACTTTTTAGCATCAGGCCTGGATATCAGGCTCAATCAGATCGTACAAAAGATCAGCCATAGCTCAGAGGGCGTTATAGTGCGTTCCAATCAAGGAGAGTTCAGCGCCGACAGAGTGGTGATCACTCTACCGATAGGCGTATTGAAAAGTGGTCAGGTGAGCTTTGAACCACCGCTACCCCAAACCAAACAACAAGCGATCTCAGCAATAGGCTCTGGTTTGTTGAATAAGTTGTTTCTAAGATTCCCTTATCCCTTCTGGGACACCGACACCGAGATTATCAACTGGATTTCACAAGAGCATGGCCGCTGGAACGAATGGCTGAATGTGGCTTTCTATATTGATAAACCCGTGTTACTCGGCTTTAACGCCGCAGATTATGCCATAAAGACCGAAGGCTGGAGCGATGAAGAGATCATTGAAGATGCTATGGCCGTGTTAAGGACCATCTATGGCCGAAATATCCCACAACCGGAGAGTTGGCAACTGACGCGCTGGAACCGAGACCCTTACGCATTGGGTGCCTATTCATTTAATGGCATTTCAGACGGCATCCCTGCAAGCATTCGATCCCGTCAAGCACTGGCACAACCGATTAACCAACGTCTGTTTTTTGCGGGGGAGGCCACGTCTGAAGACTTCCCAGCGACCGTACATGGAGCCTATATATCCGGGCTTATCGCCGCCGAACAGATATCCGATCTTTAACTAACTCACACAGGGCAGCTGTATGCTGCTCACACATAAATAGCCAGAGGGTTCGCCCTGATTACAGACGTTAAAGCACCAGCATCCCCTCATCGATAGCATTAAACTTATCGCACACACGCACCAGAGAATCCGCACTCAGCGCCGGTACACCATAAACCTCCGTTTGAACCCCATCCTGCTTAACCCGCTCCAACAACAGATCAAAGTCACCATCCCCAGAGAGCAATACAATCACATCGACCTTCTTAGCCGCATCCAAAATATCAATCGTGATACCCACATCCCAATCACCCTTAGCAGAACCATCACTGCGCTGGATAAAAGGCTTTAGCTTAACGTCAAAACCGATATGCTTGAGTGCCGACTGAAACTTCTGCTGCCCGGCATCGCCACTGTCAATCGCATAAGCATTCGCCAAAACAATATCGCCCTGATAACTCAAATGTTGCCAGAAACGACGATAGTTAAATGACCGACCGTAAGCCTGACGCGTGGTGTAGTAGATATTCTGAATATCAGCAAAGACAGCAATTGACTTATTATTTTTATCCGACGTGTTCTCTTGGCCTTGCATTCTTTACCTACTTTGGTACGCAATGGGATGATAAATACGACTGTGGAGTGATGCAGCCAGAAAGAAAGCCGCAACCGGCTTCACCAGAATAACTGCGAACAGCATTATAACAGGCCGCGCTTTCGATCAAAAAACCAATGGCTATGACTTTTGATATCGATTCGTAGTGACTAAGAGTGCAAGAGGGGAGAGTATGCCCACCCATAAACATATTGCCTCAATCCCATTAACTTAGATCAACAAAACAGCTGATGCTAGGGTTTTCCCTAGGCTAAACCACATCGAAAAATTGATATGCTACGTTTTAAGAAAAATCAATGCGTTAGCGATGAATAAGGGCTGTTGTAAGTTAGGTTATCAGGTTGTATGGATGGCAACCCTGAAGGGCTGGCAGCTTAAAGCGGTTAACCTTGCAAGCTTCATAAGCTTGCAAGGGCGCATGAATAAAATAATGAGATGGACGCCCCTCTATACTTCCCATAGGTCGGTATAAATCAGTAGAGGGTGCAGCAATGAAACAGTTATCTGTTATTGGTGTTGATTTAGCAAAGAATATTTTTCAAATTCATGCTTTAGATAAATTAGGGCACTGCTGTTTGAAGAAATCTTTGAGAAGAAGTCAGTTTCTATCGTTTTTTGCCAAATTACAGCCTTGCTTAATAGGTATGGAGGCTTGTGGCGGTTCTCATTATTGGGCTAGAGAGTTGATCAGTTTAGGGCATGATGTTCGCCTTATGCC
>NZ_AULT01000062.1 GCF_000422425.1 Oceanospirillum beijerinckii DSM 7166
TGATTGATTGAAACTTCATCACTTTCCCTATCGTCATCTGCTGATGAAAAAATGTCACTCCAAGTCTGGCAGTTCAGATCGCAATAACCGAACCTCTATACTTCTTGGTTTTATCGGAATTCGTTGTATCAGCGCCTTCTTTTCCAGTTTGATGACCATCCGATGAACAGAGGGAGCTAATACCTGCAAACCATAACAACCAAAGGCAGTGCTAGTGCTAGCCTGATTAAGCGAGCCAACATCACTACCCAATTGACTTATATGTATGAAGAGTCCTACATGAATAAGAAACTCTCAACATGTGACAAGATGCTGGAGTGGAGATGGATCGTCAAGAAAACTGGTGCTTCCAGAGCCTCAAAATTGGCAGGAAAAGAAGATATGATTGACTGGCCAAGGAGCATAGTCAGAAATAAAAAGTTAGATGTCTACATCCATATTAAAGATGGCAGAGTCCAGTCCAAAGAAAGCTACCTATCGTTGTGTAAGAGCAGATTTTCCAGCAACAGCCTAATATCAGACCCTGAGAATCCGAGTAGTTAGAGAGCTATTGCTGAAAACCGCTCCTATATACACGCCCAGAACGAGGATAAAGTGGTTATAGCATCAATCAATTCGTCAAATGCACATAGCTATCCACAAAACGCTTGTACTTATGCTGACCGCAGGTATAGCTCTGGTATTTAGCCGGGTTTTCTTCACTCTGGCAGGTCGGTACAACACTCACCACAGCATCAAAATCCAGGTCCATAAAGAAAGGCACGGAGTAACGCTGTTTACCACTGGTATTCACAACACGGTGCATCGTTGATATATAACGATCATTAGTGAAGGTCTGTACCAGATCACCGATATTAACGATAAAGGTATCTTCAATCGGTGGCGCTTCAACCCACTCTCCTTCTAGATTCTGTACCTGTAAACCACCGTTCTGATCCTGAGACAGAATAGTCAGAAAACCGTAATCGGTATGGGCACCAATACCAATCTCTTCCTGATTGATCTCGCCCTGCTGCGGTGGATAGTGCAACAAACGCTGAATAGTAATGGGCTTTTGCTGCAGGCTTTCAAAGTAGTCTGCTGGTAACCCCAAGCTTAACGCGATACCACTGATCAACTTATGAGCTAGGTTCATCATCTCGCTGTGATAACGCTCCATGGTTTCCCGGAAGCCTTCCAGTTGCTCAGGCATCAGGTTAGGGCCAAAGAAAGGTGAGACCTCTTTTTCATCTTTGGCGAAGTCAAAACATTCTTTAAAGTCGCGGGTGTTTTTCGGATCAACATTTTCACCGTAGAGCGGAATATAACCCCTCAATGTTTGACCCGAGTTAACGATATTCAGCTGCTCTTTTTCTGCTTGGGGCAGAGAGAAAAAAGCTTCTGCCTGGCTATAAACATCTTGGATTAGCTGTTTATCAACACCGTGATTTTTAATGTAAAGGAAACCGATATTTTCACAAACGTTAGCCAGCTCTTTCGCTACACTGCTTGGGTCACTGCCATCAATCAGTGATGCCACATCGATCACCGGCACCTCTGTAAACGAGGTCGCTTTGCGATGTAAACGGGCATCACTTAAAGCGGTATTAAAGGCGATTGTAGGATTATCTTGAACCGGGCTGGCTTTATTTTCATTTGTAGCTTCTGTTTGGGTGCTAATCATTTGTATAGACCTGTCATATATCCACCAAGACAAAAACGATTGATACACTGCAGGCCATCATCAGTAACGATATATCCTGTCATCTAAGTGTTTGGTTAACCCGCTCTTGCTTCGGTGTTTTTTATTGTTGGTGTTCGTTGTTTGTTGGGTATTAGTACTGCGTTAGTGGACAGGCTCAGTTTCGCGAAAATAATGCAGGTGCTATATCACAAAAGCGAAGAACACTATCGTCAAAACGATAAATTTCACGATGACAATTTAGAAGTTAGAATGAGGGAGCTTGACGCTCTTTTTTGGTGCATAGAAAAACGTCAACTACACCAAAAGTCAGCTTAAAATTGTGAAATAAGACGGCAAAAGTAATTATCTAGCGATTTATCGCTGGCGGACTTCTGAGGGGCGTTTGTGATAAAAATCTCGGAAGCACTGACTGAAATGGCTCTGGGAATTAAAACCCGTGGCTTGAGCGATATTGGCGATACTCAGGCAAGTCTCTTCAAGCATTTTATGAGCATGTTGCAGACGCAACTGAAGGTAATAACGACCGGGAGTGGTGTCGGCGAACTTGCGGAACACCATCTCTAAATTTCGTGGCGTTGTACCGATCTGGTTGGCTAGAGTTTTGATGGAATAGGGCACGGCGATATGTTTTTCCATCAACTCAACTGCGGCACCTAAACAGGGAGACTTAATACGCAGGCTGATACGCTGTCGCGTACTTTGCATCGCTTCTGAACTGCGAACCTGATCCTGCATAAATTGCTGTGCAACCCGCCAGGCAAAGTCCCGTCCATGATCCAAGCCAATCAGATACAGCAACATATCCAGAGTTGCCGTACCTCCGGCACTAGTGAGCACATGATCCGATACTGTAAACAGGTTTTCCTGAATAGGGATATCAGGATAGAGCTCAGCAAAGGTGGCTTGATACTCAGGCACCAGAGTACAGGATCGATGCTTTAACAGACCTGCTTGCGCCAAAATAAAGGCGCTGCCACTTAATGCGGCGATATAACCCTTATGTTGATGGATACGTTTGAGCCAATGGTTGAGGGATCGGTTGTTATAGTTAGCCGCATTGCGATAGCTGCACAGCAGGAGAATATCGCAGCTCTGACTATCGGCCATACTAGCCGTGATGCTAACAGGTACACCATTGGAGCTGGTGACAGGTTGATTCAGCTCTTTATCGGGAGAACAAATTGAATAGCGGTACAACTCCTGACCGCTTAACTCATTAGCGACACTCAGCGCCTCGATCGCTAACGAAAACGAGGTCAAAGCGAAGCCAGGCACCAGTGCAATAGACACCTGAATCGGGCGAGTCGCAATGCCATCAGAGGGTTCTATGGGCCCGTTTTTATTATTCATCGCTTTATCGATATCTCATTTGATCAAGGCTTTTGAATCTTAAGCATCGGTACTCTGCAAATAGGCTCTTATGCTAAGCATAAGAGCCTACCTATCCTATCTATTAGAAAAGATCCCTGAAAAAGCGATCAGGACACTTCACCGTGAGGATCAATGACAAACTTCTTGGCGGCACCGCCGTCAAAGTCCGCATAACCCTGCGGTGCATTATCCAGACTGATCATCTGTACATTGACCGCATCAGCAATCTTCACCTTATCAAACAGGATCGCCTGCATCAGATTACGGTGGTACTTCATCACAGGGCACTGACCGGTATGGAACGAGTGAGACTTAGCCCAACCCAGACCAAAACGCATGCTTAGTGCGCCAACCTGTGCCGCTTCATCTGCCGCACCCGGATCTTCTGTCACATACAGACCGGGAATACCGATCTGACCACCGGCACGGGTGATCTGCATCGCGGAGTTCAATACGGTCGCGGGTGCTTCCGTGTGGTGATCACAGCCACAACCGTGCGCCTCAAAGCCCACACAATCGACAAAGCAATCCACTTCACGCTCGCCCAGAATCACTTCCAGCTTATCTTCCATATCGCCTTCTTCACGTAGGTCGATGGTTTCACAGCCAAAGCTACGAGCTTGCTCCAGACGATCCTCAATCATATCGCCAACGATGACACAGGCCGCGCCCAACAGTTGAGCGGATACCGCTGCTGCCAGACCAACCGGGCCAGCACCGGCGATATACACGGTAGAACCCGGCCCGACACCTGCAGTCACACAGCCGTGGAAGCCCGTTGGGAAGATATCTGATAACAGCGTCAGATCCTGAATTTTCTCTTTTGCCTGATCCGCATCCGGGAATCTCAACAGGTTAAAGTCAGCATAAGGCACCATGACATACTCGGCCTGACCACCAACCCAACCGCCCATATCCACGTAGCCATAAGCAGCACCGGGACGCGCTGGGTTTACGTTCAGACAGATACCGGTCATACCCGCTTTACAATTACGGCAACGGCCACAGGCGATATTAAAAGGTACGGAGACAATATCACCGACCTCTAAAAACTCTACATCACTGCCTTTTTCCAGAATAATACCCGTAATCTCATGACCCAGTACCAAACCCTCCGGTGCAGTGGTACGGCCGCGTACCATATGCTGGTCACTGCCACAAATATTAGTAGTCAGTACCTTCAGAATGACTCCGTGATCACATTTACGATTACCCAGTGCCAGTTCCGGGTAAGCAATCGATTCGACCTCGACCTTACCGGCACCTTTGTACACCACACCTCTGTTAGCTGCGCTATTCATACGTTAACTCCTATGTTTGCTTTTATTGTTTTGAGCGTCTTCTTTGAGTGAAATCGATCCAGACAGCATAGATGTATCCTCTTAGCTCTCTTCACTCGATGGATATAGCATTTAAAGCGGTTCAAAAATGGTTATTTGTTTTTTATCGGTTCATTTATGTCTTAAGAGCTTGTCTTCAACGGGTATTAACTGGCTGGGTTAAGCTTGCATCACCAGATCAAATAGCTCGCTACACTGCTCTGCTGAAGGCAGGTTCTGTACAACGCTAATGATCTGATCCTGTTGCTGCGCACTAAAACTGACACCCGCCAGCAGACGGAATTTGTCAAGGAACTCCTGCTCGGTCATCGCCGTCGCGGGATCACCTTTAGCCTGGGTAATCGGGCTGGTCAGCGTTTGGCCATCTTTCAGTTGAATGGTGACACGGGACAGAATCTCTTCCGGGAAACGTTCAGATAGATCATCGGCTTCAACGATCTCAATCAGGCGGCTAACTTGCAGGATATCCTCGGCGCGAATCGCATCACCGGTCACTTCCTCTGGCCCCACCTGACCACGGCTGATCAGAGCAGCTAATGGGAACGCTAAACCGTACTGGGCTTCATCGGCATTGGCTGGGAAGTGGCCTTGTAGACGCATGGATTCATGGAAGGTTTCAACACGAACATGCTCAACATTGCCGCCATTGATCTCAGGGTGCTGTGACATCATCGCGGTTGCGGCAGTCAATGACGGCTGTGCCCAGCGACATACAGGCCAAGGCTTAAAGTATTGGGCATCAATCTCCCAGCGTTTGCCCAGATCATTCCAGCAGTAATTGATCTTATCTTGCTGCACCGTTTCGGCCGGGGCACCGGTAATACCACACTGGGCCATAAACACCGCATTAACACCAGCATAGCCACCGGCACCGTGGGCATCACGCAGCATGGAAGGGAAGTCCACCAGACGCATCATAGGACAGCGGGGTCCAAAGTATTCCGCAATACCCAGCGCATGCAGGAAGGTTTCTTCATCCAGATCCAGTAGACGAGCTGCCGCACATACCACACCTAAGCCAGAGAAGGCACCGGAAGCGTGGTATTCCGCAGCGGTATCCATCAGCGCAACACCGGCACGCAGACCTGTTTCATAACCGATCGCCAGCGCCGTTAAAAACTCTTCACCGCTGATCTCACGGCCCTGATCACGACAGGCATCGGCCAGAGCAAACAATGCTGGCACGACCGTTGCGCCGGCATGACCTTTTGAAGTGAAGTGACCTTCGTGAGCATCCAGGCTGTCTGCAGTGAAACCACCCGCCCAGGCCGCACCTAAAGGATTGACCGGACGACCATCAAACATCAGCCGGGTATTCATGCCTTCCAACGCCGGATAATACTGAGCGGCATAATTGCGGATATTGCAGCTGGTTTCGCTATCACGTGCACCGGCCATCACACCCAGGATATCCAATAAAGAGATATTCACCAGATAACGGGTATGCTCAGGAATATCGCCGTAATTCAGCGTCTTAATAAAGTTAAACAGGGACATTTCTCAGTTCCAAAAGGACAAGGTGCAGTAAATAAAAATCGCCTTAGGGCAAATAAGGCACCTGCAGGTGCCTTATTTCATGGTTGCAGGCGCTTTACTTGTAACAACTTACTTAGCCGCGGCGCGAGCCTGCTCTAACCAACCATCAAATTTAGCCTGATGGGCAGAAATCCACTCTTTGGCATGACGCTTAATATCCGTGATAGATTTTTCGCCATTCTGCATCTTCAGGTTCTGAGCACTTTCGTCACCGGCTGTAATCTGTACAAGAGATAGCAGCTTAGCCGCCGCTGGATTCTCTTCCGCAAAATCTTTGTTCATTACAGATTTCACCTGATCAACCGCAAAGCCCAGGTTCTTGCCCTTGAAGCTGGTATTTACGTCATTGTTGCCATCGGGCAGGTCGGTGTGAGGTACTTCCAGCCATACAACGTCTTTATCTTCAACCAATACACCAGCAATCCACTGAGGCACCCAAGTGAAGTACAGTACAGGCTGACCTTCGTTATAACGGGTGATGGTATCGGCCATCAGTGCGAAGTAAGAGCCCTGGTTATGCTCAACGGTTTTCTCCAGATCATAAGCTTCCAGATGGTGGTTAATCACCAGCTCACAGCCCCAACCCGGATTACAACCAGTTAGATCCGCTTTACCGTCACCATTGGCATCAAACAGTTTAGCGATTTCTGGCTTTTGCAGATCGGTCAGGTATCTTATGTTGTGCTTTTCAGCGGTTTTCTTATCGATCAGATAACCCTGCAGTACACCCGGAATCATATTACCGGCTTTCACCATGGTGTCGTCGCCACCAGCTTTCTGGTAGAAGCTATCGTGCAGGATATCCCACAGATGCACACTGAAATCAGCATCGCCGTAAGACAGCGCCAGCATCATGGTCGCGTATTCCGTTTCTTTCGGTTCATCCACTTCGTAACCCAGGGCTTCCAGACCGGCAATCGCGATCTCACCACGGAAACGCTCTTCGGCAATAGGTGGGAAGATCGGCGTCACTTCAACACCATCACCCGGCATTGAAGCCGCTTGAGCTGTGCTCGACAGGCCCGTTGTAGATAATGTCGCCAGCGTGATAGCGCTAGCTGCAGTCAGCTTAGTCAGGGATTTTTTGATTCCAGTAAAAGACAGCTGTTTCAGACTTGAGTGCATCATAGGGATAACCTCATTGTTTGTTCATATGCCGTTGTGACACGGCCTGTTGTTGTTATTAACGGAGCTATTTTTAGCCGCTGAAAACAGATACAAATGAACCGTTTCAGCGAACCTAGGGTGTATCCAGCCCTCACCCAGGCCAGAAGGCCCAGGCGATGGTTTAATTTTTGTTTTACTGAGTCTCTCTTGAGAGATTTGAAGAGCTTGGCTAACGAGCCGTTTTATTTGGCTTGTGCACCACGAAAGGTTCTGACAAAGAAACCAACCGGGCCAGTTTCATACCAGTGCAGGGTGTTGCTGCTATCGGAGCGTTCGCCCATGGCTTGAGTCAGTCGATCCAGGAAGATCGCCAGCAGTACCAAACCCAGACCACCGACGGTTGCTAGCCCCATATCCAGACGGCCAATGCCACGTAACACCATCTGACCCAGGCCACCGACAGAGATCATGGAGGCTATCACCACCATGGACAGGGACAGCATTAGGGTTTGGTTGACACCTGCCATGATGGTCGGCGTAGCCAGGGGCAGCTGGACTCGGAACAACATCTGACGAGGTGTACAACCAAAAGCTCGGGCCGCTTCGATCTTATCTGCCGGGACCTGACGGATACCTAGGTTGGTCAGGCGCACCAGAGGCGGTAACGCAAATACGATAGTCACCAGTACACCGGGTACGTTACCGATGCCAAACAGCATCACTACGGGTACCAGATAAACAAAGGCTGGCAGAGTCTGCATCGCATCCAGTACCGGACGGACAATTTTCTCAATCCGGTCACTACGTGCCGACAAGATACCCAGAGGTACACCCAGTACGACACAGAAAAACAATGAGGTCAGCACCAGCGACAGCGTGGTCATCGACTCAGACCAGACACCGATTAGGCCCAAGAAAAACAGCGTTACCGCACAGAACAGGCCCATGCGTTTACCGGCCAGCTGCCAACCTAACAGGGAGGAAAAGATAATACCGATCAGTGGCGGAATGGATTGCAGAATACCTTCAGAGATATCCAGCACTTGATCGATCGGCCAACGGATGGCACGGAAAAAACCACGGAAGTTCTGCACCAAGTACTGCAAAATACTTTCGACCCATTCGCCCAGTGGCAGGTTGAGGTACTGGAACGGATCTAACAAACTAAATTCAGACATTGTTATTCACCCTGATATTGTTCTTTTAATAAACGGCGAAACAAAAGTCTCTGGCTCAAGAGATGTCATATCTTCTAGCACTGAGGCCAAAAAATAGAGCAATACTTTTGTTTCGCGGTGTACATTAGGTACGCTAGGGAATCGGAAATTATCGGCTCAGAGTCTGTAGTAACAGGTCTTTGGTAATCACGCCTTTAAAGGTGCCGTTATCTTCAATCACAGGGATTGGATAATCGGAATTCGCAATGGTCTTCACCGCGTCCTGCAACATATCGCTACTGTTGATGGATTCGTGGGAATCCATACACTGAGCCAACAGACTTTCCGGGTTGGCCTTGGCAGTGGCATCCAATCCTTTAAGAGAGATCACGCCCTGCAGTTTGTCGCTGTTATCCAGCAGATAGCCAAACTGACTGCCATTGGTAGGGGGTGACTGAACGCTACCATTGATACGAATGGTACAACCGCTGTTTGCACAGGCCACATCACCGGCTTTCAGGATCTTGCTGACGTCCACACCTTTAAAGAAGGTTTCAACGTAGTCGTCTGCCGGGTTACGCATCAGCTCTTCCGGGGTGCCGATCTGTACGACACGACCACCTTCCATAATGGCGATACGATCACCAATACGAACGGCCTCATCCAGATCATGGGAGATAAAGATAATGGTGCGTTCCTGCTCCTGCTGCAGACGAATCAGCTCGCCCTGCATTTCATAGCGGATCAGAGGATCAAGGGCCGAGAAAGCCTCATCCATCAGCAGAATAGTAGGGTCATTCGTCAGCGCACGGGCTAGGCCGACACGCTGCTGCATACCACCGGATAACTGATGAGGGTAGCTGGAACTGTGTTCACCCAGACCGACCTGCTCCAGTGCTTCCTGGGCACGCTTGTTGCGCTCATCTTTATCAACTCCTGAGATTTCCAGACCAAAAGCGGCGTTTTCCAGCACGCTCATATGCGGCATCAACGCAAACGACTGGAACACCATGCTCATCTCTTTGCGGCGCACATCCAACAGATCCGCATCACCCAGACCGGTAATGTCTTTGCCTTTCAGCTCAATTGTGCCTGCAGTGGGCTCAATCAGACGGTTCAGCAGTCGAACCATGGTGGATTTTCCGGAGCCTGACAGGCCCATGATGACAAAAATTTCGCCCTTTTTTACCGAAAAAGAAGCGTCGAAAACACCGACTGTCTGACCGGTTTCTTCAAAAATTTCTTCTTTCGTAGAACCATCGCGAAGCATCTGCATTGCAGTATCAGGCTGATCACCGAACACCTTGTAGACGTTTCTGATAGACAGAATATCGTTGGAATCTGTCATACAAACCTCTGTTTTATTATGTTTATTATTACCGCTTCAACTGACATAGATTTTCTGATCAAGCAGAATATTCTTTTTGGCAAAAAGACTTTTTATTCAAAGAGTTACCAAGGGTATTGATAACCCCTAATCGTCTTGATCGCCCCAGCAGTATTGTTGTGTTACTAAGGTAAGGGCTTTGTAAAAAACCGTCCAACGACATATTTTCCGTATAAACCATAACGCTGAGTTATGGTTAAGCCGGAGAATAAGCAGGCTGCACCAACGTCATAACCTGAAGTTACCAGTTGCCTCATAAGAGGGCGTTGTTGCTACATCGGATGGGGGTAACAGTGAAGTCCCTGCATATTTAGCAGAACAAAAGTCGTTTCCAGCATGCTGCTAGTAACAGTCAAATCGCACAGCCAAACAATGAATGAAAGCCAAAGAAAGGCAATAAAAAACGGCAGATCCGACCGCCCAAAAGGGCTGTCAAAACTGCCGTTTGCCGCATAGCTTTTTTTAAGAGGTTTACTATTCCCTCTTATAACTCTCTTATTTGCTCAGTTTTGCTTTCATCGTGTCACAGTACCAATCCACAAACTGACATACACCGTTCTCAGCGATATCAGAGAAAGGGCCCGGTACGTAAGAAGGTGAACTTACGCCACGGAAAGTCTCTTCAACCAGTTCACGATCTTGATCGTTCGTCGCCATCCAAACCTTAATCAGGTTATCCAGATCGTAATCCACACCTTCAACCGCATCTTTTGGCACAATCCACTTGGTGGTTACCAGAGTCTCACCAGAACTTAGAGGCAAAACACGGAAGCTCAGCGCGTGATCACCCAGGAAATGGTTCCAGGTGGATGGGTAGTTGAAGTACAGCAGCGCACCGATATCTTCCACATCGGTATCATCCAGACGACCATTAACCGCTGGCTGACCAGTCATGGTGTAGCTAATCGCCTTAGCCGACAGAGGGATACGGGTCATACGGTATTGACCGTTTTCATCCATCACCAGACGGCTTGGCAGACCTGCCGCTTCACACTTATCCCAGTGTGCTACCAGCTCTGGATCATCATCACCGCCGACACCCGCTACAGACAGGTTCTCAACAAAGGAGTTCAGCAGCTCTGGGTGGTTACCGTCACAGTGGTAACACTCACGGTTGTTTTCGAAGACCAGTTTCCAGTTACCGCGTTCCACCAAGTTAGCCTCATGGGCGACTTTACAGTTTTCCAGATTGTGCGGAGTGATAAATGGAGACAGGTCCTGACGGAACTGCTCAAAATCAGGCGCTTCTTCAGCCACACAGATATAAATGTAGGTGTTTACGATTTCACAATGTACCGGCAGCAGGCCGTGATCATCATTGTTAAAGCGATCTCCCATATTAGCCGCAAAGATCAGCTTACCGTCCAGATCGAAGGCCCATTTGTGGTAAGGACAAACCAGCTTAGCGGTTTTACCTTTCGACTCAGCACAGATGCGGGAGCCGCGGTGGCGACAGGCGTTATGGAAAGCACGCACTTCACCTTGATTATCACGCACAATCACTACAGGGTAATCACCCAGCTGAACCGTCATATACTCACCGGCTTTTTCAAGCTCAAAAGTATGGCCGGCAAAAATCCACTCCTTGTGCCAAATCTGCTCAAGATCCTGCTGATACACCTCTTCATCACGATAGAGATCACGGCTTAAAGCATGGCGGGGTTTACGTTCATTGATCAGCTCAAGAGTCTTGGCTTTGCTTGTCATTTTATTGCTCCCATCACGCTACCCTGAGGTAGGTTTATTGTTGTTGTGGTTTTATTTAATTGTTTTGGCGTAATTTAAGGAGGTACACTTAAAATATAGAACCTTCCCAACTACCCCTGTGTCGCTATTTAAGTCAGACACCATAAGTATGAAGCTTGTTGGTGCCCGACCTGCGAGTCATTCCCCACTGAATGTGGGCTTATTGAACTTGCAATCCAGTGTATTGTTGGCTGGGGAATGGGAAAAGCGACTTTTTATTCAGAGAATTGAATACCTGAAGTTATGGCTAAACATGTTGAACCGGACCAGATTCTGGTAAAAATGCCCTCATTACGGGCTGTAAAGTCTTTTGTAGCAGCGGCAAAGTATCAAAACTTCACCCGCGCAGCAGAGGCTTTATGCGTAACTCAGGCTGCAATCAGTCGCCAGATTAGAGAGCTTGAAGCGTCATTAGGTGTCGAGCTATTTAAGCGGGCGGGACGTGCCGTTGAGTTAACGGAAGCCGGTACTATCTTTTATGATGCCGCCTATCTATCGTTTGTGAATATTGCGCAAGCCGCGCAACGTATTCAGAACAGCAGTCAACGTAAGCAGGAGCTGACCATCTGCTGCTCCCCAGCGTTTTCTGCGTTTTGGTTATCTGCCCGTTTACCGAGCTTTTTTGCCGCCAACCCTGAAATTGACGTTAATGTGGTGACTACTAATAACTTCCTGCATATGGAACCCGGTGTGCACCCTGATATCTTTATTAATAAGGTCAGCGACCCCCGTGAGGGTTATCACTCGATCCCATTGTTTCACGACCTGATCTTCCCGGTATGTTCGCCACTGTTTTTAAAACAGAATCCAGAAGTTGCTACGTTGGAAGGTTTGCAAAATACGACACTGCTTAACCTGACACCCTATGGTCGTTCACAGATTGCAGAACATGTGGATTGGGGCGTCTGGTTTAACAGTCTGGGGATTGATATTGATTTGAATAACGGCCCAGAAGGCAAACGTCATATCTTTAACGCCAACGACTTTAACGTATTGGTGCAGATGACCTTGAACCATCAGGGGGTCAGCCTGGGCTGGCATCAACTGGTGGCCCCTATGATTGAACAGGGCTGGTTGTTACGACTGGGTGATATGGAGGTGCAATATAAAGAAAAACTGCATTACCTGACTTACGCTGAAGGCAAGAAAGATAACGAGGCCTTTAACACCTTTAAGGAGTGGTTCCTGCAGAGTGTGGCAGAAGAGCCAACGGCGGTGGTGAAAGCTCCATCGGCATAAAACTATTTGGCTCCTCGACGTTAGGTGTGGATTTATTGAAATGTATCTGCCCGTCATCGTCGCCTCGCAAAGCCAGCTATCCACATAAGCGAGGAAGCAGGCCTGAAAGCCCGAGTAGCCCAGTTGCGGAAACTGAATGTGAAGCGTGGCAGAGAGACAGTGCAGAATCTGCCTTGATTCCGAGCTGAGCAAATAATCAGCCCGTAAATCAAATTCACACGCAACGTCGAAGAACCAGTTTATGTTTCAGACCTTCTTTCAGTTTATCTAATACCAGGCGGAACACTTCCCCGGAGTGCTCATCCATAAAGACCTGTTTACTTCACAGGGGTTCACCAGGGTATTTTCAAATCGGTTGTTGATATGTGCAATCAGATAACCCCACCCGTAGAACACTTCATTACTTGCGCCCGTACAGGCTCACCTTGCAACGTGATTCGGCTTAAAGCGCTAAATGATCACCTTCACCATAACTAAACCTTATGTTTTGCGCACAAAAAAGGTTGATTGTGCGCCTCACCCTATCCTCGTTACCATTTGATCGTACTCGATTTGGCTATATCGACACTCCAAAATTTCATCTTAATCCGCTAAAAACTGGTTGATTGAGATGCCATTGTTCTACTGTATAAATACACTCAGAACGATAACAACAATTACAAAGAAGGAAGTCATGCACTTCATGAGGTACCTATGACGGCTACTAACAAGAGAGTAGATAAATCCAACTATATTGATACCGACTACACAATAGGTCAGGACAATGTGCAGAAATACATTGGTCCGGTAGGTGTTGATATCCATAACCCTGTATTTGGCCTGACCGCATTATCCGTGATACTACTGGTACTGTTTTGTTTGATATTTGACGAAACCGCCGCTGAAACTTTTGGTGCACTTCGCCCATGGCTCACCACTCAGTTTGACTGGGTATTTGCTGTGAGCATGAACATTTTTGTGCTGTTCTGCTTGTATCTCATCGTCTCGCCTCTGGGCAAGATCAAGATTGGTGGTCATACAGCCAAACCAGAGTATTCCCGTTTAAGCTGGTTCTCGATGCTGTTTGCAGCAGGTATGGGGATTGGCTTAGTGTTTTATGGGGTACTGGAACCCATGTATCACACCCTGAATGCACCATTGGGAGGATCTGGACTACTGGATGCCAACGGTAATGTGAAAACAGGTGAGGCGGCGACCGAAGCGATTAACCTGGGTATGGCAGGCACAATCTTTCACTGGGGCTTACACCCCTGGGCAGGCTATGCGGTTGTCTCTCTGGGTCTGGGTATCTTCTGCTACAACAAGGGATTGCCGCTGACAATCCGCTCTGCGTTTTATCCCATACTGGGTGAAAAAGTCTGGGGCTGGCCAGGGCATTTGATTGATATTTTCTCAGCCCTTGCCACGATGGCGGGCCTAGCAACCTCACTCGGCTATGGAGCCACTCAGGCTGCGGCAGGTCTGAACTATCTATTTGGTTTTGAAGCCGATAATAATCTGATGGTAGTGATTATTATCGTCGTGACCTGTGCTGCACTATTCTCGGTCTACCGAGGGCTGGATGGTGGCGTAAAAGTCCTCTCCGAGATCAATATGGCTATCGCACTGCTGCTGTTTATGTTTGTACTGCTGGCCGGTGCCACGACGGATATTATCTCGCTGTTTTTTAATAGTGTGACCTCTTACGTACGTGAACTACCGGCACTATCTAACTGGGTCGGTCGTGAAGATACAGATTACTTC
Source organism: Oceanospirillum beijerinckii DSM 7166 (assembly GCF_000422425.1). Classification (GTDB taxonomy): domain Bacteria; phylum Pseudomonadota; class Gammaproteobacteria; order Pseudomonadales; family Halomonadaceae; genus Oceanospirillum; species Oceanospirillum beijerinckii. Next base: position 14,311 of record NZ_AULT01000062.1, read on the forward strand.
CACGGCTGGACAACCTTCTACTGGGCCTGGTGGATTGCATGGTCACCGTTTGTCGGCATGTTTATCGCACGAGTATCTGTTGGTCGTACCATACGTGAGTTTTTGCTGTGCGTTTTATTGATACCGACTGCGGTTTGTATCGCCTGGATGTCTGTTTTTGGCGGTAATGCGATTGATCAGATGATTAACGGATATAGCGGCGTACAGTCAACTATTACCAACTGGACACCTGAACTGTCGCTGTTCGAAACGCTCAGCCAGTTGCCTTTTACAACCATAACCTCTGCGGTAGGCATTATTCTGGTGCTGGTATTTTTTATTACCTCATCGGACTCTGGTTCTCTGGTCGTGGATACCATCTGTGCTGGCGGTAAAGTGGATGCTCCTGTGCCTCAGCGCTTGTTCTGGTGTACCTTTGAAGGCTTAATTGCTATTGCGCTTTTGCTCGGTGGGGGTTTAGGCTCCCTACAGGCTTTAGCCATTGCAACCGGTTTCCCGTTTGCTATCTTCTGCGTAGTAATGTGTTACTGCATTTATAAGGGACTGAAAAGCGAGAAAGTCTAACATATAGACAATAGATCAGGCTGAGTACTCTATTTAGAGTTTCAGCAGATAACTTGAAAATATTACTACAGACCTACCAAGGCCTGACTGTTTATTGGTGTGAAACCGATGGAGTCAGGCCTTTTGCGTTTCCCTCCCCCCTCTTCAAAGCTAATACAGAGCCATTATTTACCGCACTTAGAATCTCTGTTGAGAGCGTTTAGAAAAACTCTCTGACAATAACGTTTTAAAAGCGGGTTTTGCCACAAACTTCCATAACCTGACGTTATGTTTTAAGCGAAAAAAAGGTTGATTGTGGCTTATCTCCTCGCCTCGTTACCATTGACTAAAGTTCGGGTATTCGATGAAACGAAAAATCCGAGTCCTAAGAACAATGATAACTAAGGTGATACTGATGCAGTTCGAAGGGATATATACCCCGGTGATCACACCCTTCCGGGAAGACTACTCCATCGATTTCGATGCCTACGCTGCCCATGTCAACTTCTTGAAGGAGTCTGGCGTTCACGGTTTGATGATTGGCGGAACCACAGGTGAATACTATGTGGAAAGCCATGAAGAGCGTGTTGAGCTACTTAAAGTTGCCCGCGAAGTCGTGGGTGGCCAAGTGCAAATTATTTTTGGTACTGGTTCCGTCAATCCTGATGCCTCCATCAAGCTGGCGCAAGACGGCGCTAAACACGGTGCAGACGTACTATTGGTGGCGACCCCACCTTACTCTCTGCCGACTCAGCGTGAACTGGCCCTGCATGCACTAGCGATTGATCGCGCAGCGGATATGCCAATCATGCTATATAACTACCCGGATCGTATGGGCATTAACATGGAAGAGGAATTTCTTGACCGTGTTGGCCGTTCCGCAAATTTCTGCGGTATCAAAGAAAGCTCTGGTGATATCAACCGTCTGCATATGCTGGCCCGTGATTATCCTCATATCCAGGTCTCCTGTGGCATGGACGATCAGGCGCTGGAATTCTTCGCTTGGGGTGCTCAAAGCTGGGTTTGTGCCGGTTCCAACTTCCTGCCAAAAGAGCATATTGCACTGTACAAAGCCTGTGTACTTGAAAATGACTTCCGCAAGGGTCGTCGCATTATGTCCGCGATGATGCCGCTGATGCGTGTACTGGAGCAGGGTGGCAAGTTTATTCAGAGCGTGAAATACGGCGTTACTCTGGACGGTCGTTTCTCTGGTGAGGTGCGCAAACCCCCGCGTGGTTTGAATAAAGATGAGAAACGGGCCATGGCTCAGGTGGTTAAAACCCTGAAAACCACCATTGCTGGTATTGAAGCAGAAGCCAATGGTGAAGCGCCATCTCAATTTATCGAGTCTATTAAAGCCAGTATCAGCGAAACAGAAGCCCTTGCTCAACAGAGCAATCAGGAAGCGGGAGAATAAGCCATGTCCGATCTATTAACCCTGGAAGAGTATCAGGCTGTTGCCGCTGAGCTAAACCCGCCAGCAATGAGCTTTGTCGATGGCGGTTTCCGTCCTTCGGTTTCAGGCAATACTTTTGAAACCATCAATCCTGCGACCGGCGAAGTACTGGCGAACGTTGCGGCCTGTAATGCGGAAGATGTGGACTTTGCAGTCTCTAAAGCACGCGAAGCGTTTGAAGATGGTCGCTGGAGCAAACTGCATCCCGGTGAGCGTAAAGAAGTGCTGATCAAGCTGTGCAAACTGGTTAAGCGCAACAGCCGTGAGCTGGCGGTACTGGAAAGCCTGGACTCGGGTAAACCGATTGCGGATTGTGAAAATATCGATATCCCAGAGTTTATCCATACTCTGACCTGGCACGCGGAAGCGATCGATAAGATCTACGATCAAACTGCGCCTGTGGGTCCTGATGCGCTGGCGATGGTTGTGCGTGAGCCGATCGGTGTGGTGGGTGCCGTGTTACCGTGGAACTTCCCGCTGCTGATGCTGGCGTGGAAGATCGCCCCTGCTCTGGCGGCCGGTTGCTCTATGGTGGTGAAACCTGCCGAGCAAACCTCCCTGACCGCCCTGCGTATTGCTGAGCTGGCCGCTGATGCGGGTCTGCCGCGCGGTGTACTGAATATTGTTACCGGTGGTGGTGCTGAAGTCGGTGAACCTCTGGGTCTGCATATGGACGTGGATATGGTGACCTTTACCGGCTCTACCGTAACCGGTCGTCGCTTCCTGCGTTATGCTGCGGATTCCAACCTGAAGAAGGTGGTACTGGAGCTGGGTGGTAAGAACCCATGCATCGTACTGGATGATGCGGAAGATCTGGATAAAGTGGCTGAGCAAGTATGTGCGGCGGCGTTCTGGAATATGGGTGAAAACTGTTCCGCAGGTTCCCGTCTGATCGTACAGGAAGGCATCAAAGATGCCCTGCTGGAGCGTATTAAAGCCCACGCCCGTGATTGGAAAACCGGTAACCCACTGGATCCAAACAATGAGCTGGGTGCCATGATAGATCAGGGACACTTTGCCAAGGTTTCAGGTTACCTGGAGCAAGGTAAGGCTGCCGGTCACCAAGTGGTGTTGGGTGGCGAAACCGTGGACGGTATCTTTATCCAACCAACGGTTTTTGACGGTGTGAAAAACAACGACCCACTGGCTCAGGAAGAGATCTTTGGCCCTGTACTGTCGGTTATTACAGTCGCCAGCTACGATGAAGCTATTGCCGTAGCCAACGATACTGAATACGGCCTTGCCGCTTCTGTGTTTACCGCGAATGCCAAAAAAGCGTTGCGTGCGGCACAAGCGGTGCGTGCAGGAACTGTGACGGTGAACTGCTTCGGTGAAGGTGATATCACTACCCCATTTGGCGGTTATAAACAGTCCGGTTTTGGTGGTCGGGACAACTCGATTCACGCCCATGACCAATACACCGAACTGAAAACGATCTGGGTTGACCTGAGCGATGATGCTGTGGACGGCTGCGTCGACTAAGCCCAATCATCCCACTTTAAACCAAATCACACTATTCTCTCTGGGAAGGGCGCTTTGCGCCCCTCTCACGGCCCGCCTTTGCCCAAACGCTGGCCTGTATACACAAAAGTGTACAAAAAACAGATGCAAGACACTGATTTGGTCGCTATGGGTAAACATAATGAATAAGAAAACAATCACAGTGAAACGCCTACCTAAAGACCCGGGCCCCGCAGCCTGGAATCAGGTATTAACACAAGTACCCGGCTATCCTGAACTGGAACGTGATATTCAGGCAGATTGGTTGATTATCGGTGGTGGTTTTACGGGTTTGGCTGCAGCCCGCCGTTTAGCACAATTAGTCGGCGATGAACGTATAGTACTGTTAGGGGCGGCCCAGCTAGCCAACGGTCCTGCTGGTCGTAACAGTGGCTTTATGATAGACCTGCCCCACGAACTGAATTCAGAAACCTATGCCGGGGCCCACGAACAAGACCTGCAACAGATACGCCTGAATCGTGCAGCCATCGCTTTTGCTGCCGGGATGGCACAAGAATACGCCATGGATGCGAAGGTCTTTGATCCGTGTGGTAAAACCACTGCAGCGGGTTCGGATAAAGGCATCGCGCATATCGAAAGTTACCGCAAACATCTGGATGCTCTGGGTGAACCTTATGAGATGCGTAGCCCGACAGAGATGAAAAGCTGGACTGGTAGTGACTTTTATCGTCTGGGCTTATACACCTCCGGTGCAGTGATGATTCAACCTGCTGCCTTTATCCGCCAAGCAGCTAATGGACTCAGTAATCAGGTAGATATCTACGAAAACAGTCCGGCACTTGAAATCACCCAAGGTGATGTTCATCTTGTTAAAACCCCGAAGGGGCAGGTCAGGGCAAAAAATATTATTCTGGCAGTCAATGGGCATATCCAGTCATTTGGTTTCTATCCTCGTCAACTGCTGCATGTATTTACCTACGCCTCTATGACCCGAGCTCTAAGCCAGGATGAGATCAAACGGTTAGGCGGTGTCAGCGATTGGGGCATTCTGCCTGCCGATCCGATGGGGACAACAGTACGACGGTTCTCAGATTATAGGGGCAGTGGTGATCGTATTGTGATTCGTAACCACGCCACACTGAATCAGTCTATTGAAGCTAATACCAGCAATATGAAACGGGCGGCTCGCCTGCAGGATCAATCCTTTGCTAATCGCTTTCCCATGTTGGAAGGGGTTGAGATGGAACACCGTTGGGGTGGTCGCTTATGCCTGTCATGGAACTCGATGCCCGCATTTGGCGAAGTAGAAACCCGAATCTGGTCCGCCTGCTGCCAAAATGGTTTAGGCACAGTAAAGGGTACGCTAGCTGGCATGATGGCCGCGGAGCAAGCGGTATTGGGACAATCCGAACTGTTAAGCCTGTTTTTAAACCATCAACAGCCAAAACAACTGCCACCGGAGCCATTTCTGTCTTTAGGAGCCAATATGACTATGCGCTGGAAAGAGTGGCAGGCCGGTATAGAGCTGTAATAGATGCAGCCTCTAAAATGTGGAACTACAGTTTGCAAACTATGATCAACAACAACCAAAGATAAACCCTCTTTATTTAGAGTAGGTTAGCTTTTGGAATACACTAAGTTTAATAAGAAATACTAAATCTTGTCGCACTTATAAAGGTCGTACTACCGTGCTACTCAAAAACGACTGACAAGTTCCGAATCAACAGAAGAATAATCAGCAGTACAGGCTCTGCTCTAGATAAATTCAGGACAGTGAACAAGCTGCAGGAGAGGAAAATGAGCGAATTTAATACCTCCGATTTTATGGACACCATGAGCACCCAGGTCTGGACCAACGGTCGACACCTGGTACGCTGCGTCAAAGTGATCGCAGAAACTAAAGATGTTACCACCTTTACTTTTGGTATGAGCGAGCCGGTGCTCTTTTTCTTCAAGCCTGGGCAGTTTGTCACCTTGGAACTGGAAATTGATGGTGAGCGTGTGATGCGCTCCTACACTATCTCCAGCTCACCTTCGATTCCTTATAGTTTCTCTATCACCGTAAAACGGGTTGAAGGTGGCCTGGTTTCTAAATGGCTACATGACAACCTAAAATCAGGTGATCAGATTGCTGTGCACGGCCCTGTGGGCAAATTTAACTGTATGGACTTCCCATCAGACAAAGTACTACTGCTGTCTGGCGGTGTAGGCATCACCCCGGTAATGTCGATGGCCCGCTGGTGGTTCGATACCGACAGCGAAGTAGACATGGTGTTTGCCCATAGTGCCCGTACCCCAAACGATATTATCTACGCCCGTGAGCTGGAATATATGTCCAGCCGTGTTGATAATTTCCAGATGCACCTGATCTGTGAACGTAACGAGATCGGCCAGGCCTGGGGCGGTTATCGTGGTTATATGAACATCCATATGCTCAGTTTGATCGCGCCAGACTTTATGGAGCGGGAAGTGTTCTGTTGTGGCCCTGAGCCTTATATGGCTGCCGTGCGTAATATGCTACGTGATGCCGGTTACGACATGGATCGCTACCACGAAGAATCCTTTGGTGAAACACCAGTCAAGGATGTGGAGCGCGCTGAAAAACATGCGGATATGGCCGAAGAACAAGAAGCGCTGGATCAAGACCAAGAGACCGTTCAGGTGTCCTTTACTGATGCCGGTGTTCAGGTGCAAGTACCAGTAGGTACTAACCTGAACGAAGCCGCCGCTCAAGCCGGTGTCAATATCAGCAAAGCCTGTGGCTTAGGCATCTGTGGCGCTTGTCGTGTTCAAGTCACTTCTGGTGAGTGCGATATGGACCATGGTGGTGGTATCACCGACGAAGAAATTGCAGAAGGTTATGTGTTGTCCTGTTGTGCCACTGTTAAAGGGGATGTGGAAATCGACTACTAGGGAACGTCAGATCCCTAACGATTAACCCTCATTTTGGGCAAGGGAAGTGCCTACTTTTTAATCGTTCACAATCGGACTTTAAAGTTTAGCGAAAGCACTCAATCGATATAGCACTCAATCAATATTTAAGCCAATCGCATCTTTCTAACCTGTTCCGATGCCTCTAATGCCTGGCACTTCTCTTCTGCAGAGGACCTTTCCAGGCTAAGCACCGGAACAGGTATAGGATTCGTTTGACCTGAATTCAGCCATTTCGCTTTGTCGAAGAGTTGCACCACGCCTTTAATTCGCTTCCCGAGGTTGTTATGACAATTAGAACCAAGCTGGCCTTGATCCTGGCGATCACTATTATTATTCCAGCAACGACCATTACTTCTTACTTTATTTATCAGGTCCGCCACAGTGCTATTGAGGATTTCCAGGCCTCCAGCCAGCGGGAGATTACTCAGATTGATAATGCCTTTAATATCTTTTTTGGCGATCTGAAAAAGAATATTAACTATCTCGCCTCACTGCCACTGATCACCCAGCCCGTTGATGGTGCCCCTAGTTTTGTCAACGGCCCTGAAGGTTTTACCGGTTGGGATTCTCTCACTGGCAGTGCCAAAGCAATCTTCCAGACCTATACCCTATTTGCCGATGCTAATCCGGGGCTGGCTTATGTCTATACTGGTCGCAGTGATGGCCACTATATCGAATGGCCGGGCAGCACCTTCAAAAGTGCTTACGACCCGCGCTCTCGTCCGTGGTACAAAAAAGCCGTGGCGGGTAATGGCGAAACCGTGCGCACCAACGCTTACTACTGGAAAGGGGATGACGCCACCTATATCGCCACCGCTAAAGCGATTAAAGATAGCAACGGCCAGATTATCGGTGTGCAAGCAATGGATGTCTCCGTTAAACAGCTGACCGAAACCGTAAAAAATATCCGTATCGGCGAACAGGGTCATATCCTGTTAATCGAAGATAACGGCAATATTCTGGTGGACCCGAAACAACCGGATAATAACTTTAAACAAGTCAGCGAACTGGATAACCCGCTGTATAAAACCATCGCTAATAACCCTAAAGGCCTGATCGAAACAGAGCGCAATGGCGAACGTTATCTGGGTCAAATCTTTCAATCCCAGGAACTGGGCTGGCGTTTTGTCGCCCTGGTACCGGAACAGCAGATTTTTTCTGCCGTAAACCAGCAGATATGGACCTCCATTCTTGTATCCAGTGTCTTGGTGATTTTTAGCATTCTGCTGGGTACCTTCTTCTCCCGCGTGATTACCGATCCTATTAACCGGGTTACTCATGTACTGCGCCAGATCTCGTCTGGTCAGGGGGATTTAACCCTGCGTATGCCCATTAACTCTAAAGATGAGGTCGGTCAGCTCTCTGAGTCCTTTAATGGATTTACTAGCCATCTGCAGAGCATTATTCAACAAGTCGTACAACTCAGTAATCAACTGAAACTCTCCTCTGATGACAGTGCACAGCAGGCCAAGGCCTCTAATAACAATGTACGCCTGCAGCTGGAACGAATTACTCAGGTCAGCACCTCAATCAATGAGATGTCACAGGCCACTACCGAGATCGCCCAAAATGCCGAACAAGCCGCTCGTATCGTCGAAGATAGCGACAGTGCAACGGCAGAAGGCAAACAAGCGGTGGAAAATACCTGCGACTCTATCAGCCAGCTGGCACAGGAAGTGGGTGAAACCTCTCAGGTGATCAACAAACTGAATGACAGTACCCAGCAGATTAACTCCATTCTGACCACTATTCAGGGCATTGCCGAACAGACCAATCTGTTGGCACTGAATGCCGCTATTGAAGCTGCCCGTGCAGGTGAACACGGTCGAGGGTTTGCGGTAGTAGCCGACGAAGTACGTAACCTGTCTCATAAGACCTCAATCTCTACTGAAGAGATTCAGCAGATGATTGAAGAGCTGCAAGGCACCACACAAAAAGCGGTGGATATTATGCAACGAGGACAAACTATGGCCGACGACACCGTTTCCCAGGCGAACCAAGCCAACGGCAGTCTGGACCGCATTACTCAGGCGGTCAATCAGATCAAGGATATGACCAACCAGATCGCTACAGCGACAGAACAGCAAACCTCGGTTTGCCAGGGCGTGACGCAGCACGCCGATGAGATCAATCAGATTGCGGTTCAGGTCTCATCCGATGCGGATAAACAGCTGCAAAGCGCCGAACAGTTCCGGCAACTGGCGGAGAATATGCACCAGCTGGTGGGGCGCTTTAGAGTTTAATCAAACGAGATTACTCAAGTAAGGCTGACGTGCGTGATGTATGAGCCTTGCATACTTGCGGCTTGATTAGACCGCTACAGACAGCCTGCCTGATACAGAGAACATTAATCTGACACGGCAAGTAGAGGATAATAGAGGGAAAAGGAATGCAGTTTTGTACTTATCGCGCCCAATACTGGCAAGGAACCCGTGACCTATTGCCGCTGGTCTCCGGTGTATTGCCCTTTGGCCTGATTGCCGGAGCCAACGGTGTCGCCTTAGGTATGAACCCTGAAACCATTATGGGCATGACCCTGCTGTTTTTTGCCGGTTCTGCCCAACTGGCCGCTTATCAGCTGATTCAGGAGGGCGCCCCCTTTGTTATTATTCTGGTGACCTCTGTAGTAGTGAATCTACGCTTTGCTATCTACAGTGCCACCTTTGCACCTCTGTTGGCTCCACTGAAAAAACACCAACGCTGGCCCATCGCTTATCTGCTATCCGATCAGGTTTATGGCCTCTGCGCCATCCCAGATCAGATGGCAAAATCCGACGGTGAACGCCTGTGGTATCTGATTGGTGTGGCCACCTCTATGTGGCTCAGCTGGATATTGTCTGTTATTGGAGGTGTTGCCTTGGGAGCCAGTATCCCTGCCGCATGGTCACTGGAATTCACTATCCCATTGGCCTTTCTTGCCATGTTAGTCGCTACCATCACCCGACCGGTAATGTTATTAGTGTCTACGGTTTCTGGTGTTTGCGCCGTACTGTTTCAGCTACTGCCCTATAATAGTGGATTTATTGTTGCCGTTGTGACTGGAGTAATTGCAGGTTTGCTATTGCCCAACTTCCTGCTAACCCGTGCTTTATCTTCGAATAAGCTCAAACAAAATAAGTCTGAACAAACTAAGACGCAAACACAGGAGGATAACTGATGGATACGTTATCCCTGTGGTTACTCTTTATTATTGTGGGCTTAGGTACCTTCCTAGTCAGGCTTTCCTTTATCGAACTACACGGCTCCACACAAAAACTGCTGGAACGCAGTCGAAATATTCTTGCTCTACTGCCACCCGCTATCTTAGCAGCAATCTGTATTCCATCGATTCTATTTAGCCGTCCAGCATTAGAATTTCAGTGGGATATCACCCAAATTGCTGCTGCGATTGCCACGGTACTGATCGCTCGCTTTAGCCGTAGCGTATTCTGGCCCATTGTCGGAGGTATGGTTTGTTTGTGGGTGTTGAGGTGGTTGGGTAAAGTTTTATAGCTTCCCCTCTTTCCATCAACAACTACTTATCTCTATCATAAACGTTAATCGCTTTCTTAAACCGCGAAGATTACCAACCAAAGGATATGTTCGAGGCGGCAGCCCAAGACTTATGTCTTATAAGTGGCACATTGAGTGTTGATGATACCGTTCTTGATAAACCTTATAGCCATTCAGTGGCTTTGGTCAGCCACTTCTGGTTTGGAAAACACCACCGGGAGGTCAAGGAATTGACCTTGCTACCCTCTACTACACTGACCTTTCAGATCGCCATATGCCTGTCAATTTCAGGATAGGCGACGAATCGCAAAAATAACTGTTCTGTATTGAATTTTTCTTGCTTTCGAATAGCAGATTGCAGGCTCTTTTCTTGTGCCTCAATAACATTAAGTATTTTTAATGAACATAGTAACTCATCAGCTAGTACCGTTTCACAGGGGAAGTGATTGATTGAAACTTCATCACTTTCCCTATCGTCATCTGCTGATGAAAAAATGTCACTCCAAGTCTGGCAGTTCAGATCGCAATAACCGAACCT
>NZ_AULT01000063.1 GCF_000422425.1 Oceanospirillum beijerinckii DSM 7166
AGTTAAGGACCAAGGCAGGACGAGCGATCTATGCCTTACGTAAACAAACGGTTGAGCCGGTCTTCGGTATTATCAAATCGGTCTTGGGCTTCCGTCAGTTCTCGCTACGAGGACTGAAGGGAGTGACAGGAGAATGGAGCTTGGTGTGTATGGCCTGGAATCTAAAACGAATAGCCAAGTTGCGCCTAAAATAAGGTATTGAACAGGGATATTCTCAAAAAATAGGAATATCCCTGCATAAATCGCAATTTTTTCTGATTTTTAAGCCTATTGACAGCTTAAGTCCGACAGGCTGCTAGATAATGATTCAGGAGAGAGTAATGACAGATTGTTTGTTGTATGAGCAGGAAGGGCGTGTAGTGACATTGACCCTGAATCAGGATGAAACCCGTAATGCCATCTCCAGCGATGAGATGATAGATGCCTTTGAAGCCGCGGCAAAGCGTATCAACCGTGATGATTCGGTGTCAGTGGTAATTCTGACAGGTGCTGGTAAGGCGTTTTCATCCGGTGGTAATGTCAAAGATATGCACGATAAAAGCGGCATGTTTGGTGGCAGCCCGGTAGAGCTACGTGAGGGCTATCGTCGCGGTATTCAGCGTATTCCTCTAGCTATGTACCATCTGGAAGTGCCTTTGATTGCAGCGGTGAATGGTGCGGCTATTGGTGCAGGTTGTGATCTGGCGATGATGTGTGATATCCGCATCGCTTCTACAAAAGCCCGTTTTGCCGAGAGCTTTGCCAAGATAGGGATTATTCCGGGTGATGGCGGTGCCTGGTTCCTGCCAAGAGTGATTGGTATGTCCCGTGCCAGTGAGATGGCTTTTACCGGTGAACCAGTAAATGCAGAAACGGCTCTGGAGTGGGGCATGGTATCTGAGGTGGTTGAGCCGGAAGATCTGTTGGCTGCTGCGAATGAAATGGCCCAACGTATTGCGGTAAACCCTCCACGGGCACTGCGTATGACCAAAAAATTGTTGCGTGAAGGTCAGAAGCAATCTTTGGAAAGTCTTCTGGAATTATCTGCTTCTATGCAGGCTCTTGCTCATCATACAGAGGATCATGCAGAAGCTGTGTCGGCGATGCTGGAGAAACGTGAACCTCAGTTTGAAGGCAAATAGACCCGTTAAGACTCGCAGTTTTGGCCATTGTTTTGTAAGTGATCACTCTTCGGAGTGATCACTTTTCTTGTAGAAACACTAAAGCATCAAACCTATATTTCTTTGAATTCAAGTTTAACTCCGGTAAACCGCCAAAGTTATTTTATGTGCTCAATAATCTCTTGATTATCATCGCTTTTTTCTCATATTTCCCTGCTTGCTATATGGTTTTATTCAGCTGAAATAACCAAATAGAGTGCATTTTGAGTGCGTGTAAAACTCTGCAATATAAAGTTAACTAAAAATAACTTGTTTTATATTTGTTTTGCTTTCGTGATCTGGGATAATCGCCGCCCGTTTTTGTTGGTAAGGAGGGAAAAGAGTATTGTGACTTGATTTGTCGCATATTCTGCCCTGGCTATGAAAGACATTTCCACGCGTTATTGGCTGCTACTGATCCTGGCTTTGGGGATTTTTCTATCCACTGGATCCGCGTGGTTACTGCATTTCTCTGAGCGTGCTCAGCTTAATAATCGTCTTGCTAAAGATGTAGCTGATCGTGCTGCTGGTGTCGATCGAGAAGTAACGGCCTCACTGGAAGCCCTTTATACCCTGCAGGCACTGTTTGTCGGTCGTGATTTGGTTAGTCACGAAGATTTTGTCCTGCTTTCTCGACAAACTCGTCGTCGCCATCCTGATATTAAAGCTTTTTATTGGATTGAGCAGATTGCTGCTAATGAACGCTCACATTTTGGGGCTCAAAGCCAACAGCTTTTAAAACAAGAGGGCTTTCAGATCCGACGTTTTAACGCTGAGGGTCATGTCGTCAAATCTGAAGATCACGCTTTTTACCGTCCTGTATTTTATATGGAGCCTGATGGTGCTGAGCTGCTACCCTTAGGTTTGGATCTATCGCTAAATACTGAACTCAATCCGCTGTTAAGCCGCGCAGCGATCAGCGGTGATCTGATGCTCTCTGCCGGTAAGATGGCAGGAAAAGGGTCTGACAGTCGTACCTTGCTGCAAGCGGTTTTGCCTGTTTATCAAAGAGTAAACTCAACCAAGGTGCGCGGTTTTATTCTGGCAGTGATTGATGTTGGGGCTATATTTGAGCACTCGCTTACCGATATTCGCATCGCGGGTATCGATATGAATCTATTGGATATCACTGATCCAACCAATCCCATGCTACTACATTTTCATCCCAGCCGTACCCGTTTACCGGTAGATCACGGACGTGCGATCTATCACTCTCTGAATCCTATCGGCCATCGCCTATGGGAGCTGCAGGCGGTGCCTACCTTCTATTACTTTAATAGTAAGCGAACCTGGCTACCGCAACTGGTATTTCTATTTGGTATGGCTTCGACGCTATTAATTATGCGTCTTTTTATCAGCTTTGCTAAGAAAAATGAGAAAATGCAGATCCAATCCAGAGAGCTGATGACATCGAATCAGGAGTTGGAAGAGATCTCCCGTACTGATGCCCTGACGGGTATCGCTAATCGCCGGTATTTTGATGAGGTATTAGCGAAAGAGTGGAAGCGGGCGATACGCAATCAAACGCCACTGACACTGATTATGGTCGATGTGGATTGTTTCAAAATGTATAACGACTATTATGGTCATCTGGAAGGTGATGAGTGTATCCGAAAGGTTGCACAAACTTTGAAAGAGATGATGTGTCGTCCTATGGATCTGGTCGCACGCTATGGCGGAGAAGAGTTTGCTATTCTGCTGCCTGACACCAACAATAATGCGGTGCGTTTAGCAGAGCAGTGTCGTCGTTCTCTGGCAGAAAAACAGATTCCGCACGCCGCTTCCAAAGTTTCGCCCTATGTTACCATCAGCTCAGGTATGGCGACGCTGAAACCGGATGTTTCTACTGATATTTCCGAGCTGGTCCGACAGGCGGACAGAGCCTTATATAAAGCCAAAGAAAAGGGGCGTAACCAAGTATGTACTGCTCAAGAGCTGACGGAGTCAGCCGATGACCCGAAAAGCTAAACCGGATCTGCTTAACGACCCAATTACTCGCGTACTCTTTCGTATGACAATCCCTGTAATGGGAGGGATTGTGACTTTAATGCTGTTTAACCTGGTAGATGCCTACTTCATTGGTTTGCTGGGGACAGAACAGCTGGCGGCAGTTACTTTTACCTTTCCTGTTACTTTTACCCTGATTTCTCTATCCATTGGATTAGGTATAGGCACGTCCGCCGTTGTCGGGAGACTGTTGGGTGAAAAATCCTATGATTTGGTCAAACGACGCACTACAGACGCAGTGCTGTTAGCCGCTATTCTTTCTCTGGCTTTAACTGCGATAGGTTATCTCACCATAGGTCCGTTATTTGCCTTTTTAGGTGCCAATGATGATCTAATGCCTTATATCCATGACTATATGTCGGTGTGGTATCTAGGGACGCTGTTTGTCATTATGCCGCGAGCGGTGAGTAGTGCCTTACGGGCTTCGGGCAACACATTAGTGCCTGGTTTGGTGATGATAGCTTCGGGTGTGGTTAACGGTATTCTTGATCCCATTCTGATCTTTGGTTGGGGACCTATTCCCGCGATGGGGGTCCAGGGGGCTGCTTTAGCAACATTGATTGCCTGGATGCTGCTTACTGTAGGTATCTTTAGTTTGCCAGATGTACGTCGTGATCTGCTGAGCTTTGTTAAACCCCGTTGGAAAGAGGTAAAAGAGAGTTGGCAGGCCATTGGCCATATTGCCCTACCTGCAGTGGTCTCCAGTATTCTGACACCGGTCAGTGCCGCCATGTTAACCCGAATCGTGTCAGAGTTTGGTCATGAGGCTGTGGCCAGTTATGGTGTCGGTTCCCGTATCGAATCCATTTCTTTGATTATCGTCTTTGCTATGTCTATGACGCTGCCGCCGTTTGTGAGCCAGAATCTGGGAGCTAAGCAACTGGATCGAGTGCAGCAGGGGGTGTTTGGCAGTTTTCGTTTTGTGCTGATCTGGCAGGCGATTGTATGGTGCCTGTTATTGATCTTCCAAAACCCTTTGGTTGATGCATTTGCGTCGAATAACGAACAGCTGGCGGCTAATTTGCGTTGGTTCCTCTGGTGTGTGCCGATAGGCTTAGGGATGCAAGGGGTGGTTATTCTGGCTAACTCCACCATGAATGCTTTGCATGAACCCATGGTAGCGTTAAGGCTGAGTATTCTTCGACTGTTTATCTTCTATGTGCCAATTTGTGCCTTAGGGGCATGGCTATATGGTCTCTATGGCATGTTTGTTGGTGCAGTGATTGCTAACTTACTGATGTCGGGTATCTCCTGGTGGACAGTGCAACGTCATTTAAAAGGTTTGATAGCCAAGCAGGAAACCGTCAGTACCTGATCAGCATAGTGTTTAAAAAAAGAGGCTTTCTGCTCCAAATATTAACAATGCCATGAAAAATTGATCTACTGCAACTCACTGGCAACTAAGCAAAAAGCATTAGATATGGTAGGGCTTTCCAGGTTGTAGTTTGTAAGATCCTGTGTGATAGTGGTTAAGTTATATTTTTTGTAATGGTTTTGTGTTAGCAGAGGATGGCACCATGGCCGAAGAGAAGAAAAGCAAGAAGACAAAAATCGATAAAGCCTATTATGAAGCAGAGCTTGAACGCATGCAGATGGAGCTAGTTAAGCTGCAGGAGTGGGTCAGGCATAAAGGCTTAAAGCTTGTCGTAATTTTTGAAGGTAGGGATGCGGCAGGTAAAGGTGGCAGTATTAAGCGTATTGCAGAGGCGTTAAACCCTCGTGTTTGTCGTATTGCGGCCCTGCCAGCGCCGACTGAGCGAGAAAAAACTCAGTGGTATTTTCAGCGCTATATCAAGCACCTGCCTTCTGCTGGTGAGATTGTACTGTTTGATCGGAGTTGGTATAACCGTGCAGGTGTGGAACGTGTGATGGGGTTCTGCACCGATGATGAGTATCAGGATTTTATGCGTTCTTGCCCGGAGTTTGAACGTATGCTGGTGCGTTCGGGTATTATCCTGCTCAAGTATTGGTTCTCTGTGTCAGATGAAGAGCAAGAGAAGCGCTTCAAAGATCGTATCCGCCGCCCACATAAACGCTGGAAATTAAGCCCAATGGATTTAGAATCCCGCACTCGCTGGATCGAATACTCCAGGGCAAAAGACAGTATGTTTATGTATACCGATATACCCGAAGCGCCATGGTACGTTGTGGATGGCGAAGTGAAGAAACGTGCCCGGTTGAACGTAATCAGTCACTTACTCAGTATGGTGGATTATGAAGACCTGACACCTGAACCGATCGAGCTGCCGCCACGTCAGGCCGATGATGGCTACAGACGTCCGCCAATTGATTCGTTAAAATTCATTCCTGAAAAATATTAAATACACCTGAACAGAAGTATTTCGGTGCTCTTCAGACATGGATATACCCGGCTTCTACTGATGAATATTAGCCGGATCCTGGCTGGAGAGTGCAGCAATGTCTCGCATAGACGCTTTTGTTTAGGTGCATTGTAGTTCCTGAATTCAGTTTACCCCTGGGTTCAGGTAGATAAAAATGCCTTAGGGCTATGTGTGAGAGTAATCGATGTTTGATGTAAATGAATACTTCGACGGTAATGTTAAATCCATTGCTTTGAATAACAGCCTGGGTCAGCTGACCGTTGGTGTTATGGCTGTTGGTGATTATACTTTTGGTACGAGCCAGCATGAAACCATGACCGTTGTGTCCGGTGCCCTGACAGTAAAGCTGCCTGGTAGCGAAGAGTGGTTAACCTTTAACGCCGGTGAGCGCTTTGAGATCGATGCCAACCAGAGCTTCGATGTAAAAGTAGCTGAACAAACAGCTTATTTATGCCAATACCGCTAATCTGTTTTTATAACCCAGATTAAGTGTTAGCGGTATAATCATCACAATTTGATTGTGCGATTACAGGTCCTTCGGGGCCTGTTTTTGTTTATGGGGTGAGCTGTACCTTTAGTAAGATTAGAGATAAAAAATCCCCAACCAGAAAAACTGGTGGGGATAAAAAGGAGAACGTACGAGAACGACATAGGACCGGGTGACATTCGTCTTTCGGCCCAAGCCTCACTATAGGTATAGCAAGTCCTATGCCTATTTTTTTACCTGTATTTACTGATAAAGCGCTATCTGTTAGTGCATTTTTCTGTGGTGATGTGTCTTTACAGTGCGTAAGGGGCTTTGTTGATAGAATCATCTCTTTAGGAACAGGGAACCTGATGGTAATCGTAGAGTCTCTATTCAATCATTGCTTTGCTGCCTATACTGAATTTGAGTCTTAACAAGGATAGGAAATATGACGCTTATTTATCGCTACATCTGTTCGGCTTTTATCCTTCTCTCTTGCATTGCTTTTTTGAATCCGGCACAGGCTGCGCAATATTTGTTCTCGGGCAAGAGTGAGGGTATGAACTTTCAGCTGGAAAAGGTCATATCGGGCTTAGGTGTTCCATGGGCATTGGAATTTCTGGATGACGATCAGCTGCTGTTTACTGAACGAGGAGGCAAGGTGGGGCTGCTGGACATCACGAAGGCTCAAGTCCGTTATCTATTGGGCGTGCCTGAAGTTACATCATACGGTCAGGGTGGCTTATTGGATCTGAAAAAATCTCCCAACTTCTTCGCTGATCAAACGCTTTTTTTCACTTACAGCTCTGAGGATGGACGCAAAAGATCGACTGCGCTGGCCAGTGCCCAATGGAAAGGTGGTCGATTACAGGGTTGGCGTGATGTGCTGGTTACTCAGTCTAAAAGCGGTAGTGGTCATCACTTTGGCAGTAGGATTGCTTTTGATGCCTTGGGTTATCTTTATTTCAGTGTCGGTGACCGGGGGGATAGAGAGAGTGCCCAAGATCTGACAAATCATGCGGGGAGTATTTTGCGCATTGAAGGCTCAGGAGCTGTTCCTATGGGGAATCCATTTATTAAGAGCAAAGGAGCCCTGCCTGAAATCTGGAGCTATGGACATAGAAATCCCCAGGGGCTGGCATTTGATGAAAATAGAGGTGTGCTGTGGGCAATCGAGCATGGCCCCAGAGGGGGCGATGAGTTAAACCGGATTAGAAAGGGAGCTAATTATGGTTGGCCAGTAATCTCCTACGGAAAAGAGTATTGGGCACCGATATCTGTAGGTGAAGGAACCCATAAGGTGGGTATGGAACAACCGGAGAAAGTCTATATTCCTTCCATCGCGCCAGGTAGCCTGTTGTTGTATTCCGGTCAGGCTTTTCCTGAGTGGCAAGGTGATCTGTTTGCAGGAGCTTTGGCACTACAACACCTAAATCATCTTAAGTTAAATCAGTCTGGGCAGGTACTGGAAGAAGAGCGCTTGTTACTTGGGCTCAGTGAGAGGATACGAGCGTTGGCCGAAAGCCCACAAGGTTGGCTTTATCTCAGTACCGATGAAGGTAATATCTATCGGATAAGGCCGGAGTAGCAGCATTTGCCGCTCTCCGCTTGAACTGAGGTATCCACGTTGAATAAATGATTATGATGATAAAACAGAGCTATGATTAAAGTGTCGTCAGTCAATAGGCATTAGGCATTAGCAAAGAGCGGCTATCAGAATTCTATCAATCAATATGCATCGAATAGCAACGATCTGTAGCGTTTTTTTATTCTTCAGTTAGTAAACGAGCACTTTTTTTACGCCAGCGAATCAGCTCTTTTTGATCGGCGGGCAGTGTTTCTCCTGCCAGCTGCAGATCTTTAGCCTGGTTTGCTAACAGGTGTTCAGCCCGATCTTCAATCAGAGCCAGCATTCGAAATAGCTCGGCCTGCTCTGCTTGATTTAAAACACACGATAGTTTATCAGCCCTCTGATCGATCTGATCACATAGTTGGCGATAAACTTCAATACCTTTCTCAGTCAGTGCTAATAATTTTACGCGTCGATTATTCTCTGCAGGTTCAAAGATCAGATAGCCCTTTTTATTCAGCGTGGAGACAGCCCGGCTGACAGTATAGGAGTCAATACGGGTTTGATAAGCTACATCCGCAGAGGTAATAGGCATATAGGATCCTATATTTAGCAGAACCCGCAGCTCTCTCGGTGCTAAGTCGGCAGAGGAGCGAATTGCAATATCACGGTCCAGCATCAACAGGTTACTGATTACTGCTACTCTGTAGGGTAAGTGATTATAGAGATCCAGAGGTTGATCCAAACGCTCAGTCAATTTAAAAGCTTTTTGACGAGGAGGTAACGTCATTTTAGATAGTCTTCTATAAGTTATTCATTATTTTCACTCATTATGCCACAAATGGATTTCTCTTTAGAAATCTTTGAAAAATCAAAGTGTCGTTACTGCTGAACAGGCTGTTTTGCATTCAAGCTGTCAGGGGCGTTAGTTGGTGATTGGCTTTATGCGTCTGGATACTGCACGGGATATACTGTGTTGAAGCTATACCACACTTTGATATAAAGGAGACAATAAGATGACGGAAGTAACCTTAGCATCAACTCCAGTAGCCCCGCTGGTTTGCCCGATATGTCAGCAAAATAATGACTGTCTCAATCTGGCTTGTGGTGATACTGACAAAGCCTGTTGGTGCAATCACCCTGATATCACTTTTCCTCAAGACTTGTTAGATCAGGTGCCAGCTGAGTTGAAAAGGAAAGCCTGTATATGCCGAAACTGTGTGGAGGCTTATCAACAGCAAGTTAGTTATCAGTTAGGATAATTCTCTTAGCTGCATTATCAGCGCTTACTTGACCTGCGTTATCATGCCATCAGGAACCATAAGCCCAATCTCACAGCTGAACTACAGTACATCTATTGGGTCGTTGTATGTTTATTATCAGCTACAACTTTTCGCCATGCTGTAGGTTATCGATTTAGAGGGGAGAAACGCAACTTATCGAAAAATAAATGAGTTTTGGTTAAAATGCTCGCCATCGCACTGTGCCGCCATTA
Organism: Oceanospirillum beijerinckii DSM 7166; assembly: GCF_000422425.1. Lineage (GTDB taxonomy): Bacteria > Pseudomonadota > Gammaproteobacteria > Pseudomonadales > Halomonadaceae > Oceanospirillum > Oceanospirillum beijerinckii. Next base: position 9,020 of record NZ_AULT01000063.1, read on the forward strand.
CCATGGCACGCCAAATTCATTTTATAGAAGTAATATTGTATGTCTCTGCCTCCTTGCCCGAAATGTAACTCTGAATATGTCTATCAGGATCAGGAACTGATGATCTGTCCAGAATGTGGATATGAGTGGAACCCAACAGAAGTAGCTGAAGAAGAAGCCTTAGATATAAGGGATTCTAACGGTACCCGTCTGCAAGATGGCGATAAGATTACCTTTATCAAAGATCTAAAGGTTAAAGGTAGCTCCCAGGTACTGAAGATAGGTACTAAAGCTGTGATTCGTCGTATGGTTGAAGGGAAGGACCACCAATTGGATTGCCGTGTTGATGGTGCCGGCGAAATGATGATCACTGCAGCGTTTGTTAAGAAGGCTTAACAACCCAACCTGCTGATGAACTAGTCCAAACAATCTGACAGTTACACTTCCATGCTGCAAGCATTTCCTGATGTGCCTCTGTCAGAGTCGATCAAAATCGATTAATTAGTCAGCTCTGAAAAATCCTTAACAGACTGTTTTTAAAACAAATTAGCTATTTTGGCATAGATCATTTCGACCAGGAGCGGTAAGCTGTGTCTTCAGTTTCTGGTCGAAAATGGCTCAGATATGCTGACTAAAAGCCCTTCTGATTCTGCCCAATTCAGCTTTTTCGATATCATCAATCAGCTTGATGATACTCACCCTTTACTCGCCTTAAGTCGTGCTATTGACTGGCAGGCGCTGGAACTGGAATTCTCACCTCTTTACAGCGCCATCGGACGTAAAGCTAAACCGATTCGTTTGATGACGGGCCTTCTGATGCTCAAGCAGCTGTATGACCTGAGTGATGAAGCCGTTGTTGAACAGTGGCAAATGAATCCTTACTACCAGGCGTTTTGTGGTGAAGCCCACTTTCAAACAACACCTCCCTGTCACAGTACGGAGCTGGTCAAGTTTCGTCAGCGATTGGGAAAAGAAGGGGTTAACCGACTGTTTGCTCTTTCGGTCGCCTTACATGGTAAAGCTGCAGAAGAACCTATTGTTTTAGTGGATACAACGGTTCAGGAAAAAGCCATCACATATCCTACGGACAGTAAACTGGCCATAAAAATTTTCAACAGGCTCAATAAGTTAGCCAAACTTCATAGTGTCAAACAGCGACGAACGTTTGTCAAAGCCATCATAGGGCACCTGAAACAGGATTATCGACTTTCCAGGAACTGGCTGAAAGGTAGCGAAGGTGATGCAATAAACCTGTTAATGGCGGCTTGTGCCTGGAATTTGAGGAAATGGATGAGCCTTTTCTTTTTGTTTGAATACCAGGGTGTCATTCAGGCTTTGGTTATCATACAAACTGCAGGTGGAGAGCAGAAAGTCGGTTGGCTTTATTTCTTGAAGCAATAAAGCCAACGGATATTCAGTTAGGTAGAAACCTGACTTTTTCAGGGCAGACTAAATACATTCTCAAACTGTACTAATACGCTATCCAGTCATTACATTGCTGCAAAACACGCTCAATCAACCAGTCCGTTTTCAATGGCATATCGTGCCAGTCCTGCGGCGGTATGGATATTAAGCTTTTGTTTAATGTTCTGTCGGTGGGTTTCTACGGTACGAACACTAATATCCAGTACACGAGCTATCTCTTTATTGCTCTGCCCCTCTGCCAGATGCTTGAGTACGGTAGCCTCTCTGGGAGTCAGTGTCGCAGTGTTGTCTGGTACAGAGATCTGCTGTTCACCCGCAAAAAGGCTTTGGGATGCGCCTGAACTAAAATAAGTACCGCCCTGGTAAACAGTCTCGATCGCTTTGATCAACTCGTCAGAGCTCACATCCTTTAAAATATAGCCAGAAGCGCCGCTTTGAATCAGTTGCAGAATATACTCACGACTGTCATGCATACTGAGAATTAAGATGCGAATATCCGGGTAGTTCTGTTTAAAGATTTTGGTCGCTTCCAGGCCATTCATTACTGGCATACTGACATCCATAAGCACCACATCGACGCTCTGTTGGGTGACAAAATCCAGTGCCTCCTGGCCATTTTGAGCTTCTCCCAGTACGTTAATGCCTGCCTCAGATTCAAGCCGGGCTCGCATACCATCCCGAACCAGGGGGTGATCATCAACCAGTAACAGATTTATCATAACGACAGCCTTAAACATTTAATCGTGCAGCAAGGTGATTTTCACTGTTCTTCACAGAATATGCCAAATCACTAGCCATCCTGTCTGAGAACCTGTGCTGTACGGTTCGAATTATTTTTATTACCTGTATTACTCTCATCACTAAATGAGACAATCTTTGACTTTAATATCACAGGTTTGAATCAAAGGATCAGACAATCAAGGGTCTGTCTGTTTTATCCTCTCGTTCTTGTTCCAGTAACGGTTGCCAACTGTGCATAGGGAAAACCACTTTAATCAGTGTGCCCTGTCGAGGCGCAGAATCAATAATAAATTCACCGGCCAGAAACTCGGTACGTTCACGCATATTTCGCAAACCTATGCCTAGTCCGCTAAGCTCTTCCCGGACATTAAAGCCTTTTCCATCATCTGCAATGGATAGTTGGAAGGTATTACCATTCCAACCTGTGGCAACGGTGATATTCTCCGCTTCCGCGTGACGCTCAATATTGGTGAGCGCTTCCTGAGTAATACGATATAGAGTGGTTTCAATCTGTTCGGGTAAGCGCATTCTACAGGGTGGGGTATTTTGCTTCACCTCAACACCTGTACGCAGACGAAACTCTGATAATACAGTGGTCATAGCAGGAATCAGGCCCAGATCATCCAGTACGCTGGGGCGAAGATCATGGGAAATACGACGTACTTCCTGTATCGCCTCGTTAAGTACTTCCGTGGCCTTGGATAGTTCGGCTTCCACATCTTCACCCTGTTTGCGGTATTTGTTGACGGCAAGTTCAATGCGGAATTTAGCCGATACCATCAGCTGGTTGATGCCATCGTGCAGCTCCCGGGAAAAGCGTCTGCGTTCCGACTCCTGAAATTGCACTGTTTTATGCACCAGTTCCTTTAAGCGGGAATCGGCCAGGCGATGCTCGTGCACATTAAACAGGATGACAAATACCACGATCAACACCACTGTAATGGTGGTAATTGCCAGTACAGTAAAGAAGGTATTGCGGATATTATTTTTGACTTCCAGGCGGATCTTGGCGACTTCTTCGGCGATATCGTCGATATATAGTCCTGTTCCAAGCATCCAACCCCAGCGGGGCAGCTCAATCACATAGCTGATTTTTTCAGAGACCTGACCGTTGGATGGCTTGTTCCAATAATAGTGATGAAAGCCACCGCCATTTTGTGCCAGTCGCATTAGATTACGAATAACAGGATCTCCTTGAGCATCAGTCATCTCAATTAGATTCTTGCCCACTAAATCAGGTTGAACCGGATGAACCAGATTTTTGCCCGAGCGATCATAGACAAAAAAGTAACCATCAGGGCCATAGGTGATGGCATCCAAAATTGCTTTAACCTGCTTTTTCGCACTGGCGTCATCAATGCTTTGGTCTTCTACGATAGGGCTAATACTGCTCATAGCCAGGCTGACATAGTGCTTTAGCTCAGTGCGTTTGGATTCAAGTAGATTGTGCTCAAAAATGGCGATTTCGGTCTCGCTTAGGCTTTTTACCTGCTGGACACTGATAAGAGTGATACTGGTGGCTACAAGCACCAAGGGTACCAGGGCCAAGAGGAGTATTTTTGTTTTTAATGTCATGTTGATCAGCCACTAAGCCAGGGTTGCCCCCTGTGTCAGGATAGTTGTCACCCTTTCGCGGTCAGATTTCCTTTTGTTAATGATGCCAGTGTTCTGCTTTATATCCCGCGATTTCGGATAATAAGTACTTTTCTTGGCGTTATTGTCAGTTTTTACCTCTGTCTCAGCAAGAGACCTCAGTCCAAAACAAGCCATCTAAGTAGTTATCGGGTTACTGAATCAGTAGTTTTACTTAATACAAAAGTCGATATTTTGGGTTGTTTTTTCCTGTTGATTGAGGCTGAAGCCATGATTATTTAATGTATTTTATGCTGTTTATAGATACGTAATTTAATTGTTGTTTTTTATTTTTGTGTCTCTTTCTGCCTGTTCTATCTTCTTTTCTATTTTTTAGTTTTTATTTAACTGCATGATTTTTATGTGTTTTATTGATTGGTGCGTTGGATGCTTAGCGTGTGATTTTGATTTATGTCAATTAAAAGCGACACAGTAATAATTTTTGTGTTTACATTTATGTGTCATTTAAATAATCTAAAAACACACTAAGTGACAGCAACAACAAAAACAAAATATAGCTTGAGAGGTTGAGAACGATGCACGATAAAATTGCACACACCATGGACATGCCACCAGCCACGCCACAGCCGAACGTATATCCGCTGAGCTGGGAAACTAAGTCTTCCAAAGCGGAAGAGATCTGGGATGCTTCTCTGCGTGAAGCCTGGAACCCGAAAGATCTGCCATGGGATACGTTTGACCCAGAAAGCTACTCATGGGAAGAGCGTGAAGCAATGGCTTATTGGTGGACTCTGCTGTCTGTATTTGACGCGTCTGCTCCACCTGTTTTCGCAGAAGCTTTTATCAAGACCTACGAAGATCACGAAGAAGATGCCATTCGTCGCTGCTTCTTCTCTGTAACCCGCGATGAGCAGAACCACGAGCAGATGTGTGGTCTGGTGATCACGAAACTGCTGGAATGCTCCAGCCCACTGGAATACGAGCCAAAAACAGATCTGGGTAAGCGTCTGAAGCGTAATGCGGCATGGCTGTACTACAACGGTGGTCGTTACTGGAACGGTTACAAGCAAGCGGTGCCTAAGTACAGTCTGGCCGTACTGTTCAGCTCCTTCCTGATGGGTGAAATTGCTGCTGCTACTATCTTTAAGCAGATGTCTCAGAGCTGTGAAGAGCTGGTATTCACCGAAGCATTCAAAAACATCGGTCGTGACGAAGGTCGTCACATGGCAATCTGTCTGGCGCTGATGGAGCGTGACTACCCGAATCTGTCTCAGGAAGATCGCAGTGTCATCACCAAGCAGATCCGTGCCGGTTACCTGTTCCTGTCTGCAGTACTGTTTGAGCCACCAGCAGAGTTCTGGGATCTGCCAGAAGACTTTATCGCCACTCAGCGTGAAGCAGAAGCGATTGCCCGTGAAGCGGGTTTCGGTATTCCAACTTATGAAGATAAGAAGGAAAACTGGCGTAGTGCGATGCTGAACCTGAAAGCGGTTCTGGATAAGTATGACACTCCATTCCCAGCAATCCCTGAAGTAGGTATTTCTGGTCAGGAAGTGACTCAGGAAGATCTGGACGCTGCGGATATCATCCCAATCTTCTAATAGATTGAGCGATTCAAACCAGAGGCACTTCGGTGTCTCTGGTTTACTGCTGTCTGCAACATAAGAAATTTTTACGAAACAAAAGTAGTCGGTACTTTTCCGCGCACATTACCAGAGAAGATAGTGTCAGCTGCTCTGAAAACGGGTTTTACTTGCCCTGGTAATTTTTTGTTTCGCTGCTTTTCAGGAGAGAACCATGGGAACCATTCTTTTATCACCATCCGGTAAAGCCGTTGAATCCAGTGCAGGTGAAACGGTGCTGGAAACCCTGGAGCGTGCAGGTTACGCCCTACAAAACAACTGTCGTGCCGGTGCTTGTGGCGAGTGTAAAGTAAAAGTCACCCGTGGTGAGTTTGATCAGGGTATGGTACTGGATATGGCTCTGTCACCAGCAGAGCGTGAAGAGGGTTATGGCCTGATGTGTATGGCCAAACCTCTTACCGATGAGATTGAGATCGAATGGGGTACAGAGGACGCTCAGCCTAAACTGTTCCCGCCCACTGAAAATATTCGCTGTGTAGTCACTGACCGTATTGAGCGTACCCCTCGCATTATGGAGCTGCGTATCCGTCCTGTAGGCAAACAGATGCGCTACTGGCCGGGTCAATACGTGATGATCAATGATGTGGATCGCAAGGTTACGGCCCGTTGTTACTCTATTGCCAATGCGCCAACTAATGATGGCGAGATCGTGCTGCAGATTACCCGTGTACCTGAGGGTGAGACCAGTAACTGGGCCCACGATAATCTATTTCCGGGCAGCATGCTGAATATGTCAGGTCCTTATGGCACCTTTATTGGTGACCCAAGCACCGATGGCCCTGTACTGTGTCTGGTTGCGGGTACTGGTTTGGCACCGATTCTGGGCCTGACCGATGCGGCGCTGCGTCGGGGCTTTAAACAGCAAGTACACTTGCTGTTCTCCGGTAAGAAAGAAGAAGATATCTACTGCCGCGGCCTGTTGGAATTCTGGAATGCAAAACATCGTCGTTTCAAGTTTATTCCAACCCTGACTCAGGAAGAGAAAGAGGGTTACCATCACGGTCGTATTCCGGCAATTCTGGGTGACCTGTATAAAGATCTGTCCCGTCACTCCATCTATATTGCGGGTAGTCCAGAGTTTGTGGATGCCTGTGCTGCAGCGGCCCGTGAGTTGGGCGCTCAGGAAGAGATGATTCACCGCGAAGGCTTCTTTGATCAGGCACTGCCAGTAGCGCCAGGCAGTGAGCGCCTGGTGTAAGACCTGAGCTGTAAGTTTCCTGGTAAGCGTTATCTGCTCCAAAGACAGACCCTAGGCGATATGCCTTTTTATGCCCGATATTTTACTTCACCGAAATATCGGGCTTTTTCTTGCCTGCTTTTCTGGGTTGCCTTATCTCTTTAGCGGCAGAGCGGTTAGTTATTGCTGCAACTGATTAAAGATTATGGATAATCGGTTCCATTAACCTTAAATGTCTGTGCAGCAAATGGCAGTGTGCCTGCTGCTCATTGGAGTCTTGTTATGACAAAAACAGCAGTGATTACTGGTGCAAATCGTGGTGTAGGTCTGGCGCTTGCTACGGAACTGAATGGCAAAGGTTACCGTGTTATTGGTGTTTGCCGCAGTTCCAGTGAAGAGCTGGATAATATCGCATCTAAAGTGATAGAAGGGATTGATGTCACGGATGAAGCCTCTATCGCTCGTCTGCCTAAAGAGCTGAAGGGCGTAGATGTTGATCTACTGATCAATAATGCCGGTCTGCTGGATGATAACGTGCTGGGTAGTATTGAGCTGGATAGCATCCGTGCTCAGATGGAGGTTAATGCCTATGCGCCGCTTATGGTGACCGAAGCTTTATTAGACAATCTCCGTTCAGGCAGTAAGGTGGCATTGATTACCAGTCGTATGGGTTCTATGACTGATAATACCTCGGGTGGTCGTTATGGCTATCGAGCATCCAAAGCCGCACTCAATGCTTTTGGTAAATCCCTGGCAGTAGACCTGGTGCCTCAAGGCATTAGTGTAGCGATTCTGCACCCTGGTTATGTGCAAACCCGTATGGTGAACTTTGGTGGTTTCATCTCACCGCAGGAATCGGCACAGGGTCTGATTGAGCGTATCGACGGGCTTAATCTGGAAAACTCGGGCACCTTCTGGCACAGCAATGGTGAAGAGTTACCTTGGTAGCAGCCATAAGGGCATAAGTGTTACCCGAAGGAAATTGCAGCGGCTTGAATGAAATTACAGCTATCAGCAGGAAGCAGTAGTCACTATTAATCGCCGGTGACTACTTGACTGATCTTCATTCATTGATCCGCTGAATATCAGGGCGTTAACAGAATCTTAGGTTGCGTCCGTTCATCGCCCTTCAGGGCGCAAAACTCTCTAACCCTGCCATCGGCATAACTGACCTTAACGTTAAATCCAGCTCCTGCCGGATGATTAAGCAGTAAGGTTCTGGTTTCACCGGAGTTAATTCGAAAGCTCTGAATACTTGATTGGGTATTCACATTGCCAAAATCCAGCTTGATAGATGTTATGGCTGTGTCGCTGGCATTTTCAAAGGTTACTGCAAGCCCATGATTGAAAGCAGAACTGCTGGAGGCGATCAGATAGCTCACTACAGCAGAAAATATTGCCACTAATATGGGATGGCGTTGATAAAAGGGGCGGGGCTTTGCTTCTGGGGTTAAGTCCAAGGGACTATGGCTCACTGTCTGATGTTCTGTAACCGACATGGTTTGACTCTGGTGTTGGATTTTATTGGGTTGCTAATTTAGCATGTTTTAATTCTTTTGTGCTATAAGCTTATTTCTGAAAAGCTTTTATCTCCGAGACAAAATCTTTGCCAGAATCTTCTTTCCGATTCCCCTAAAACCAAGCCTTGAGTAGGTAAAGGTTTTATCCCACTGGCAGTTTTAAATATCCGTCTGATTAATTTTATCGACATTTAGCAGCTAAAATTGCTTTTAAGGATCAAATTACAGACGATTACACCAAGTCTATGTGGCGGCGTAATAAGCCTCGCAAGCCAGTACTAAAAGCTTTAAGCGCATAAACCGGTTTTCCTACGGTCTATAAGTGGCGTATTGTTAGGCTATAACTCGTAATAGAGACTCCATTTACTGTCGTGTATCTATAGATTCCTCAATTGAAACAAAATAGGTTCGTTGCTGAGTGTTTTGCAGCGCGGCGATAGATACAAGGAAGACATAGAATGTGTGACCACCCTAGCCATCATGGTATTAGCTGCGCCTGTCATGGCCCACTACAGAAAATTTTGGAACAAGAGATTACCATCAACCAGGTCTCGTTCCGCCAACAGAGCTATCAAATCAAAAGTGCTCCTGAGGATGTCATTTTCTATCACCCAGATGAGAAGCGCATTATCACAATGGCTGACGGCAAGCCGACTAAAGCCCATGCGATCGCCATTAGTGGTGAAAAGATTGTAGCTGTAGGGGCTTTGCAGGATGCGGTTAAAGCCTTGCCTAATGTTGATCCAATATGCCTGCAGGGTGAGCAAACAATAATCCCTGGTTTGATTGAACCTCATATGCATATTTTTATCACTGCGTATTTAAATACCTGGGATGTGGATCTGGGGCCATACGATGGTCAATATTTGAAGCCTGTTTATGATCTGAATACCATCAACAGTGAAATTCAGATGGTATATAACAAGAAACAGGCTCTGTTGGACGAGAGCAGTTTAAAAGCTCAGTATCAACACCTTTTACAGCAATTAAAGCAGGGGGAGACACCCGTTATCTCTCCCGAGCTGGATAGTCTGATTAAAGAGATTACGCTCTCCGGCTACAATGTTGATCCCACCTTAATGACCGCAGAGTTTGAGAATATCGATAAAGCTCTGTTGGATAAGGTGTCTACCGAGATCCCGATTGTTTTGGTCAATGCCTCTATGCACATTGCTTATGCTAATAGTGCTGCATTACTGCTGTCATTTAACGCTATGGGGCCGTTACAGAGAGAGCATTTTGATCAATACCGTACCGCAGCTGAATTTGCTCAAGGCAATAACGGCATTCTGAATGAGATGGTTGAGATGCAGGCTGTCGCGCCAGTTATGCCTCCGATGAATCCAGATGCGCTGCGAGATGGCATGGACAATGTTTTTGATAATGCCTTAAGCAAAGGCATCACCCTAATGTTGGATGCCGCAACGCCGGTCAGTAGTCAGCCCAGTAAGAGCCTGGAAAGTCTTCTGGCCACTTATATGGCCAGCCACTGGAAAACAAACCGTATGGCACTGGCTTATATTGCTGACACACCAGAAGGTAAAGTAGGTGCTTATCCATTTAGTTCCAGCTGGAAAAAAACGTCTATTGACGACAACAACAGGCTATATGCACCGATTATCAAGATTGTCAGTGACGGTTCAAACCAAGGCAAAACCGGTTATCAATCCATGCCCTATAAAGGTTCAGGGCCCAGTACCCCTGATCAGAGCACGCTGAACTGCGGTATCTATAACTTTACTCCAGAGAACGCCTCTGCTTATCCTCTGGGTGTGGTTCCTGAAACTTATAGCAAGTTGATTACAGAGGTGACTAAAAGTGATCAACAATGGGGAATGATGGTTCATGCCAATGGCGATAGAGCAATTGATCTTGCAGTTAACGGTTTCCAATATCTTCAGATGCGCGGTTATGATCTGGCGAGCCGCCGTTACCGCATAGAGCATTGTTCTTTATTGACAGATAGTAATGCTCAGATGATGAGTAATCTGGGTATTTCCCCTAGTTTCCTGATCGGCCATGTCGGTTACTGGGGTTGGGCTTTCCAGCAGGAAATTTTAGGGGCAGAGAGAGCTCAGTTGCTGGATCGCTGCGGTACTGCGCAAAGCGCCGGTATGGTAGTGACACTGCACTCAGATAATAATGTCAGCCCGCTGGGCCCATTGCGCTATATGGAACAGGCGATTACCCGTCGTATGGAACGGGCGCCACAGGATGGCTCTCAGTATCTCAATCCTCAGGAGAGCTTAACGGCTGAGCAAGCGCTTAAGGCTATCACGCTTAATGCTGCCTGGCAGTGTCAGGCAGAACAGCATGTGGGTAGCCTGGAAGAGGGTAAGTTGGCTGATTTTGTTATATTAGCTGAGAACCCTCTGACCTGGAATGAAAGCCATGGCTCTTTTGTCGGGTTAAGGGATATCGAAATTGAAGAAACCTGGGTGGGCGGCAAAAAGCTTTACTCTCGGACAGAAAATGTCGCTGAGTCAGTCAGTAAGCAACTGCAAAAGAAGCTGGCAACAGCGCTGACCTAATCGTACAGGCCAAAGTTGTTGAGTAATGTGCTTGAGACAACGTTAAGTCGATAGTGTCTATAGATGAGAAACCGGCTGATTGAGCTTTCAATCAGCCGGTTTGTTGTATTTGCTTAAGTTCAGTGTACTGATGTTTTTGAAAACACGTTGAGCACAACCACCCCAGATACAATCAACCCAATGCCGATAAAGGCAGGCAGATCCAGCTTTTGATCAAACAGTATCCAACCGATTAAGCTGATTAAAGCGATACCGGCTCCTGCCCATACCGCATAAGCAACGCCCACAGGTATGGTCCTTAAGGTCAGAGACAGAAAGTAAAAAGCCAGACCGTAACCCGCCAGTACAAGAATAGAAGGTGCTAACTTAGTAAAACCCTCGCTCTGTCTCAGTGCGGAGGTCGCGATAACTTCTGAAACAATGGCAACGGATAGAAACAACCAGTTCTTCATACCCTGAAACTCATACAGTGGAATTGATGGCGGCGATTCTAGCCGGAAAAGATTATTCGGGACAGTAAAAAACGGTACAGAAAAAATAAGGGCTGACATAGAGACGCTGATGCTACTTCCATAGTAGATAACGATGACGCCACACCGCTGCCAGAATCTTGTAAAACCGAGCCTGTACACCTAATTGCATAACAGATCTCCCTTAAACCGTTATCTACGACTTTGCAGAGACCGTGCCAGGGGGCAATTGTGTTGAGCTGGTCAGTGCTTAGCTATATGTTATTTAAAGGTTTAATTGAGTTTTAGATGAATGGGTGAACCTGACTAGGCCATTCCAAAATTGCAAATTTCAGTGGGATTCGCACTTTGCGTGAGTGTTGTTAACAGAGTGGTGGGGTGAGGAAACTCGCTAAAGCATAGGGTATTCCTGAAAAAGATAGCCAGTGGAATTATTGCAAGCGAAGACACTCCGATATCCTTAAACCACTGCCATACAAAATTGAAAAAATAAGCCGATATTTTTCTTCCAGCTGGTCCAAAATAGATTTCACTTCATGAGGAGACAGTACAGTAGGCAAATTGCGCTTTTTTGTTGCGTGTTGGAATCCCAGATCTCCAAGAGGCTGAGACAAAATCTGGTTATAGAGGAAAGCTAACGCATTAAGTGCCGTCTTCTGGGTATTGATTGCTACGTTACCCTCATTGGCTAAATGCGACAGGAAGCTTTTGACCTCTTGAGCCCCCCATCGTATTGGGATGCCGTTTATTGTGAAAGTAGATATAGCGTTTAATCCAATGGATGTACGTTTTTTCCGTTTTAAGGCTATAACCTCTCAACCTGATTTCTGAACGGATTATCTCCAAGAAAGGACTTTTTGGCATCAGAACATACTCTATCATGTTTTTTATGTATGGATGTACAGTATATTTTAGGCCATGATCTGAAACTTGCTCACTTTTTCGATGGCTATGCTTATTTTTCCGGTGTAATATTTTCCTAATTAAGGAAAATCAATGTGTTGCAGTGATGAAAGCCTAAATAACAGGTGCACGTTGAGTCGTAATAACCCGCATGCGTATTTAGCAGGGAAGCGGTCTGACTAAAAAAGGATTTGTCCTTTCTAATCAAAACCTTTCCTCTAAATTTGCTGGTATATTGAAATCGGTGAATCGGGCATGCGTAGTATTAAAATAATGAGATGGACGCCCCTCTATACTTCCCATAGGTCGGTATAAATCAGTAGAGGGTGCAGCAATGAAACAGTTATCTGTTATTGGTGTTGATTTAGCAAAGAATATTTTTCAAATTCATGCTTTAGATAAATTAGGGCACTGCTGTTTGAAGAAATCTTTGAGAAGAAGTCAGTTTCTATCGTTTTTTGCCAAATTACAGCCTTGCTTAATAGGTATGGAGGCTTGTGGCGGTTCTCATTATTGGGCTAGAGAGTTGATCAGTTTAGGGCATGATGTTCGCCTTATGCCTCCTCAATACGTTAAGCCATATGTAAAAACGAATAAGAATGATGCAGCGGATGCGGAAGCC
>NZ_AULT01000064.1 GCF_000422425.1 Oceanospirillum beijerinckii DSM 7166
TCTGCTAAAAGCTCTTGCAATGCTTCCAGTTGAGACCGCGTCATATCTCTATTATCAAGGTTCTTCAGCACTGCCCAGCGTGTACTTTTGGGCTGCGGGTCGTTTTTTCTTTCCTGCTTTCTAACCTGATCCACTCCTTTGTTAAAAATCTGTACGACATAAAACCAATCGATCGTTACCTCGGCATTTGGCAGCTCCTCATCAACGGCACTGAGAAAAGCTTTTGACATATCGCAGACGACTTCTGCTATTTGCTCCGGTTGTCCTTCATGCTCCTTTAAGAAGCCACTGAAGGCTTTAACAGTGGCTTTACCACGCCCCGGCACTGCAAAGATGACGGGGCTATCAGCTTTATCCATATCCAGAAAAACCGTGACATAGTTATGTCCACGCTTTGATGCCGTTTCATCCAGCGCGAGCTTTTTAACAGCCGATAAATCCCAGTGTTCCAAGCTGTGTTGAATATAGTATTCCAACATACGCCAAAGCCGCTTATCCGTGACTTCCATAAAGCGAGCGGCTGCCAGGACAGGCATCTCCCGTATCAGTGTCATCGCAGCTTGTTCAAACAGAAGGGTAAAGTCACTGCCTTTGCGAGCCCAGGGCACATTGATCCTTTTAACACCATGATCTGGGCATCGGGTACGGGGCGTTCTGGCATGGAGAAAGCAATGATGTTGAAAGAAGTTCAAATGCCGCCAGGTAAGTTCTTTATAGTCATGGGCAGGGCATGCTTGACCACATTCAGGGCAAGAGAACAAGCTACCTCGATTCGCCTCAACCGTCAGGTGTAACTGATGAGGTGAAGAGGATGTATCAAGATGTTGGTCAACCAATTTCCACGGGGCTTCTAAACCAAGGCCTAATGCCAGAATTTGATTGCCATCCATGATACTTCACCTCTGAAAAAGTACTTATTCTGCTACAACTCTCAAACTGGAATCCACACCTAACGTCGAGGAGCCATTAGTTAACAATGCGCCGGGCATCAATCAAAGCGGTGTACCAGCTACGTTTGGGGGCAGCCACAACAGGAGGTCTTAGGCTAAGATAGCTAATCTTTCGCTCTCTGCTGGCGGAGTATTGGTTAATAAGGTTCAGCCTGGACTCCCGCGCCTGATAAGTATCTCTCAGAAATGCGATAGCTTTCTCCTCCAGATTAACCTGATAGTGTTTTACTAAGGCTAAAGCCAGGCGCTCGGCGGCTATGGACAGATCTTTTCGCTTCTCATCTGCCATCGCTGATCCCATCGCTATCTTTGTTGCTGCACTCATTCCAGGCTCAATGTCGTTCATATAACTGCCATGGGTACTGTAAATCGCTCGCTGAATTTCAGGGCGACTTAGGTGAATATAGGGCTCCAGAACGAGGGCAATCTCAATGGCTAACTGTTTGGCCAGTTCAGGTGTAATATGGTCCTCGTGCAGGGTGGTTTTTGTAACCCGCCCCCTTAACCATGTCTGTCTGGCTTTATTTTGGTCTTCCGGTGTCAGCTTGTTTTTACTGAGGAAGTTTGCCAGAGTCGCACAGATTTCTGCTTTAGCCTTCGCATCCAGTTCAATGATATTTTCCTTGATGCGTAGGCCTTTATTGCCTTTACCAAGCTGTAGCTGCGTGTCGTTGTCAGAGTAGTTCCTAATGTATTTGTCCCAGCGGTCTGAGGCTTTTAATAACAGCTCATGCTGTTTGCCCAGCTGACTGTACGCCTTACGAATCTCTTTCCATAGTTGAATGGAGGTTGACAGTATTTCTGACTGATGCTTAACCCATTCTTTATCCACTTTATTGCTGCTCTTACGGGATTGGGCGCAATAATCGGTCAGAAGTTCGGCTTGTTTATCCAAAAACAATTCCGCTTGCTCTACCAATAAGTCAGCCGACTGGCTTAGTGACATCGGCGTATGCTCTTCATGCGGCGCTTCAATGTACTCTTGTTTTACATTATTGATATAACTGGTTAAAGAGCGAATACGACTAAGCCCCGTAGCCTGGGCAATACGGTATTTACTGCGCTCTGTCTCAAGTCGGTCCAGAGCACTGGCCAGTTCCCACCGGCCACTGTAGCTGAATGTCAGAGTCGGGATTTTTCGTCCGCAGAGTAATTCAAAAACCAGTACGATCATCTCTTCGACATCTTCATCGTTCATCAGAAGGTCGTTTTCTTCCTCAATTGCAGAAAAAACACGCTCAATAAAGTTTTCATGGCGTGGCATACCTGTCTTTTGGTCCGGGCTATCTCCCTGAAGTCTCATCCGTAACATGGGAATGGCATCGGGCTCGATATCTTCCAGACCGATAATCACATTTGTGATCAGTTCGTGATGCGCTTCCGTCAAATCATCGATACGACGATCCATACCAACTTGCCGATAGATCTCAATCTGGCTGAGTAAACGGGCAAAGGCTTTGTTGCTTGTCAGATCAAATACCGCCTGTTTCAGAGACTCAGGATCCAGATCAACTTTTTGCAGCAGGATTTTCGCGACATAGCGGGTACGTTGTTCCGGTGTTAGCTGGTGGGTATGTAAATCCAGCACCTGCCAGCGCAGCTCCGGTAGTTGCTCAAGAACCATTGAGACTTGTTGTTTCTGATTCTCTACCTTTCTACCTCGCGTCAGCTTATAGGTAATTTGAGCCACGATACCGGCAATACCCGTGATCACGGTGTAAACAAAGAAAAAGATCAGGTTTTCCTGCGTTGGTGCTTTGTTATATCCCAGCAGGTAACTGATTTGAGCCGCAAATAAAGTCACTGGGCCAGCCGTCCATGCCAGAGATAGCATGGATATGCCCCAGGGTACCGTGCTGACAGCCTCACTGATCTGCTTGATCTGTCGGTTGCCTTCACGTTGAATGCTGACTTTGGTTGTTGAGTTACTCTGTGCTTTTTTAAGTTTGAAAAAATCCATCTGTTGTCACTATATTTGAGCAGGATGCAGAAAACGCGGACTATAGAGTAAATATTTTAGCTTAGATAGATAAAACTTACGTCTAAGTTCAAAAATGATTCTTCAATTAAAAACCAAACAGAGTGAGCCGTTTATTGAAGCATGATGTGCAGAAATTCACAGTGTGGTATCGGGGCAGACAGGGTTTTACTGACGGCAAAGTCTTTATCTATTACGGAACAATTGACCCTATTCACCCATGTTGATATGGCTGGAAATGCGTTATACTCGCGCCCAATTTTTCTATACCCTCCGCAACCACAGCCTGGAGAACTTAATGTATAGTCTGGCGCGCTCGATTCTTTTCCAATTTTCCGGTGAAACCGCTCACGAACTGGCCCTTGATGGCCTGAATGCTGCTCACAATGTGGGTGCTCTGTCTCTATTTACTAAAAAAGCAGTACAGGCCCCTGTTGAAGTGATGGGTATTCGCTTTCCTAACTCAGTAGGACTGGCGGCGGGACTGGATAAGAACGCGGATCATCTGGATGCGCTGGGTGCTTTAGGTTTTGGTTTTGTTGAGGTGGGTACGGTAACCCCTAAACCTCAGCCTGGAAACGATAAGCCGCGTCTGTTTCGTATTCCTGAGAAAGAAGCCATTATTAACCGTATGGGCTTCAACAATAAAGGTGTGCATCACCTGGTTGAGCAGGTAAAACGTAGCAAGTTTCAGGGTATTGTGGGTATTAATATCGGTAAAAATCTGACTACGTCTGTTGAAGATGCGGAGAAGGATTACCTGTACTGCCTGAAAGAAGTGTATCCACACGCTGATTACGTGACCGTGAATATCTCTTCACCGAATACCCCTGGGCTGCGTAATCTGCAGTTTGGTGAGACGCTGGAGGAGCTGCTGAGAGCGTTAAAAGAGGAGCAGCTCCGTCTGGCTGAACAGCACAAGCGCTATGTACCTATCGCGGTGAAAATCGCGCCCGATATGGATGACGACGAAGTACGCATGGTGGCAGAGAATATCCGTAACCAGAAAATGGATGCGGTAATTGCAACCAATACCACTCTGGAGCGTGAAGCGGTTAAAGGACTGAAAAACGCTGATGAAGCGGGTGGCCTGAGTGGTAAGCCGGTGCGTGATAAGTCAACCCATGTAATTAAGGTGCTGGCTGAAACCCTGCAAGGTGAACTGCCGATTATTGGTGTGGGTGGTATCGATTGTGCGGAAGCTGCAAAAGAAAAGATCGCAGCGGGTGCCAGTTTGGTTCAGGTTTACACGGGCTTTATCTATCAGGGGCCTAAGCTGATCCATGAAGTGGCTGAAGCGATTGCTGCAGCTAAGTAATACTAATCCAGATAAGTTGTGTAGGTCGGAAAAGCCGCAAGGTGCCTTCCGACAATGATCTGGAATCGGAGTCAGTGTTGGATGGCGCTTCGCTTATCCAACCTACCCCGATATCAAGAAATTTATCGTGAATGGTATAATTAATAGCGGCTGGCAGCAGCTTGGAATAACTCTTTGCCAGGGTGACTCTCTAGATTGTTATGAAGGCAGACCGCTGGTTTATTAAGGTATTGGTAAAAAGGTCGGAAAATAAAAAGGCTCGCTTATGGCGAGCCTTGCTGTGAAAAGTGCTATTAGAGATTTTCTCTCTAAGAGAGGACAGTCGGATTCTTATGGATTCCTGATGCACCTGTCATTCCGGCCCAAGAGTCGGCTCGGCCTTCACGCCAGCCACTCATCCAGAACTGACGCGTATCTATATTTTGGTTGGGGCACATGTCGCGGGATTTGCCATTGACTCCCGCTTGATAACCACGCATGAAAGCTCGTTGGGCTGGATCTCGTTTTTGTCTTTTCATAAGAGTTAACGCCTCGTAGCTAGTATTGTGGTGTCTGTCAGAACCTGTTTTGTTTGCCTTGAAAATACCCAGGCTGCTTTATCTGTTTCAGTCCTGTTTGGTATTTCACTGTTTTGCCGGTGCCATCGGTCTGTTGTGGCTTCATCGGCGGGCAATAGTTTCTGGCAGACAATCCCTGAGTTTGTTTTAAGTCGTTTCCTTTGGGGCTTTCGCCCTTACATCAGATTTTACCTCCAGTCTGATGTGCTTTGTGCTTAAGTACGTATTTACAAAATCATAAGCCGCTGGGTTGAGTCAACACTTATTTTGCATTATTGCCTTTCCCTTGTGTGCTCAGGTAAGAAACTTACGTATCCTGGCTCTTTTTTCATGGCTGAGCCTTAAGCGCTTTTGTCGGCGTAATCGACACTTTTGTCTTGATTATTGCAGACATTATCCGACTTTTAGGTCGGTCTGATGAGTGTGAATCTAATTTTTGGTGTCAATGAACTTTGCGCAAATACACGACAACAGTTAAGTTGTAATTGATTCGTAATTGTTTGTCGAACACCTTTTTTTCATAATCTTGTAACTTTTAATATGTTATGGGAATAAACGAAATTGCTTATATTGTGAGCAGTTTGTAATTTGGTTGAGAAATCATGGCGTTACTAGATCTGTTTTTAACCTGTCCTAAAAGTCTTGAAGGCTTGTTGGCACAAGAGTGTCAGCAGTTAGGGGCAGAATCGGTAAAGGAAAAAGTGGCCGGTGTTGAGTGTGTGGCGACTTTGGAAGTGGCTTATCGGTTGTGTCTGTGGTCAAGACTGGCTAACCGGGTCTTGCTCAGGCTGGGGCAGGGTAGTGCTGAAAATGCAGAAGAGCTATATAACACAGTGCAGCAGATCGACTGGCAGGAGCATATGCAGCACCAGGGTACTTTGGCGGTGGATTTCTCCGGTAGCAACCGTGAGATTCGTAACTCCCTCTTTGCTGCCCAGCGAGTCAAGGATGCTATTGTTGATCAGCTGAAGATGGAAACAGGCTTTCGTCACTCGGTCGACAAAGACAAGCCTTCCATGCGTGTGAATGCCCGCTTACAGCGCGGCACTGTGGTGTTAAGCCTGGATCTGTCTGGCAGCAGTTTGCACCAGCGCGGTTATCGCTTGGACGGCGCACTGGCACCGTTAAAAGAAAACCTGGCAGCAGCTATTTTGATCCGCAGTGGCTGGCCTGAACTGGCGAAACAAAATGCCCCTTTGCTGGACCCTATGTGTGGCTCCGGCACTCTGCTGATTGAAGCTGCGATGATAGCGATGGATCAGGCTCCGGGCTTGAGCCGCAGTCACTTCGGCTTCTTTACCTGGAAGCAGCATGATTTTGACCTGTGGCAGGAGATTGAAAGAGAAGCGGAAGCCCGTGCCAGTGTCGGCGGTAAGCGCTGGAAAGGTTTGATCTACGGTTATGATCAGAGCAATAAAGCGATCCATGCAGCACAGAAAAATATCCGTCGTGCGGGTCTGGATAAGATCGTACATGTGGCACGAAAAGAGCTGGCGAACTTTGTTCAGCCGACTCATGCGGGTCATCTGGAACCAGGCTTGGTAGCCACTAACCCGCCGTATGGTGAGCGTATCAGTGATATGCCGTCATTGATCCATCTGTATCGTCATCTGGGTGATCGCCTGAAAGAAGAGTTTGCCAACTGGCAGGTCTCGGTGTTTACCGGTAACGGGGATCTGTGCCACAAGATGGGCATGCGCAGTCACAAACAGTACAACATGTTTAACGGTGCCCTGCCGTGTAAGCTATTGTTGTTTACGGTTCTTGAAGTGGATCAGCAGACTCAATCATCTGCAGATGGCGCTCAACAGGGCAAAGGTCAAAATAAAGCTCAGGGCGATCGAATCAGCACAGAAGAGCTGATCTACGATGAGTCCGGCTGGAGCGAAGGCGGACGTATGTTTGCTAACCGGGTGCGAAAAAACCTGAAACAGCTGAAAAAATGGCAAAAAAAGAACGAAATTGAATGTTTTCGTGCTTATGATGCCGATATTCCTGAGTACGCGGTCGCAGTGGATGTTTATGGTGAGCATCTGCATGTGCAGGAGTATGCACCACCGAAGAGTATTGATCCGAAGAAAGCGGAGCGTCGTTTGATGGATGTGCTGCAGGTGCTGCCTGCAGTGTTTGAGATCAACCCATCCAATATCCATCTGAAACAGCGTAAGCGTCAGAGTGGCCGTGCTCAGTACGAGAAGTTTGATCGTAAAGGCGAAACCCTGACCGTCACCGAAGGTAAGTGTAAGCTGCTGGTAAATCTGGATGATTATCTGGATACGGGCCTGTTCCTGGATCACCGCCCAATTCGTACCTATATCGGCGAGCAGGCAAAAGATAAGCGAGTTCTGAATCTGTTCTGTTATACTGCCACGGCATCTGTACATGCTGCTGTCGGTGGCGCACGCAGTACTGTCAGCGTGGATCTGTCCAAAACCTATTTGGACTGGGGTCGCAAAAATATGCGCCTGAACGGCTTCATGGGCGACGAACATGAGTTTATCCATGCGGACTGTAAAGAGTGGCTGGAGACCAATGATCGCCTGTTTGATGTGATCTTTATGGACCCACCCACCTTCTCCAACTCCAAGCGGATGAAGGGTGTGTTGGATATTCAGCGTGATCATGCCCGTATGATTCGTCATGCAATGCGTGTGCTGGCACCGGGTGGCGTGCTGATCTTCTCCAACAACCTGCGCGGCTTTAAGATGGATGAGGAGATTGTGGAGCGTTATGATGTGGAGGATATCTCTAAAGAATCCGTACCTATGGACTTCTCCCGTAATCTGAAGATCCACCACTGTTTCGAAATTCGTTATTTCGACTGATCAGTGATCATTGATTAGCAGAGGCTGCGGATTGATGCAGTCTTTGCTTCACTCAGTTTTTGAATAGTGAGCTAACCACGCTATGAGCAAAACCCTTTACCTTTACACTACGGCAGGTTGTCACTTGTGTGATATGGCGCTGGCGATTGTGCATCCATTGACCGAGCAGTTGGGTGTAACTCTGGAGCTGGTTGAGATCAGTGAGCAGGAAGCTCTGGTAGAAAAGTACGGTATTCGTATCCCTGTGATTCGCACCGATGATAAAGAAGAAGATCTGGGTTGGCCATTTGATGCTCAGCAAGCTGAAGCGTACTTATCGAACAGTTGATATGTGACTGACAGGTCAGCAGGCAATTAAAACTTTTGTTTAACTAAGAGATCTGGCTCAGGTTAAGGCCTGAGCTGAAGTCTCTGGGTTTTAATTGCCAGTTGTCTGTGAGGCTATAGACGAGTGGCTGGTAAGAGTATGAAAAGCACTAGCTCTCGGGGGGTAATTCACCGGAACGTAACAGATCCGAAAACAGATCTGCAGCTTCATCCTTGTCATCCAATTGCAGTACACGTTTCATGCCACGACTTTCCTGCACTGTGCCTATGCTTTCCATCAAAGTGACGGCTTCATTATAAGATTCCATTAATGAATGACTTACGCCACCAAACTGGGTGCCGATTTGACCCCAGGCTTTGGTAAGCAGCCAATCTCCGAACATATCCTGGTGAATATGGACCAGGCAATAATCATGTTCGTTTTGCCAGCGAACAATCACTTGTGCTACTCCAGCGGACTGATATGATTTAACCCATCATGAATCGCAGTTTCAAACCGGTGACGGATGCGCCGGTCAAGAAATCAAAAAATTTCAGGCTGCAAGCGCGAATTGAGCCTGAAACACTCGCATTTGTAAAGCTTTGATATTAAGAGTGCTTTCAGGAATGGCCTAGAGGAAAACAGATGCACATTATTGCCGACGAAAATATCCCCCTTATTCAGGAATTCTTTTCTGAATTGGGCACCATTGAAACCCTGCCAGGCCGGGATATGACCGCAGAACAAGTCAAAAATGCGGACGTTTTGTTGGTGCGTTCAATCACACCTGTCAATGCTCAGCTACTGGAAGGCTCTAAAGTAAAATTTGTCGCCACCGCCACTATCGGTTGCGATCATATCGATCTGGACTATCTGAAGAAGAATAGAATTGGCTTTGCCAACTCGCCTGGCTGTAACGCCAACTCTGTAGTGGAATACGTCCTGAGCGTACTGACTCTATTGTCGGATCAGGAAGGCTTTCTGCTAAAAGAGAAAACAGTGGGTATTATCGGTGCCGGTAATGTCGGTGGTTGCCTGCAGAAGCGACTACAGGAGATCGGTATTAAAGTGCTGGTCAATGATCCGCCTCGTGCAGCAGCAGAAGGCGAGGAAGGCTTTACCGAGCTGGATACCCTGCTGGCTGAGGCTGATGTTATCAGTATGCACACTCCTCTGATCACTACGGGTGATCATCCAACTGAGCATCTGTTAAACGCTAAGCGTATTAAAAACCTCAAGCCGGGCACTATCCTGATTAACAGTGGCCGTGGCGGCGCACTGGACAATCAGGCGCTAAAAAAGCGTTTGCTGGAACATGATGATCTGATCGTTGCTCTGGATGTGTGGGAGAGCGAACCTGGGATCGATCACGCGTTGTTAGAGTTGGTAGATATTGCCACCCCTCATATCGCAGGTTATAGCCTTGACGGCAAGCTGGCAGGCACTGAGATGGTGTATCAGGCTGTGTGTCAGGGTTTTGGTCTGCCGGTACGCAAAAAACTGGCTCAGCTGATCCCTGAGCCACCGCTGAAGAAGGTTTCTTATTCCCATTCGGCCCATCGTTGGTGGTCAACACTGACTTCTATCAGGGCTTGTTATGACGTGCGTAATGACGATATCGCCATGCGTCGTGCCTTTGCTAAAGCCGCCCGTGCAAATAAACCTTTAGGCCCTGTGTTTGATGAGCTGCGTCGTAGCTATCCTATTCGTCGCGAATTCCATACTCTGCGCATCCAGTTGAAGAATAACCAGCAGAAGCTGGCAGATCGACTGGAGAAGTTTGGTTTTGGTATTAAGTTTGGCAAATAGAAACTGTTATAGGGAAAGGATTTGGAAGAGGAGGGGAAAGTACTCCTTGGCTTGATACCTATCCCTAAGCATTAAAAAAGCCACCGCATTTAGCTATAGAGCAGAATGGGTGGCTTTTTTGTATCTTGTTGCTGCAGTGGCTGCCTTATCTCTGGCTGTCGCCGGGTTGCGCTAGCCAGAGATTAACAGTCTGCAGTTAAGGGCAGGAGCTAAGGTATTAACGGCCTTGCTGCAGTGCTGCGATACGGTCATCCAGTGGTGGGTGAGATGCAAAGAATGCAGACATCTTACCACCAGAGATACCCAGTGCAGTCATAGAGCCTTGCAGACCGCTGGCACCTTCGTATTCTGCTTTCAGGCGTTGCAGGGCAGAGATCATCGCCTGACGATCCGCCAATTCAGCACCGGCCTGGTCCGCTTTAAACTCACGACGACGGCTGAACCATGCCACGATACCGGATGCCAGAATACCGAAGAGAGTATCCAGCACAATGGTCAGTACCAGCTCGGCAACCCAACCCAGACCGCCTTCGCCTTCTTCATCAGCCGTAAACTGGTCGATGGCATAAACCACACAACGAGTCACAAACATCACGAAGGTGTTTACTACACCCTGAATCATCGCCAGAGTCACCATGTCGCCATTAGCGACGTGGCCAATCTCGTGAGCCAGAACTGCACGAACCTCTTCAGGATTCATGCGTTGCAGCAGGCCTGCACTTACCGCGACCAGTGCATCGTTTTTATTCCAACCTGTAGCAAAAGCGTTGGATTCCATGGATGGGAAAATTCCCACTTCCGGCATCTTAATACCGGCTTTTTGCGACAGCTCTTCAACAGTTTGTAGTAACCAGGCCTCAGTTTCATTACGTGGTTGTTCGATCAGCTGAGTACCCGTACCCATTTTAGCCATCATTTTGGACATAAACAGCGAGATCAAAGAACCGCTGAAACCAAAGACGGCACAGATAATCAGCAGGTTAACCATGTTCAGGGAAGAGCCTTCACGGTAACTTCCCACTCCCAGCAAGCTAAGCACAACACCTGCAACGACTAAAACCGCAAGGTTTGTCAGCAGGAATAAACCGATACGCATCATAACGGCGAATTCTCCATTAGTTATTTCGGCTTTTAGATTAGGGCAAACCAGATTGGTTCAAGAGTCAGCCGATTTTTTTGATTTTACAGTGAAAAAATAAAGCCCTGTATTATCCATAAATAACAGATGCTTAGGGAGTCTTTGTCAAAGTGTTTCTGAGTTCTGCTCTTTTGATGGATAAATCAGTGCCAGTTGTCCATATTTTAGGGCTTTATGGTCGATTAAAGTCGCCGGTCAAGTCCTTTGGTTTGAGGCTTAATATGGCACCGTACTATGACATAAAAAATAAAATCATGATGATGCTTTAAGGAAAGTGGCTAAGGGATAGAGAGGGTAAAAAGGGAAAGAAAGGCGTAGCAGCTTGAGCTGTTACGCCTTGGATTCTTAATCTTGCCAGGCAAGATTAATGTACTTTAAGCCTTTATAAAACAGTATGTTACTGCTTATATTTGCTTAGGAAGCGGGCAATACGGTTGATGGCATCTTCCAGTTGGTCCACGTAAGGCAGAGATACGATACGGAAGTGGTCCGGCTTCGGCCAGTTAAAGGCGGTGCCCTGAACTACCAGCATCTTTTCCTGCTTCAGTAGATCGTAGGCAAACTTCTCATCATCGTGGATGTTAAAGCGTTGCGCATCCAGTTTCGGGAACAGGTAGAGTGCGCCCTTAGGTTTTACACAGCTGACACCTGGAATATTGTCCAGCATCTCCCATGCCAGGTCGCGCTGATCCTTTAAGCGGCCGCCGGGCAGCACCAGATCATTAATGCTTTGATAGCCACCTAATGCGGTCTGTATAGCATGCTGAGACGGCACGTTGGCACATAGGCGCATCGAAGAGAGCATATTCAGGCCCTCAATAAAGTCTGTGGCGTGATGTTTATTACCGCTGATGATCATCCAGCCGGAACGGAAGCCCGCTACTCGGTAAGATTTAGACAAGCCATTAAAGGTTAAAAACAGCACGTCGTCGGCCAGGCTGGCGATAGAGGTGTGTTTCTCCTCGTCGTACAGGATCTTGTCGTAGATCTCGTCCGCCAGAACCACCAGATTATGTTCACGGGCGACCTCAATAATCTCTTTCAGCAGAGACTCTGGGTATAGCGCACCGGTCGGATTATTAGGGTTGATAATCACGATGCCGCGGGTTTTTTCGGTGATCTTGCTGCGAATATCATCCAGATCAGGATACCAATCGGATTGCTCATCACAGATGTAATGTACAGCCTTGCCGCCTGCCAGGCGGGAAGCTGCAGTCCATAGCGGGTAATCCGGCGCAGGAATCAGAATCTCGTCGTCGTCATTCAGCAGGCCCTGCATCGCCATGACGATCAGTTCGCTAACGCCGTTACCCAGGTAGATATCTTCTATGGATACATTGTCGATCTTTTTGCGCTGACACTCTTGCATCACCGCCTTACGTGCCGAATACAAACCTTTAGATTCGCAGTAGCCCTGGGCATTGGGCAGGTTATGAAGTACATCCTGCAGAATCTCTTCCGGTGCCTCGAAGCCAAATGGGGCTGGGTTGCCGATATTCAGTTTAAGAATACGGTGACCTTCCTCTTCCATTCGTCTTGCTTCGTCAAGGACAGGTCCACGGATGTCGTAACACACATTATTGAGTTTTGTGGACTTCTTTAAGGTTTGCATAATCGTTCCGTATATCCGGTAATCTCCGGCTGTAGTCGTATGGTGTTCCCTATTTTTTAGGGTTTGGTTCTGTTTTAAGGGTTTCAACAGAAAATTTTTTGGAAAACGAAGTATATTAAAGAATTTATTGCTTTTTGATAAGCAAAAAAAACATGGATTAAGTATCTGTTGGATGGAAGCTAAACCAAGGTCTTATCTGACTGTATGGTATCCGTTCTTTCAGACTGGTGAGACGTGATATGCTCGGTAAAAATAACAATCAAAGCAAGGAGATATCTATGCCCCAGAGTGAGCTGGTACTACGAGAAGATGCCAATGGTGTGGCCTATCTGACCCTGAATCGCCCAGAAGCCTACAACGCTTTATCTATAGCCTGTATGAATGTTTTAACTCAGCAGTTAAGAGCAGTGGCTGAAGATAAAAGTATTAAAGTGGTGGTGCTTAAAGGTAGTGGCAAGGGCTTTTGTGCGGGCCATGATCTGAAAGAGATGAAGGCTAATGGTAGCGAGGCCTTTTATCAGCAGACGTTTGCGACGTGTGCGAATCTTATGCAGGCGGTGCAGAGTATTCCACAGCCTGTGATTGCTCAGGTGCATGGTATTGCGACTGCAGCGGGTTGTCAGTTAGTGGCATCCTGTGACTTGGCCTATGCTGCGGATAATGCCCGCTTTGCGACCCCTGGGGTCAATATTGGTTTGTTCTGCTCAACGCCCATGGTGGCGTTAACCCGTGCGGTACACCGTAAGCATGCCATGGAGATGCTATTAACCGGCGATATGGTTCAAGCTGAGCAAGCACAGGAGATGGGGCTGATCAATGCGGCTCTGCCTGAAACTGAGTTGGTCGATAAGGTGGTTCAGGTTGCGGAAACTATCGCCAGTAAATCTTCCTATACCTTAAAGGTGGGTAAAGAAGCGTTTTATAAGCAGGCGGAGATGACTCAGGCTGAAGCGTATGAGTATTGCAGTTGGGTGATGACGGAGAATATGCTGGCCCATGATGCCCAGGAGGGTGTTGATGCGTTCCTGAATAAGCGCACGCCTTGCTGGCAGGGGCGTTAAAGCCGTATTGATATTATCGGGTGCTGTTTTTATCTAATGGTCCAAAGAGAAAAGCCTGAGCTGGGAAAGGCTCAGGCTTTTTGTTAGGGCAGGATCTGCTTTAAGCTATTTTTATAGCGTTAGTCCGCCTGAATCACCTTGTTACGCCCTGTTTTCTTGGCTTCATACAAGGAGTTGTCTACTCGCTGAAGCACCTCGTTCAGGTCTTCACCTGCTTTTAGTTCACCAGCACCAATGCTGATCGTAAAACGTACCGGCTCATTGTCTTTTGAGGTGACCCAGGATTGTTCACAACGGATGCGAATACGTTCGGAGGCTCGTACCGCATTGTCCAGGCTGGTACCCGGCAAGATTGCCGCAAACTCCTCGCCGCCATAGCGGGTTAGAATATCGCTGCTGCGCAGCTCGTCTTTCATAATCTGGCTAAACGCCTGGAGAACTTTATCACCTGTCAGGTGACCATGGGTGTCATTAATGCGCTTAAAGCGATCCAGGTCCAGCATCAGCACGCTGACAGGTGGGCGCTTATTATTTTTCTCCCAGCGTTGTGTCAGCTCATTCAGGCGCTCCATCATCACTCGGCGGTTTAACAGGCCTGTGAGTGGGTCTCGCGTGGCCTGGCGGTAAAGGCGTAACAGCATATGCAATTGTGCCTGGTTGGCCCACAAAGCGATGATTAGCAGAATCGAGATCAACCAGATATCTTTAAAGCCATCAAGGGTGAACAATGTACCTGCATAGAAGTCGTTATAGACCAGAGTGGCAATCAGGCCTGCGCCCAAGGCAGCTGCTTCTAACATGGTCAGGGGGAATACGCTAAGAATGGCGACCAGGAGAAAAGGGATAAAGCTATAGCCAATCAAAGAGGCGTTGCTATGCACCAGTTGGAATAAGCTGGCGGTATAGAAGATCGCAGGAAAGGCGATCATAAGCGTCATACAAAACAGGGAGTGCTGCAGGTTTCGCTTGCGGGCATTATTGACAAACAGCAGTAGGATCATGGAGATAAACAGCATCAGGCGATAAAACGCGATATTGCCGAGGTCTTCCGCTTCCAGCAGTAAGTAGTCCAGCGGAATCCAAAGAGGGGCAAAAACTGCAAACACTACGCTCAGAATATTGACCCGGGTGCGAATATATTCGCTACGGGCTGCATTAAAGTCTTCTGAGTGGTAGCGGTTGGTCAGAGTGTCAAAGACATTGAGTTCAGTCAGTTTTCGATACAAGCCGCCGACATCATGGTTTGTTGTTGGCTCGGTAAGCTCGGCATACTGACGCCTCTCTTCAGAAGATTCTTTTTTTTCTGCTTCTGGTGATGACATAGTACTGGTATCTGACATGGTTCTCCGGGCAAACGCAAACGAAGGAGTGATAGGCTCTGCTTTGTTGTATGGGTAGCAGAGTTGTTCATTATTCTGGTTATAAAGTAACCAGCTCTATCTCAAGGTCGGCAAGGGTAGCGGAAAAAGTTCGCTTATTTTTTGATTTATATCATACCTTAAAACACGCTCGAGACATTTTGAGACTTATGGCTAGTCCCGAGCTATTTTAAGGGGTTTTAATCCCAGGCTGTAGCGGGTTGGATTGGTTCGTGTTATTCAGCTGTCGTATTGGGGTTGTCGCTGCTTTTAAGTGTCTCGTTTTGCTCCTGTTGATCTTCAGGCTCCTCTACAGGCTCAGGAATATCGTCAGGAGTTTCCAGGGTAAGGCGGCCAATATGACCGGCGCGAAGATCATTCAAAAGCACTTCAGAGGCCTTATGCCAGTCAATCTCGCCACCAGCCCTTAAACCGCCGCGTTTGCTGGCAATCAGTTCCAGAATACCTTCTGGTGTTTCTGGCAGAGTTTTCATCTTATAGCGTTGGCTTAATAGTGTGGGGTAACGCTTTGCCAGCTCTTCAGCAGCAAACATGGCGATATCCAGAAAGTCGATTGCTGTATTACGAATCGCGCCGGATGTAGCCAGGCGATAGGCGCTTTTTTGATCCTCAATACGTGGACAAAGCACCCCTGGTGTATCTACGATAGCGATGCCTGAAGGAAGGGCGATTTTCTGCTGACGTTTAGTAACCGCAGGTTCGTCGCCTACTTTGGCGACTTTTTTGCCAGCCAAGCTATTGATCAGAGTGGATTTTCCGACATTAGGGATGCCCATCACCATGGCGCGTACCGGACGGTCCTGGCGTACATGACCTGCCATCTCTTTAACCAGTTTAGGAATCTGCTTTAGAGTGCGGCTTTCTGTAGTCGTAACGTTAATTGCACGGGTATCTTCCAGGTCGTTAAAGAATTTAATCCATTCTTTTGTGCGGACTGGGTCTGCCAGGTCATCCCGGCTAAGGATTTTCAGGCAGGGTTTTTTGCCACGAATCTCCGCCAGCATGGGGTTTTCACTGGAGTAGGGTAGACGGGCATCAAGTACTTCAATAATGACATCAATTTCCGGTAGCGCGTCTTTAATTTGACGACGGGCTTTGTTCATATGACCGGGATACCAGCCTAGCATGGAGCAACTCCTGATTTTTAGAGATAACGAATCTGCATAGAGCAGAAAGGAAGGGGATTATAACAAGCTACCCATAAAGAGGGTAACTTGTTAATTGCTTGGCAAGGGCCGTTGCTAAGCAAGCGGCAGGAATTGGTGTTAGTCGGCTGCTTTGAAATCTAATGATGCAGAATTTACGCAGTACCTCAAGCCTGTCGGTGCAGGGCCGTCAGGGAAGACGTGGCCTAAATGGGAATCACACTGCGAACAGCGAATCTCAGTGCGGATCATGCCGTGACTGCTATCCCTTAGTTCCCGAATAGTGGATTCATTGATTGCCTGGTAGTAGCTCGGCCAGCCACTGCCGGAGTCATATTTGTGTTCTGAACTAAATAGGGGTACACCACAGCAGGCGCACAGATATTCGCCCTGTTCATGATGGTCGTAGTATTTTCCAGAGAAGGCTGGTTCAGTGCCGCCGCAACGACAGACATGATATTGCTCTGGAGTCAGCTTATCTTGCCAGTCTTCGTTGCTGTTCTGCTGGTTGTTAGTCAGATCATGGTTAGACATGGTTGAGCCTTGTTAGATAAAAGTGAATGGTAAACGGATCAGTCGTAAACCTGCTTCTTCTTCCATTCGTCTTCTTTTTGTTCCATCTCTTCCAATTGTTTAGAGAGTTGGTCGCCTTCAAGTCGGGCTTTTTGTTCTAACTTGGTTGCTTCGTTTTCCAGTTCGTCAATACGCTTTTTAGTTACTAGAATTTGATCAGTAAACTCGCCGCCCTGGTTTTGTTTGCCCATTTCGTTGATAACACGACGGTAGTTCAGGGCTGCAATTTTAGGTTTGCCTTCTTTTTCCGCTTTTTTACCGGCAGAGGCATAGACTTCAATAATGGTTTGAGTAAACGCGCGGCGTAGTTGTTTCAGGAATTCCTGTGCAGTTTTATGGGCAATTTGCTTTTCCTGATACTGAATGGTGATGTGCTTATGCAGGATTTTTAAGTTGCGACGAACATTATTGGCGGCTTGGATGTCGGTTACAGGGACTTTGGAAACGTTCTTGTTTTTAGTGGCAAAGTCCACCATCTGCTTGGCGTTTTGCAGTTGTTTGGCTACTTTATCGTCAGGTTCGGCATCATATTGCTGTTGAAATAGTTCAGCAATAGTGCGTGCAAGATGAATTCGCATATTCTGATCTAAGTAGTGAGGTGGAATCTCTTCAATCACAAACATCAGGTTTCGAGCACGGTCACCCAAAGCCCGCACTTTGCGAACATGGTTTACGCGCTTCTTTTCAGCACTTTGTCTGCTATACACGAACATAATGATGCCGAGAGCCAAACAAAGTACCACGCCAAAAACTATCACTGATGTCATTACCAGGTTCCCTTTTGCCTGCCTACCAAATGATGAACATTCTTATTACTTATTATACGCACATTCTAGAAGCCGAGGCTTAAGGTTCGTGCGACGCTTATCTTTCAATTGCCGATCTATACATTATCGACCAGCTCTGGAAAAAAGTAACCCATTCAGTCGTCTAAACTAAGTAAATGATAAGAGAAAATGTGCTTCGGGGCTAATTTTGCCAAATACTTACTCTTTTGAGTCACTTTAATCCGCTGAGTCGCCATGGTAATAAAGATATGACCCAACTCTTAGTGTACATAATTTTACAATATGCGTAAGCCTCTCTATCTAAAGGGGTTGTGTCAACCATGTCATAAGTGATCTCAGAAGTACGGGAAGCATTTGAAAGGAAAAGGAAAAAAAGTGTTGACGACATAGAAAAACGCCTATAGAATGCGCGCCATCTTTCGACGAGAGGTCGATAGATTGCTGCGTCCCATTCGTCTAGTGGCCTAGGACACCGCCCTTTCACGGCGGTAACAGGGGTTCGAACCCCCTATGGGACGCCATTTTATTTCTTGTGCTGACTGGTGAAAGCCGGTGGGTCAGAAGTAAAAAAATGTTGTGCGGGAATAGCTCAGTTGGTAGAGCACAACCTTGCCAAGGTTGGGGTCGCGAGTTCGAATCTCGTTTCCCGCTCCATTTAAGTGTTAAAAAATCTAAGAGTAGCTTCTACTGTTAGTATCTGCGTCCCATTCGTCTAGTGGCCTAGGACACCGCCCTTTCACGGCGGTAACAGGGGTTCGAACCCCCTATGGGACGCCATTTTATT
>NZ_AULT01000065.1 GCF_000422425.1 Oceanospirillum beijerinckii DSM 7166
CCTATCTGAAACACTAAAAGAGGCGGGGATATCTGATCCCTCAATCACAGCCGATATCTAATCGTATTTGACAGTATATATGAACAAGAAAGCCCGGAATCACTTCCGGGCTTTTGTGTTTACCGCAGCAAAATCTGATTGATGTTTAGCTTACAGGGAAGCCAGTGCGTCGTTCAGAGTTTTACTTGGACGCATAACTGCATCAACTTTAGCCATATCAGGGTGGTAGTAACCGCCCAGATCAGCCGGTTGACCCTGTGCGTCTGCCAGTTCCTGAATGATTTGAGCTTCATTCTCGGTCAGTGCTTTAGCCAGAGGTGCGAAGCGCGCAGCCAGATCAGTGTTTTCAGTCTGTTCTGCCAGGTACTGTGCCCAGTACATTGCCAGGTAGAAGTGGCTACCACGGTTGTCCAGCTCGCCCACTTTACGGGAAGGAGACTTGTTGTTCTCCAGCAGTTGACCCGTTGCAGCGTCCAGCGCTTTAGCCATCAGTTCAGCTTGTGGGTTGTCGTTTTTGATACCCAGCTCTTCCAGAGATACGGCCAGTGCCAGGAACTCACCCAGAGAATCCCAACGCAGGTGGTTCTCTTCCTGAACCTGTTGTACGTGCTTAGGAGCAGAACCACCCGCACCAGTCTCGTACATGCCACCACCGTTCAGCATAGGAACGATAGACAGCATCTTAGCCGACGTTCCCAGCTCCATGATTGGGAACAGGTCAGTCAGGTAATCACGCAGTACGTTACCGGTTACAGAGATGGTGTCTTTACCACGGATCATACGCTCCATAGAGGTACGGATCGCACGGCTGTAGCCCATGATACGCAGGTCCAGACCTTCAGTGTCATGTTCTTTCAGGTACTCTTCAACTTTCAGACGCAGCTGACGGTCGTGAGCACGCTCAGCATCCAGCCAGAAGATCGCAGGAGTGTCAGACTGACGGGAGCGAGTCACAGCCAGTTTAACCCAGTCACGCACTGCAGCATCTTTAGTTTGACATGCACGCCAGATGTCGCCTTTCTCAACTTCGTGCTGCATCAGTACGGTACCGTCGGCTTTAACTACGCGCATAGTACCGTCTTGAGACATTTCGAAAGTCTTGTCGTGAGAACCGTATTCTTCGGCCTTCATCGCCATCAGACCTACGTTAGGTACAGAACCCATAGTGGTTGGGTCAAATGCACCATTGGTACGACAGAAGTGGATCATTTCCTGGTAGATACGTGCGTAGGTAGACTCAGGCATTACCGCTTTAGTGTCTTTAACCTTGCCGTCACGGCCCCACATCTTACCTGAGTTACGGATCATTGCAGGCATAGAAGCATCAACGATGACGTCACTTGGGATGTGCAGGTTGGTGATACCTTTAACGGAATCTACCATTGCCATTTCTGGACGATGCTCGTAGCACGCGTGGATCGCTTCTTCGATCTCTTCCTGCTGAGATTGAGGCAGTGTTTTGATCTTCTCGTAAACACTGTTCATACCGTTGTTCGGATTAACGCCCAGTTCTTCGAACAGGTCTGCGTATTTTTCGAATACTTCACGGTAGAATACACGGACAGCGTGACCGAATACGATTGGGTGAGAGACCTTCATCATGGTCGCTTTAACGTGCAGAGACCACATTACGC
This sequence comes from Oceanospirillum beijerinckii DSM 7166, assembly GCF_000422425.1. Classification (GTDB taxonomy): domain Bacteria; phylum Pseudomonadota; class Gammaproteobacteria; order Pseudomonadales; family Halomonadaceae; genus Oceanospirillum; species Oceanospirillum beijerinckii. The sequence continues at coordinate 1,635 of NZ_AULT01000065.1, forward strand.
CGTCTGCTTTACACTCTTGCAGGGTGCGCTCGAAGAAGCTGTCCAGCGCTTTAGCGCTCATGAACATGCTATCGAATACTTCACCTTTTTGCAGAGCAACGGTCTTCTTAACTTCAACGTTGCCGTCTTTGTCTACGAACTCCAGGCGTACATCGCCTGCTTCTTCCATAGTGATAGATTGCTCACTGGAGAAGAAGTCGCCATCACGCATGTAGTCAGCATGAGAACGGGAAGCCTTGCTCCACTCACCCATAGAGTGAGGGAATTTACGTGCGAATGCTTTAACCGCTGGAGGCGCACGACGGTCAGAGTTACCTTGACGCAGCACAGGGTTTACAGCACTACCCAGGATTTTAGAGTAACGCGCCTGAATATCTTTCTCTTCGTCAGTCGTCGCTTCATCTGGGTAGTTAGGGATGTCGTAACCCTGAGATTGCAGCTCAGCGATAGCGGCTTTTAATTGAGGGATAGAGGCAGAGATGTTTGGCAGTTTGATCAGGTTACAAGATGGATCTTTGGTCAGTTCACCCAGTTCTGCCAGGGTGTCTGTTACTTGTTGCTCTTCAGTCAGTTTCTCCGGGAAGCTAGCCAGGATACGTGCCGCAACAGAGATATCACTGGTTTCTACTTGAATACCCGCCGCAGAAGTAAACGCACGAACGATCGGCAGGAAAGAGCCAGTCGCCAGGAACGGTGCTTCGTCAGTCAGGGTATAAACGATTTTTTGCTCAGAGTTTGGAGTTGGAGTTGTCATTTTTATCCCTATAGTTATGGCTTGATGGCCAAAATACCTAACAAAAGATGACTTGTGATCATCTTTGACTAAAGGAGTTATTCTGTCTGCTGGGGCAAGATTATACTGAAAACCGGCCGGTTTTCACATGCCGAAGCCTTACACTAAAGGCTAGTGTAGATTCATTTTTGCTAAAGAGGAGGGTCAAATGCAGACAGACCAAGGGATAGAGAAACTTTTCTTAATGCTTTTTCCTGTCTAAAAAAAGAAAACAGCGGTGACAACAGCAGCTTTTTTCTATGCCCCCTTCCGGTTTAAGTGAGGGAAGAGGGCGAAAATTTGCCTATGATTTCAGGCTATTGGTGACTTACTCGCTAACCAGTGTCAGGTATGACGGGGCAATATCGTCATTAAAATACGCCATACCCAACTTATTCAAATAATCCATGCGATCCGCTTTCATCAGATTGATTTCAGGTACTTTCAGATTATTGTTTTGGTAGATGCCTGCAACATAGGCCAGAAAGCGCTCACCCTCTTTGATCATTAATAGGCTGGCTGCGCCCACATCGGGTTTTACCTGACTGTTTAGCTCGTCAGGCAGTTCTACCTTGAATACGACCGGCAGTTCTTCACCTTCAATGCGTACACTGCGGTTTCTGACGGTTTGCTGCGCCCAATAGAAGGCCAGCTCTTTACTTTGGGTCAGGAAAACAGGTTCTGTGGTCTCGGTATAGTTATTGCCGATGGTGGCCATGGTTTTTTTCGCGGCTTCATTCAGCGCCAGGTCACCGGAACGGATTAGACCCTGTTGTTTGATTGACTCAACCAGCGCTGATGATGTGCCGTGATACCAGACATTACTGGCCGTAAAGCCTTGTTCGGATAACAGATCTTGAGCATCTTTTAGGAAAGCAGGTGTATCAATCATAGTTAAAACCACTTAATCAAATTACTGTTGAAAGCTGGCCGCCACTCTAACGCATTGGGCTTTCAACGTACAAAACCTTTGATTACAAAGAGTATCCTCTTCTACTAAAAAAGGCGGTACCTTCTCTTTTTTTATTAAAAAAGGCGACACCTTGGTAGAGGGCCGCCTTTTGGGCTTAGGCTAGGCCCTGGCTAAGCAGGGCGCTATCCTTAGCGAGTTTTGCTTAGCTAAACTGGTTAGAAGTGTTCTTCGCACCGCCCGCTTTCAGAGCCATCTCACCAGCGTAGTATTCTTTGTGATCGTCACCGATGTCAGAACCGGACATGTTCTGGTGTTTCACACAAGCGATACCCTGACGGATCTCTTTACGCTGTACGCCAGCTACGTAGCCCAGCATGCCAGCTTCACCGAAGTACTCTTTAGCCAGATTGTCTACTGACAGAGCAGTAGTGTGGTAAGTCGGCAGAGTGATCAGGTGGTGGAATACGTTCGCTTCACGTGAACAGTCAGCCTGGAAGGTACGTACACGAGCGTCAGCAGCAGCAGACAGCTCAGAATCGTCGTACTTAGCGTTCATCAGGTCAGCACGATCGTATTCAGATACGTCTTTACCTTCAGCAACCCATGCATCGTAAGTCTGTTGACGGAAGTTCAGCGTCCAGTTGAAAGATGGAGAGTTGTTGTACACCAGTTTTGCATCTGGGTGTACTTTACGAACATCGTCCATCATGTCTTTGATTTCGTGAACGGTAGGTACCGCAGTCTCGATCCACAGCAGGTCAGCACCAGCGTTGATTGCTTCGATACAGTCAAATACGCAACGCTCGTGGCCAGTGCCCTGACGGAACTGGTACAGACCGGAAGGCAGACGCTTAGGACGAACCAGTTTACCGTTACGGCTGATCAGTACATCACCTTCAGCAGTTTGCTCTGGAGTCACTTCTTCGCAATCCAGGAAGGAGTTGTATACATCACCTTGATCGCCTGGCTCACGTACAACAGCAATCTCTTTAGTCAGGCCAGCACCTTCAGAGTCAGTACGTGCAACGATGATACCGTCATCTACGCCCAGCTCCAGGAATGCGTAACGCAGTGCGCGGATTTTCGCGTGGAAATCAGCGTGAGGAACCGTTACTTTACCGTCCTGGTGACCACACTGTTTCTCATCAGCTACCTGGTTTTCGATCTGCAGTGCACAGGCACCTGCTTCAATCATCTTCTTAGCCAGCAGGTAAGTCGCTTCAGCGTTACCAAAACCAGCGTCAATGTCAGCAATAATTGGTACAACGTGAGTTTCGTGGTTATCGATCTTATCCTGGATTTCAGCTTCCAGAGCCGCATCACCTGCTTCACGTGCTTTGTCCAGTTCGCGGAACAGACCACCCAGTTCACGAGCGTCAGCCTGACGCAGGAAGGTGTACAGCTCTTCAACCAGATCCGCTACAACAGTTTTCTCGTGCATAGACTGGTCAGGCAGAGGACCGAAGTCAGAACGCAGAGCTGCAACCATCCAACCAGACAGGTACAGGTATTTACGCTCGGTAGAACCGAAATGCTTCTTGATAGAAATCAGCTTCTGCTGACCTACAAAACCGTGCCAGCAACCCAGAGATTGAGTGTACTTGGTCTTGTCTTTATCAAACTCAGCCATGTCACGACGCATGATGCCAGCAGTGTACTTAGCGATGTCCAGACCGGTCTTGAATTTGTTCTGAGCACGCATACGTGCTGCGTACTCTGGGTTGATCGCATCCCATGGAGAACCGTTGGTTTCTTTCAGTGTTGCTACCGCATCGATATCTTTATTCAAACTTGACATGGAAATTCCTCTACAGTGTGCCTGTTAGGGTTAGTTCAGCCTTAGTCAGACATTTGTGCGTGTCTGGTAAGGTGTCCGTTGTATCCGGTGAAATGTGCCGTTTCACCGAATGAATTTTTTGGATCAGGCTAAGCGTGTTTTCAGTGCTTTGCTTAAGCACTGTGCTGCTATTTAAGCATTGTGTTAGCCACGTTTAACCTAATCGGATACTTAGTGCCTGTGCTTGGATTCAGTGTCTTAACTTGTGGTCTTCGCTGAACCGAACACTTAGTGCGTTTTTCTATACTGACCGCACTTCAGATTCTTAGTCAATTCACCCATTCGTCTAACAAGTTTCAAACAGGTGTTTGCCTTTGTATGTTTTACACTATGCCGAACTGAGCACCCCTTTGCAAACGCTACTTTGGACTTATAAGTCGTTGTAAATTAACTACAAATCAATTCCTGTAGTACGGCTACAGTTTTGACGTCATTACACTTGCTGCGCCGCACTATTCTGTAGTTTTACTCGCCAAAATGACAAGGTGATAGCTGTTTTTTGACAGCTAAAATCTATAGATTGTCGACAATCCCATCTAGGACGATATCGAGTTAAAAATTTAACGCTGTGGTTTTGTGTGTATATGCGAAAATCACTGACCAAAGGGGAGTTTGATGCTAAGTCTGTGACTGGAATGGATCTTTTTGTCGCGAGATGTTTTTTTTATCGCCAGGGGAAAATAACAGCCCCGGAATCAAATTCAGGGACTGTCTACAATGTGCCTAATCGCTCAAATACAGGGTACCGCGATTAATTAATTCAGATAAATTCACCATGGTTTTTTCTGAAGGTGAAAATAATTCATGTGAGGTAAGATACTTTTGTTCACATAAATGCATTATTAACTCTTTGTCTTGCGCCTCAATCGGGTAACCTTCGCCGTCAGCAAACAAAACAAAGCCACTTTCGGTGTCTGAAAACGCTAAACGACTGCCTTCAGTCAGGTTAAGTACAGCGCCAGAGGCCATATTTTCACTCAGATCAGACTCAGAAACTGCCTCTTCACTGGGAATTAGCTGGTCCATATACTTGGGTTGCGTCATATAACGGCCGAACCAAGCATTGATCACCTCGTCATCGTTAAGCTTTTCCAGTACTAAAGTCTTAACGCGAGCGATAGCATCCGGGCCAATCTGGCTGTTATAGGACTGTAGTTCCAGATCTGGATCACCGTAACGATCATCTTCACAGAGCGTTTCTCCGATAAAATCTGCCAGAGATGTGACAATTTCATCAGCAGAAGGAGCACGGAAACCCACAGACCAGGTCATACAGTCATCGGTTTGGGACACACCATAGTGTGCCAACTGAGGTGGCAGATAGAGCAAGTCGCCAGGTTCACAGACAAACTCTTCTTCGACATTAAACTCACGCAGAATACGCAGGGGTACGCCTTCGACAATAGGCGTTTTATCATCGGCGAAACCACCCAATTGCCAGCGGCGTGTACCCTGAGCCTGCAGCAGGAATACATCGTAGTAGTCCAGATGCGGGCCGACACTGCCTTCTTTAGGGGCGAAGCTGATCATAATGTCATCCACACGCCAGCTTGGAATAAAGTCAAAGGCTTCCATTAAAGCCGCCACTTCCGGCACGTAGTGATCGACCGCCTGTACCAGCAGGGTCCAATGGGTTTCAGGCAGCGTGCTGAAGCGGGACTCCTCAAACGGACCATTCTCCAGGTGCCAATTTTCACCGTTCGGGCCTTTTTCCATCACCAGGCGGGATTCAACCTGCTCTTCCAGTGCCATCCCCGCCAGCTCATGTTCGTCGATAGGGGATTCAAAATCAGGAATCGCATTTTTAATAAACAGCGGCTTTTTCTGCCAGTAGTCGCGCAGAAACTCTTCATAGCTGATTTGGCCCAGCAGGCATTCAGGCAGTTGTAACATGGGATTCTTTCCAGAGTGAAAAAAGATCAGATGATGTCAATACGTGTCTTATGCGCTTCCTGATAAGCTCTCGATACTTGGGGAGGTTGGATCAGCGAAACGCCATCCGACACTAACCTGCATACCAGACTATTGTCGGAAGGCGCCTACGGCTTTTCCGACCTACAGCAACTTATCTGGATTAGTATTTTTACGCACTAAAACCAAGAAACAGGTTTAGTTAACAACCTTGGCTAAAATCAAAGAATAGGAAAACACGAAACAAATAAAAAGGCCCTGATATGGATCAGAGCCTTTCATTTCGCGTCTTAATCAACAGCTTGAGCTGTGATTAGCAAGCTAATCTAATAATCAGATCGCTTTTGCTTGATCGATCGCGTTACCGATGTAGTTGTGCGGCGTCAGCTGCATCAGCTCATCTTTTGCTTCCTGCGGCATATCCAGAGTCTGAACAAACTCTTGCAGGGTTTCTTTAGTGATCGCTTTACCACGGGTCAGCTCTTTCAGCTTCTCGTATGGTTTTTCGATATTGTAACGGCGCATAACGGTCTGGATCGGCTCAGCCAGAACTTCCCAGCTGTTTTCCAGATCGGCATTCAGACGGTCCGCATTGGTTTGCAGTTTGCTAATGCCTTTCAGAGATGCTTGGTAAGCGATCAGAGACTGACCAAAACCAACACCCAGATTACGCAGAACAGTAGAGTCGGTCAGGTCACGCTGCCAGCGAGAAATAGGCAATTTAGCGGCCAGGTGCTGCATGATCGCATTGGCGATACCCAGGTTACCTTCGGAGTTTTCGAAGTCGATTGGGTTAACCTTGTGCGGCATGGTAGAAGAGCCCACTTCACCCGCGATAGTACGCTGTTTGAAATAACCCAGAGAGATGTAACCCCAAACGTCACGATCAAAGTCAATCAGGATAGTGTTAAAACGGGCTACCGCATCAAACAGCTCAGCGATGTAATCATGTGGCTCAATCTGAGTGGTGTAAGGGTTGAAGGTCAGACCCAGACTTTCAACAAAGATCTCAGCGTTGGCTTGCCAGTCGATATCCGGGTAAGCAGACAGGTGGGCGTTGTAGTTACCTACGGCACCATTGATCTTACCCAGCAGTTCAACCGCTTCAACCTGAACCACCTGACGTTGCAAACGTGCCGCAACGTTAGCCATCTCTTTACCCAGAGTGGTAGGGGATGCCGTCTGACCGTGAGTACGGGACAACATCGGTTGCTCAGCGTTGTCCAGAGCCAGCTGGCGAATCGCTGCAACCACTTCCTTCATAGCCGGCAGTACAACATTGTCCAGCGCACCTTTCAGCATCAGGGCGTGAGACAGGTTGTTGATGTCTTCAGAGGTACAAGCGAAGTGAACAAATTCAGTAACGGCTTTCAGTTCGTCGTTAACTTCAATGCGCTCTTTAATGAAGTACTCAACCGCTTTAACGTCGTGGTTGGTGGTGCGCTCGATCTCTTTGATACGCTGCGCATCTTCTTCACCGAAGTTGGCTACCAGATCGTTCAGAAGCTGGTTCGCTTCTGCGCTTAACGCAGGTACTTCAGCGATTTGATCGTGCTCAGCCAGACGCTGCAACCAGCGAATCTCAACTTCAACACGGGCGCGGATCAGGCCAAATTCACTAACCCAAGGACGCAGGTCAGCGGTTTTAGAGCCGTAGCGGCCATCAACAGGGGATATTGCGGTAAGGCTGGAAAGCTGCATTGTTTGTTACTGCTCTCTATAAGCTAATTCATGAAAGGCGCCATCATACCTGAATTATGTTTGGATTACACATGCAAGACGACGGACTTTTGGTATTGTAGGCATTAATTGAAAGTGTGACGTCAATGTTTCCCCATGGGTTTCCATTCAAGCAGCAGGCCGAAAAGCCCAGACTCAAACACCAGTCCGGGCTTTTTGGCTAACAATATTGTTACAGGCCTATTTAGCGCGATCAAACATTAAACTTGCTAAGTTCATTGCTTTGTTGAGTGCTCAGTTGAGCCATTAGCTGGCACTTATTTTCGACACTACGAGAACCTTCAGCCACTGATTGGCAAATATCACGGATATTGGTGGTATTACGATTGATCTCTTCAGCGGTAGCGCTTTGTTGTCCTGCTGCGGTTGCGATCTGAATGGCCATTGCACTGATATTGCCAATACTGTTACGAATACAGGTTAGGGATTGAGCTGCAAGTTCAACGGTTTCCTGCGTATCTCTGGCTTTTTGACGACTCTTGGCGATCGTGTTTTCTGCTTTTTTGACACCGTTCTGCAATTGATTGATGGTGCTTCGGATCTCATCCGTGGACTCTTGGGTTCTGGAAGCCAGAGCACGCACTTCATCAGCAACTACGGCAAACCCTCGACCGCTTTCTCCGGCGCGCGCGGCTTCAATTGCAGCGTTCAGCGCCAGCAGGTTGGTCTGCTCCGCAATGTCGGTAATCACTGTCAAGATAGATTCTATATTGTTGCTGTACTGGATCAGTTCGTTAATAGTGCCTACAACACTTTCCATATCATCAGATAGGTGAGCAATATCTTCACTGGCCTTTGCAACCACTTCCACGCCTTCACTGCTTGCAGAATCAGCCTCTTTTACTGCATTGGCAGTGGTTTGAGCGTTCAGAGCAACATCATGAGCAGTTGCTGACATCTCATGCATCGCCGTTGCCAATTGGTCCAGTTCATACAACTGCTGTTCCAGACTCTGTACTGAAGTGGATGCGGAAGAAGCTGTTTGCTGGCTATTGCGATGGACCTCGCTTGTGACTTGTTTCACTTGGCTAATCAGATTTTGCAGATAACTTATAAACTGATTGAAATCACTGGAAACCTGACCAAACTCATCGGTACGGGTAATTGTCAGGCGCTTGGTCAGATCCCCTTCGCCCTGGTTAATCTCTATTAGAGAGCTGCGCAAATCAGATAACGGCTGCAACTGACGGGATACGGTAAAATAGAGTGCCAGACTACAGATAATTGCACTAATAATGGTCGCGATTGCAGCCGTGATGCCCATGTCGTTAGCATCCACCATTACTTTTTTGTAATCCAGTACAATACCTATCTGCCAGTCACTCCCGTAAATACCTTCCAGTTTATGGAAAGAGGTTAGCGCTTTCTGACCATTGATATCTACTTGCTGCAGTTCATGTTTCAAAATTGGTTTTTGGCTATATAGTTCAGAAATATTTTTACCATTCAGCTTACTATCAGGGTGACTGATTATATTGCCATTAGTATTCATTAAATACACATAACCCGTATTATTAAAGTTTAGCGTATTTAAAGCGTCTGATACCGCCTTTAAACTCAAATCACCACCAAAGGCCCCTTTAAACTGACCTTTATCCGTAAACCTGGCAACCGCTGAGATTAGAATTTCTCCACTTGCCGCATCAGCATAAGGGTCTGTTAGCACTGCGCGGGAGTTATTTTGCGCATAGCTGTACCAAGGACGCTTACGGGCATCCCAACCCACCGGATTCCAGCTGGGGTCATTAGTAATTTTCTTGCCATCGGTATGCAAGCCGCCAAAAATAAGGATAAATTTATCCTTTAATATTGGGGTATCGAAGGTTTTCTGAATGGATTCTAAGCTAAAGTCAGAGTCAATCGTCTGAGCCATCATATCGATCAGACTCAAACGCGCGTTTAGCCAATTGGTGATTTGATCACCTAATGCCTGGGCAGATTCTTGCGTATTTTGGGCTGTTCTTTCCAGCAGGGTATCCCTGACCGAGTGGTATTGCAGCCATGAATAGAGGGTAAAAACCAATATGATAATTGAAGATGCTACAAGCGCAACTTTATGTGAGACCTTCATAGTTCTTCCTGGGTATATGTATAGTTATTTCAGGGAATAGAATGGGGAGTTATCGCTAATCATCGTGCAATGACTAGACTTTATGTTGTCATGCTCTAATAAATGGATAATGTATGAGATGATTGTCGAATGCAAGACTTTAGTCTATACACCGGATAATTTCACGCAGGCTATTAGCCAAGCTAATAAGCCCATTAGTTTAACTTATAAAGCAGCCCCTTATATTAATCATCATTAATTTATCAAACATTTAATAAATTAATAAATCATGGGGATACTGAGGCTTTTCTTAGCATCCATTTATCTGATTTTGGAAAACAGGAAGTAAGTACCGTGAAAATATGTGCCTATTACGAAATTGTTAAGGAGGCGTATAATGATCAGAAAGCAAGCGATTGTGGCAAGACATCGCCAATTAATGGAACAATGGCGGCAACGCAGGAGATCGCCGACCTGTTTTATCAGGCTGTATGGGCGATAAATGATGAAATCTATAACACTGAGCAGAAAAGAGTATGGGCGCCAGAACCCGATTATAAAGTATGGCAAAAACGCTTAGCCCAGAAGCAGCCCTGGTTGGCCATTATCGACCAGCAGATCGCAGGCTTTATCGAGTTAGACCCCGATGGTCATATTGATTGTACTTATACTCATCCCAAGTTTCAGGGAAAAGGCGTAGCCAGTGCACTGTATCAGCACTTGGAGCAGGAAGCCCGTCATCGAGGTATTGGACGCCTATATGTCGAAGCCTCGGTTGTTGCTAAACCGTTTTTCCAACGACGGGGGCTTACTCAGCTAGCAGAGAATATTATTCGGCGTGAAAATGTGACTCTGAGCAACTTCACAATGGAGAATCCGTTGCGTTAGAAAACCAAGTAGGCATCTCTCTGAGAAGTGCCTACCCATTGCGAGATTTATGCGATTGAGTCTGAAGGCAGCCACTTTTCAATCTGGCGTTTGAATTCACTGCCCAGACTGAGTGAGTGACGCAAAAACTGCTCACCCAGTTCCGTTTGACCCGTTTCTAAATTGCTCAGGCCCAAATAATAATACAGCTTATGTGTTTGACGTTGTGCTGGTGCTTGTTGTTGATCATGTTCCAGCGCCAAGCTTAAAAACTCAATGGCCGTATCATGGTATTCCAGTATCGCGAAGGTGCGGGCTAGATAATAGGCGATAGGGAAGTCTTCACCGATATCGTAATAGTTATCCCAAATGTTAAGCAGTGCCTTTACCAGCGCTTTTGTTTGGAAGCTTCTGGCTTGTTTACAGGCATCAAGGATACGATAGCGAAAACGGCGGAAGAAATAGGGATCGTACTGGCTTAACTCAATTAGAGAGAGCATGCCATCATCGTTGAATGCGGGTTTTTCACGTCTTAGGTTAACAAACAGGCGGAAGAAACTGCGTGGACCAAAGGTAGTCAGATTCTGCTTAAAGCTATTGCGGCTCAGGCGGAAGCGTTCGGGTTGGGCTGATTTGATCAGAGCATAACTATCAAAACGAGGATCTGGGGTTTCGGCATGGAGGAACTGGTGGCGACCATCGTTGAGAAGATACTGTACGGCGTGCAAATTAACACGGGTGGTAAAGGAACCCTGTTTTTTGATACCAGTGCTGAGATGGCCTTCCAGCTTTTCCAGTGTCAGGCTGGCTTCTTCAGCGATAAGCCATAGGCTGTGCGGTGACAGTTGATTAAAGAAGTCCAGGGTTTGTAGGACACATACAGGCATCTGTACAACACTGTCGTTGATCTCATTTCGGTAATATTCCAGCAGCTGATTCCATTCCGGTACATCATAATAACAGTCTTGAGCTTCACCTATTTGAGACTGAAGCTCTACCTGTTTTACCGCATCTTCCGGAGACAGGCTGGATAGGGTTTGCTCATCGGGAGTCAGGGTGGCGTAATAGGGCTGAATCTCACCTTGTTTAACTCGAAACAGGTCATAGGGCAGTACATCCAGCAGGAAGTTTGCGACAACGACTAGGGGCTTACCAGCCAGAGTTTGGGTAAACGAGTCACCGCTCACCTCCAGAGTGGTATCTTGTTGGATCACGGCATCAAACAGTGAGAAATCCAATACCCCCTCTTCGATAAAGGGCTGTAGCCTGGCATGTTGGCTCCAGGCTTGAATACTGACCGGGGCGATATCCGTCATAATATAGCGATAAGGCTTTTCCGGATAATCCTGATAAAGGTCTTCCAGCGCTTTTAACAGCATAAAACTAAAGCGACCGTGACCGGTGCCCAGCTCGACGATGTTAACCGGCTGATGATTCCCCTGTAGCTGCAGATCGGTAATAAAGGCCGCTATATTATGGGCGTAACCCTGAGCCACAAAGCAGTTAGTGGTCGCGGAGAAAGGCACCATGGCTTTACCCCATGTCTCAATTCCCAGCTGCTGGTAATACTCTTTCTGAATCTGCCAGATTGGGGATTTTGAGAAGCTCTGTTGTTCAGTCATAAGAGATTTCCGTTGCATTTACGATCCGTTTTATCGCGGCCTGTTTTTTGTTGTCCGCTCTTATATCATCCTGCCCATTGTTTCATTATCGGTAGCAAAATGGCTAGCGAGACGATGGACAAAATAGTCGTAACAAAGATGCTGCTGGAAGATAGATCAACTCTGCGATCATATTGCTGAGCCAGTACATAAACCATAGCACCGGTAGGCAGTGCGGAGAGCAGTACGACAGAGGCTGCCCAAAACGGCTCCAGCTCCATTGCCCATACGATAGCCAAAGCGACCAGCGGATGGATGACCAGTTTAACCAGTGTGATCCAACTCAGTTGAAACAGGCTGCCCTGAATCTTCAGTCCATAAAGAGACAGACCTAGCGAAAACAGCGCCACAGGTGCAGCAGATGGCGCAACCATTGTCAGAAGATTATCCAAAGGTTTGGCTAACGGTAGCTCAAGGAAAGAGACACTCATTCCCAAAATCGGGGCCAGCATCACCGGATTTTTCAGAAAGATCTTACTGAAGAGCCCAGGAAGTGAAGCCTTGGACTGCCCAGGTTCCAGATTGGCAAAAACAGCCATACAAAAAATAAAAGCCATATTGGTCGTTAAGGTCGCCATAATCACCGGCAAAGTCCCCTTATCACCAAAAATAAAGAAGAACAGAGGTACGCCCATATAGATGGTGTTGGCCCAGACTGTGTTGAGGGCAATTACCATAGAGTCCAGCGGTCCCTGAATACGTAGTGCCTTATAAGGAATAAAACCGACCAACGCGGTAACCAATGTAGCAAGGAAAAAGGCGATCAGAAATGGTCCATTGATCACTTCTGCCAAGCTAAACCGTGCAGTAGCGGAAAACATCATCGCAGGGATAGCAAAATAAAACACATACTGATTCAGAGTGGCTGAGGCCTTTTCTTCCAGCAGGTTGCTTTTTCTGGCCCACCAGCCAGCAGCAATAATAACAAAAATGGGAATAACGGTTTCGATAACAAGTTGCATGCAGAATACGGCCTTAATAGAAACAATGCTTAATCAGTCTCATGTTAATCCATTGTCTGAACTGCAGGAATACGAAGACGCCCTCCACAACATTCTGTTTTTGGATAGCACTGATTCGCTTTTTTGATATTACCTAAACAGAGACTTGCCGTTGCAGCTTTAACTCCTGCTTTAGAGATACAGAGCCCAGATGATCTGGTATAGTTGCGCCCCTGATTTTCCATTGCCCTTTTTCAACGTCTTAGTCGCTATAATTGAGTAATTGCTATCAAGTCGCTTGTCTTTTGACTACTTTGATTAGACCGATGAGCAGCCCAGGCTGAAAACTGTTGAATGACTATCCCGAGATGCCAATGACATTTGCCCAACTAGGCTTGATCGAGCCGATTCTAACTGCTGTTGCCGAACAAGGTTATCAAACACCAACACCTGTTCAGGCCCAGGCGATTCCCCTGATTCTGCAAGGCCGTGACCTGCTGGCGGGTGCTCAAACGGGTACAGGTAAAACCGCAAGCTTTGTATTACCTATTCTGCATCAGTTAGCCAGTGGCGAAACACAACGGGCAAAACGGGTGCGTGCACTGATTCTGGTTCCAACCCGTGAGCTGGCTCAGCAGGTGGAAGAAGATATTGTCCGTTATGGCAAACATCTGAGCCTGACGGCAATGGCAATGTTTGGTGGTGTTGATAGTGCCCCCCAAAAACAGCGTTTGTTGGAAGGCGTCGATATTCTGGTGGCAACACCGGGCCGCCTGCTGGATATGATCTATCAGAAAGCGATACGTTTTGATGAGCTGGAATATCTGGTGCTGGATGAAGCGGACCGTATGCTGGATATGGGCTTTATCGCCGATATCCGCAAGATTATCGAACGCTTGCCTGAGCAGAAACAGAGCCTATTGTTCTCAGCAACTCTGACCGATGATGTACGTTTTCTGGCCCAGGATTTTACAGTCGACCCGGCAGAAGTGTCTGTTGCCAGTGATCAGAGTAGCAAACCAGATATTACGCAGTGGCTGATTACTGTCGATAAAGATCAAAAGTCGGCTTTGCTTAGCCATCTTATTCAGGAGCACGATTGGCAGCAGGCATTGATCTTTATCCGAACCAAGCACGGCGCGGCAAAACTGGTTTCTCAGCTGGAAAAGCGGGGTATCACTGCAGACTCAATTCACGGTGACCGTAGTCAGGCGATGCGTGAACAGATTCTGGCAGATTTCAGATCTGGCAGGCTGTCGTTACTGGTCGCGACAGGTGTTGCGGCCCGGGGTATCGACATCGATCAACTGGAACGTGTCGTGAACTACGACTTGCCTGATGATGCGGATGATTATATTCACCGTATTGGCCGAACCGGCCGTGCGGGTGCCTCTGGTGAAGCGATCTCTCTGGTATCCAAAGATGACTTTAAGCGCCTTTGTGCTATTGAAAGCCGTCTTGGTCATCTGATTGAACGCAAAGAAGTGGCGGGCTTTGAAGCGAAAAAGACGGTACCTGTCTCTATCCTGAACCATGTGCCTAAACATAAGCAAAAGAATGGCGAGCATAGCAGACAAGGGGGTCACCGAAAGCGTGATGAAAGCCAGAACCAGAGAGACCGAGATAATAAACGAGGTAATCGCCGCCACAATGATGGCCCTTGGAAAGAGAGACTTGAGCAGCCATCCGGTGGCTCACAAGACCCTTGGGGTAAGCCGAATAGCACCAACAAGCCCCGTCGTGATAACAAGGGCAATGTTGAACCTGTCAAACGCAAAAGCCGGAATCAGGGAGATAAAGACAACGCTGGGCAGCAAAATGATTCAGGGAATAACCCTTGGTCAAGCTGGCGTAAGTGATGGTTAAAAATCATTTCCCGAAGTAAGGCTCATGTGGGGTAAAGCCACATGCCTTACTTCAGATTCACTTCGCGGGGTAGCCTATGTTTACCTCGCTATTTCTTACCCCAGATATCCTGAGTTCTTGCTGCAGCGGCCGCCGCCTCACGTAACTTATCTTTTTTACTCTTACGCTTGCCTTTAACCGGTGCCTGGCCTTTTTTTGCAAGTACATCCTGCGGTACTTCGGGGCTACGCTCAAAACCTGCCACCGATTCACGAATCACCTTAATCTTGTTGCGTTTTTCAATCAGCTTAAAGTGAGCATCGCTTTCATGATCCACAAAGGACAGCGCAAGCCCTTCCTCACCAGCACGAGCAGTACGACCAATACGGTGCACATAATCTGCAGGCGAGCGAGGCAGATCATAGTTGAGTACGCATGGCAGATTCGGAATATCGATACCACGGGCCGCCAGGTCTGTTGCGATAAGAATCCGACTGTCGCCGTTTTTAAAGTTTTTCAGCGCCTGATTACGCTCTAGCTGACTCATATCACCATGCAGAGTTTCTGCGGCAATACCCGATTTAAATAATTTATTCTCGACATTGGTAGCGGTGCGCTTGCTGGCAACAAAAACCAAGACCTGAGTCCAGCTTTCCTGTTCCAATAGATGTTTTAACAGGGCTGTACGACTGTCCCTGTCCACTTCAATAGCCGTTTGTACCAGCTGTTCAGGAATAGTACTTTCCTGCTGAATTTCGATCTCCACAGGATTCACCAGCAGATTATCGATCAGAGCACGTACATCTTGTGGGAAGGTTGCAGAGAACAGTAGATTCTGACGCTGTTGCGGTAACAGATCCAGAATGGTGCGAAGCTCATCAGAAAAACCCAGATCAAGCATACGATCCGCTTCATCCAATACCAGAGTATTCACGGTATTGAGCTTAACGGCATTGCGCTCAATCAGGTCGATCAAACGCCCCGGTGTCGCCACCAGCACGTCACAACCACCGCGCATTCCTTGCATTTGGGGGTTTATCGCTACACCACCATATACGGCCAGAGTCTTTAGCTTTCTTGGGAAGTGACGGGCATACTGACGCACGGCCTCTTCAATCTGAACAGCCAGCTCCCGGGTGGGCACCAGTACCAAAGCAAATACCTGATTGCTGCCTTTTCTCTTGTCTTCAGATGGCGCGACGGTCAGTAAGCGCTGCAAAATTGGCAGACTAAAACCTGCGGTTTTACCTGACCCTGTTTCTGCTGCAGCCAGAACATCGTGACCTTCAAGGGTTGCCGGAATTGCTTTTTGCTGAATAGGCGTGGGTTGCTGATAACCCAGCTCTGTTAGAGCTGTAACCAGATATTCAGAAAGACCAAGAGAGATAAAAGACATAAAGTGGACGTTACTCTGTGAAGGGATAATGGCGCGCATTTTAACAGAGTTTGTATGGGATAACAGGCAACAAAGGCGAAGTCTTCACGTGAGCAGCCGGTGATTGAATGAAGCCATTGTTTGAAAAGTATTGAAAGTGGATGTAGTCAGATTTTGATAACTTAGAACGCCTTATTATCCGAAATCGCGCAAATAAAGCATGCTCTATTCAGTGATTTGAGCCTGTTGACCCAGGCACAGGAAGAGGTTGATGGCGCTATTATCCGCTGGCTGGACCAAGAGACCGCCCCCGATCACTTTTATCACCTTTCGCGGAAAACCCCGTACTTTTAGTGCGGGGATACAGAGCGTAGAGACGCAAGCCTCTCTAATGAGGTCTGGCTTGTTGCTCGATATATTGACGGACAACGGAGATCGGAGCGCCACCTACACTTCCAGCATAGTAACTTGGACTCCACAAGGCGTTTTTCAAATACGCCGATTTAATCAACTCAGGGTGAATCTGTTTTAATCGCCTGCTCGACACGCCTTTCAAGCTGTTTACTAGCTTTGATACAGATACTTTTGGAGGAAAATTGAC
>NZ_KE383835.1:0-13381 GCF_000422425.1 Oceanospirillum beijerinckii DSM 7166
GAGCGATTTATTGAGCCAGGGCCTTTAGGTACAAGGGCATCTCCAGCAGAGAAGATGGCACATAAGTTAAGGACCAAGGCAGGACGAGCGATCTATGCCTTACGTAAACAAACGGTTGAGCCGGTCTTCGGTATTATCAAATCGGTCTTGGGCTTCCGTCAGTTCTCGCTACGAGGACTGAAGGGAGTGACAGGAGAATGGAGCTTGGTGTGTATGGCCTGGAATCTAAAACGAATAGCCAAGTTGCGCCTAAAATAAGGTATTGAACAGGGATATTCTCAAAAAATAGGAATATCCCTGCATAAATCGCAATTTTTTCTGATTTTTAAGCCTATTGACGGCTTAAGTCCGACAGGCTGCTAGTAAGTGGTAAGTTGTTCTGGTAATAGTTATTACACTAGTGACAATACTGGCGGATCTTTATATCCCCACCGGCTGAATAAGTTGAGACGTTTTAAAAGGAAATGTTGAATGTTAAGTGATTCAGGAAGTGTCCTTCCACATCTTTACTGGATAACAGGACTATCGGCCTCGGGGAAAACAACACTGGCTGAAGCGTTACAAACCGCTTTGCAGCAGCAGGGGCAACAAGTGATCGTCCTGGATGGAGATAACCTGAGAAAAGGATTATGTTCCGATCTAGGGCTAAGTGAAGCGGATCGTAAAGAGAATATCCGGCGGGCTGGTGAAGTGGCTCGTCTATTGTTGGAAAATAATGTCAGTGTCATTTGTGCACTGATTTCACCTTATCGACAGCAAAGACAAGCTATCAGAGAAAGTGTGCCAGCTGAGCAATTCTCAGAGATCTATCTGGCCCCGGCAATTGAGACCTGCATCAGCCGCGACCCCAAGGGGCTTTACGCTAAAGCATTGGCCGGAGAGATCAAAGGTATGACTGGATTGGATGCGCCTTATCAGGTGCCTGAACAACCTGAATTTAAGTTTGATACCGAAGTGCTCAGTGTGCGGGATATGGTGACAACGCTGCTTTCAGCTCAGTAAGGTATAGGTCATTAAGTAATGCCATAGAGAATGGTTATCAGGGAGAGTGCAGTTGAAAGAACAAGATGATTTGCAGGGATGGTATCCGATTGATTTATTGGCTGGTGATCAGCCTCAGGTTGTTTGGGTAAATCTACAAGGAAGACCATTGTCTCAGCCTTTCTTTTTCGATGATCTGAGGCGTGTGCCAAAGGCGAGCTATCGTACTCTGCCATTGGATTCTCTTACCGAAAGGGGTTATTCAACAAGCCTGTACCCGTCAGCGTTTATCTTTCATGTCTCTCGCTGTGGCTCAACCTTGATGACACAGCAACTGATGCAATCGGCTCGCTGTCATGTACTATCCGAGCCACCAATACTGGAAGCAGTGCTCAGTTATGGTCGCAAGTTGTCCTCTGCTTCTGAGCGTCAAAAGCTTCTTTACTGCGCAATTACCGCCCTGGGGCAGTCCTTAACTCCTCGACAGACGCACTGCATTATTAAACTGGACTGCTGGCACCTGGCTGATCTGCCATTGATTCAACAGGTTTTTCCTGATGTACCCTGTTTTCTGCTCTATCGTGAGCCAGAAAAAATCTTTGCCTCTCACCAAAAACAACCGGGCGTGCAGATGGTACCAGGGCTGGTGGATACGGGAGCCCTGCCGATGGATACCTCTGCAATCCCCATTGCTGACTTGGCTGGCTATCAATTGGAGGTGTTGCATGGTCTGTTTACTTCTGCGTTGGAACAGGCTGAACATGAGCCGGTAGCGCTAAAGTTAATCAATTATCATCAGCTGCCGGATATCACAACACAAGCTTTTGCCCAGGCCATCGCACTTGATCTCACGGAACAAGAGTTAGCTGCAATGCAACAGCGCTCCCGTAAACATTCAAAACATCACACTAATGATTTTAAACAAGAAACAGAGAAGGCGTTTACTTCATGCTATCAAGCGCGTTTAGAATCACTTGCGGCGCAGTATCAGCAACTGGAAACCATACGTAGCCAGCGACAGTGGTCCGTTTCCTCAGACTGCCCTTTTCAAGACAAGGAGTTTGTTATGACCGATGCTTACCATAAGCTGCCAATGACTTTTGATGTGATACGTCTGCAACAAGATTTGGCTTGTTTGCAAGACAATCAATGGTTGGAGCATATCAATACAGGTGTACATGATGGCGGTTGGACTGCTTTGCCTTTAAGGGCGGTTGATGGTGAAGTAGGTAATGCAGCGGTTGTGGAAATGGATCCTGAACGTTACCAAAGTACGCCTTATCTGGAGCAAAGTGACTACTTGCGGGAAGTCTTGGCCAGTTTTGATTGTACCTTGGTGTCTGCCCGCTTGATGTCGCTGAAAGCGGGACAGGAAATTCGTCGCCACACGGATATGGATCTCTGTTTTGAAGATGGGTGTGTGCGGTTGCATATTCCAGTTCAAACCCATCCGGATGTGATTTTTCTGATTAATGATCAGCCTATTCACTTTGGCGAGGGTGAATGCTGGTATATGAACGCCAACTACCCACATCAGGTCACAAATAATAGTGTGATAGATCGGGTACATCTGGTTATTGACTGCTTGGTAAACGCTTGGCTGGAAAATATGTTTGTTTGCTCCGGTTATAAGAAAACTGAAACAGTATGCAAATACGGTGATCCGAGTATTACAGATCATAATGTCTTACAGGTGATTGAGCATCTTGAAGCCTTAGGAGCTGATGTCGCTTTTGAAATGGCGAAAAAGCTCAGAAGTATTTGGCTGAACTCACAGAAATCTGCTTGATGTGATTTCTGCTACCTTCAGTTTATCGGATCGAGTAACGATGCTTTCAGGAGTAGGCTGTTGTGTTTATGGTGTCGACAGCAGCATACTCTGAAGAGTCGTTGTTTATTCGATATAGTGGCTCTTAAGCTCTGGAGATTGTCCAACATCATAGGTGAAATAAATATCTTTACCGGGAACGTAGCCTGTATTGAGATTAAAAACTATCGGTGTTGTGAGGCCATCCTCGTATTCTGTTATATGCTCACCTCCGTACAAGCTGATTTCAGTAAATAGGAAAAGATGGTGATACATATTCAGCTCTTTGGGGAGTGTGATTCTTGTACCGGGCAGTGAGCTGCCATTCTCAGGATGAGCGAGCAACAATTGTCGATTCATAGTGAATACGCAGCCCAAGTCAGCTCTATGTGAGCGGCGTTGTTGATTGTTTGTAGGAGAGAATTCAATGCTTGGGTCGGCAGATTTCAGGTGTAGGGCTATTTGCTGGGGAATCAGAGTAGCATTGGGGGTTTGCGTGATAAGGTGACGGTTAATTGCCACATGACCCTCCTGTTTTAATCCAGCTTGTAATATTTCTGAGATAATAACATCAGGCTGCTGTTTGGCCGTTATCTGATACTGTAAAGCATCGATTGTGATGCACTCCGTAATATAGTCCTCCAACTGAAAATAGCTAATCAGCTGTTTTACAATGTTAATAGATTTGATATTGAAGTCCAAAATACTGACTTGAATTGTACTTGGTGAAAATAGGGGAAGTAGGGGAAGTACCAGGATGCCAAATGGCCCGCAGCCAGGATAAAGAATTTGTATTGGCTGCTCCTTTTTCTGTTTTGTCAGGTCATTAATAGCTTTATATAGGGCTCTAAGGTAACGACGGGTGCGGCGATAAGCTAATGCACAATTGCCTGCTGCTTGTGGGCTAAGTATAAGACCACTGTTATGAATGTTGGACGAGGTTGAGTTGTCCAAAGAGATACTTGAAGAATCTATCCAGTACTTTACAAGAATTTGTGTTGCCTGATCTGCCTGATCTTCACTCAGATTTACATTGAGAACCTGTTGCATCCGTTGAATTATATCAATATGTCTTATATACGTTTCTGTCATGTGATACCTCTATTGGCCTACCAATTTTTCATGTCCTTGGGAACCGGGTAATTCTCTAGTTCGACAGGATTGGTTTCCCATAAAGCAGGGATATTAGGTTCGGCTTGCTCATAGATTTGTTGCATGAGGTGTGTAATATCATGAGTTGTAAGTGGGTAATCTTGTTGCCACGCTTGAGGCCATTCTATTTTCCCCCCATTGGCAATAACGTGTGCCATCCATTGTTTTCTCAGTTCAACCCATTCCATGCTATGTACTCCACTATCCATAATGCCTTCCACTGGCCGGAATTCGACATAAATAGTGCGTCTGACACCGGGGGAACGCTTGGGCATAGAGCCATGTAAAAGCATCATGTCATGAATCAAAATATCACCCGCTTTGGCTGGTATATCTATAGCTCCAGGTACTTCCCAGCCATGGTTAGCCGAGATATGCTCTATATCAAGTGAATGGTGTTGGGTGCCTGGGGTACATCTGAGGCAGCCGTCACCTTCTAGTGCATTATCCAGATAAATTCCGATATTAAGATAGGGGTGGTTACGAGGATGAAGGGCATCCTGATGCCACTTGGTCACAGGCTGGGGGTGCTGTTGTTTATAGACGAGGTCCATCTGTAACGGAACTGCACCTCGGCCACAGAGCTCTCTGACGATTGCTGTTAAAGCAGGACATGACAGTAACTCAAGAGAAAGTTCGGCATCGGCAATATGTATATTGTTATATCGCATCAGTCGGGGTTCGATGGAGTCAGGGATGATGCAAGCATCGGTTAAAGGTGTGCCATTATAGTATGCTTTGATGGCTTGCTTTTCGAGCTGCGCCCCTCGTTGTTGCCATTTCTCTAATAGCTCTGATGGTATGGCATTGCTCAGACGAGTGTAGCCTTTTTTTTGATAGTCGTCTTTCTGTTGTTTGCTGACTGGAAAGTTACTCATAAAACAGCCCTGTTTTAAGTACTCTAATAAATATTTCCCCTTTCACTCTGTAGCGAGCAAGTCATGATTGGAGTTAAGGGGAAGACCATTTTTTCAGTGTATATGCAATTTTTTTGGATTTAAGTAATAAATGCAACTCAATTTACACAGCGAGTAAATCTGCTTACAGCCTTGTGAAAGCTCATCGAGGGCAATATCTCTTTTCTTTCAGGTAGTTATAAATTTTCTTGTATCAGTTGAATAATTTTTTCTTTGGCACTTGGAGGGGGGGATCTTGTGTAATAGCCTGTAATAGAGAATTTATGATGCATTGTTTAAGATAGCGACGCTATATTTCTGATTGCAATATAATTCTAGTCTTAATAATAGCTGCTGTTTAGTGCCACTTACCATGATGCTGAACGAGATTATAAGGTAAATCAAAAGGAGAAGCCCTGAGTGTTGTCCAGAACTAAACCCCTATTATCGGGGGGGATGATTTCTGTGTCATTTCATGGGAGTTAACGTCGAAGGTGATCTAGAAATATTTGGGCTATCACTTTGAAAAAAGGCTGGTGATTGCTTTTAGACTGAATGTTAACGAGCCTGTTTGGTCGATATCCAGACTGTCAGTACTCTTATAAATCTCCTACTTATTGATTATGTTGCTATATAGATTTAGTGGTCTGCTATTTTAACCTATTCAGTCAGGATGGCTCAAAATACTTTCAAACTTAAGGAATAAGCAAAATGTCTCATAAAATAAACGATATAATTGATCAAATTCTGAATGCTCCAGAGCATCAACTCCCCTCTCTTAAGCCTTTAGTAGATGAATTGGTTTGCCAGTTATGTGACATTACAGGTATTGAGCTTCATCCAGCATTTTTTCAGGATGAGCATGCAACAGAAACGCCATGTGGCAAAGCAGTATCCATGACAACAGCGGCACAGTGCGCAGAAGAGTTCATTCGCACCCAGGTGTTTCTGCGAGGTGTGTTTCAGGCTATTCAGGATCAGCTGAAAACCCAGGATAGCATCAGGATTCTATATGCTGGCACCGGGCCCTTTGGTCTTCTTGTAATACCTTTGCTACACCAGTTTACTCCGGGCAAAGTTCAGGTTTGTCTGTTAGACATTCACCAGGAATCACTGGATGCTCTGCAAAAGCTGATTGAAATACTTGCTGTCGATGGTTTTATAGAAAATCAGCAGTGTACCGATATTCTGCAATGGCCGATTGAACAACAGCAACCTTTCGATCTCATCATTTCAGAAACAATGAAAGCGATGCTGGATCAAGAGCCTCAGGTATCTGTGTTTCGCCATCTGATTCCTTTGCTGAAACCAGAAGGCGAACTGATCCCTCAAAAAGTTCAGATTAAGGCCTGGTTGACAGCGCTTCCTTCATATAACGCCCACGACTTTTATCTTGGTGAAATATTCATTCTGGATTGCCAGCAAGCCTATATATTAAATCAGCAGAAAACCCCATTTATTAGTGGAAGTTTAGATATACCAGAATCTCCGGAGGTCTATAAGAGTCTAAAGTTCACTACCGATATTCAGGTTTATGGAGACCATTGGCTGACTGAATACCAGTGTTCTCTTAATCTCCCTAGAATAATTACTGGTGCCAATCCTAAACCTGGAACGCAACTGAAATATCAGTATGAGATCAAGCAATACCCTAAGTTTATCTTTGATTATCAAAGGGGAGAGAGTTTCTCTATTGAACATCTGCCGGATTATTTTGAGCTGTCTGACCTTGGTATACCATATTTGAAGCGCTGTTGGTATAAATCTCAGTTAATCAAGCAGAAGCAGGTCACCGAAGATTACTTGAAAGAAGAATATGAACTTGATCAACTATTATTCAATACATTCTTGTCCGATCCTAAGGAAGGAAGCTCCCTGCTTTATATGAGTTGTTCTATGGAGTACGTCGAGCATTATATTGTGGAGAATTTCCATGCGCCTGATAAGGATAAGAAAATAAATGATTTTAAAGTATCCTTAAAAAAAATACTGAATAGAACAAGCTAATGAGTGATCTTTCTGGGACTCATATGGTGAAGTGGAGATACATTAAAGTGTTTAGAGGGTCGTTTTATGTTGTACTTGGCAAATGTACTAAAGCATTGAGTTAAGCATTGGCACGAAAATGACATTTATACCCCAGCTCTCACTGTTCGGCGAGGATGGAAATATTTATGTTGGTTTGTTTGTCACTGATAAGTAGTGATTAATAAAGTTGGTAATACGGAAATAGTATTAACTAACAGGGCTATACATCATACAGTTGGACTTTATATGGATAATTACAAAACCACTTCTACTAGAGTAACGATGCCTGCGGTTCAGGATAAAAGACTGGAGCAGATGTTTAATCAGTTTTTAAGAGATCAGCTGGCAGCCTGTATGAATACTGATGCTGAAAACAGTCATCAAGAAGCTCTGCAGCATAGCCTGGAGCAATTAACAGAATTATTGCTAATCAACTCAAGGCCGGATCATGATCAGCTGGCGGATGCGTTTTCAGAGTCTAACATCCGCCTGCTTAATAGCTTTAAACTGGCAGATTTAAACGAAACAGAACTAAACCAGTCATTTATTAATAAACACGGTCTTGTTATCAGCGTTAAAGATACGCTGAATACCGTCAATGACATTTACCGGGTCAGATCTTTTATCCGGGGCATACATTCTGCTCTGAATGAAACCGATTCATCCCGTGTTACCCACATTGTTTACCCCGCTTGTGGACCGTTCGCACCTTTGCTGCTCCCGTTAATTCGTCACTACAAAGCAAAAGGGGTATTCAGCCCAAACCTGAAAATATCCCTGCTGGATATCCAGCCCGGTGCAGTCAAGGTCCTGAACCAGCTCATTGATGATCTTGATATTCGTGAGTATATCCATGAAGTGTTATGCATGGATGTGATGGATTATCAGCCAGAACTTCCTATTGATTTATTGGTACTGGAAGCGCTTCAGCATGGATTTACCAAAGAAGGGCATATGGCCTTTGCCTGCCATCTGAGTCAGTTTCTCAGTGCAGAAGCCAGAATGATACCTGAAAAGCTCTCTGTAACAGCCTTTCTCAACAAAGGTCAGCGTGAATATGTAGATCAATGGAAAGATCAGGAGCGCGCTCACTCGGATTTTCTGGACAGTGAGATCCAGAACGAAAGAATCATGCTGGGAGAAATCTTCTCTCTGACTCTGGAAACGCTTAAAAGCATAAAGCTTATTCCCTTTGGTGAAAACGCCAGATTAGTAGAGTGTAATCAGATTACAATCCCTCAGGATATCCCTGATATAAATAAATATATCCTGAACCTTGCTGTCAATATAGCCACCTATAGCACCGAAACACTTAATGAATACGACAGCGGTATCACCTGCCCTGTTCCCGACATGTCAGTTTGTATCGACTTCAAACCCAAAGCTCCTGAGCCTGATGATCTTCTCGTCAAAAGCGGAGACAAAATAAAGTTCTATTACAAAATGACTGCCACTCCCGGTTTTCTGCCCACAATTGCCTGAGTCAGCGAAATGAATATTTCTAATATTATTGTCATCACAACAGGTATGGAATCAATCAACCTGATTTCTTTACTGCACAGTAAGCAGTTAGTTAAAGGTGTCGTTATTCCAGGCGCATGGGGGCATATCCAGCATCACTTAAATGAGCAGCTCAGGGCTGCTGGAATCCCATGCTTCCCATATGGCAAAGACAATATAAATCAGACCTTACAAAGCCTGCAGGATATATCTCCGGATCTTGGCCTGATGTTTTTCTGCAGTGAAAAGCTCGACTCGGATATATACCGGATACCTGGCCAGGGAGTGATTAATATCCATGCGTCTCCACTGCCTGAGTACAGAGGGGCTCAGCCCATTTACTGGCAGATCAGAAATGGGGAAACACGCACGGCTCTGACGGCTCATATCGTTGACTCATCTTTGGATACCGGCCCTGTTGTTGCTCAGAAACTCGTAGAGATAGATCCATACGATACGCATCACTGCGTACTGGGCAGAATGTCAGAGATTTTGCCTTCGCTTATTGATGAGATTATCGACAAAGCTGCTGATGGGTTCATTGACCGGCGACCTCAAACAGATCAATGCAGTAATCTGGCTCCCAGAATCAATCAGGATGATCTGCATATTGACTGGAGCAACATAACATCTGAAGCCTTGTGCAATCAGGTCAGAGCCGGTTCACCACATCTGGGTGGTGCCCATCTGTTTCTGGGACAAAGCGTTGCTCAGCTGCTTCAGGCATCGGCTTCAGACATCAGTAATTTCGATACACCGCCAGGCACGATTGTTCGGGTATCTCCTGGCGAAGGCCTTATTGTTGCCCTTAAAGAAGGCTGTATACGTTTAGATATCGTAGCCAACTCTGAAGGTGTATTCGATGGTTACAGGTATGCCTGTCTGTACGACTTTAAAGCAGGGATGCAGTTTCATAAAAGCCCTCTGTTAAACCAGCAGGGACATTAATATGACGGATCATACCGCAAACAACAACAAAGTATTACAACTGTATCAGTCTGGAAAGCTGGATCAGGCTGAAACACTGTATAAAGAGTTGATTGCACACCAGGAGCAACCGTCTCCTGATCAGTATCATAACCTGGCAGTGATCCAGGCAACCCTTGGGAAAGTAACGGAAAGCATCTGCACTCTTGAAGATGGATTAAAAAAATATCCATCCAATGCTGAACTTCTGGCACTGATCAGTTCAATGTATCTGAATACAGGCAAAATAAAGGAAGGCATGGAGTATGCCCAGAGTGCAATCAGTACCAACCCCAGATCCTCTGTCGCTTACCTTTCTTACGCCAGTGCACTGAATCAGTGTAATCAGGTGACAGAAGCTCTGGCAGCTTGTGAGGCCAGCCTGTCACTTTACCCGGAACAGCCAGAAGCATTACTGCTGAAAGCCAGTATTCAGGCCCGGTTAAATCAGAATGAGCTGGCGATACAAACATACCAGCAGGCCATTCATATCGCTCCGGACTGGTTACCGCCCTATATAGCTTTAGGCGACTTACTTGCCGAATCAGAGCAATTTGACTCTGCCATTGAATACTTTCAGTCAGCACTGAACATAGCTCCTGGTATACCTGAGTTAAAACAAAGACTTGGTATGTCGCTGTATGCCAAAGGTGAAATTGATTCTGCTATTCAACTGTATCAGGAAATAATATCAATAAAACCTGAAGATGCTGAAACGCATACATTATTAGGTCATGCACTAAGAGACTATGGCCGATTAGAAGAAGCCGTTGAAGCCTATAAAACAGCATTGCAATACAACCCGGACATTGAACTGGCCAGAACAAACATACAAGAGCTTACCGGTCAGATAATCCCTGCCTGGCATTTTGACATGCTGGCCGATAGCACACGCAATGAGGCGTTTGATCAGGCTTTAAATAAACGGGTAACAAAAAACACCCATGTTCTGGATATAGGAACAGGTTCTGGCCTGTTATCAATGATGGCTGCCAGAGCCGGGGCAAGTAAAATAACCACCTGTGAAGTTGTACCAGAGCTGGCTAATGTTGCTCAACAAATTATTAAAGACAATCATTTTGATCATCAGATCACAGTAATCAATAAACGTTCAACATCATTGCAAGTCGGAAAAGATATAGAACAAAAAGCAGATCTTCTGGTTTGTGAAATACTGGATTCAGGTTTATTAGGCGAAGGCGTTTTACCAACGATCTATCACGCCAGAAAAAATCTTCTTAAAGATGATGCCATTATTATACCTGAATCAGCCGATATACATGCCGTATTGATTGAGTCTGACTCTTTGTATCGTGCAAACTCTGCTGATAGCATTTCAGGATTCAATATTGAAGCATTCAAAGAATTAAACACTGAAAAATATACTATTACTAATCTGGCATCATTTCCTCATAAAACTCTATCGAAGCCAGCACCAGTAAAACATATCAGTTTTATGTATCCCTCTTTATCCACTGAAACAACAACAATGGAAATAGAAATAGAGAAAGGAGGTACTATTCATGGCATAGCTTTCTGGTTCAACCTGAGTCTGACAGAAGGAGTTACTATTTCTACAGCGCCAGGCAATACAGTTAAACACTGGCAACAGGCTATTCAGGCTTTCAAACAACCAGTCACTGTAAATCAGAAAGATAAAATCACATTACTGATCACGAAATCCAGTAGACAGATTAGTTTTAAATTAGATCATTAAATTATTAACCGTCATATTAAGGTGAGTTTTATGGATCCATTAATGGGAACAATTATAACCTGGGGCCCTAATTTCCCTCCTCTGAACTGGGCATTCTGTGAGGGCCAGCTGATGTCTATCGGCAGTAACCCGGCTTTATACTCTCTGATAGGTACAATCTATGGAGGGGACGCACGTACAACTTACTCCTTACCTGATTCTCGGGGAAGAAGCTTTGTTGGTACCGGATATGCTCCTGGAATGCTGCCTTATAACCAGGGTGTGCGTGGTGGGCTTGAATTTGTCACTCTGAGCCACTCAGAAATGCCTGTTCATACCCATACCGCAACATCGAGCGGTGGATCAGGGGCATCTGTTGTACCTGCGATAAATACTCCTGCTACAACTGACACTCCTGCACCTGGCCACTATTTAGCCAAAGGTAATACAACTATCGATTTTGTCAACCATACAGTCGAGATGTATGCTGCAGGTACTCCTGATACATATATAGAAGGCTCATCATCAGGAGCAGGAAGTATAACTATTTCCAATGCTGGATCATCAAGCTCCCACGAAAACAGATCACCCTATATTGTTGCTCGTCATATCATCTCACTTTCAGGTGTATACCCGAGCAGAAACTAAAAGATAAAAATACCACCCGGATACTATTTAAAAAATAGTATCCGGTCAATTATTTTAAAAGCCCACAAAAAAACAAAATAAAAACATTAAAAAGGGCTAAAATGGTCAAAGGAGAAACATATGTCCATAGATAAAAAAATTAGCCCTGAGAACATTTATATCATAGACCACGATATAGATAACATTGAAAAAATCATTCAATCATTTTCACCTGACGATGCATTTTATATACTCAATACTGAATCATCAGGTATTGATCAGATAGAATACTTTCTTCAGGGATACAATGCTGTTGAAAAACTGCATATCATTTCTCATGGCAAAGCAGGATCACTACTACTGGCAGGAGATGAAATCACTACAGATACCGTCCATGAAAACTCTGAACTGTTATCATCAATAGGTTCGTCCTTATCAGATAATGGCGACATACTACTGTATGGCTGTAATATTGCTAAGAGCCAGGCAGGTGAAGAGCTCTTATCTGCTTTAGCAGAAAGCACAGGTGCAGATATAGCCGCATCAGATGATCTCACAGGGAGCCAGAAACTTGGTGGCAACTGGATTCTGGAAAAAGAAATCGGACAAATAGAACATTCAGATCAAAGCAATGCTGTCATTTCACAGCTAAAAAAAGAGTCTCTATTATTATCTCCTTCAATAGGAACGATTAGTTTTGGTAACACAGCACTATGGGACTCAGAGCCAGTAGTCGCTAATCCATCCAAAACAGATATTCTGGGTAGTGGCCTGAACCTAATTATCGATAATAATGGAGCGACACAAACTGATATTGAAATAAAAGCCTCATCGGGAATCAGCTCTGATGCTAGTGATATGGTGCTTGCAGTAGAGGATGGGGCATACGATAAAATTCAGTTTAAAAGCACCGATGGCGGTGCCTTTAAAGTAACATCTATGGTAATAAAGCTGCTGTCTGGAGCTGCTAGGGAGCTTAACTTTACAGCATATAAGAATAATACTGAAATATCAGGTAGTAGTTTCAGCCAAACCTTTAACAGTAATAGCACAGCTTCTGTAGACTTTTCATCAAAAACCGGCTTTACAAATTTAGACGAAATACGCATTACACCGACAGACCCATCTGCTCTAATGCACCTATACTTTGATGATATCGTCATTGCAGCAGCAGAAGCATCAAACAACACTCCAACAATTACACTGCCATCATCACCATCCGTATCGGAAGATGCGACCAGCGTTGCCATTGCGGATGATATTCAGATCGCAGATGATGATGCAGGTGATACTCAAACAGTGACGCTCACCATCGGCGGTGGTACAGCAAGTCTTGTAACAACCACCGGGCTGACTGGCCTGACCGGAAACGGTACTGCCTCTATCTCTTTCAGTGGTTCTCTGACCGATGTAAATAACGCTCTGGACTCACTGACATTTACTCCAACAGCGGACCTGAACGGTACCAACGCAGGTTCTATCCAGATTCAGACGGATGATAATAATGGCGGTACAGATGACAAAACTGTAACGTTTGATATTATCGCTGTTAACGATGCTCCCACCATTACCAGCTCAGGCAACTACGCCCTGACGGCAGTAAACGAAGAAACATCATCGACCGGAGTACTGGTCTCTACGATTCTGGCTGACGGCAATATAAACAGAGCAGATGTCGACAGTGGTGCCAGCAGTGGTATTGCCGTGACGGCAACCACAGGTACCGGA
>NZ_KE383835.1:14181-17964 GCF_000422425.1 Oceanospirillum beijerinckii DSM 7166
TATGTGCGTTTTACTGGTGGTACGGAGTATTCCGGGTCTGCTAATTTTACCTTCCAGGCCTGGGACCAGACCAGTGGTAGCGCTTCAACCAATGGCTCTGTACAGACAGGAAATGCCAGCGTTAACGGCACAAGCACAGCGTTCTCAACGAACAATGCAACGACGTCAATTACAGTCAATGCGGTAGATGATGCCCCTACCGGCTCTGGTGCTGCTACGCCTGCCAGTTTTACTGAAGATACCCAGGGCAACCTGGATCTGTCGGGCTTTACCGTGGCCGATGCAGACAGTGCTTCCGTGACAATTACCCTGACTGCCAGCGCAGGTACACTGGTTGCCTCTTCCTCAGGTGGCGTTACTGTTGGTGGTAGCAGTAGCGCTCTGACCCTGACCGGAGCACCTGGCGATATCAACACCTGGCTGGATACCACCTCCAACGTACAATATACCGGCGCTGCGGATGCAAACGGTACCGGAGCTGCAACCATCACGATTACCGGTGCTGACGGGACAACCTCCAATGTTGCAATGGGATCGGTGTCTCTGAATATCAGTGCAGTCGATGATGCGCCAACCGTATCAGGCGTACCGGATGATTCTGTTATACTTTCAGTAGGGCAATATCTCGATCTTTCTGCCTCCAGCGTAGCTGATGTGGATACAGACCCGGTTACCGCAACCCTCTCTGTGAATAGCGGTACCCTTACGGCAACATCGGCCGGTGGTAGTCATGCCGGAGGGGCTACAGTCGTTCAGACCGACTCACAAACCGTGACGCTGACGGGGTCACCCGCCCAGGTTGATGCCTACCTGAATGATACCTCAGAACTCACCTTTACCTCAGCGGCCTCTACCGCTGATGTAACGCTGACCGTTTCCGTGGATGATGGTGTTAACAGTGCGGTTTCAGATACGGCAACCATCTCTGTTCTGGATGTCGTCAGACCAACCGCCAGCAACTATACCGATTCAACCAATGAAGATACGGCTGTCACTGCATTCAGTAATACTGAACTGCCAACAGCAGAAGATTCCGATATAGGTACAGCACATACTGTCGAATACATTACTATTGATACATCCACTGTAACAGGTGGGGTACTTTCCCTGACAGGAACACCGGCAGGTGGTACATCAACGACGGGGGGAATTACATTCTATACCGCAACCGGTAATTTGTCCGGTACCGTCAATATCGCCATAGGTGACATTAGCAATCTTGTCTTCACACCCACCGCCGATTTATCAGGCACCGGTGCAGGCAGCTTTGCCTGGACAGTCACTGACAGCGGAGGCGATACCTCCACGGCGGCTACCTGGACGCTGGATATTACCGCAGTTGAAGATGTACCTACACTGACGGGCGTTACAACAACCATTACCGCACTGGAAGATACAGCAACCAACCTGATTACCGGAACACCAGTATTTGCCGATGTGGACACGACGGGCGATATTGTCGCCACGCTAACAGCAACGAATAACGCCGCGACCTTAACGGCTTCAGATGCGAATGGCGTTGTCGTCGGTAACAGTGGCACCCATGCCATCACATTAACGGGCACCGCCACAGAAATTAACACCTTCCTGCAGACAGCATCTAATGTCACTTATACCGGAGCAACCAACAGCACAACATCGGATACCGTAACCGTCACAGTGAATGATGGAGAAGGTGGCACAGGTACGGCTGAAACCATCACGGTCAATATGACTGCCGTGAATGATGCCCCTGCTGTCAGCGCAACAGGCACAGGTGGTAACTCAATTAATGGTGCTGCAACGGGACTGTTCAGCAGTGCTGCCGTTGATGTTGATACCCCTGATACTGGCGACCTGATCACCGGACTTAAATTGACCGTCAGCGGCTTACAGAATGGTGTAGATGAAAAAATTAATTTTGATGGCACAGCAATCGCATTGACAGCGGGCACTAATGGTACAACTACCGGCGGTAATAGCCTGGGTTATAGTGTGGCCGTCTCATCCAGTACAGCAACGGTGACAATTACTCATGCAGGTGTGGCTGAAACCACCATCGAAAGCCTGCTGAATGCGATGACCTATGAAAATACAGCCTCGCCTTTTACGGAAGGTGACCGGACGATTACCCTGACAGAAGTCACGGATGACGGTGGCACAGCAAACAGTGGTGTGGATGCCTGGTCTACTGCGAATATCAGTGCAACCGTTACTGTTGTTGATGGCACTAAACCGGTCGCTAACAGTTATACCAGCAACGGCACAGAAGACGCGGCTGTCAATTTGTCAGCGACTGAGCTGCCAACAGCGCAGGATTCTGGCAGCGAGACGCTTGAATATATCACCATTAATACCGCCAATATTACCGGTGGTGTTTTATCGCTGGATTCTACCGGCATGACAGGCACATCCACTGTTGGCGGCATCAGCTATTACACAACAGCAGGTAATCTCACTGGAACCGTATATATTAATATTGCGGATATCAGCAAGCTGGATTTCACACCAACAGCGAACCTTGCGGGCACGGGTGCTGCAAGCTTTAGCTGGACCGTCACGGATGCAGGTGGTGATACCTCTCCGGCGGCCATCTGGACACTGAATCTGAGCAACACAGACGACGCACCTTCCGGAACAGATAAAACCATTGCCGTGACGACCAGTGGCAGTCATACCTTCAGCAGCACAGACTTCGGGTTCACTGATGCGGATACGGGCGATAGTCTGAATCGTGTACAGGTCAATGTTCAGACGATTGATAATGGTGCTCTGAAACTGAATGGTAACGCTGTTAGTGACGGTGACTGGATCAATCTGGCTGATATTGGCAACCTGGTCTACACCCCAAGTGCCGCAGGTTCCGATACCTTCACGTTTACGGTAGAGGATAACAGTATAAGTAACTCTACTGACGCCACACCTAACACCATCACACTGAATGCCACCACACCATCAACTGGCGGTGGCGGTGGCGGTGGTACGCCAACACCAGAGCCGGAGCCAGAGCCAGAACCTGAGCCAGAACCTGAGCCAGAACCGGAACCCGAGCCGGAGCCAGAACCGGAACCGGAACCGGAACCCGAGCCGGAGCCGGAGCCGGAGCCAGAACCGGAACCGGAACCGGAACCGGAACCCGAGCCAGAACCGGAACCCGAGCCAGAACCGGAACCCGAGCCAGAACCGGAACCGGAACCCGAGCCAGAACCGGAACCCGAGCCAGAACCGGAACCGGAACCGGAACCTGAGCCTGAGCCGGAGCCGGAGCCGGAGCCGGAGCCAGAGCCAGAGCCAGAGCCAGAGCCGGAGCCAGAACCAGAAACAGAAACTCAGTTGGTTGATGGTGTGCCGGTTACGACGACGGTAACCGTTGACGAGGACGGTGAAGAGACGAAGACGGTAACGGTTAAGCCGGTAGCATCGGAGCGTGAAGATACCAATACTCAGACGCAGGAAGCGGATATCCCGCTGCACTTTACCGAAGGTGATCAGGAAGCGGTGACCAGTATCAGTTTGCCTGCTGGCGTTGGTTTTATAGCGAATGCCAATGAAACGGCGCGGGATAATAATTCGGTGGAGGCGTTACTGCAGCTGATTGATGAATCTGCTGGCCTGGATGAAGAAGACGATATGCTAGACGGTGGGCGTGTCTTCCTTGAAGCGCTTGGTGTTGATGAAGACAATCTCTGGGTAAATAAGGTCACGTTGACCACGGATAGTAGTGAGCGACCTAGTAGCCCGATTACTATTCGAGGCAGTAACAATAGTGGTCGTACCGAGGCGATGGTGATAGATGCGTCCAAT
>NZ_AULT01000068.1 GCF_000422425.1 Oceanospirillum beijerinckii DSM 7166
CGTGAGGCTTGACCATATAACACCAAAGTGGTTTTAAGCTTTGCTAAACGATAGACAACATACTAAAAACAGTGTGAAGTCACCGGATACGCGAAAAGATTACAGTTCAGAATAGATAATTAGCAAGGCTGGAATAAAGCTCTTAATAAAGAGTACAAAGACATCTCGGCACGAATCTACAACCTTTTTTGCTTGACGACAATAGCGTGTAGGAACCACCTGATTCCATCTCGAACTCAGAAGTGAAACTGCTCAGCGCCGATGGTAGTGTGGGGTCTCCCCATGTGAGAGTAGGACATCGTCAAGCGCCTATTTAGTCTTTTTAGAAAAGACAGCAAACCCTGATCAGCAATGATCAGGGTTTTTTCGTATGGGCGAAAGAAAAGTCTGTAAGAAAAACAAAATCACAAAGTAGCTTGCAGAACCCCCCTGATTCCATCTTTGAGATGAGTCATTATCAGAAGCCGAATGCGAGTTTGGGCATTCGACTCCTTGCGAATGAGACTGTCAATGTCACAATTACCAAGCGAATAGTCGGCTATTTCTCTCTTTTAAATATTGAGTATATGCCAACTTTTCAGTATTGGTATTATGTCTTGCCTTATAGCCAGTGCCTTATGACTGTTGCAGCTTCCAGTGTACAGTGTGGCCTGCGAAGAAAGGCACAATCGGTTTGTCGTTTGGCAGGGTAATTTCGTCTGGGATGGTCCAGTCTTCACGTACCAGAGTAATGGTACCTTCGTTACGCTCCAGACCGTAGAAGTCCGGGCCGTAATGACTGGCGAATCCTTCCAGCTTATCTAAGGCATCCAGCTCTTCAAAGACATGAGCGTACAGCTCAATCGCACTCCAGGCGCTGTAACAACCGGCACAACCACAGGCATTCTCTTTCGCTTCTTTGGCGTGTGGTGCGGAGTCTGTACCCAGGAAGAATTTCGGTGAACCCGACTGAACCACTTTACGCAGGGCTTCCTGGTGGGTGTTACGCTTCAGTACCGGCAGGCAGAAGTTGTGCGGACGTACACCGCCTACCAGCAGATCGTTACGGTTCAGCAGCAGGTGCTGAGGGGTGATGGTCGCGGCGATATTATCGCCTGCTTCCTGAACAAACTGAGCCGCATCGGCGGTGGTGATATGCTCAAACACCACTTTCAGATTTGGGAAGTTTTTAACGATATGTACCATCTTCTGATCGATAAACTCTTTTTCACGATCAAAGATATCAATATGGTGATCAGTCACTTCACCATGTACCAGTAGCAGCATGCCCTGCTCTTGCATCACTTCAAACACTGGATACATGGCTTCCAGCTGTTTTACTGCGGCAGATGAGTTGGTAGTCGCACCGGCTGGATACATTTTAGCAGCGACAATACCAGCAGCTTTGGCCTCAATAATATCCTGTTCAGAGGTATTGTTGGTCAGAAACAGTGTCATCAGTGGATCAAAGCTGTTGCCTTCAGGGCGGGCGTCCAGAATACGCTGACGGTAAGCCATAGCCATTTCAGCATTGGTCACAGGTGGCACCAGGTTTGGCATAACGATCGCGCGCTTAAAGCAGCGGGCCGTCGCCGGAACGGTTTCAGGTAGCATATCTCCATCACGCAAGTGCAAGTGCCAATCATCTGGTGTTTGAATCGTCAGTGTCTTCATAGGAATCCTATAACGTGCTCTTAGAGTGCTCTTCAAGAGAGTGGAAGGGTTCAAGTTGTTATATTATATCCCATCACGAGCTATCGTTGACAGTTCACAGGCCTATTCATCGTTCAGGCTTGTATCCATGTCCGCTAAACCATCTTTCCAGTCTGTAGTTTCGGTATGATGATGAGCTGTTATTATTTGATCTTACCTGTCGGTTACTCAGGATTAAGGACATGACTATGTGCTTTGCTTCGACTCACTCTTCATTGACTCGTTTGATTCTCGTGTGCGGTATCAGTTTGTTTCTAAGTGCCTGTGGCTCCAGCGATGACGTAGAAGACGCGGATTATATGCCCAGTAATAGTGCGATTTCTGACTTTGTCATTGCCCCAGTTGCCGGGCAGGATCAGGTACTGAACTACGAAGCTTTTAGTACAGGTTACAGCTATGTCCATAAAGGCGGTTTGTGGTCGATGTACCTGCTGTATGCGAATCAGGTCGCGGTCACTCTTGAGCGGGAAGACAGCTTTAAGGTGGATGAGCGTGTGCCCGAAGCTTATCAATCTCAACTCAGCGACTATTCCGGTTCCGGCTATGACCGGGGCCATCTGGCACCTAATGCTTCACTGGATCATACGGAAAGCTCACAGGCGGATACCTTCTATCTGACCAATATCGTGCCGCAAACCCAGAGCTTTAACCGTTATCAATGGAGCGAGGTGGAACAGTGGGTGCGCGACTGTAGTCTGGAAAAGCCGAATAGCGCTCCGCTGTTGGTGATCACCGGCAGCGCCTATGGCTCAAGTCCGGACAGCATTGGTGAAGGTGTAGCGATCCCAGAGCAGAATTATAAAGTCATTGTACACTTGGATCAGGATCATTACTTGCGCGCTTTTGCCCTGTTAGCACCACAAGATAGTTTTTACTGGGATAATTTAGATGAGCATATTCTCAGTATTGATCAGCTGGAAAACCAGGTTGATGTCGACTTCTTTAATAGCCTGCCCGATAGCCTGGAGGCGAACCTGGAAAGCAGTGTGCGCCTGGCCTGTGATCTGCCAACGAGCGTTACTGTTAGCCCTGCGATCTACTACAACCCGGAAGCCCCTGATACCAGCGCTAATGGCTCAGATTCTATCGATTTCAGCTGTAACAGTAAGATGACCTGCTCGGCGATGAATTCCTGTGAGGAAGCCTCCTTTTATCTCAATAGCTGCGGTATCTCCCGGTTGGATAGTGATGGCGATGGTGTACCCTGTGAGAGTTTGTGTCGTTAACCCATATATCTGGCAGAGAATCTTTATAAGCCAGAAGAGTCGTTATCAGTAACCTATAAGGTAACGCTCATTAAGGTGAAGCTAGGAGCGCTAATTAGTCATTTTATGCTCTACTTTAGATCAAAAGCACTTAACCCTGCCTATTGAATCCTTTATATTAATCGTATGTTTACAAAAATATTCTAATGCATAACAAGTTTTTACAAATACGACTAATATTGGTGGCTTTATAGTGAACAAGATTACCCCACAAAACCGAGAAGTCGTGCTGCATAAAGATGACTTCATTGTCAGCAAAACCTGCACCAAAGGTAATATCACTTACTGCAACCGTAAGTTTATGGCTATCTCTGGTTTTTCTGAGCAGCAGCTACTGGGCAACCCTCATAATATGATTCGCCATCCGGATATGCCAAAAGGCGTATTTCGTCTGATGTGGCAAGCGCTGCAACAGGGCAATGAGTTCTTTGGTTATGTTAAAAACCTGTGCGCCGATGGCTCCTACTATTGGGTTTTTGCCAATGTCACGCCCGATATCGATCAAAATGGTCAAGTGCAAGGCTATTACTCAGTGCGTCGTAAGCCTGAGCCTGAGACGCTAAAGAAATATATTATCCCACTGTATCAGGAGATGCTGGCCATTGAAGCCAGAGGCCAGGGTTCCTCCGCCATTGAGCAATCTGTTGCTGCACTGAAGCAGTGGGTTGACGCAACTGAGATGCAGTACTGCCAGGCGATGATGCGCCTATATCAACAGGGCTCACTTTAACAAGGGATTTTTATTTATGTCTGTACGAAATGAAACCAGTCACGGTATCCCTTTTTTACATACTCAGTTTGTCTGGGGCACGGTGCTGTCCTATTGCATTATTACACTGACATTCATTTACTCGACCTGGCGTTACGGTTTTGATCTCTGGCATGTGTTGGGTGGGGGTGTTGTTGTCGTGATTATGGCGCTACAGGTGTTCCAGTCCCTGCGTGTACTGGAAACTCTGAAGCGCCTGCATGCTACCCTGAATGCCAGTATTAAGGGCGAGTTACACCATCGGGTAAATAACACCAGAGGGCTGGGTGAGTTAGGGAAAGTGGCCTGGGACCTGAATGACCTGTTGGATCAGGTAGAAAGCTACTTTAAAGAAGTGGACACCGCTTTTAGCCAGGTATCGAAAGGCAACTTTGATCGTCCTCCACTGGGGGCCGGCTTGCCGGGACGTATGGGTAGCTCTCTGGTTTCTATCTGTAAATCCATTGAGGCGATGAAAGAAAATGAGAAGTTGCTAAATAGCAACAGTCTGGCTTCGGCATTGCACCGTCTGAATACCAGTAACCTGATTAAAAACCTGAAAAAGACCCAGGCCGATCTGACTCAGATCGATACCGACGCCCGCGAAGTAGGTAGTCAGGCCAGTGATAATGCCCAGTTAGCGCAGAAGTCACTGCATTCCGTAGAGGCCATTCGTCACTCAATTACTGATATTGCTGAAACAGTGGGTCAGGTGACTGATGTGGTCAATACATTAAGTAATGACAGTAAGCAGGTGGCCGAGTCGTTAATGACCATTAAGGATATTGCTGATCAAACCAATTTGCTGGCGTTAAATGCCTCTATTGAAGCGGCTCGTGCCGGTGAAAATGGTCGCGGCTTTGCAGTGGTGGCTGATGAGGTCAAAAGTCTGTCACAAAGGACCAAGGAAGCTGCAGAGAATGTGGATCAGATCCTGTCCGGCTTTAGCCGTCGTGTCGAAGAAGTGAGTGCCGCATCCGCCCGGTCTCAAAGCGTCACCCAGGAGATGGAGCAGATGGTGGCTGAGTTTGAACAGCAGTTTAACCTGCTGGCAGGCTCATCAGAACACTCTGCTAATCAGATTGAAGGGGTTTGCACTGTGATCTATCACTCCCTGGTGAAGTTGGATCATGTTATTTACAAGCAGAACGGATACGTTGCCCTGGGAGAGCAGGATAAAGGGTCGGAATATGACGCAGTTCAGGTCACTCATAAGGGCTGTCGCCTGGGTAAATGGTATTACGAAAGCGATGGGAAAGATCTGTTCAGCAATAGCCAGGCTTATAAAGCGCTGGAAGACCCTCATGCCCGAGTCCACTCCTCAGTGCACAGAGCATTGGAGCTGATTGATCAGAACTGGCAAAACGATGAATCTCTGCGTCAGCGTATTGTTGAAGAGATGCAAGCGACAGAAGATGCGAGTGAAGAGGTGATGTACTGGATCGATCAGATGACCAATGACAGAATGAAACAGCTGCATTTGCATCAGCATGCCCCGCTCTGACAAGCATGCTCCTGCAAGACCGACATCCTGGTGACTATAGCGGAAGCGATAACACCGTCTTAATATCTAGATTAAATCTTGATAACGACTGCTTCAGCGCTGGAAGGCCTAATGCCTTCCCCAGCGCTGATTGGTTGATTGATGGGGTAAGTCTCACTTCACGGAGAAGATTATGTAAACTTCCGATTAATGATTAACCTGCAACCTGAGCGATCCAGTCTTGCAGATTATAGTAGTTGCTGATACGTGCCACCTTACCCTCACGAATATCAAAAAATGCCCCTGCAGTCAGATCATAAGTTTGGCCGTTTGCTTCTGGTAGACCTTCATCGGTCTTCAGATATTCACCCAGCACACGGAACTCAACTGCAGCACGATCACCGGCATCATTGGTGGTAATCGAGATATCCACAATCTGCTCTTTATAATGGTGATTCATGCGTGCCATAAAAGCTGCAAACACCTCACGGCCTACTTCACGGCCGCCTTGGTTAATATCGTGTACCACGTCGTCGGTCAGCAGGCTTAAAAAGCGCTCCATATCCTGCTGGTTAAAGGCATCGTAGTAGTTTTCCAGCAGGGCTATAGTGTTCTGGTTCATGGCGTTGTTCACTCTCACGTCAAACAGATAATTTTTGTTGTCACCTAATGGGATTCATCACAACCTGCCATATTAGCAAGGTGCTTACGTTAAACGTTGTCTATCTGCGACGATCAACTGAGTAGAATCACCATTTTCATTATTAAAATATGTGGTTTGTCCTCAGCATGAGTCTAAGCGATTAACGCCATCGTGCAGTAGCTGCAAACTCAACAAAACGTGTCACTTCGTCCAGACTATCCCCCTGACCCCACTCAAATCCGATGGATCTTAGATCAGGCATATCCTGTAGCGGCCGGGTCACAATATCCGCAGAGGCATAGCATTCCGGGACAATAGCCACGCCAATACCGGCTTTAACCAGTGTGAGTGCCCTATCATCCTGATTGGTGATATAAGCGTTATTCAGCCGGATATCCAATGTTTTTAAGATG
Organism: Oceanospirillum beijerinckii DSM 7166; assembly: GCF_000422425.1. Taxonomy (GTDB): domain Bacteria; phylum Pseudomonadota; class Gammaproteobacteria; order Pseudomonadales; family Halomonadaceae; genus Oceanospirillum; species Oceanospirillum beijerinckii. The sequence continues at coordinate 6,245 of NZ_AULT01000068.1, forward strand.
CCCAATACGATACGGCGATGTTCGCAGTGTGAGCGGGTAATAAAGGGCTCATCCCCCAGATCGGTAAAACGAATGACCGCTGACTGGCTGAGATGATGATCTGGTGTCATCGCCAGCATATAACGCTCGGTAAATAGCTCCTGAGAGTAGACAAAACGGCGATTGGCACTGGATTTTCCCTGCCCATTGGCAGGCAATAACGTCAGAGCCAGATCGATATGATCTTCCCGCTCCATACGCTCAATCTCAGGACTACTGGCATCAATGACATAAAGAGTGACACCGGGATTTTCCCGTCGGTATTGCTCAATCAAACGCGCTATCAGAGTAATCGGCAGGGTATTGATCACACCTAAACGCAACATGCTTTGTCGATTATGGCGCTTAAGTTCTTCCTTGGCTTTAGAGCATTCGCCCACAATCAACTTCGCCCGCTTTAACAGCTTACGACCTGCCGGGGTCAGCACCACATTGCGCTTATTGCGAGTAAAAAGCTTAACATCCATCTCCGCTTCCAGCTTAGATATCGACGCTGATAATGCCGGTTGAGATACAAAGGCCCGCTCCGCACCACGGGTAAAACTCTCAGATTCTGCTGCCGCCAGAAACAAACGCAGTTGCTGCAACTCCATCATAACCACCATTTATGATAATGATATATATAATCCATTATATCTATCTTAAAGAAGCTCATACACTGTTAATCAGTAAATCGGTTTTCTCAACAATCCGATTGAGTCAGGGCTGAACGACAATAAGGTTGGCTATCAAAAGACTAGCTATTACATACAAGGCAGCTATCAAACGGACAGCTATTACAAGGCTAGCTATCAAACGGATAAAAACAGCAGGTGAAAAGATGAGTCAGAGCAAAGCTATCGCATTGATTATTGGTGCAGGGGACCACCTGGGTTCTGCCATTGCCCGTCGTTTTGCCCGTGAGGGTTTTCATATTGTCGCCACACGCCGTCGCGGTGATTTGAGCCAACTGACACAGGAAGTGGAAGCGCTGGGTTCAAGCATTACTGCTCTGCACTCTGATGCCCGCGATGAACAGCAGGTCACCGAGCTGATTGAACGGGTTGAAAGCGAACTCGGTCCCATTGAAGTGGCCGTATTTAATGTCGGTGGCAATGTGCGTTTTGGTATTACCGAAACCAGCACTCAGGTCTATCGCAAGGTATGGGAGATGTGTGCTCTAGCCGGTTTCTTAGTCGGACGGGAAGTGGCGAAAAAGATGCTGCCACGACAACAGGGCACTATCTTGTTTACCGGGGCTTCTGCCAGTTTACGGGGTAACTCGGGTTTTGCCGCCTTTGCCGGTGGTAAACACGCCTTAAGGGCTCTGGCGCAGAGTATGGCCCGAGAATTAGGCCCACAGGGGATTCATATTGCCCATGTGATTGTGGATGGTTTGATCGAAAATGAAGCCACAAAAGAGTTTTTACCTGACCTTTATGCCAGCAAGGGTGAAGATGGCATTATCCAACCGGATGATCTGGCAGAGGTGTATTGGCAATTGCATCAACAACCTAAGTCGGCCTGGACCTTTGAGCAGGATATCCGCCCCTTTGCCGAGCCTTGGTAATGAAGATAATTGAGATTTTACGCGATTCAAGACAACCCGTTAAAGCCTAAGTACAGCATTAACCCTAACAATATAAATAAAACTGAGGATAACAGCATGAGCCAAAACACGGACAACAAAAGCACCGATAACAAAAGCATCGATTTCTATTACGACTATATCAGCCCTGCTTCTTATCTGGCCTGGACCCAGCTGGCGGGTATCTGTGAGCGTACTGGAGCAACCATTAACTACAAGCCGATGCTACTGGGCGGCGTATTTAAACAGCAGGGCACTAATAGCCCGATTACCATCCCTGCTAAGTGGCAATGGATGCAGAAAGACTTTGCCCGATATGCTGCTCATTACGGCGTGCCCTATCAGCTGAATCCTCATTTTGTCTTCAGTACTGTAGGGGCTATGCGGGGGGCGATCTGGGCGCAGCAACAGGGCCGTGTTGAAGATTATAACCAGGCCATGTACACCGCCGCTTGGGTAGATGGTAAAGACCTATCCTCACCGGAAGTGTTGGCCGAAGTGCTGACCGATGCTGGTTTTAACACCGAAGTGATGGACGCGGTGACTCAACCAGAGATCAAGCAAGCGCTGATTCAAGCTTGTGAAGATGCCGTGGCGCAAGGGGTATTTGGTGCACCGACCATGATTGTTAATGGTGAACTGTTCTTTGGTCAGGATCGTTTGGAGTGGGTGGAACGAGCCCTGAAATAGATATTGCTTCAGCTGCTTTTGTTTGGGTTTCAAAAACAGTGGAGTGCTTGGAAAGCTCATCCCTTGAGTGAGCAATCCAAGCCGTCATTGTCGGTTGGAGAAGCCGCAAGGCGCCTTCCAACAAGAATCTTCCTACAGACACCTCCTAGCAACAGCAAGGTATCGAGTTCCATGTCGGATGGCGCTCCGCTTATCCGGCCTTGTATCTCTCCGGAAATCAGGGTTAGATTCCAAGTAACCTTTGGAATAGGTCTTCCTTAATCTCAACCACTTTGCTTCAACTAGACCCTAATCGTTATGCTTTTTCTAACCTCAACCACTACGCTTGAGTTCGGAACCCAAAATACGATTCAAATCCCGTAGCGAATTACAGGTCTCCATAAGAGAACAGTAAGGCGCATACTGACTCATAATGGAATCGCCGGTATCCCAACTGGTTTGTCCTTCAGGGTTTAACCACAGTACCCGCTGGCTACGACGGTAAACCTCTTCCCACACCGCAATATTGCCATCACTGCCGTTATTACGGGCATCGCCCAGCATAATCACCGTGGTTTTGTTATCGATATCTGCCAGCGCCAGCTGTTCAAAGTCCGCTAATGCCTTGCCGTAATGGGTGGGTGAATTGGCCCAACGATGCAGAATTTCCGCCAGGGCTTCGTCCATCTCTTTTTTAGCAAATAACTCAGTAACTTCCGCCATCTCTGCAGAAAAGACAAAGGAGCGCACCTTGGGCAACACGTCCTGCAAGCAATATAAAAACAGCAGCAGAAAACGCGCGACACTGCTGACCGAACCACTGACATCGCAGATCACCATCACCTTGGGGCGTTCAATACGGGTGGATTTCCATTTGGTATGAAACAGAAAGCCATCAAAGGCGGCATTGGCGGATACGGTACGGCGCACATCCAGCATGCCGCGCTTGGTAATGCGTCGTCTGCGACTGTGCATACTGGCCAGACGTTTGGCGGCTTTACGTACCAACTCGCCCATCCGTTTGTAGTTACTGTGATCAACGCTGGTCAGGCGGATCTTTTGCAGATTACTTTCACGCAGCTTCTGGCTTTCACCTTGATTAAACAGCAAGTATTGCTGCTCAACATAATCCCGAATCTGCTGCTGTAACTGAGAACGACGTTGACGCAACAGCTGCACCAGAGCACTGTTTTCGTCTTCCTTGGCCAGCTCCTGCAATTCCTGCTGTAACTCACTATCGCCCATCGCCTGCATAACACGATAAGTCACGATAGGAATCTGTGTACTAAAGGTCACCTCTTGTGCACCTGCGCCAGCACCGGCTCCGGTAATCATCACCTGCAGTGCCGACATATCACCAGCCATTAATTGCTGCGCCAATGGCGAGGAAAGGTTAGCCGCCGCTTCAGGAATTAGACTTGTGTTGGGGTTTTCTACAGAGGAACTGGTTGAAGCCGCCGCTTGTTCACTGGCAGCTTCACTATTAACCGCTTCGCTCTCAGCATTCTCGGCCTTTTCATAAGCCTCTTGCGACAATGGCTTACCGCCTTCCTCTTGCAGGTGACCGTAACCATTAAAGTACTGATCAAAGATCTGATCGTGAATCAGGCGATGTTCCAGACGTTTACTCAGTGTCATCCCCAACGACTGCTTTAACAGCGGCGCATTATCAATGCCGACCAGCTGAGCCGCTTTTAAGGCATCCAATGTTTCCGCTGAGGAGATAGGTAAACCCGCCTGACGCAGAGCATAAATAAAATCACCGAGTACTTTCTGCATAATCCAGGCTTCTCGTTAGCGCTGCTTGTTGGCGGCTTTTAGCAGGTTATCGATCTCGGGTTCTACCGCTTCGATATCGTCCTGAAACTTCAGCAATAGATTGAGGGTGGTTTTGATCCAGTCATGATCCAGATTATCCACATTCAACAGTAACAGCGCTCTGGCCCAGTCGATGGTTTCGCTGACTGCGGGCACTTTTTTCAGCGCCATCTCACGCAGTTCACTGATAAAACTCACCAACTGCTGTTTGAGCTGCTCATTCAGTTCAGGCACCTGGGCAGAAATGATCTTTTGCTCAATGGTTTTGGATGGGAAAGGAATATAGAGGTGCAAACAGCGACGCTTTAACGCATCACTCAGTTCACGGGTATTGTTACTGGTCAGAAAAACGATAGGGTTGGACTTGGCTTTAATTGTGCCCAACTCAGGAATAGAGATCTGATAGTCTGACAGCAACTCAAGCAGAAAAGCTTCAAACTCCTGATCCGCCTTATCGATCTCATCGATCAGTAAAATAGCCCCATCTTCAGCCCGTAATGCTTCCAATAGCGGACGCGGCTCCAGAAACTCATCGGAATAGAAGATATCGCCAAACTGATGCAAACGGGTCACAGACTCATCCAGCCCCTTGGCACCACGCATCACATCACCCAGCTGATCTTTTAATAGCTGTGTATACAGCAGCTGCTTGCCGTACTTCCATTCATACAACGCCTTGGCTTCATCCAGACCTTCATAACACTGCATACGGATCAACGGCGCAGCTAACAGCTCAGAGGTTTTCTTTGCCAGCTCCGTCTTACCCACACCCGGCGGACCTTCTACCAGAATCGGCTTTTGAAGATGACAGGCCAGATAAACCGAAGTCGCAATGGCATCACTGCAGATATAACCCAATGCCTCAAAATGCTCTTTGATGGTATCGGGAGAACTGATTTTGTCCTTATTACGGATAATCACCGGAAGCCTCTTTTGTTGTTATGTTTAGGGGTATGTTGATGGTTGTATCTAGAGTTATGTCTATGATCAACGTCGCTGATATGGAGACAGAAGAGTACGCCATATTGGATTAGCTTTGGCGCATATGACAAGGATTAACGGTGACTGAGGCGTCAGAAAATTATCAACCTGCTTGGCTGATAGATCTCACTTTAGCCGGGCTACAGTGATAACGCTGACTAAAAGCCCGGCTTAAGGCTTCCTGACTACCATAGCCATAACGCTTAGCTACTGTTTTCACCCGTTCACCCTTTTCCAGATCCTGTCGAGCGAGGGTCAATCGCCATTCTCTAAGATATTGCGCAGGGGTTTGCCCAACGCTGTTTTTAAAGCACTCCATAAACTGGCTACGGGATAGCCCTGCGGTATCGGCTAAGTCTTCGATATGCCAGTCAAATTCTGGTCGCTCATGAATGGCGACAATCGCTTTGCAGATACGTTGGTCTGATAATCCTGCCAGCAGACCAATCTTTTCCGTATTGGCCTGGATTGCTCGCCTTAATAGCATTACCACCAGCACTTCAAATAACCTTTGCAATGTACTGTGACGGCCGCAGCGTTGATCCTGTACTTCTTCTACTATCAGTAATGCCAGATTCTTTAGTGAACCCTCTTCTAGTGGAATCGCAACACATTCAGGTAGGGATGTCGCTAAAGGATTCACATCACCACCCAGGTTGATCGATGCGGCAATTAAAACCGTATAGTCCTCTTGGATGCTTGTTTTGTTATCTACCGAGCCGGGCCAGAACTCAATCTGGCTTAATTCTCCACTAGTACTATCCGCCAGCAGCAAGAGATTAGCCTGCTCGGGAGCGGTGACTTCGGCCTGTAGATCAAAACGGGCAATTAGAGCTGATAGACGATCTGGCTTGGACATAGTATTTCCCCAAATGGGTCGCGGTTGTTGCGGAAGAAAAGCCGAATAAGGAGAGTGATTAAAGAAAACCGGACTTATAGTCATATATTTCGGACTCAAGTATAACAATTTTACCGCATTATCGTTACTCACAACGGGGCCATAAAAAGTATCATCAGCCCCTTTAGCCTCAAAAGGCTAAGAAACAATCCAAGGCTAAAACTTAAAACCGAGGCTAAAACCCCATGAGTCAGCAAATCGATTACTACTTCACCAGTATTTCCCCCTTTACCTATCTTGGCCATCAGACACTGCTACAGATCGCTGAACAGCATCAGCTTAAAGTTCAGTTTAAACCCGTTAAGTTAGGTCAGGTGTTTGGCGAGTCCGGTGCAAAGCCATTGCCGGAACGTCCTAAATGTCGTCAGGAATATCGCTTAGTGGAGCTGAAACGCTGGGCGAAAAAACGTGAATTGGCGATTAATCTGCATCCTGCACACTTCCCCACCGACCCGACTTTGGCTGATCGCTGTGTGATTGCATTGCAGGAATCCGGTCAGGATGCCGGTGCTTTTATCAATCAGGTTTTAGCCGCATGTTGGACAGAAGACAGGAATATTGCAGATGAAGGTGTGCTGCGAGAGCTGCTAACCGTGCTGAGGTTTAACGCCGATGAGGTAATTCAGCAGGCACAGTTCCAAAGTACTCAAGCGGTTTATGATGCCAACACTCTGGATGCCATTGAGCAAGGTGTTCTGGGTGCACCGTCTTATATGCTGGATGGTGAACAGTTCTGGGGTCAGGATCGACTGGAGTTGTTAGCCGAAACACTGAGTGCCAGCTAGGTTTATCGCAGGTTGTAGTGACAGGCTGAGGTAGGCCTATGCAATTCCCATAGGCCAGTTTCTGTTTAACCCTTTGAGCTTCTCTGCAGCGCATCAGTCACTTTGTCCGCTGGCATAGGTTTATAGTACAAATAGCCTTGTGCCTCGCTGCAATCATGCTGCTGCAGAAACTCTGCTTGCTGCATTGTTTCGACACCCTCTGCAATTACATCCAAACGTAAGCTACGAGACATAGCAATAATGGCACGGGTTAGCTCCATATCATCGCTGTCTTCTGGTATATCCCGGACAAAGGACTGATCAATCTTAATTTTATCCACAGGTAGGCGTTTAATATAAGATAGTGAGGAGTGGCCGGTACCAAAGTCATCAATAGCCAATCCAACGCCCAATGCCTTCAGCTGTTTCAGCATGCTGATAGTTCGATCAGGGTTTTTCATCATCTGGGTTTCTGTTATCTCAAACATCAGTTGAGCCGCTGATAACTCACTTTGCTGCAAGTGCTGTTTAACCTCGGTAATAAAATCATCGTGATTCAGCTGGATCATTGATAGGTTTAGCGATAGCACGCCAGGGTTCAGGCCCTGCTGTTGCCAGTATTCAAACTGACGCATGGCATCCTTCATCACCCAGCGGTCCAGTTCGACAATAATCCCCGTCTCTTCTGCCAAAGGAATAAACTTAAACGGTGGCACCAGACCTTCGGGGCGATGCCAGCGAATCAGCGCCTCCATACCGATAATTTCCCCTGTTGCCATCAATACCTGAGGTTGATAAAACACCTCCAGCTCATTCTTCTTAATGGCCTGACGCAGATCTGTTTCCAGGGTGATGCGCTCATAGGCCCGTTCGGTCATATCCTGCGTGTAGAACTGATAGCTGTTGCGACCGGCAGCTTTGGCTTTATACATGGCCGAGTGAGCATTTTTCAGCAACTCTTCCGCACTGTCGCCATTTTCCGGTGAGATCGCCACACCTATACTGCAGGTGATAAAAAGTTTGTGCTGATCCAGAATAAAAGGCTCCTGAAACAGCCGCATGACTTTCTGCAAAACGCGGATTACAGCATCATCATCCGGCACCTGCTCAAGTAGCAGGGTAAACTCATCACTGCTTAAACGGGCTACGGAATCCCTTTCCCGTAAGGTGGCTGTAATACGTTCAGAGACTTTTCTCAGTAATTCATCGCCTGTTTCATGGCCAAAAGAGTCATTAATCTCTTTAAAGCGGTCCAGGTCCAGAAACAGTACCACCAATTTTTGTTGATAGTGTTGATTAGCTCTTCGTGCCTGTTGCAAGCGATCCAGAAATAGAACCCGATTAGGCAGATCCGTTAAAGCATCATGCTTTGACTGATATTTCAGCTTCAAGGTGCGTTCATCGAAGGCTTGAGCCAGCTCTTCCAGCTCATCATTACTACCCAGTGGACTGCATAAAATCTCGTGCCCCTGACTGGATACTTTTACCCGACGAGAAAGCTCTAAAATAGGTCGAGTAATTTTGTTGGCCGTCCTGGCGGCAAAGAAGATGCTGACCAGAACAAAGCACAGGCATAACAGCAAGAGTTTTACCAGGATGGAATTCATGGGAGCCTGATATTCTGAACGAGGTAGACCGATCTCCAGTTCTAATCCCAACTGACCAAACAGTGACATCTCTTCTACCACAGGTAAGCGATAGCCGCGGTATTCTTCTGTGCTGGTAAAGTTTTGCGCAAGAATTTCCTGATTATACTGATACAAGCGTACATAGGTACTCAGTCCTGGTGGGCGATTACGGAAGACGATTTCATCCAGGTCAAAGATGACGATCATAGCCCCCTGCGTGGTTGCGTAATACTCAATGGGGCTGATGACGACCAGGTATTTGTCCTGTTGGTCAACAGAGACGGATACCTGACCTAAAGCTAAGGTGTTTCTCAACAGAGATGATTCGTTGTATTGCAGCAGGGTATCACTATCTTTGCTTTGATAGATCGGTTGACCAGAGTAGTCCACAACGTTGACGTAAAGAACGTCTTTGCCCTCAATAAAATTATTCACCATAGGCGGCAGGTAGTTTTTTCGCCCTTCGCTATCGGTGAGCGCATTAACCATCAATTCATTCTTGGTCAGTAGTATGGCGTTATCAATGAGATAGTGGATACGTTGCTCAATGCGTCGATGTAGCGCATCAGCTTTATTATTCAGCAATGCCTCTGTTTGCTGGCTCATTTGCTGTTCAACCAGAATAATGGCCAATATCATTGTCACCAAGAGTGCGAACACTACCTGCCCGGCCACCTGAAAAATGACTTTTTGCTTGATACTGCTACTTGGAGAACTCGCTTTGTCCATATGGATCTCATGTGGCGCAGGCTCCCTGATTCCGGGTGCCTGAGGAGTGAAATGAAACGCTAAAGTTAATCTGTAACCTTTAAGGTATTACAGGAACAATCTTACCTTTTTCACTAAATCGAGCCATATAAAAATCTTTGCTATTCAAAGCATCATGTCGGCGAGCGGTAAACGCTGGCGCATAATATTTTACGACCCCCTGGTAGTTTGGTAGCTGCTCAAGGGTTTGCTTAATAACACTGCGTTCGGTAGACCCACTGAGTTCTATCGCTTTGGCCAGTAGCATCACCAGATCATAGGTCTGGGCTACTGCTGAGGGGGAGTCGATATCATCAACACTCTCTTTTAAATAGCTGTCGAGATAAGCTTGTTGTAACTGATCAGACAAAGGACTCTTATGCTTTCTGAATGAGAAGGTTTGAAAAAAGCGCAGGTCCAGATGGTTAATGGCTTGTTGGTTGTTTTGGTAAAAGTGACCTCCTAATAAGCCCCAATGAGAAACGATGGGCAGGGGCTGGCTTTCTGCTGCCATTGCCTGCAGGATCAGAGAGCCTTCTTTTGAGTTAGCCACCAGAATAAGAGCGTCGGCTCCTGCTTGCTGAATATCCTCCAGTTCCTGATAAAAACTCGCCTGACCACGGTTATAGATAATTGCTTTCACTGCAGGATGCCCCTGCGTGCGCAGATAGGTTTCCATCTGCTCAAGGTTATTACGCCCCCAAATCGAGTTTTCTGCCAACAAGGCAGGCTTTTTTGCAATTCTTAAGGTTTGTTCAGCAATAAATTCAGAAGCCAGGCGATCATTGGCCGATACCCGGAAAATATAGTTATCCTCATATCCGTGCTCTGTTAATTGAGCTGCAGCTGCCCAAGGCACTAAATAAGGTACTTTAAGTCGATTGATAACGGGCACTTCGCTGGCGATGACGGCACTGTGTTTGCCACCGATAATGGCAACCAGGTCAGCTCGTTGGGCCAACTGTTCAACATTTTTTTCACCCAACGAGGAGGTGATTCTGTGATCCAGCGCTAATAAACGTACAGGTTTTCCTTGAATACCACCCTGCTTATTAAGTTGATCAATGGCCAGCATAGCTCCTCGTTTTATGGCTAATCCCGCACCTTTGCCTACACTGGAAAGGTCTGCATTTAACCCAATTACTACCTGAGCCTGTTGCTCAGGAGGTGGGCCATATTTCTGTAGTAGCAGGGCTTCTGTTTTGGAGATGATATCGGTACCAATCACCTCCTCATACTGGCGGACAATGTGGGCGGTTTTAGCGGCAAACATCTGGCGTTCATGTTCGGTCAGCTGGTGTACTTGAACGCCGGCCTGAGTAATGGTTTCAAGCAGTGCTTTCTCTCGTTGCTGCACTTCTGCTCGCTCCCAGTGAGTAATCTCCCGAGCGGTATCCAGCAATAAAAGTCCTAGATTCCGTGGCAGATCAGCAAATGTTTTCTCACTAATAGCTAACACATAGGCCAGATAGCCATGGTGGCTCAGGGTCAGGTGGGACTGCACTTGATGAAAGCCCATGCTGACAATTGCTGCTAGAGGGTTTTCCTGGCCATCTACCACACCATCCTGTAATGCCTGGCGAGTCTTATAAAAATCGATGGGCAGAGCTTCAGCACCAAAGGCTGCAAACTGATCCCTCAACATACGGCTTTTCATTACTCTAATTCTTTTGCCCTGGAAATCTTCAGGTTGAGTTAAGGCAAAATTAGAAGTGAAATGTTTAAAGCCATTTTCCCAGAAGGTCACACCGACTAGACCAATCGCTTGCAGATCTTGTAATAGCATACGACCCGGCTCACCATCCAACATCTGATACAGATCTTCACGGGTTGGAAAGAAAAAGGGCAGATCAGCATACTGCATTGAGGGGACAGGCACGCTGAGTTTCGCTGTGGGTGTCAGCAGAAGGTCCAGCTCTCCCTGTCGTGCCATCTCGACCATCTGATGATCATTACCCAATAATTGGGCAGGGAAGACCTCTATCTCAATACGACCATGGGACTTTGCTTTTACTTGGTCGGCAAAGCGTTGGGCTGCTGCATGCAGAGCAGTATCTTCTGCTAAGTTGTGACCAAAGCGTAAGTGAATCACTTTATCATTCGGTACACTGTTTTGGGCACCGCTACTGGTGACTTTTGGCGGGCTAACCCACTGTATCAACGCAAAAAGACTCAGCAAAATAACAGGAATTGTGAACAACCACTTCTTAGGGAGCAGACGAGGAGAGGTCATATGTGAAGTCACCTTTGGTCAGCACAGCAGATGCTGGTATTCAGGATAAGGCTTTAACTTAATTATTACCTAAATATCATATTTTGCTTTATGTATATATCAATAGCTGAGCGGCTGTTCTAGCAGCCTGTCGGACTATTAGCCCATTTCATCCAGATCTAGGATAATAGCCCTTTTCAGGTTCCAGCAGGATATATCATGAGTCGCTTTCGTACCATCGATCGTCAAACGCCTTATCTACTTCCTCCATCTATTGATGACTGGCTGCCTGAAGATCATTTAGCTCGCTTTATTGTAGAGGTTGTCGATAGTCTGGATTTGCAAGCCATCCAGGGAGCATATCGCGGGAGAGGCAGTGCAGCCTATCACCCTTCT
>NZ_AULT01000069.1 GCF_000422425.1 Oceanospirillum beijerinckii DSM 7166
CCCACACGAATTATCTGACTAAATTTTTAAAGAGCTTGTTGAGACAAGCGCTTAACTTGCTCAACCGAGGCGACGCATTCTACAGCATTCAAACCTCTTGTCAACAGTGATTTGAAATTTATTTTCAAATCATCTTTTTCAAAAAGGTTAAAAACTTTTGAAAAATCAGACTGTTGCGGTGCTGTTTGAGGTCTTACCCCGTGACAGCGAGGGCGTATTATACGCACGGAAGACCAAAGCACAACCCCTATTTTCACTTTTTTTGTAAAAAAGTTTCAGAATTACCAAATCGGGCTTCGAGTATAGGACTTAAAGCAAGGCAATGAAGAATACAAATACAACAGTTAACAAAATGATGGGACGCCATTACACCCTTGCAATGATAGATGTGGATCACTTCAAAAAATTCAACGATACCTATGGCCACGATGTTGGAGACCTGGTGCTTAAGATGGTGGCACACCAGATCAGCCCGGTTAATGGTGGCGGTAAAGCTTATCGCTATGGCGGCGAAGAGTTCACCACCGTATTTGCCAACAAAAGTATAGAAGAGACTCTGGATCACCTGGAAGATGTCCGAACCAGTATCGCAAGTAAAACCATGCAGTTATCGCCAGAAACAGTTGAGCAGCTCAATGGAACGCCCGGCAAAGGTAAAAAGAAAAACCACTCCGGTGAGGTGTCTGTTACCATCAGCATAGGCGCAGCGGAACGCAGCGAAGCACTAGAAACAAACAGAACAGGTACTTAAGGCCGCCGACGATGCGCTTTACCGCGCTAAATAAAGCAGGCCGCAATCAGGTGAGTTGTTAATGACCGGAAGACTGATCGTCACCCCTTTTAATACGGATACCCTGTTAGCTAGCCCTCTGATGGTTAAGGATGAGCTGGTTACCAGTTACAATTTACCCCCCAAGGACTTTCTCAGCATTATTATTGCGGAGCATGAGCAACTGGAATTGCGTAAAGCTTACTGGGGCTATACTCCTCCCTGGCTGAAACAGCTTGATAAGAGCCCTTACCTGGCCCGCTGTGAAAGCCTGAAGGAGAAAGCCATGTTTAGGGATAGTCTGCAAAAGCGCTGCCTTGTCCCTGTATCCGGTTATTACGAGTGGAAGCAGTTTACCCGCCAGAAACAAGCCTATGCCATCCGTCGCGGGGAAAATCGTATCTTTTTCCTGGCCGGAATATGGATTCGCTATCCGACATCGGAGTACACCTTTTATGATACCTTTGCGCTACTGACCACCGCGAGCAATCGTTTTATCCACAATGTCAGCGAACGCATGCCGGTGATTATTCCAAAGGAACAGTATCTGGATTGGCTAACTGGCACAGAAGAACAGGTCAATGAGCTTTTAACACCCATGCCAGAGGACTATCTGGATTATTACCCTGTATCGCCTCTGGTTAACAACCCAGCCAATGCATCCAGAGCCGTTGCTGAAGCCAGCGGCAAACGTTTCAGGTTCCAGGCTTGAAAAACAAAACCTGCGAACCCAGACCTGATACCACAGTCAAAGTCAGATAATCTATTTCAGACTTAAGTAAAAGAGGAAATACAATGCCAAACGCGGTACGAATGGTATTTGCCTTATTTTTTATGTTTTTTCTAACAGCGTGCAGCCTTATGCCAAATCAGACATCAGAACAGATCATCAAGAGCAATAACGATAAACGGGAATATCGCGCCTTTGTGCTGGATAACCAACTGCCCGTAATCGTGATCTCTGACCCAACAGCCGATAAAGCCGCTGCGGCGATGAATGTCTCTGTTGGTAGCGGCAGCGACCCACAAGAGTTTGCCGGTTTAGCCCACTTTCTGGAACACATGCTATTTCTGGGTACCGAAAAGTACCCGGAGCCTGGCGAATACCAGAGCTTTATCAGCAAGCATGGTGGCAGTCATAACGCTTTTACTTCTTATGAAGATACCAACTACTTCTTCGAGGTCGACAGCGAATACCTGCAACCGACATTGGACCGTTTTGCTCAATTCTTTATCTCACCACTGTTTAGCGAAGAATATGTTAAGCGTGAGAAAAATGCGGTGCATTCAGAGTATCAGTCCAAGCTGAGAGATGATGGTCGTCGCCAGTTTGATATTTTGAAGCAAGTTCTGAATCAGGCGCATCCTTACAGCAAGTTCAGTACCGGCAGCCTGGAAACACTGAAAGATAAAGAGATCAGTGCTCGCGATGCGATGCTGGCGTTTTATCAACAACATTACTCCGCCAACCGCATGTCTTTGGTTATTCTCGGCACAGAATCCCTGGATGAACTTGAACAACTGGCACGTACACAGTTCAGTGCCGTAGAGAACCGCCAGGTGGCTACCACCGAGGTAACAGAACCACTGTTTACTCCGGGCTCCCTGCCAGCCAAACTGGGTATCAAACCCCTTAAGGCACGCCATGAGCTAAAGCTGCAATTCCCGATACCTTCAACACAAGAATATTTCCGTGAGAAACCCACCAGCTATCTGGCCAGTCTGATTGGGCACGAAGGGGAAGGCAGCCTGCTGTCCTATCTGAAACAACAGGGCTGGGCGACAGGCCTATCTGCAGGACGCGGCCTGGGAACAAAAGAAACCAGCCTGTTTACAATTGGTATCAGCCTGACCGAGCAAGGCTTCCAGCATCAACAAGAAGTGATCAATGCGATATTTGGTTATATCCAGTTACTGCAAGCGAAGGGCATTGAAGCCTGGCGCTTCGATGAGCAACGTATCCTCTCTGAGCAGGAGTTTAACTTTGTTGAGCAGGGTTCGCCGATCCATTACGTCAGTACCTTAGCTTACAATATGCCACGTTACCCAGTGAGCGAGATACTGCACGCTCCATACGCCATGGAACAGTTTGATGCCAAGCTGATTCAAGAGTATCTGGACTATCTGCAACCGAAAAACTTGCTGATCACACAGGTCAGCCCGGACCTGGATACCAACCTGGAGTCCCCTTGGTTCCATGGTGAGTACCGCCTGGATAGCTTTGATGCTAACAGTATCAAACCATTAGATAGTTCAGCATTTACCTTACCGAATGAAAACCCTTTTATCGCTCAGAATCTGCACCTAAAAAATACGGAAGATAGCCGCAGCATTCCTCAGAATATTAGCACCAGCGATAAATACGTACTCTGGTTTAAACACGATACCGAGTTTGAAACTCCTAAAGCCCAGCAATACTTTAGCCTGCAATCACCACTGAGCGCTCAATCAGCCAAGAGCGCAGTAATGACACAGATGCTGGCCAGTTGGTTAAAAGAAGCCAGTAACGAGTTTGCCTACCCAGCCAAGCTGGCCGGTCTGGATTACACCGTTTACAAACATGTACGCGGCCTGACCTTACAATTGGGTGGCTACGATGAGAAACAAAGCCTGCTGCTGGATAAGCTTCTACATATCTTAACCAGCGATAAGATCCAACCCGAAAGCTTTGCTTTGGTTCGTCAGAGCTTAATAAAACGCTGGAAAAACGCAGACAAAGCCCAGCTCTATCATCAGATCATGGGTGAAGCTTCCGCTATTTTGATGGCTCCGGATTGGCACGAGAAAGAGCTGCTAGCCGCGATCGACGATGTGACTCTGGAGCAGCTGGAAGCATTCCGTAGCGAATTCCTGCAACAGCTGTATATCGAGAGCATGATTGTTGGCAACCTGACTCAAGAGGAAGCAGAGCGCAACCTGCAGCAGGTAAAAGATCAGCTGAAACCAAGGCTCAATAAAGATCAGGTACCTGGCTTTACGATCCTGTCTCTTACCGACCACGCCCTGCAGCACCAGCCAGAGATTGAACATAACGATAACGCATACCTGCACTACTTCCAGGGGCGCGATAATTCGATTGAGGAGCAAGCACGCTGGATGCTGATGGCACAACTTCTGCAAAGCCCTTACTACCATGAGATGCGTACCCAGCAGCAACTGGGTTATATCGTCTTTGCCAGTTTTCACCCAATGCTAAAAACGCCAGGCCTGAGCCTTCTGGTGCAATCACCAAGCCATACCCCGGAAGATATTGCCCAGCGAAGCGAAGCCTTCCTGACAAACTTTGCACAGCAACTGACACAGATGCCAGAACAGGAGTTTGAACAGCAGAAGGCAGGCTTACTGGCGAACTTATTGGAAAAAGACGACCACCTACAGGCTCGCACTCAGCGCTTCTGGCGTGATATGGCTCTGGAATACACCGACTTTAATCGCCGTGAGTTATTAGCTCAGGTCGTGCAGTCCCTGTCTCAGCAAGAGATTGCCGAACTATTCCAAAACCAGCTGGTCGATAATCCAGATCGTCAGCTGACCGTCAGCTATAAAAGCGGTGAGAAGACCTTCACCCAGGCCAATGAACTGGCCAAACAGCTAGTCCCTATGGATCAACTGTAACCCTTGATAAAAGGGCTCTTGCGGACAAGAGCCCTCTAAAGGCGATAGAGTCAAAAAAGATCAACCAATACGCTTTAAGAAAAAGGCATCATCCAGATCAGGGAGTAAGGGCCTCTTATTCCTCCCGCCCCTCTCGTCGTTCAATAAGCAGAAAGTAAGCACAAGGGGCTAACAAGCCCATCAAGGCAATCGCACTCAGCATACCCTCGGGGCTACTGTCATAGCTATGCCCTACCCAGATTCCGACCACAGCGGCGCAACTCATCTGCAAAAAACCAAACAGTGCCGATGCGGTCCCTGCCATATGGGCAAATGGAGCCAAAGCTCCCGCCATAGATTGCGGCATAATCACACCCACGCCGCAGCAGAAAAAATAGATAGGCATAAACACCGGCAAAACCTGATACCACTCCAGCATCACCACACTGGAGATCACCACACCGGATAACAATACCGCTGCCAGACCCAGCTTCACCAGGGTATCCAGGCCTAAACGTCGACTATAACGTCCTGCCAGAAAAGAGCCCGTGATATAGCCCACAATAGCGACCAGAAAGAAATAACCAAAGTACTGTTCCGGCACCTGAAAATAGTCGATCACCACAAAAGAAGAGCCGGAAATAAAGGCAAACAAGCCAGAATAGGCAAAAGCACAGCTAAAGACATAACCCATGTAATGAGGATTACGGAGCAGTGCCCCATAGTTTGCTAAGGTTGGCTTTAAACGAAAGGGCTGACGGTTTTCCTGGGGCAGTGTTTCAGGCACTTTAAAGGTAAATATCAGACTTAAGGCCAGACCATATAACACCAGCAAAATAAAGATCGCCTGCCAATCAAACCAGAGCACCAAATAACCGCCCAGCAAAGGTCCGATAGCCGGTGCCAACGACATGGCTGATGCCACAAATGACAATAGCCGTGCAGACTCCAGTGGAGAATACAGATCCCGGATCATCGCCCGTCCCAGAACAGGCCCGGCACACCCCCCCAGCGCCTGCAGAAAGCGCCAGATTATCAGCGCCTCTATACTCTCGGCAAAGGCACAACCCAAACTCGCTAACGCAAACAACAACATTCCACCAGCAATAACAGGCTTACGACCAAAGCGATCGGCTAATGGCCCATAGATCAACTGTGACAGTGCGAAACCAATCAAGAAACTACTCAGAGTCAGCTGCACCTGATCCACTTCAACGGAAAAAAACTCCATCATAGCGGGCAGTGAAGGTAGATACATATCGGTAGATAACGGCCCCAGAGCAACCAACAGGGTAACCAGCACAATCATCACTCTGGAACTTAACACCATGACACCACCTTTTACTCACTCAGCTTGGTTACAATCCACCGTGAATCAGCCTTGCCGCTCTCCAATCTTGTGATCAGGAAAGACGGGGGTTAACCGACTGATATAAAAACACTGTTATATAGGAGCAAGATTCCGATATCCGTACCCTTTTTATAGGGACAATATGACTGACAAAAGTTTTTAGCGAACAAAAAAAGGGGGTAGCAGAAATAACAACGCCCCTAAAAGCCAAAGCCTTAGGGGCGTAGATGTTAAAGCAGCACACTATCTCAAAGAGACCTTAAACGCCTGAAAGCCTCTTAAACACCTTAATTATAAAGAGCCTTAAAGGCAGCTTAAAACAAATGAGACGGCACCAGCGACTCCACATACAGCACCAGATCTTCCAAGATATTCTGATCCCGTGGTGTCAGCTCAGTTTGGCTCAACTCTACCAGGCGTTGATTAAACTGCTGTGGAGTCATATTGCTGACACTGGCATCATTGATACGCTGCCAGCGATACTCATCCCAGCGTTGCTGCTCCTCACCACTAAGGTGGCTCCGGTAATTACGGGCACGATAGCGAAAGAACATCTCATCCAAACGCGGGTCACGAAACGCTAACGTGAGCGCTCCCAACTGTTCAGGCGGGGTTTGACGTACCACTTCCATCTGATCCTTATCCTGCGGACCAAAGAAGCCGCCGCTGTACAACATCAGATCCGGATCGTACTCCTTATTGGCTGATTCAGGCTGCACAAACACCTGCTGCAATTTAGCCGCCAAATCACCTAATTGATGCAATTTATGCCAATGTTGTTCACATAACTGACGATTCAGTCCGGTACGCTTTTCAACTTCTGCATCCACCATAGAAACCGGTAGCACCACAGGACAGCGATTCAGATGAATCACCTTCAGCGGAATACGGCTTTCGGTTAACTCAGCTTGAGCAGTAAAGACGCGATGTTGAATCTGCTCTACACTCAGATCCGCCAGCACACCTGGGTCTTCCGCCAGATCAAAACAGATCACACCGTTTTTATTGGTTGGATGCTCCGCAATCGGTACCACAATAGCCGCATTACCTCGGGCCGCACCGAACATACCCGAGATATGCAGTACAGGCTTACGCTGATGGATATTCAGCTGCGCACCAACTTTGCGCTTATCCCGCAAGCTAAACAGATAATCGAACAGCTTAGGCTGCTGACTGCGAATCAGCCGTGCCATAGCAATAGTCGCGCGCACATCAGCCACTGCATCGTGAGCACCAGCATGCTCAATACCATTAGCCGCTGTCAGGTGCTCCAGCTTAAAGCTCGGCAGCCCTTCGCCATTGAGCGGCCACTCAATACCTTGTGGACGTAACGCATAAGCAGTACGTACCACATCGATTAGATCCCAGCGGGAGTTGCCGTTTTGCCACTCACGGCCATAGGCATCATAAAAATTGCGATACAGGGTATGGCGGGTCAGCTCATCATCGAAACGTAGGGTGTTATAGCCCAGAGAGCAGGTATTAGCCTGGCTCAGTTCCTGATGCACGCGAGCGATAAACTCCGCTTCAGGTAAACCTTCCTGCTGCGCTTGTTGCGGGGTAATCCCGGTGATTAAACAAGCATCCGGACTGGGCAGAAAATCATCGGCCGGTTGACAGAAAACTTCAACCGGCTCGGCGATCTCATTTAACTCCAGATCGGTGCGTATACCAGCGAATTGCGCCGGACGATCTTTTCGCGGGTCGGCACCAAAACTTTCGTAATCATGCCAAAATAACGTGGGCTGTGAACTCAAGGTTCAAGTCCTTTTTACCAGATGACCAACATCAAAAAACCGATCAAGGGTTTGGCGCAAGGCACCAAAAGCAATCAATCAGGTATTACGTGGCCAGGAAACATTAACTTCGATTTGGGAACGCTGAGGCAGCGCATGACAGCTGATCTGAATATCATCCTGTGAGGACTGAGTATAGCGTCGGATCACATCCACCAGCTCTTTTTGCAAGCGTGGTAAAAAGTCAGGCTGCTGTCTCTGCAAACGATCCTGAGACAACATCAGCTTCAGTCGCTCACGAGCAACATCGGCAGAATGCACCTCATCCCGTTCAAACAGTTTTTTGAACATTTTCATCGCCGACCTCCGAACATTCGGCTAAAAAATCCTTTCTTTTCAATTTCAGCAAAGCGCATATCTCTTTCTTCACCTAAAAAACGAGCCGTCATATCACTGTAGGCCTGACCTGCATCGCTTTCCTGATCATGAACAACAGGTATACCCTGATTGGACGCTTTTAATACTGCTTCAGATTCTGGGACAACGCCAACCAAAGGAATCGCTAAAATCTCTTCAATATCCTTTACAGACATCATTTCCGACTGCTCAACCCGCTCTGGATTGTAGCGGGTGATCAACAAGCGTGATGGTACAGCCTGCCCCTGCTCCGCCATACGGGTTTTTGAATCAAGAAGTCCAATAATACGGTCCGAGTCACGTACAGAAGAGACTTCAGGGTTCGTGACAATCACGGCCTCTTCAGCAAAATACATGGCCAGTAACGCACCACGCTCAATACCTGCCGGAGAGTCACACAAAATATAGTCAAAGTCTTCCTTCAACTCATTGATGATCTCTTCAACACCTTCCAGTGTAAGCGCATCTTTATCTCGCGTCTGTGATGCAGGCAGCATATACAGCCCATCAAGTCGCTTGTCTTTAATTAAGGCCTGAGAAAGTTTGGCTTCACCGGAAAGGACATTAATCAGATCGTAGACTACTCTGCGCTCACACCCCATCACCAGATCCAGGTTTCGCAAACCAACATCAAAATCGATCAATACAGTGCGAAACCCCTGCATCGCCAGAGCCGTACCAATTGATGCGCAACTGGTTGTTTTCCCTACACCACCTTTACCTGAGGTGATTACTACTACCTTAGCCAATGACCGACTCCCGTCATGCAGAAAATTGAGTTACGAACCTATAATCAAACGCTCATCATCCAAATAGATTTCTATCGGTCGCTCTACAGCCTCTGGCCAATCATAAGATTCAAAGGTCTGGAAAATACCGCCAATAGACACCAGCTCTGCCTTGAACTGCTGACAAAAAATTCTTGTACTTTGATCACCCTGAGCACCGGCTATACTCCGGCCTCTTAATGCGCCCCAAACATGCACATTACCATCCGCAATCACTTCCGCGCCTTCATTCACAGAACCCAATACAACCAGGTCGGTATCTTTAGCATACAACTGCTGACCAGAACGCACCGTATTACGCACAATGCGCGGAGGTTTGCGCGCAGCTATCACCTGCTGCTCCACCTTCTCACTGATCTCCCGGAGACGTCGTTCGCTTTGAGGAGGAAACCACCCAAGCCCCAAGGCCCGAGCTGACTGTTTAATAGCATCCTGAGCACAACGTACAGCTATAGGCACCAAGCCCGCTTGTTTGCAGGTTGCAACGATCAGATCCAAGGCTACACTCTCATCCTGATCCAGCTTATCAAAAGCCAATACCACAGGTGTCTGACTGAAAAATGCCGGTGCACGACGGGTCTGCTGACTCAGCTCATCCGCAATCATCAGTACATCAGCTGTAAACAGCTCTAGTGTGGTAACGGTTAAAGCGCCGCCTTTAAACTGAAACGCCGCTTGTTGCTCAGATAAGTTCAATGCCACTAACTCTGACCTTAAAAGGAGTGAACGAATGAGGTCGCTTATAAACAGTAAATTTATGTGACCAAGCTCTATTATACAAGAAGCACGGTAAATACTAAGAACGAAAGAAGCCGGAAAAGCAGATATTTGTCACAATATCCACCTTTCCGGCTTCAAAATGTTAGCGAATGGTTATCAGCACATATGCTGACCACCATTGATTGCTAAGTTAGAGCCTGTGATAAAGCCTGCTTCATCAGAAGCCAGATAAGCCACAGCACCTGCAATTTCCTCTGGTTTACCAAAACGTCCCACCGGAATACCTTCCATAATGGAGTTACGAATTGGCTCATCAATCTTCATAATCATATCAGTGGCGATATAACCTGGAGAGATTGTATTCACCGTGATGCCCTTACGCGCAGTTTCCTGAGCCAGCGCCTTGGTGAAACCGTGCATACCCGCTTTAGCCGCGGAGTAGTTAGTCTGCCCCATCTGGCCTTTCTGACCATTGATGGAAGAGATATTGATAATACGGCCGTATTTGGCCTCCAGCATATTATCCAGACACGCCTTGCTCATATTGAACACACTGTCCAGATTTACCTTGATCACTTCGTGCCACTTTTCCCAGCTCATCTTTTTCATGAAGCCGTCACGGGTGATACCCGCATTATTGACCAGCACAGAAATAGGCCCCAGACGCTCGACCACTTCCTGACACGCCTGCTGACAGGATTCAAATTCACCCACGTTGATATGACTGATTTCGAAATCATAGCCCGCCTCTTTCTGCTGATCTTTCCAGGCTTTCGCTTTTTCTTCGTTAGTATAGGCCGCGACTACCTGAAGACCATCATCTGCCAGACGACGACAAATTGCAGTACCAATACCACCAGTACCACCCGTCACTAAGGCAATTTTCTTACTCATTTAAAATCCCTCTGCTTCCCTTGTGTTTTGCTTGCACCCCAATAGTTGTAAGGCTCTACAATGACAGCGCTATTACATTTTCTATGGAGTTTGATTACAGGCAGCCATTGCTCGTACGTTTTTTCGTTATTATGCTTGACATAGGTAAATTAATATCTATAATACGCCCCACGTTGATGCGGGGTGGAGCAGCCTGGTAGCTCGTCGGGCTCATAACCCGAAGGTCGTCGGTTCAAATCCGGCCCCCGCTACCAAATTTCAAAAAGCGGTTTACTTAGGTAAACCGCTTTTTTTGTTGCTCACGATTGAGAAAATAACAAATCAGTTTCTGCTTAACAAGCAAATAATGACTCTTGGGTCATATCCTTTGTTACAATAGTGTTTCTGCATATTCCACTCTGTCTGCACCACAACACTCTTTTAATCTACCGATTCCCCCTTCAATAGCACTCTTATCTGGTGATTTATCTCTCCTCCAGGTTTTTCAGAGCCCCCCTATGATGCAGACAGTTCCTCATCATCAACAAACAGCATTACTGCTGGACAGCCAGAATACTATCTCGATACAGCCACTGAGATCGCTTAACAAGCCTAAGCCCGAACCTAGTTATCTGGATGACTGCCCCGAAGAATACCCACCCGAGTTCTATGGCGAGTAGCTGATTTTCTCCATTCTGTCATATCCTGAAACCTAACCTATCTCGCAATGGAAAACTTTCCAGCTTGCATGAATCAATCAAATCGATAGAAACTGCAATAAAAGTAGGGTAATTATCCATTCGACTCTTGAATTCCGACAGAAAAAGAAATAATTTCAATAAATGTTAACTTGAGTAACTATCTGTCTATTCTCTGTAAAATTAGGAGAGCGCTATGCTCGTCACTGCAAATCACATGGATGTGTCAGAAGAGCTCAAGCTTTTGGCCAGTGCTTTTGATGCCCACCAGGCTGCAGTAATCCTGGATCGCAACGGTAACTTTATTAAGGTTAACCACGCTTTTTGCCAGCAAACGGGTTATTCGATGTCCCAACTGAGGGGACAGAACATACGTATGCTGCGCTCTTCTGAACAGGATGATGATGATTATCGCGACATGTGGCTGGCTCTGTACGAGCAAGGTCACTGGCAGGGAGAGCTGTGGCACAACCTGAAATCAGGAAAAGCCCTCTACCACGTCAATATTACCGCTGTAACAGATGATCAAGGCCACTTTACTCATTATGTAGCCTTCTATGAAGATCAAAGCGAAATCTACTACCAGCAAAAATTGCTGGAGCAAAAAGCACAACAGGAAAGCTCGCTCGGTATTCTGATGGCACTCTGCCTGGACGATCTGCCTATGCAGGAGTTCTTAAATCAATGCCAAAGCCAACTCATGTTAAATCATAATTGGCAATGGAACCTGCTGGGCCTGTATCAAGTTAGTAGTATTGGCTTACAAACCATGGTGCAGCATGGCGTCTGCCAGAACAACCAATGCAGCAAACTCCCCGTAACTCTGAAATTATGTCAACAAGTACTGGGACAGGGCCTACCCAAAGAGCTTGCCCTGGACAGTGAAGACAACTCTTTCTGTCGCATCGAGCATAGCCACACTCTTTACGCCGTGCCATTAAGCCAGAACAATCAACCCGCCGTAATTGTTATTAACCTGCCCAACCACATCATTCAGACCCAGGAACAAAAAGCCTTTGTCCACCGCATTATTCATATTCTTGGCATGGGTATAAACAAGCGCTTAACCGAGCAAGCCCTAATCGAAGCTAGAGACAGAGCAGAGCAAGCCAGCCGGGCTAAATCCCAACTGCTGTCCAGTGTCAGCCATGAGTTGCGCACCCCATTAAATGCTATCCTGGGTTTCAGTCAGCTTTTACTGGATGACGACCTCAATACACATCAACAGGAAAATATTACAGAGATTCACACCTCTGGAAAGCATCTACTAACACTGATTAACGACATTCTCGACCTGGCCCGCATGGAGTCAGGTCGCATGAAGCTCCAAACCGAGTCCCCTCCTGCCAATCAACAGCTGAAAGAAGCCGTCAATGTAGTTCAGCACCTGGCCACTGAACGGGACATCCAAATTCATATGACCACTCAACCAGAACTTCCTGAAATTCTGGCCGACCGTATTCGTCTGAAGCAGATCTTAATCAACCTACTGTCCAATGCCATCAAGTACAACGAAGAAGGTGGTCATATCTACCTGAACCTCGAACTCAACAGTCGAAACAGCTTGCGCTTTTATGTCGCCGATACAGGTATCGGTATTGATGATCACAAGCAACAGCAGCTATTTCAGGCATTTAATCGACTGGGGGCAGAGAGTACTCCAACAGAGGGCACAGGCTTAGGCCTTGCAATATCCAAACGGTTAGCTGAAATGATGTATGGCCGCATAGGCTATCAGCCTCGCAGCCCCAAAGGCAGCGAGTTCTGGCTTGAACTTCCCATTACCGAGGCAGAACCACAAAACCTGAATACTGATACCCCGGCCCATTTCAATATTCTATGTATTGATGACGACCCCATTCACCTGCGCTTACTGGAAGGCGTACTGCAACAGCGTGATGATATCCGTCTGTTCACTGAATCCAATGCCAGTTACGCCATTGATCTGGCACTCAAGCAATCACTGGACCTGATCTTATTGGATATGCATATGCCCGATCTGACCGGCCATGAGGTGCTGGAGATTCTGCAAGCAAGCCCTAGAACAGCAACAATTCCCATCGTTGCGATCAGCGCCGAAAACCAGCCCGACTTTATCAATCAAAGCTTACAGGCAGGCTTTACAGAATACCTGACCAAACCTCTCGCCATTGAAAAACTGCTAATGCTGATCGACCAGCTGCAGGATGAACAACGCCAGCTACTGTTCAGTAGCGACTAATACAGTTCATTTTTATGCACTGAAAAAAAATTCCTGCAAAAAAATGAATCTTGTCTATAGTTAATCATGTGAAACGAATAGTGATTCACTATGAAGAAAACGCCCACCCGGCGTAGGTTATATACCGTAGTTAGAAGAGCAACTTTCCTTTCACTACAGCCATACAGGATAAAAACAAGTAGCGTGATATTTTCTCTGGCGGGCCTGCTTCTCTAGTCTGCCAGAGCGTTCAAGCGATCCGGAGGGAGCGTTATGTTAGAGGAGATGCTCACAGCGGTACACGGGCAATGTCCTTATTGTGGGTCGGCACTGGATACAGCCGTAGACACAACAGGAGGTGATCAAGACTACTATGAAGACTGCCAGACCTGCTGCGCTCCTATTTATGTATCAATCAGAGTTAATATGGAGGGTGAACTGTTAAGCGTTGAATTAAAAAGAGAGGATGAATCCTGACTTTAACTCAACCGGTTCCCAACGTAAAACAACCGGTCAACCAACTTAACTCAATGGTTGTTTTTTCCTGAATAAAGTCCCGCTTAACACAAGCGGGACTTTGCTTTCAGAGTGCTCCAATGCCCAATGCCCAATGCCCAATGCCCAATGCCCAATGCCCAATACAATATTTTAGCAAAGCATTATCAGCATCCTTCTTGATTAATCTCGAACCCTTACTTCGTTCCTTGATTGTTTATACCTATCAAAAAGATTTAATGAATCCATTAGCCGCCAACCTGCAACTTCCCTAAGCTAACACTCAAAGTCAGATTCAGACTCTGTTAAGCTTGCCTCACTATAGTGAGTACAACTGACCCGCCAGCCATACCGATGCCAATCTGTAAAAACTGATCCGCAGAAGTAAGCCGCTGCCGTAAGTTTTCTGGTCAGGTACAAATAGCGTTTTGATATAAGATGGGCACTGGCATTTTATTCCCTTGCCCCCATATAAATACCCAGAAAAACAGACATCTAAAGTGAAAACCCTGCGGGGTTTGTCAGGAGAACATCATGAGCGAAAGCCGTCACGAAAAACTGATCATCTTAGGTTCCGGTCCTGCAGGTTACACCGCTGCAGTTTATGCCGCCCGCGCTAACCTGAAGCCAGTCATCATTACAGGTATGCAGATGGGTGGTCAGCTGACAACAACCACAGATGTCGATAACTGGCCTGGCGCATTTGACGGCATCCAGGGTCCCCAGCTGGTTGAAGATATGCGCAAACACGCTGAGCGTTTTGATACAGAGATCGTGTTCGACCATATTAACGAAGTAGAACTGAGCCAGCGCCCTTTCACTCTAAAAGGTGACAGCGGCACCTACACCTGTGATGCGCTGATTATTGCGACCGGCGCCAGCGCTCAATACCTGGGCCTGCCAAGCGAAGAAACCTTTATGGGTAAAGGTGTATCCGCTTGTGCCACCTGTGATGGTTTCTTCTACCGCAACCAGGAAGTGGCTGTTGTCGGTGGTGGTAACACCGCTGTTGAAGAAGCACTATACCTGTCCAACATCGCTAAGAAAGTGACACTGATTCACCGCCGTGACAGCCTGCGCTCCGAGAAAATCCTGCAGGACAAACTGTTCGAGCGTGCTGAAAACGGCAATATCGACATCATCTGGAATCACACACTGGATGAAGTCCTGGGTGATGAACAAGGTGTCACCAGCCTGCGCCTGAAGAGCACTGAAAGCGGTGAAACTCAAGAGATTGATGTCATGGGCGTATTTATCGCCATCGGTCATAAGCCAAATACAGACATCTTTGCAGGTCAGCTGGAAATGAAAGACGGCTACCTGAAGGTTCAATCCGGCCTGGAAGGCAACGCAACACAAACCAGCGTAGAAGGTGTTTATGCCGCAGGTGACGTAATGGATCATATCTACCGTCAGGCGATTACCTCTGCAGGTACAGGCTGTATGGCTGCCCTAGATGCGGAGCGCTTCCTGGACGGTCAGGGCTAAAACTTGATCCAGTGCTGATTACCTTCTGGTAATAGCCCTGCGTGATACCACGCAAAAGCCTCTGCCACGTCAGTGCTGAGGCTTTTACTTTTATATGCCAATCCTCCCCCCACAATCGCCATATAATATTTTCACTATTCCGCATAAACAAACAGTCTCTTACCAGGATATAGAACCCGTCCCCCTGCACTCCAAAATCAATACTTGCTTATATTTTTATCAATGATGCCGATAAAAAAATTAGTTGAAGCAAAGCAACTCAATTCACTTAAAAAACGGATTGCACGAGGTGATTTATGGATATCAAACCTTCCCCTCCTACCAATGGAGTACCTGCAACTAAGGCTCCGGTAAAGATAGCAAGCGTACAAGCTCAGCAAGCGATTCAGGCCTCTGAGCAACGTAATACCTCATCAATACAACTCAGTTCAACCAGCCTGATTAAACAGGAAGACTTTGATCAGGCCGTAAAAGGTATACAAAAAGAAGCCTTGGAAGCCTTCACAAGGGTAGAGCAAGGCTATTTTGGCATTAGTGCTAAAATTGATGTCGGGCGCTACAACCTGTATCTGGTCGACCAGCAAGTAGAGTCCCTGCAAAGCCAATACGGTGCCGCTCTCGATACCGACACACTCAAAAAGCAATTGATTGATAGCACGGGTATCGTCACTGAAAATCCACTGAAAGGCTCAAAGCGTAAGGACTTTTTCTATGATCAGACAAGCTTCTATTATCTGAAAGAAAAAGATGTACAAACGCTAACCGATATTTATATCTATGCCAAAGAAAATAATCTGGATACCGAAAAAGTCGATAACCTGAGCTCCATGCTCGGTGCCTATCGCATGGATGAGGTCAAATACCCTGGTCTTTTTTACCCTGATAAACGCAAACCCTATGACCCAGAAGTCGTGGAGCAAGCCAAGGCGATCTATTCCAATGACGGTACAGGGGTTGCTCAGTTTGAACAGGGTTTTCTGGACTACGCACTTAACCCGGAAAAAAACCTGCGCATCTTTACCAGGGTGGCCGATTTGGACTTTCTTGAACAAATTACCGGCACTGGAGATGGTGAAAAGGCCTTTCTGCATACCCCGCTGTATAACCTTGGTGATGGTGCAGCATTAAGACCTGAGGGGCGACTTAAAGCATTAAAAGAGGCCTTGGAAAAAGATCCGCTTGAGATCGATACCAGTGACTTATCGCCAGAAGAAGCGATACGGCACTACCTAACGCAATGGTTGGAAACACAGCTGGTATCTGACTCTCAGTCGGATTCACCTATGCAACAGTTGATCGCCGATCTGTGGGGTGGTCTAATAGATGTAACCAGTCCAGTTAAGGATAATTCCATTAACTGGAGAGAAAATAATGACCAGAAAAAGTTACACCAAAGAATTTAAGCTGGATGCCATTTCATTGGTACTCGAACAGGATTATAAAGTCGCTGAAGCAGCCAGAAGTCTTGAGATCAATGACAATATGCTCAGACGCTGGATCAAAGAGCATCAGGCTCAGGATGAACAGGCCTTTCGGGGCAATGGTAAGCTAACAGATGAACAGCTGGAAATCCGTCGCCTGAAAGAGCTGGTGCGTCGTCTTGAGATGGAGAAAGATATCTTAAAAAAGGCGACGGTCTT
>NZ_AULT01000070.1 GCF_000422425.1 Oceanospirillum beijerinckii DSM 7166
CAAGGGCATTTCCAGCAGAGAAGATGGCACATAAGTTAAGGACCAAGGCAGGACGAGCGATCTATGCCTTACGTAAACAAACGGTTGAGCCGGTCTTCGGTATTATCAAATCGGTCTTGGGCTTCCGTCAGTTCTCGCTACGAGGACTGAAGGGAGTGACAGGAGAATGGAGCTTGGTGTGTATGGCCTGGAATCTAAAACGAATAGCCAAGTTGCGCCTAAAATAAGGTATTGAACAGGGATATTCTCAAAAAATAGGAATATCCCTGCATAAATCGCAATTTTTTCTGATTTTTAAGCCTATTGACAGCTTAAGTCCGACAGGCTGCTAGAGCCTCTTTATTTCAGTCCGGTGCTTGATAGCAAAAAACCTGCAGCCACAGGCGCAGCAGTCAAGCTATACCTCAACAAACCCGTTGCTGAGGTTTTCTTTATCCAGACTTATCCCTGTTACCGATCAAGGGGTTGTCTATCAAGGGTTCGTCTATTAATCGTCCGGTTACAACTGCCAACGGGCTGCTTTTTCCCAGTCGATCTCTTCAGCCAGTAGACGCTCCTGAGAGATATAGTGGATATAAGACCCGGCTTGAATCGGTGAGTCCTTCTCCGGGTTCAATCTCAGATCATCTCCGGTACGACGTTCTGAAATACCGTACAGGGTGGCATTATAGTCCAGCATCAGTGCCAGTTTCAGGTTCAATACCTTCATGGGAGGGGCTGAATCCGGCACCACCAGACAGTAATGGGTTGCACCTTTACCTGGGTCCAGAAGCTGACTAATGCCGCGCGAAGCGCCAGGATCTTGCATGGAACGCGCCAACTGTTCTGCGGTACGGTCAGAAAAGCATTCCACATTACGACAGTGTTTATCCAATAGCTGAGAAGCACTTTCGTCATGGAAAAAGGCCACCACATGGCAGGTGTCTTTAACTTGGGGGGAAACCTTCAGGGCAATGGTGATCGTATCCTGATCATTACTGGCATGAATCATCACCCGATTGGCCTTAGACAAGGCGATACGTTTTAACTCTTCATCATCGGTATAGCTGCGCACCCGGGCAAAACGTACATCCGGGTTATCCAGCATAGGGTGAGTTAAGTTTTTATCAGTACTGCAGATAATGATATGACCATTTTGGCGACGTTTATCTTTCAGTACACACTCGACCGTCTTCTGGCTCACGACAGGGTGCCAGCCAAACAGAATGACATGACCGGTGTAGTCGGAAAAATCCCGCTCACCTTGAATACTTGCTTCTCTCATTTTCTGGAATATCCATGCAATCTTAGTCAGTCCGGCGGCATACAGAATAATCGTAGCCGGGATCATGTAAAAGGTTAGAAACAGTTTGCCAGCAGGAGTGGTGGGCGACAAATCACCAAAACCCACCGTACTGCCCACGACCGAACAGAAATAGATAAAGTTAATCAACTCTGTCAGTGTGCTTTCGCCAGCCAGGGAAAGACCAATCCAGCATATGCTGTAATGAAAGAACATAAAGGTGAAAAACACCTGAGGCGATAACACCTGTACATGGTAAAGCAGTTGTTGATAGAGCTGCCGTAGAACCAGCATTAAACATTCACCTCCAATTCCTTAGGAGCACGTTCAGTGTTCAGAGGCTCAATACAACAAGCATGCCATAAAAGAGCCATGAGTAATGGCTATTCCTTATAATGGAACAACCTTGAGTACATTCTATAATAGGCAAATTGCCTACCGTATTAAATCACTGATCGGTTAAACACTGTTTACGCAAAGCGCTAAACCAAATGACAGCTCTAAACCAAAACAGGCCGCCTTTCGGCAGCCTGTTTCATTTGACCGATGACAATCGGCAAGATCAACGTCCTCTTTGAGAGAGCTTAGATCGGTTGCAGGCGCAGCTCACCCTGACGCTTCAGTAGCAGCATATAGATCACCGCATACAGGCCAATCACCAACAAGCCAACCCACTCGATAGCAAACGGCGTGAACTGGTAGAGTAGAACCAAGCCATACATAACAACAAAGTTGCCCATGATGTATTTCGCCTTACCAAAACGCTCGACGGTGATATTCATATTGCTGGTGTACAGGCGGACCAGGGAATCCAGTGAGTTGATCACAAAGATAGTACCCACAGTCACCATCGCCAGCTTCATCATCTCAGCCACTTCCAGGGCATTGCTGTGATAGTAGTAGAGGACAGAGAACCACAGCGCCAACGGAATAGAAGGAATCGTCAGCAGTGCCAGACACAGCTGCCAGGTTTTCAGACCACCGACAAAACGCGCCACAAACTGACCAATCATGATGCTCCAGGAGAACCACCAGAACAGGTAGAACTCATGGTAATCGGAGATCGGCAGTACAAAGCGATCCAGATTGGTGAAGTAGCCTCCGATATTGCTCATGGTGCTGGCCAGCTCTGGCAGACCCAGGCCTTCGGCACCGAACATAACACCGGCAATCAACAGCAGGAATAACCAAGTCGAAGCCACACTCAATACGGCAATATAGCGAATATCGGTACTGGACATAATTGCCAGCATCACTACAGCGGCTACCAGACCAAAGCGAGCCGGATCAGAGATCCCTTCCACGTAGGTTGGCAGGTAGGACAGAAACAGGAAACCGGTAAAGGCACAGGTTGCCACTACTACGATATTGTTTACCACCTTAACTGCCGGAATTTCGAACAGCTTTACCTTGGGTTCAATGACACAGAAGTAGAAGGTGGTCAGGAAGTAAAAGCCCCACACCAGACCACCCCAGAAGCCAAACTCAATGGCCAGAGGGTTGGTAAACTGATAAGCCGCTTCAGTGCTATAGGTGGGAAATTCACTCAGTGGGAACATAATCAGTCCCACATCCAGGCCGGAGGTAAACAGAATCGCAATAAAGGTAAACAGACTGCTGGGCATTTCACCTTTACAGATAATATTGCGACCTTTCAGCACAATAAAGGCTGAGGTCAGTAGGGTGGCAATAATCGCCACGGAAAGAATCATAGTCATAACCGGAAAACTCCGTTTGTTATTGTTGTATCGGCCCTACATACATTCAGGGAACCTGATGTGTATGCCGTTTAACCTCATGGGGTCTAACTGGGGCTCTTGCTATAACACAGGTGTCCTGCTAGGCAGGATGTTATCCTTAATCAATCCTTTTCCCCTTTTCTCAAGCCTCTCTCAAGCTGTAGGGGGGAGGAGCGTACAGGTGGCGGTTGCGCCAGCACAAAATAATGGCTGCCTGATAGAGTCATAAATGAATCCTTTTAATTACGTTGTTTGCGTTGAGGACGTTCTCTGCCAGCTTCGTCAGTGAAAGCCTCTTGTTTGAAAACATGGGGTTACGGAAATCGTTTTCCCTGACAACGGTTTATGCCGCTGAGGATGCTTCCTCGGTTATCATGGGACGTGTCGGAGTGCCCTGACGCTGGCGCTGCTGCCACTGCTCATCGATCCATACCGGGGCATCCAATGAAGGCAAAGCAGACTTACCCATAATCATGTCTGCAGCCTTTTCTGCCACCATGATGCTGGGTGCATTCAGGTTGCCGTTGGTGATGGTTGGAAAGATGGAGGAGTCCACGACACGCAGAGCTTCGATGCCCCGTACACGACACTCACTATCCAGTACTGCCATCGGATCATCATCTGCGCCCATCTTGCAGGAGCAGGAGGGGTGATAGGCACTTTCGACATTCTGACGTACCCAGGCGTCGATCTCTTCATCGCTCTGTACCTGCATACCCGGTTGAATCTCATCGCCACGATACGCATCCATCGCCGGTTGATTCAGAATCTCACGGGTCAGGCGGATACAATCACGCCAGTCCTGTTTGTCCTGTTCGGTGCTGATGTAGTTAAAAACGATGCCTGGTTTAGCGTGCGGATCAGCGGACTTGATCCACACCCGACCACGGGATTCCGGCTTGTTAGGACCGACATGAACCTGGAAACCATGGCCATCAAATGCAGCCTGACCGTCGTAACGCATGGCGGCTGGCAGGAAGTGGTATTGGATATTGGGCCATTTCAGACCCGCGCGGGAGCGGATAAAAGCGCAGGACTCAAAGTGATTGGTGGCACCCAGGCCATCTTTAAACAGAATCCAACGAGTACCTATCAGGCCCTTGCTGATCAGGCCCAGCTTGCTGTTCAACGAGATAGGCTGTTTACAGTGGAATTGGAAGTAAACTTCCAGATGATCCTGCAGGTTTTCACCGACACCAGGCAGGTCATGTACCAGCTTAACACCGGCTTCTTTCAGTACCTTGGCAGGACCGATGCCAGACAATTGCAGCAGCTGAGGTGAGCCAATAGAACCGGCAGAGAGAATCACTTCTTTTGTAGCGTCTACCTGAGTGATCTGACCATTTTTCTCATACTCGATACCGGTGGCTTTTTTACCTGTGGTGATTACCTTGCGGGTTAAAACACCGGTAAGCAGTGTCAGGTTAGAACGCTTCATCGCACGGCGCAGATAAACGTTAGAGGTGGAGGCGCGTACACCCTCTTTGACGGTCATATGCATAGGGCCAAAACCCTCTTGCTGATAACCGTTGTAATCCTTTGTCGTGGGGTAACCGGCATCTTTACCGGCATCGATAAAAGCCTGATACAGCGGATTCAGCTTCATATCATTGCCGTTACAGGTGGCCAGTGGCCCCTCGCTGCCGCGATATTGATCCGCACCCTGATGCCAGCTTTCCGCGCGTTTAAAGTAGGGCAGACAATCCTGATAGCTCCAACCCTTAGCGCCCTGTTCTTCCCACTCATCAAAGTCACAGGCGTGACCACGCACATAGACCATACCGTTGATGGAAGAGCCGCCGCCTAACACCTTGCCACGAGGGCAGTGCAGTACCCGGTTATCCACATCCGCTTCCGCTTCGGTTTCAAACTGCCAGGCGTATTTTTCCGTATTCATCGGGTATGACAGCGCAGTCGGCATCTGAATAAAGATGCTCTTATCACTGCCTCCGGCTTCCAGTAAGAGTACCTGATTTTTACCATCTTCCGTCAGGCGATCGGCTAATACACAACCGGCTGAACCGGCACCGACAATGATGTAATCGTATTTTTTATTAGTAGTCATAGTGATTACTCACTTACAAAAAAGAGCGTATTTATCCCCTACGGCCTGATCGCAATGATTAAAAGCTCAGGGAAGGTTTGTGCAGGGGCTTAACAGGGTTTGTCACAGGCCTTCTTTGTAAACCACGAAGGCCCGTTTTAAATGTGTTACTTATTACTGATAATGAGTGGTTCATCACTGGCAGCTAACCTGTGATGACAAACAGTACATTAGGCGTATGGGCAGTCCACCTCACCCAGCTCAACAAAGACACTCTTGGTTTGGGTGTAGTGATTCAGGGTTTCGATACCGTTCTCTCGGCCCAGGCCTGATTGCTTGTAACCTCCTACCGGCATCTCGGCAGGCGATGCACCCCAGGTGTTGATCCAGCAGATACCAGCCTGCATCTGAGCAATCACACGGTGCGCACGGGAGAAGTCTTTGGTAAAGACACCCGCAGCCAGACCATACTCGGTATCGTTAGCGCGGCGGATCACTTCCTCTTCATCACTGAACTTCAGGATCGACATCACAGGGCCAAAGATCTCTTCCTTCACGTTAGGCATATCATCTGTGCAATCGGCAAAGACGGTTGGCTTAACGAAGTTACCTCTGTCCAGACCATTCTCTGTAGCGCGTTCACCACCACACACCAGACGGGCACCGGCTGCTTTCGCCGCGTCGATAAAGCCCAGCACTTTTTCCATATGCTGCGTTGAGATCAGCGCCCCCACCTGGGTGTTGATATCGCTTGGATCACCGATAATCATCTTCTCGGTACGTGCTTTGACTTGCTCAACAAAGGCGTCATAAATATTTTCATGAACAAAGACGCGGGTGCCATTGGTACAAACTTCACCCTGGGTATAGAAATTCGCCAGCATGGCACCGGATACCGCATTGGTCAGATCCACATCATCAAATACGATCATCGGTGACTTACCGCCCAGCTCCATGGTGACCTCTTTCAGGCTACCGGCCGCATCGGCCATCACTTTTTTGCCGGTACCACATTCACCGGTAAAGGAGACTTTGGCAATTTCAGGGTGACGGGATAGGGCTTGACCAACACGATAGTCACCCTGTACCACGTTAAACACACCATCCGGCAGACCGGCTTCGGTAAAGATCTCGGCCAATTTCAGTGCGGTGAGAGGGGTTTCTTCAGAGGGCTTAAAGATTAAGGCATTACCCGCGGCTAGAGCAGGACCCGACTTCCACATCGCAATCTGAATCGGGTAGTTCCAGGCTCCGATACCGGCACACACGCCTAATGGCTCACGGCGGCTATAGAAGAAATTAGTACCGCCCAGATCCTGTTGCTCGCCGTGCAAACTGGCCGCCAGCCCTGCGTAGTATTCGATCACATCGGCACCGGTGACAATATCGACACAGTTCGCTTCCTGCAGCGGTTTGCCTGTGTCCAGCACTTCAAGCATCGCCAGTTCATCATTGCGCTCACGCAGCAGTGCTACGGCTTTATTCAGAATACGACCACGTTCCATACCGCTCATGGCTGACCAGACTTTAAACCCCTGTTTTGCGGACTCTACCGCAGCATCTACATCTGCCAACGCAGCCTGTTGCACTTTGGCCAGTACCTCTCCGGTGGCTGGATTCAGGGTTTCAAATGTCTCGCCGGAGGTCGCATCTTGATAACGGCCATGAATATAAAGAGAAGTCTGTTGCATCTGAAAGCCCTATTTAAAACGAAATAAATAATCTAAAAACCATTACTGCCAAACCGGCTGATCTATGTTCATCCCCTGATAGGTCAGCCGGTTCATCGAATTCACTTAAGTTGCGCCAGCGCATAAAAATTGGACCGGTCCACAGAACAGATCAACGGAGCCGTACTGTTCAAAGATCGATAATCAGAGCCGTATTTCTCCCAATCAGATCTCTCGATCCACATGCCAAGTTGAGAGGAAACGGCCTGTTTCGATTAGCCAATTTTATGGCATCAAAAGCAAGCTCTTGACTTTAACCATCTTAAAAGCCCGGCAAAATATGGGTCAAACAGTCAATTCTTTTCGGTTTAGATAAGCTGTGCTTATGTGAAAGTTTTAAGGCTGTGATAAACCGCAGAAAATAAGAGGGACAGAACCTAAGTATGAGGCCAGTGCCAGAACAAAAAACAGGCTATTGATCAATCGTTAGATAAAATAAAAGCGTATATTCAACAATAAGTTAGCCGATATTTTCTTTTTAATACAGGTGAGGAGCAGACAGTTTTGTGCTAGGGTGAACAAGATAAGATCCGCGCTTAAGCTCCCTCTGAATACTCTAATATCAGCTATACGATATGCAGCCAAAGACCGTTTCTTTATGGTTTAAGCTTGCCTGTTCGCGCCCCGTAATACGGTGGTGGGTCGCTTTTGGTCATTTATACCCTTATTCTCTATCCTCCTTGTTCCCCTCCGGCTACTGACCGGAGGGGAGAGAGGTATTTATGTTGGCGTGCTTCAACTATTACCAGCGTCATAGGCGATGTTTTTAGGGCACAATAAGCGGACGATTTATGACTCCAACTGCTGCATCAATTTCTGCAGTGCCTCTTCAGCAATCTCAAAATCGAACTCCAGCACAGAGCGCTTGACTCTCGACATCAGCGCTTCAAAAGGCGTCCCAGTGGCTTGTTTGTGCAGTAACTCAGCCGTGGTCAGTGCATTGGTGTCACACTGATCCAGTAATACACTAAGCTCCGCCAGCTGGCGCATAAAGGCCTGAGCATTAAATTCAACGACCGGTTTGTCATGCTGAGCAAGCTGTTGCTGACATTGGCGTATACTGTCATAGAGCGTCTGAGCAGACTGCGCCAATCGTTCCTGTAACACTTGATTTTGCCTGGCTTCCAGCGTATTCAGGTGCTCTATGGTATTTACCACCGCAGCCAGATCCTCTGCACCCAGGTTAGCGCAGACACCGCGTAAACTATGGGAGTAAGCTTTAATGGCCTGCAGGTTATCCCCCTCAAACAGTTTGCGATAATCCTCTACCAACCCACCGTAGCTTTCTTCAAAAATCACCAGCAACTGCTGATATAAACCTTCATCACCGGAGAGTCGCCCTAAAGCAGCACGCACCTTAAGGCCTGGAAGATCGGTCAGATCGTTAGAGATCTCAAGACTGGAAGCGATGGGTGCTGTCAAAGCGCCCAAACGATTTTTATCGGGTTTGATCCAGTTGACCAGGGCAGCCATGAGCTCTTCCGGGTCAATCGGTTTGGAGATATGGCCGTTCATTCCCAGGGCCAGGCTGCGCTCTTCATCATCGCTCATCGCATTGGCGGTTAATGCTAATACCGGCAGCTGATCAAAGCGTGACTGAGCACGAATATGCTTAATAGCGGTATAGCCATCCATCACCGGCATCTGCATATCCAGTAGCAGGATATCAAAACTCTCGCGATCCAGAATATCCAGTACCTCCTGACCATTGGTCACACAGGTGGCCCGTATGCCCATTTTTTCCAGAATACCGTAAGCCACTTCTGTGTTGATCGGGTTGTCCTCTGCCAGTAGAACGCGAGCACCGACAATGCGCTCAATTTCACTGCGAATACCCGCTTCATTTTCGGGTTTCAAGGTGGATCTGGATTTCTGGTGCCCTAACGCGCTATGCAGAGTATCGACCAGAATAGAGGGGGTGATCAGGTCTGTAATGGTATGCAGATCGTAGTAATCATCCCGGTTGAGAATGCTGGCATTGCGTGGAGAGGTCATTGCCACCAGCGGCAATAACGCAGCTCCCGGCACCTGTAGCCTCAACTGGGCAATATAGTCCACTAATTCAAGCTGACTATCGGCTTCATCGATAATAATCAGGCAATCCGGTTGCTGGTGTTGCAGTAACGCATCGACCTCCTTCAGCCGCTCAAGATCACAGGCTGTGGTGCAAAAGGGCACAGCCAGACTCTGTAGCAGAGCCTCAAGCTCGTAGTTTTTCCCGATCACCAGCAGACTATGGGCGCTGAGATCCCTAAATGCAGTTTCTGGTACAGTACCTATGCCAAATGGGATTTCGGCCACCACCTGAGTACCTTTTCCAACTTCACTGTTGAGCGTAATAGTCCCCCCCATCAATTCCACCAGCTGACGGGTAATGGCTAAACCAAGCCCCGTACCGCCATATTTACGAGAGGTGCTGCTATCCGCCTGGGTAAAGGAGTCAAACAGTCGCTCCGCATCTTCCTGCGCGATGCCGATACCGGTATCGGTGACCTTAATCGACAAGTGAATCTCATGGTCTGAAATATCCATCGGTTGCAGATCCAGTAACACCTTACCTTCATCGGTAAACTTGATCGCATTGCTGACCAGGTTGGTCAATACCTGATTCAGACGGACAATATCACCGCGCAGATAGTTGGGAATTGAAAACGCCCGATGCACGCGGAAGATAATCCCCTTTTCGTAGGCGCGAATATGGTTGATGTCGTAAACATTCTGCAGCAGTTTATCCAGCTCAAAGTCGGTATCTTCGATATCCAGCATACCGGCTTCGATCTTAGAAAAATCCAGAATATCGTTGATAATATTGAGCAGATTACTGGCGGAGCCGTGAATTTTATGGAAATAGTCCTGCTGCCGGGAGTAATCCATTTTCTGGTCCAGCGCCAAGTGACTCAGACCGATAATGGCATTCATAGGTGTACGAATCTCGTGGCTCATATTGGCCAGAAAATCACCTTTCGCCTGGTTCGCTTCCTCAGCAACTACTCGGGCCTGTTCTGCCGAAACCCGTTCCAGTTCCGCAGATCGCTTGGCTTGCTCCAGATCACTCATCGCCTGCTCCAGGCTTTTGGTTTTCTTTTTGATCTCAGCAAAAGCGATCTGATTATTATTAGTCAGCCAGACAATCACCGAAAAGGCACCGATAAAGGCCAGAACAATAAAAGCCATAAGATAGGCCAGCCCCAGCTGGTTTTCAAAACCCAGAGCACCAAAGGGAATGTAGATCACCTGGAGTCCACGCACATCACCAACCTTCCAATCGTCCTTGGGTGTATCCGGGTGACTGTTATGGCAGGCAACGCACTCTGCAGACATTCTCATCGGCGAAGCATAAGCAATAGTTTCATGGCCATTGCGTTCAATTACTTCTGAATAATCAGGCTCTGCACTGCCGGAAAGACGCGCCATGGCTCTTTGCTCAAAAGACGTCATCTCGCGACTGGTTCGCCAGGGAAAGGGGTAGCCGCTGACAATGGCCATATGAAGATTTTGATCGGAGCTATTGATCTTTTTCGCCATATCGATACTCATGGTCGCTGGAATAGGCAGCGCATTTTCCCGGCCCCGATATTCATGAGTCAGTTCGATATCTGTGCTGTGCAGCTTGCTGATAATCTCAGTGGAGTAAAACTGGCGGAACGTATTGATCGCATTGGCGTAGGATTCCGCCGAGCGCAGTAGAGATGATTGCTCAATATTGCGAGTGTGCCAATAGGTGATCAGCATCAGGCTTGCGCCGGTAAATGCCGCTATCATAAACAGTAAAAAAATCGTCTTGGCAGACAAACCTCGAAACAAGGTAACCTCCTTTACCCCAAGCTATTTTTCATCATAACCAATAATATGGGCATCAATGATGTAGCTTGTTGAAATATCTAGTCACGTTTCTGACGCAGCCACCCTGGCATGCCGTCCCGAAACATCCATTTTATTCCCGCTCAATCATCTCTAAGCGTAACTGAGTGATATAGGAAGTAAAGCGCCAGATAATGACTGCAACCAGTAATAAAATAATCGCCAGCGAGGGTAATAATTGACTTTTAAGCTCAACCACCAGGGATTTGGTCTCTTTCATCTCTGAAGAACGATCGGTGTAAAGCTCTGCAACACCAATGATACCCCCCTGATGATCCCGGATAGGAATATAACTGGCGACCAGGTCGCGATCGAACACTTCACCATCCAGGGATGAAAACTGCCCCCGATAGGTGACCTGGCTGGCTGGAATGCCCTGTACGGCACTGGAAAAGCCCTTGTTACCCTGCTTGCTTTCGCCTACCTGAGACAGATCGCTGGAGTAAAGGGTAATACCGGAAATATTATAGATTTTGGCCTTTAATACATCAGTGCCAAACATAAACTGACGCACCCGGCGGTCCACCCGGTCCAGCTCGACTTGAGTTAAAGCCTGCTTGGTATCTGGTTCATAATCAGTCAACGCCAGATCCTGATGCAGCTGGGGATAAACCTCGTTGATAAACACCTTGGTAATGGTTGTATTACCGGCCTGAGTGGCCTTGATCACTGCTGTATATAAAGACTGCTCCATGGTTTTGGTCAACAAAATATAGACCCCTATCATCAGCAGTAAACTGATCAACAGGAAAATATAGGGAAAACGTGCTTTCTTTAATTTCTGTGTCGCCATCACCACTTAACTCGCTGTTGGATTCAAGAAACATCCCTACTTTAAAGTGATCAATATACATCTTTATAGTGGGAAGACAATGACCTATCCGTTGCCTTATGACCTTTATCAAGATCGGTTAATAATGCCACTGTTGTCCGTATCAGGCACAGCTCATAGCGCTTTTTAAGGTATTCTTTCAGGATAGGGTTATTTGGTATGCTGGCAATGACAAGTGTTATGGCAGAGTATCCATTGGATTGATGCTGATAGGCGCTTTGTTGTTCTTCCGAAAAAACGCAGCAGGAGTACTCCTAATGGGGTTTTCTCAGATCTTGTGTGCAAATAAGATGTGACTGCTCCCCGCCCGCATTGGGCGAGGGTTGACGCGGATTTTTGCTAAAACGCCGCTTATCCCTGCAACAGGGTTAGCTGTTCAGCGTAATATCTACCATCAGATCGCTGGCAATCGCTTCCAGTGCATCCTGTAGTTCATCCAGGTCGGTATCGGCAGCGGCGGACAGGTTGGCATGGGCTTTAAACAGCTCTTCAGCAGACATGGAGCCGGATACCAGCTCTGTGTTCAAACGTTCAACATTCACCTTGCGTTGTGACAGCGCCAGGGAAATATCGCGGACAATGCCGGGCTTATCATGGCCCACCAGCTCCAGTGTAAAGCGTTGGATATTTTCTTCTGTCGTCGGCTCATCACTACGCTCGGCAATAACCTTTAATCCCTGACCTGCCAGAGCAGACAGTGCCGTTTCCAGAGCATCTGCTTGTTCGGCCGGAACTTCGGTAATTAAGATACCGGCAAATTTGCCTGCCAGTCGAGACATACCGGATTCCAGCCAGTTACCTTGATGGTTTGCAATGGTTTGCGATAACAATTCCACCAAGCCTGGTTTATCGGGACCAATAACGGTCAGTACCAGAGATGTCATCATACGTAAGCTCCTATGATATGTAAGCAGCCTGGGTTCTACCCGGTGGCCTTATTGTATTTATCCATCTGTAAAGAAATGGCTTGTCAGCACTATAACACCCTTGTCCAGTGCCAAAAGAGTTAGATTAAGAATAGCCAGTGTCATTTCCCTTACAGTTCCAGTTTAATTAAACCCAGCTGATATACAGTAGTGAGTCTAATGAGGATTGGTTAACCTTATACAAGGTATGGTATTTTGCTCTACCTGATAACATAAAAATAACAACTACCGCTATCTTCTGACGGACAGATTTAACGACACCGCCATGCTAAATCAACGATACCCCTGGGTGCTATCCCTGATGATACTGGCTTCCTGGCCTGGATTGACACAAGCGGAAGCAACATCCGCTGGCTCAGAAGTTCGACTCTCAACCATCGAATATCCACCTCTATTTCAATCCACTAGAATTCCTGGCAAAGGCTACGGCGTCGCCAGTGACTTAACACAGGCTGCATTTGAAGCCGTTAATATCCGTGTTAAGTTTGACTATATCCCCATGGCCAGAGCCGTGGATTCAGTCATTGCCGAGCACCACCCGGCTAATCTGGGTTCGATTAACTGGTTTATCAAGGACCGGAAGGATCAGTCGGTCAAAGTGGTCAACCTGTTTAATATAGGCTTTAAGCTATTTTACAAAAAAGTACGATTTCCCAAAGGCTTAGATTATGAGCGATTGAATGATCTGAAAACGCTTCAGATCGGTAATGTACGCGGCAGCTCAACGACACCGGTGGTCAATAAAGCGGGATTAAATATCCGTTGGATCAGCACATTGGAACAAAACTTCAAGATGTTGAATGCGGATCGTATTGATCTGGCCGTGAGTGGTGAAACCGCCGGTTGGACACTGATTAAATCCCTCTACCCCGATACCAGTTATCAGTTTGAAGCCGCCAAAAAACCGATTCATCAGGTGCCCATTGGCTTAGTATTCCATAGAAGTGAACGTAACCTGATTGAGCGTTTTAGTCAGGGCATCGATATCATTCTACAGAACGGTACCTATATGAAAATCGTACACCGTTACTACGGCGATGAAGTGCTGGACGAACATTTCCTGACCCAGAATATTCGAGAGCGTCAAAGCTTGCTCAACGAAGAGCCGAACCCTTTATGGACTACTCAATAGCTTGGAATTGAAAAGAAAATAAATCGGCTATCTTGAAGAGCATCATAGCTTGGCCCAGCTCTTTTTTGACCATCTTTGCCACCGTGACGGATGAAGGTAAGATCAATTAGTGACTGCTCCCCGCTCGGCATTGGGCGAGGGTTTACGCGGATTTTTGCTAAAAACAACAATACGACGGCCGTTCAGGAAGACCTGCTTCTATACGTGGTCACTCTAAGTGGGCATAAAGTGCTGTGTGTGACATCATTGACATCCTCCCCGCCCTAAAGGACGAGGATTCCTACAGCTAGCAGCCTGTCGGACTTAAGCTGTCAATAGGCTTAAAAATCAGAAAAAATTGCGATTTATGCAGGGATATTCCTATTTTTTGAGAATATCCCTGTTCAATACCTTATTTTAGGCGCAACTTGGCTATTCGTTTTAGATTCCAGGCCATACACACCAAGCTCCATTCTCCTGTCACTCCCTTCAGTCCTCGTAGCGAGAACTGACGGAAGCCCAAGACCGATTTGATAATACCGAAGACCGGCTCAACCGTTTGTTTACGTAAGGCATAGAT
>NZ_AULT01000071.1 GCF_000422425.1 Oceanospirillum beijerinckii DSM 7166
AAGCTTTGCTAAACGATAGACAACATACTGAAAACAGTATGAAGTCACCGGATACGCGAAAAGATTACAGTTCAGAATAGATAATTAGCAAGACTGGAATAAAGCTCTTAATAAAGAGTACAAAGACATCTCGGCACGAATCTACAACCTTTTTTGCTTGACGACAATAGCGTGTAGGAACCACCTGATTCCATCTCGAACTCAGAAGTGAAACTGCTCAGCGCCGATGGTAGTGTGGGGTCTCCCCATGTGAGAGTAGGACATCGTCAAGCGCCTATTTAGTCTTTTTAGAAAAGACAGCAAACCCCAGCTCAGTGAGCTGGGGTTTTACTTTAAATAACGGCCTGAATTTTCAGATAAAGAAAGTCAAGGCGGCAGAATTCTAGTCAATGGCTACAAATGTTTGAACCAAAAGATGTTCAAACTAAAGAAAAGTAGCGATTGCTTCCAGTTTTGCTTGATAACAATAGCGTGTAGGAACCACCTGATTCCATCTCGAACTCAGAAGTGAAACTGCTCAGCGCCGATGGTAGTGTGGGGTCTCCCCGTGTGAGAGTAGGACATTATCAAGCGCCAAATTAAGAACCTCGATCAGAAATGATCGGGGTTTTTTGTTTACTCGGCGAAGCCAGCAAACCCGACTGCTTGAAAG
This sequence comes from Oceanospirillum beijerinckii DSM 7166, assembly GCF_000422425.1. Taxonomy (GTDB): domain Bacteria; phylum Pseudomonadota; class Gammaproteobacteria; order Pseudomonadales; family Halomonadaceae; genus Oceanospirillum; species Oceanospirillum beijerinckii. The sequence goes on from NZ_AULT01000071.1 coordinate 653, forward strand.
AAAGCAAAGAGATAAAGTCGAAAGTTCAAGCTGAGGTCGGTTATTTGAAGTTAATTTCTGTACTCCCTATTTAGCCTGTATAGCATCACTCTTAATTGGGCTTTGAGCAGAGATTCCATTCGCCAGCTGCCAACAGGCATTTGCATGTTGGTGTACCAATTCCAGAATAATGGTATCCACTTTACCTTCCGCACCTAGCTTATCCAGTACGCTAATTACCTGTTGTTGGGTCATTGAGTCGCGATAAGGGCGTTTTTGAGCTAATGCCTGAAAAATATCGGCGATGGTTAAAATTCGGGTTTCAGTAGGAATCTGCTCTGCTGTGAGTTGATAGGGGTAACCACTACCATCGAGGAATTCATGGTGATGGCAGGCCCAATCGGCGATTTCACTAAAGTGCTCCACCTGTTGTAAGATATCTCTGGCTTCAAAACCGTGACGGCGCATAGCGATGGTTTCTTTTTCGGTCAGTGGACCTTCTTTCTCCAGGATGCTATCTGGTATATGCAGTTTACCGATATCATGTAGATAACCCGCCAACTTCAGTTGTTGGCAGCGGCTATCAGGGAGTCCAAACTGCTGGGCTAGGAAATAGGCCAGTTCGCCTACCAAGGTGGAGTGCTCCGCAGTAAAAGGGCTTTTGGCATCAATCGCAGCCGCCAGAATAAAAGCGACGGCTTCTACATCCTGTGGACTCAACTCTATCGAGCGATCAAGAGTTTGGCTGTTCATATAGCGGGGAATATGCGCCGCATCCAACTGGAACCAGAAAGCATCCACCGCACTGGCTTTTAGAAAGGCTTCGACCAGCTCAGGAGCAAAATATCCCGGTAGACTTTGAATATTCTGCTGAATAGTATTACGGGCATGAATCGCTTCATCATCGGGGTTTTGCTGCAAATATTGGAACAAAAGTGCATCCACGCGGTCCACCAGAAAGATCAGATTGGCCAGGCTTTTACTATCTTGAGAAACCTGTTGCTCATCAGCTAGCGTTTGCCAGTGGGTATGATGGTAATAGATAGCATCAGCGTAAGGAGCATAAAATGGCAGGCTCTTCATGCGTACCGCACCATCAAGGCAATGTGTTTGAGCTTTCTCCCAGTCCAGTATAGTGACCAGTAGCTCATGCTCCTGGCTGCAAGAAACGCCAATATCGTGCAGTAGTGCAGCAGTGAAAATATCAACCTGATCAAAGTGCTCAAATGATACGTAACGAGCACATTGAGTAGCCATAAAGGCCACCCTTTTACCATGCTGGGTGTCGTCCAGCCCAACCTGGTCCATCATGTCTGAAATCATCAGGGTGATATTTTTAAACAAAAGATTGGGCACAATAGGCTTTCCTAAAAAGATATTTTTTTTATACCTGTTATTCTATCAATAATTGGATGGGCTCTGAATGGAATTAGTGTAGCTGTTTTGTAAAAACAGTGCGTTAATGCACTGGTTTACCCGTTTTCTATGGCAAAATTACCCGCCATAATAGGACCTCACTTTGACAAAGCGAATGTTATGGATCTGTTGACTGCTTTTTCTCCACTCACACTCACGGTTATTGTCATTATTTTGGCGCTAACAGTGTATTTTCATGGCCCTGTGTACTCCTTGCGTACCGTCAATGCCGCCCCCTCTATTCTGACCAGTATCGGTATATTTGGTACTTTCCTGGGTGTAGCTTTAGGTCTGATGGATTTTGATAGCAGGGATATCGAGGGCAGTGTACCACCACTGATTGAAGGCCTGAAAACAGCGTTCTGGTCTTCTATTGCTGGCTTGCTGGCAGCGATGACGATCAAGCTACGTCATGTGATTCACCATGTACGCAGTTATGAAACCGAAGCGAATTATACGGGAGCCACTGTGGATGATCTGGCCTCGCTGTTAGGGGATATCCGCCATGTTTTGCAGCAATCCGGTTTGTCTGAAATCGGTGCCCGTATGGAATCTACGACGACCGGATTAGAACAGCATCTGGGGCGCCTGGAGCAGGTGATTGGTCAGTATCAACAAGAGATGGTAGAAGCGAACAGCACTGCCCTGACCAGTGCCATTACTGATCTGATGACCAGTTTTAATGACAAGATTACTGTGCAGTATGGTGAAAATTTCCGTCAGCTGAATGAAGCTGTGGGTCAGATGGTGCATTGGCAGGAGAACTATAAGGGAGAGTTGGCTAAGTTGCTGTCTCAACAGCAAGCCAATGGAGAGGTGCTGGATAAAGCGACAGAAGCTTATAAAACCATGGTACAGCATACTCAAGCGTTTAATGAGGTTTCAGACAGGCTGGGTGATGTAATGACAGGTCTGCAGCAGCAGTCGGAAGCCTTAGGCAGTTATCTTGATAGTTTGGCCAATCTGGTCAGTAAAGCCTCCGATGGTTTGCCTGCTCTGGAAGGGCGTATTCTTATTTTGACTGAAGATCTGGCTAATGGCATTGAAACCAGTCATCAGCAGATGAATCAGCTACTGACACGTACTGCTAATACGATCGAAGCGACAGTGATTACTGTTAATCAACAGTTATTGGATGATATGCAGAAGGTCAATGCCAGTCACAGCAATACCTTATTGAAAATGCTGGATCGTAATGAACAGCAGCTGGTCCGTATCGATAACGCTATGGAGAAAGAGCTGACACACGCGCTGCAAACCTTTGGTTGTCAGTTAACGGCGTTGTCGGAAAAATTTGTCAGTGACTACTTGCCGCTGACGGATAAGTTGAAACAAGTGGTGGATATGGCGAATAGTTTGCCAGGTCCTCAGGAACGGAAACCTAAAGCGTGAATAACCGGTTAGATCATCAGCAAAAAGATGAAGAAAACCTGAGTCAGGAAGAAGGCGCGCACTGGGTGGCGGTCAGTGATCTGATGGCTGGTTTGATGATGGTGTTTCTGCTGGTGGCGGTGGCCTATATGGTCATCCTGGAGCGGGAAACAGAAAAAATTAAAGAAGTGGCGTTGCTTTATCAGCAGTTAAGGGATGAGCTGTATCAGGATCTTTATGAGGAGTTTAAAGACGACTTGCCCCGCTGGGGAGCTGAGTTAAAAGCAGAGGATCTGAGCCTTCAATTTTATAACACTGATGTGATGTTTGATGTCGGTAAGTCATCACTTCAGCCTGAGTTCACAGAGATCTTATCCGACTTTTTCCCCCGTTATACCCGGATCATCACCTCAGAAAAATACCGGGAAGATATCTCAGAGGTGAGAATAGAAGGTCATACCTCCAGTGACTGGACCAATGCAAAGACAGAAGATGAAGCCTACATTAAAAATATGCGCTTATCCCAGGCTCGGACACGCTCAACCTTGGGCTATGTGCTGGAGTTGGCGGATGTGGAGCATGAGAAGTCTTGGTTAAAAGGTCGCCTGACTGCGAATGGCCTATCGTCATCGAAATTGGTGATTAATCCCTTTGGCGAAGAAAATAGTGAGCGTTCCCGTCGGGTTGAGTTTCGCTTGGTGACTGATGCCGACTCCCGAATTACGGAAATCCTTAAGGGCTTCTTGAAAGATGAGCGTTAGTTTCTCTCCCGGATTATTATCTTTGTCGTTTATCCGTATCGCTGGTAGCACTGGCCTTGACCAAAGGGGGCGTTATGCAACTGCCTGACTTTGATCAGTTTGAGCCGTTGTTAGAGTTACGTCGACAGATGGATGCCAGGAAGTTAGGGCATTTTGAGCTGTTTGATCCCGCTTTGCACTTAACAGGTGAAGAGCGCTCCCGTCTGGAAAATCAGGGGATAGCGATAACACTCAGCCAACTGCGCATTTTGCCGGATATGACATTGGCGGTAAAAAATGGTCGTGTTGTTGTTTTTGAGCAAATGTATGAGAAGGGCAAAAAGCAGCATTTCCATGTCGCGCTATGTCCTAAATTGGAAATGTCGGCTGATTTTGGCTCACCCCAAGTACCATTAGTAGCAACAACCTGCCTGCACTCCCCTTTCCCAGTGTTGAATCATCAAAAGCGACGCAGTTTGTCTGTTTGCCCGGATTGTTTGGCCATGTTGGGCTATAAAGGCTTCAGTCTGACCCGTAACCGCCGTATTCGTTACAGCGAACAGCTATTACGATACTTTGAATTAACAGACTTTTTTAAAGTGTATACTTTATATCCTATCCGTAATTTAACGTTGTCTGTTAAAAAGGAATTACTGCACGAGACGGTTAATGAGCCAGCCAGTGGACGGAGAAGAAGGAGAGTGTCCGATCAATAATGAGTATTTATGCTAATGGCGACGGTTTGCTTATGAAAACTGCGTATAGGGTTGGTACTTCTGCTCCCATCAACCGAGTTTGTATAGGGAAGGTAGACATAAAAAAAGCCTCTGTAGTGCACAGCACTTCAGAGGCTTTTCTATCGAATTCGTGGTGGGCCCAGCAGGACTCGAACCTGCGACCAATGGATTATGAGTCCACTGCTCTAACCAACTGAGCTATAGGCCCTAAAGCGATAGGTATTTTACATAAGCTTTGCTCGTTTAGCTAGTGCTTTTGTAAGCAAACTTTTGATATTTCAATAAAAAGTAGGCAAAAGACAAGTGGGAATAAAGTGATAGATGCCGGGTTGGCGTTAAGTTTTGCCCAGTCGCTGACAGAACAAGAGAACTCTGCTTTATATGCCGTCAGTAGCTGTCTTACCTATGTAGTGGCGATAACATTTTGGTCTTTAGCAGGTAAAACCGAGACGGCTTGCAGTTACTGTAATGAAGGTTTCATTAACAGATGCAAGCTTGTTGAGAATGAAAATAAGAGTGTTCTTCGTCAATGTCATGCACTTTTAGCATTTCTCTTTACCATGGTGTCGCCAAGTTAGTCATAAGGCCTGCCTATAAAACTTTAGTAATAAATTATTGTAATTAGAAGAAATCAATCAAAAAACACTTGTTTTATAGAGCTTTCACCCAATGAAATGGTTGAAACTGCCGCTAGTAGTTAGATAATCTTTCTAGAGAAATTCTAAATTTGCTATAAAAAAATGAACTTTTTTGTAAAAAGTAGTTGTAAAGACATAAAGACATGCTCTAATAGAGATGCTGGCTCAACGAGTGCAGTGGTCAATGATGGAACGTCCTTTGGATGAACCATAAAAGTTTTTTTACCCAGTAGCTGGGTTGCAAGTGAGATTGAAAGAGGACGTTATGTCAGGTGTAATTACTGGTACCGTTAAATGGTTTAACGACGAAAAAGGTTTTGGCTTTATTTCTCGTGAAGGTGATAGCGATGTGTTCGTACACTTCCGTGCCATTAACGGTTCTGGCCGTCGTACACTGCATGAAGGCCAGCAAGTAAGCTTTGAAGTAACTCAAGGCCAAAAAGGCCCTCAAGCTGAAAACGTAACTGTACTGTAAGATCGTCTTACAACCAGTTCGAACAAATACCCGCAGCTTCTGCGGGTATTTTTTGTCTTGTTAAAAGCGTATTGGTATTGCTTCAGTCCTAAAACTCAATGGCCTGTACAGTGACAACCTGGTCGCTGACACTAAAGCGAACGTTAGCTTCGTTCAGTTGAATCCCATACACCTTCTCTTCTGATTGGTTTTTGCGATATGCGGGCCTGGGATCCTGCTGTAAAACTTGATCTACCAACGTTTTAAAGCTGCCAAATTGCCCTTCATAATTGATCAGTTGCTGTTGAGCGGTTTCACTCCAGATAACGGGCAGTATTTCAGGACTCTCACTGGCTAATGTATTTTCTGCCTCGGAGACCTGATCCACGTAAGGGATATAGGGTTTGATATCCAGAATCGGGGTGCCTTCCACTAAGTCTAAACCGCTCAGGTGAAGAGTAACGTCCTGACCGTCGATTTCTATCTTTTCCAGCTTAACGACGGATAATCCAATCGGGTTAGGACGAAAGGTAGCGCGGGTGGCAAACACACCGATGCGTTCATTACCACCTAAACGGGGTGGACGTACGGTGGGTTTCCAGTGATCACGCTGGCATTGATGAAAAACAAATTGCAGCCAGATATGAGTACTTTTCTCCAGTCCACGTACCGCATCCGGGTGATTAAAAGGCGCAACAAGCTTAAGTTGTCCCTTGGCCGCAGGAGCCAAACCCGGTTGACGGGGTATGCCAAACTTCTCTTTATAGCAGGATTGGATAAAACCTATGGCTTGAAATTCAAACTTCATGCTGGTACCGATGCTGGAAAAAGCGGCTATTATCCTAAACCAGCCCCAGAACAATCAAGCATCAGCTTATCCGAAAAAAATAGCGTCAGGATTTGCCTGAATGGCAGCTTATGGGACAATGCGCTCATTGAACAAGATGCCCGCCGAGGCAGAAATATAAGGGGTATTCCGTGATAGATTTGGCAACCTATGCTGCTAAGGCGCAGGAGATTATTGCAGCCGGACAGTTTCTCTATGGCGAGGGCTGGTCACCGGCCACCAGCAGTAACTACTCAGCTCGTATTGATGAACAGAATCTGGCCATTACCGTGTCCGGTAAACATAAGGGCCAACTTCAGGCCGAGGATATTATGGTCGTGGATCTGGCCGGTCATCCCGTTCAGTCTCAGTTAAAATCCTCTGCCGAAACCCTGTTGCATTGCGTGCTGTATGAATGGCGTCAGGATATTGGCGCGATCCTGCACACTCACTCCCAGGCGGCAACGGTACTGACCCTCTTGCTGGCCGATCAGGATGCGCTGGTACTGGAAGGTTATGAGTTGCAAAAGGCCTTTCCGGGCATTGACACCCATGAAGGTCAGCTGGTGATCCCTATTTTTGAAAATACTCAGGATATCCGTACTCTGGCGGCACAGTCCCTGAGTTATCTGGAGATGAATCCCATGACACCGGCTTACCTGATTCGGGGGCATGGTTTGTATACCTGGGGTGCAACGATGGCGGATACCCTACGCCATATCGAAGCGATGGAATTTTTGATGGCCTGTGAGCTGGAAATGTTAAAGGTGACACGATGAGCTTTCTGAATATTTGTGATGCTGACCAGCCGGGTCAGGTAAAACAGTCGCTGACTGAGGGCGCTGCCATTCAAGCCGCTCTGGGAGAAAAAGGTGTACGTTTTGAGCGCTGGCAGGCGAATCAGCCGCTGACAGAAGGGGCGGATCAGGAGGCTATTCTGGCAGCGTATTCTGATGAAGTCGCACGTCTGAAACAAGACAATGGCTTTCAAACCGCCGATGTGATCAGCTTAACGCCAGATCACCCGGATAAAGCCGCGCTGCGTCTGAAGTTCCTGTCTGAGCATATTCACAGTGAAGATGAAGTGCGCTTTTTTGTCCGCGGTTCGGGTATGTTCTATCTGCATCTGGACAATGAGGTATTTGTGGTCGGTTGTGAGCAGGAAGACCTGATCTCTGTGCCTGCCGGTGCCAAGCACTGGTTTGATATGGGTGATAACCCGGACTTTACCTGTATCCGTCTGTTTACTAATCCAGAAGGGTGGGTGGCACAATACACCGAAGATAAGATTGCTGATGGCTTTCCGCGTTTTGAGGAGCTGAGCGCATGAGTGTGTCTGTGGCCAATATCAAAGCCATTGTAACGGATATTGAAGGTACGACCGGTTCGATCCATTTTGTGCATCAGGTGCTGTTTCCCTATGCCAAGCAGCATCTGCCGGAATTTGTGCGCCAAAACCACAAGCAAGCCGCTGTGGCTGAGCAAGTCGAGGTAGTACGTGCCGAGATGGGGCAGCCTGAAGCCGATATTGAAGCGGTCGTCGAGCAGTTATTACAGTGGATTGAGCAGGATAAAAAGATTACGCCACTGAAAGCACTACAGGGTTTGGTATGGGAAAACGGTTATAAAACAGAGGCCTATAAAGGCCATGTTTATCCCGATGCCCATGACTGCCTACAGCAGTGGCATAAAAATGGCCTACGCCTGTTTATCTATTCTTCGGGCTCGATTTATGCTCAGAAACTGCTGTTTGGCTACAGCGACTTCGGTGATCTAAATGATCTCTTTGAAGGAAACTTTGATACCACGGTTGGGGGCAAAAAAGAATCCGCTTCTTATCAAGCCATTGCGAAACAGTTAGCACTGCCTGCAGAGCAGATTCTGTTCCTGTCCGATGTCGTAGCCGAGCTGGATGCGGCTCAACAAGTGGGTATGCAAACGGTTCAGCTGGTACGTGAAGCAGGGATGGAAACCGCAGATCATGCTCAAGTCGCCAGCTTTGATCAGATCCAGTTGAGCTAAGCTTAACCTTTCCCATAGCTGGGGCTGTTTATAAAGGGCGGTGTGTGAGGCACCGCCCTTGTCTAAACTGCGTTATCTGGCCTGGTTTACCTGCTATCTTGCCTTATTCCGTATTCTTGATTGTATTGATCCAATAATAGATGCTGTTTTTGGCTATCTTTTACCCTGTTGTCCTGCAGCAAAGCCTGATAGACTGCTTTTTTTAGTACTTGGAAGAAATTATGAGCGGAACTAAAGTGCTTATCAGTGCATGTCTCATGGGTGAGCGTGTACGTTATGATGGTTCCTCCCGTCCGGTATTCCACGCGGTTTTAGATCAGTGGCAAGCGGATGGTCGAGTGATTGCCCAATGCCCGGAAACCCTTGGTGGACTTCTAGTACCTCGTCCTGCGGCAGAGATTGAAGCAGGTTTTGATGGGAAGGATATCTATCACGAACAAGGCAAAGTGATTACCAAGCAGGGCCACAATGTCAGCCAATATTTTGTCCGGGGTGCCCGCCGTATTGTTGAACTGGTGAAAGAAAACAATATTAAGGTGGCGATCCTGAAGGCTAATAGCCCATCCTGCGGTAATGAGAAAATTTACACCGGAACCTTTGAGCGTCAACTGCGTGACGGTCAGGGTGTTACAGCGGCAGCCTTAACGGAAGCGGGTGTAAAGGTGTTTAACGAACATCAGTTGGATGAAGCGCAACGCTATATCCAACAGCTGGATGATCAGTGTGAGTCTCAATTAGAAACAGCCTGATAGGCTGTTTCTATCTTCTCTCAATCCTCTCGTCTTCTATCCCTTCTGTGTTCTATATCGTCTATTGTTCATCAGTTGTTTGATTTCTTGATAGAGCCGATCAAGATCAGATTCAAGTACACCCCATACAATCATGGGGTCTATGCTGTCGTAAGCATGAATCAGGATATTGCGAAAGCTGATCATCTTTCGTTTATCAGATAGATGGTTGGCAACTTCTGGGGCTTGTTGGCTAAGCTTATTTACAGCCTCACCAATGATTTCAAACTGCCTTTCCACAGCCGATTGCAATAACTCGTCTTTGAGATAATCATCAAAGCTCTTATCTTGGGTAAATCTGACGAGTTTAAGAATTGCTTCTTCAATATCATAAAGATACTTTGTGCTCTTAAGCTGCATCGAACAGCACCTGCTGTGTGGATTCGATACTCGCTTTAAGATAAGGGTTTTTCAGTGAAGAGCGAGTTAGCAAATCTATATCCCGGTCGAGTAATACTTCAAGATGACTGAGTAAGCCAAAGTAACAGGCTGAGTATTCCGTGGGCTTTAATTGAGCATTGAACTCTACTAGCAGATCAATATCACTCGCTTGTTCGTTAAACTGATCGGTTGCTGCAGAACCAAACAGAGATAAGCGCTGTACCTGGAACTGCTGACAGGCATCAATAATCCGAGATCTGTTGTGTTCAATCAGCGTCAACATAAGCCTATCCTCTGTCATATAGGTAACAGGGTAAAGAATATAGTCGCTTAATAATAGCGAGAGTCGTTCAGGGTATGCAAGATCGTGTGTGGCTGTGAGGTGGTGTTTATCGGTATGTGGTGGGGGAAAGGAGAAGAGTGTGCCTTAGCCAACATAGACTACACAAAGGGCACACTCTGCAGAAAAGAGACTTAAATCTCAACCAGACGCATTGACAGATCAACCGCAACACAATCCTTGGTCAATGCACCGATAGAGATATAGTCTACGCCGGTCAGGGCGATATCGCGTAAGGTTTCATGGGTCACGCCTCCTGAGGCTTCCAGCTTAGCCTTACCGTCTGCGATACCGACTGCTTCGCGCATCATCTCCAGTGAGAAGTTATCCACCATAATGATATCGGCACCCGCATCCAGGGCTTCTTGCAGTTCGTCGAGATTTTCCACTTCGACTTCAACGGGTTTGCCCGGTGCGATTTCATGGGCGCGTTCTACAGAAGCCGCAATCGAACCGCAAGCGGTAATATGGTTTTCCTTGATCAGGAAGGCATCATACAGACCGATACGGTGGTTATAACAACCGCCACAGGTCACAGCATATTTCTGTGCCAGACGCAGACCTGGAATGGTTTTACGGGTGTCCAGCAGCTGTACTCGGGTATCTGCTACCAGATCTGCATATTGACGGCAGCGGGTGGCTGTACCGGACAGGCTTTGCACAAAGTTCAGTGCACAGCGCTCACCAGTCAACAGAGAACGGGCAGGGCCTTCCAGATAAAAAAGCACCTGATTACGCTTAACGCGCTCACCCTCTTTCGCTTGCCAGATGATTTTGACCTCAGGGTCGATCTGCTTAAAGACTTCGTTGACCCAAGCGGTGCCACACAGAACCGCATCGTCACGGGTGATCACACGGGCGCGGGCCTGACGGTCTGCAGGAATCAGCTGTGCGGTAATATCCCCATCCCCTACATCCTCAGCAATTGCACGGGCAACCTGAGCGGGAATATCTTGTTCTAACAGGGACGGCATGGACATAATCAACCTCAGCGCAGTGGATAGCGAGTTGCAATAACGAAAAAAACAAACAGCCATTATAAGGGGATGGGGTAAAAACAGACAATCTTTACTGGAAATCGCGGCGACTAAAGAGGGGGCAGTGATGCCCGCCTTGTGGTTCGTTGCTATGTTTATGATAATTTATCTATTATCCAATGTTGTCTGATTCCCGTGAGCCATCAATATGACTGCCGATTCTCAGGATGTAATGAAACAGATTGTTCAATTCTGCTCTAAGCAGGATGCAGTGGAGGTGCTCTGGTTATATGGCTCACGTGCCAAAGGCACATCTGAAGCGGATAGTGATTACGATCTGGCAGTTGCTCTGTGTGGCGATATGATCGGTGACTATGTCTGGCTGGATGACTTGGCTTATCAGCTCAGGCAGTTGACCGGGGAGCAGATCTCTGTAGTGGATATAAATCACATCCCCATTCCACTGGCCATTAATGTGATTGATCAGGGGCAGGTATTATTTTGCCCAAATAACCTACGTTTGCATCGGGAAATGCAGCGTATCTGGTCAATGTGGGAGCATTATAAATATCAATTTGAGCGTGAGCAGGGCCTTGAGTACAAGGGTTAATCGTTTTGTATTCAAATCGCTGGCCAGTCACTAAACAATAAATGCCCTTAATTCTGGTAACCGCTTTCAAACAGGCACTTCTTAAATGAATCAAAAGAATGAAACAGATCATAGAGCTTATGCTTATGCCGTAATGGAGCAAGCTGATCAGCATATTGCCGGTTTGGATGAACTCAGCGCCAAGATCCAGCCAGGTTCTACAATCGAAACAGGAGCAATCACACAGCTTACTTTTAACGAACGCAGTGCCGTTGAGCGGAGCTTACAGGTGTTGGCTGAAATTGCTATTGGTTGTTCAAAACATTGGTTGAGGCAGCATCAAAAGCCTGTAACAGCGGAATCCCGTGCTTGTATTGAGCGTGTTTATGAATGTTTATCCGGTAAGGCATTACCCGATATTCAAGCGATGCGAGGAGCGATAGCCACCCGTAATGTGATTGTGCATGATTATCTCAATCTGGATTGGCAAAGAATTGAACCTGTGCTGAAGCAGCGTAAATATGTACAGGTCAGAGAGTATATTCAGCAGCTTTGCCAAGCATTATTGAAGACTTCTACTCTGCCAGAAGACGATGTTTAATGGCCCAAGATATCTGGCTCAAGCAAGCCAAACGCGTACCTTCACCCAACTACAATGAACGACCTGATCAAGTATTGGATTTATTGGTTATTCATAATATCAGTTTGCCACCGAAGCAATTTGGTAGTCCTTATGTTGAGCAGTTTTTTACTAATTGTCTGGACCATGACCTGCACCCTTTCTTTGATGAGATCCGAGGGGTAGAAGTCTCTGCCCATCTATTTATCCGTCGGGATGGTGAAGTAATTCAATTTGTGCCTTTAAATAAAAGAGCCTGGCATGCGGGTAAATCCAGTTTTCAGGGCAGGGAAAACTGTAATGATTTTTCCATTGGTATTGAGATGGAAGGCTATGACGACTGTCCGTATACCTCAGAACAGTATGCACGACTGGCCGAGATCAGTGCTGAAATCATCTCTTACTATCCCTCTATTTTGCCTGAGCATATTGTCGGTCACAGTGATATTGCTCCAGGTCGTAAAACTGATCCGGGGCCTGCTTTTGATTGGTCGGTTTATCAAGCGTTATTACAGGCGTCATTACAAACGTGACTGTAAGCGCTCTTTTTTAAGTGATAAGTATCAAAAACTACTCAGCCTAAAAGGGCTTATTCAACGTAGTGTTGTACTCTGGTAGGTGTTGTACTCTAGCAGCCTGTCGGACTATTAGCCCATTTCACCCAGATCTAGGATAATAGCCCTTTTCAGGTTCCAGCAGGATATATCATGAGTCGCTTTCGTACCATCGATCGTCAAACGCCTTATCTACTTCCTCCATCTATTGATGACTGGCTGCCTGAAGATCATTTAGCTCGCTTTATTGTAGAGGTTGTCGATAGTCTGGATTTGCAAGCCATCCAGGGAGCATATCGCGGGAGAGGCAGTGCAGCCTATCACCCTTCTCTACTACTATCCCTGCTCATCTACGCTTATGCCACCGGA
>NZ_AULT01000072.1 GCF_000422425.1 Oceanospirillum beijerinckii DSM 7166
AAGCACCCACACGAATTATCTGACTAAATTTTTAAAGAGCTTGTTGAGACAAGCGCTTAACTTGCTCAACCGAGGCGACGAATTCTACAGCATTCAAACCTCTTGTCAACAGTGATTTGAAATTTATTTTCAAATTGTCTTTTTCAAAAATGTTAAAAACTTTTGAAAAATCAGACTGTTGCGGTGCTGTTCGAGGTCTTACCCCGTGACAGCGAGGGCGTATTATACGCACGGAAGACCAAAGCACAACCCCTATTTTCACTTTTTTGTAAAAAAGTTTCAGAACGGCTGGAAAGAGGCTTTTACTCCTTACAGTTACAACAACCTACCGTCTGTAATGAATAGGGGTAATAGACTGAGAGAAACTGGCACTATTAAACCTCAATACAAGCCCCCCATAGAATCCGTTATGAGAACAGTGAGACATATCTCGGAAAACCATTAGGAGTTGCGTACAATCAATCCATTGGCTTCTGGTAAACCCGGGGTTGATAATGTTTCTGCAGTAACAGCCTACGATTCACCCTAGCTCTGATTAATGAGTACTATCAGCGGAACTGTAATTTTGCCTATTGATAAAAAAAGCATTCAGCATTGGTTTCATCTCTGCTTTAACACCCGAATGCTGATCACCTTTGTGATGGGTTTTTCCAGCGGCTTGCCACTGCTACTGACCATTTCAGTGTTACAAATCTGGATGCGCCAGGAAGGTGTTGATCTATCGACTATCGGTTTAATGGCCCTGGTTGGCCTACCTTATACTTTGAAATTTGTCTGGGCTCCGATACTAGACCGCTTTAGCCTGCCCTTTCTGGGTCGTCGGCGCGGCTGGCTTCTTGCGATTCAAATACTACTCGGTCTGGCTATTGCCAGTATCGGCTTGGCAGACCCTATTACATCCCCCTGGTTTATTGCTCTGCTGGCATTATTGGTGACCTTCTTTAGCGCCAGCCAAGATATTGTGATTGATGCCTATCGCCGGGAACATCTGTCTGAGAATGAGCTAGGCATGGGCTCCAGCCTGTATGTCTACGGCTACCGTACAGGTATGCTGCTGGCATCTGGTGGCGGTTTGATCCTGGCAGATAGCATCGGTTTTGCTTCTGTCTTTATGCTGATGGGCTTGTGTATGGGCATTGGTATTGCTACCACACTATTAGCCCCAGAGCCTGATACTCCAATCAATACGCCTAAATCCCTGAAAGCTGCCGTAGTTGAACCTTTTAAGGAGTATTTTAACCGGAATTCTGCCTGGACCATCCTTCTCTTTATTCTGCTCTATAAGCTGGGCGATACCCTGGCCAGCGCCATGACCAGCCCTTTCTATGTGGATATGGGTTTCAGCAGCAGTGAAATTGGTGTCACCGTTAAACTGTTTGGTTTCTGGGCGACACTAATTGGAGCCTTTCTAGGTGGAGCTCTAATCATTAAACTGGGTATCTATCGCTCACTTTGGCTGTTTGGCATTCTACAAATGGCAAGCACCGCAGGTTTTGCAGTCCTATCTGAGGTAGGCTATAACATGAACCTACTGGCAGCGGTGATTGGTTTTGAGAACCTAACAGCGGGGATGGGCACCGCCGCTTATATGGCTTTTATGGCGGCTTTGACAGATAAACGTTTTACCGCCACCCAGTATGCACTTTTGACCAGCTTAATGGGAATTCCACGCACGTTAATATCGGCCCCCAGTGGTTATCTGGCAGAAATTATGGGCTGGACAGAGTTCTTTATTCTTTGCACAGTGATAGCATTACCCGGTTTATGGTTATTACGCCACTTTTCCAACTGGCACAGCCATTCCGAACAATCAGCTCCCGAAGAGGAGCAAGGAGCAACAGCTCCATCTACACAAACACAAGTAAAAGAGAATACTTAAGGCGTTTTTATGTCTGACCAGATTAGCGTTGATGATACTGTGACTAAGGCCCGGCAGAATTGCCAACAGCTTGGAGTGAGACTAACGCCAAAACGAGAAAAAGTGTTACGAGTACTGCTCAATGCCGATCAGCCACTGTCGGCTTATGACGTGGTTGATTTGTTTAAAGAGCAGTTCTCTGAGAACTTACCGGCGATGAGTGCTTACCGCATTCTGACTTTTTTATTAGATAACGGCTTTGTGCACAAACTGGAAACCACAAATCAGTTTATCAGCTGTCGCCATATCAGCTGCGATCATCAACATGAACCACCGCAGTTTCTGATCTGTGACCGCTGTAATGCAGTCAAAGAGCTCAGCATTGGCAAGCAAACACTGACCGAGCTTAATAATGGCATTGAGCAATCCGGCTTTGTGCTGGTGAGAAAACAGCTTGAGTTACATGGTTTATGTCAGGAATGCCAGCAAAAGGATCATAGCGATATCGCTCTGGATAAGAGTGAATCATAGCAACCCAACACGGGGGCTTATCCTCTACAGCGCCTGAGTTCAAATAACTTTGGCCCTCTCAATACCCTAAAGACCGGCATCTAGACTCAATACAGATTAGAGCCGGTCTTTTTCGTTTAACCCAAACAGGCTTTATGACCTTAAACAGCTAAACAAAATGACGCTCAACTGTTAAACGGATATCTCTATCGTTATGGGAAACTTCACCGAGTTAGCCAAAAAGCAGTGGTGATGAGCTTTATCATGCAGGCCTTTAAGCTGCTGTTCACTGGGTACATTTCCAACAAAGGCGATTTCTGGCCTGAGTCGAACCTCGGTCATCACCGTCATTCCGCTTGCATCCTTCGCCATAGTGCCCAACGCGGGATCTTTATAATGATCAACACAGAAACCTTCCACAGCAGCAAAGCTTAAAAAGAACAGCATATGACAACTGGACAGCGCCGCCACAAAGGCCTCTTCCGGGTCCACATTCGCTTCTACCGAGTAAGGTAAGGGCACCACATGAGGGGAGGAGGATGCAGGCACTGTCTGACCACCATCAAAGTGCCATTCGTGCCCCCGGCTGTAGCGATTATCGGTAAAAGACTGCTCACCTCTGTACCACTCAACCGTTGCGACATACTCTGACATTGCTTACTCCACACCTATTTTGCGTTAAACAACTTCTGATTAAAGATAAGAAATTAAACCACCCTCCTATCATGATATGAGTTAAGCTTGAAAACAAAGTATCATTACTCAGCCTATCTTGAGAAAATCTCAAAACACTTATTGCTTTCATATATCTTCATGGCCCTTATCTAATGCCCGATAATATCTCCCTGACCGCCATACGCACTCTGGCTATTGTTGCCAGGGAGCAAAGCTTTACCAAAGCAGCTGAACAGTTATGCATCAGTCCCAGCGCGGTCAGCCATCAAATGAAACAATTGGAGCAACAGCTGGGCTATCGACTGTTTCATCGTAAAGCGCAAGGCGTAGCATTAACGCCTTCTGGCCTGGAGCTAGCCCGATACGCCAACCAAGCGATGCAGCAACTGGATACCGGTTTATTGAAGGCCAGAGAAAGCAGTCAAAAAACTCAACTGACACTCGCCGTCACTCCCAGCCTGGCTCAACTTTGGCTGATCCCTCGCTTAAACGATTTTTGTCCGCAATATCCCAATATCGAACTCATGATCAAAGCTCAGGACAAACTGACCGACTTCAACCAACAGCATGCTGATCTACATCTGCACTTTGGTGATGGCCAGGCCATCGGCCTGAAAAGCCTCTATTTAATGAGTGAGAGTGTGGTAGCCGTGGGCCATAAAACCCTTTTCTCTGATCTTATTAATCCCGAAGATCCTAATGAGGTTCAGGCTCTACTGAGTCAAGGCCAACTGCGTTTACTGCATTACAAAGGGGGCGAGGAGGACGCTCCGGGCGGCCTGAATTGGCGCGAATGGTTTAGCCGTCAAAATATAACGATGGCCAGCCATCAAGCCCATCTTTATTTCAGTCATCTCCAGCTGGTATTGGAAGCGGTTAAACAGCAACAAGGCATAGCACTGATGTGGCAAAGCCTACTACCCGATGAGCTACGCCTCTCTCACCCAGCGCAATCGCGTCATATAAAGCGGGCAGTTCACCCAGGACAAGTCAATCACCTAACGCAGTCAAAGGCCTTAGGACAGTCGGATAACTCCAAACAACAGGGGAACTCTCAACTGACCGTATTACCTTTTGCTCCCATTACGTTGAAATACAGTCACTATCTGGTCGCTCCCGAGCACCATTGGCAAAGAGAAGAGATACAGGCACTGAGTGGCTGGCTACAGCTACAAGCCTCATAACTATCGCCCCCATGTTCTAACTGCCCCCCATGTTCTAACTGGAAGTACACTGCAAGACCTCAGTTCCGAAAATGGCTAGTTTACAGCCCAAAGATGCGTATACTGAGAGCAGCAAACATTGCGAGCGTATCATCGGACAGACAGATAGAGACAACCAGGACAGCACCCGCTATGACTGACTCCACCAACTCTAAGCCAACCTCTAATACTCAGACCACAGGCAAGGCTCAAACCACAAGCAAGACTCAAATCACAGGCAAGACTCAAATCACAGGCAAGACTCAGATATCAAATGACATACTAAGTCCTGAACAATGTCGCAGTGCACGTTTGGCGAGAGACAGTCGCTTTGATGGCCTATTTTTTACCGCTGTTAAAACCACCGGAATCTTCTGTCGCTCTATCTGTCCGGCAACACCACCCAAAGAGGAAAATGTGGAGTACTTTTTCCACTCCTCTCAAGCCCTGCAATCCGGTTATCGTCCCTGCCTGCGTTGCCGACCGGATAGTGCGCCCGGTTCCTGGGCTTGGCTGGGTACAGCCACAACATTGCAACGAGCCATTCGCTTGATTGAACAAGGTGCGTTACAACAACAGAATCTGGAAGAGTTTGCCCTACGCCTGGGCATCAGTGACCGTTATCTAAGAAAACTGTTTACTGAACAGCTGGGCATTTCTCCTAAACAGTACGCACAATATCATCAGCTAATGTTTGCCAAACAGTTGCTGCACCATAGTGATATGAGCATCAGTGATATCGCTCTGGCCAGCGGTTTTAACAGTATTCGCCGCTTTAATGATGCGTTTCAAAAAGTGTTGAAACTAACGCCCAGCGCGATTCGTAAACGTACAATACAAGAGCTTGAGACAAGCCAACTCCCTCAACCATCTCGGAAAGAACAGCAAGCACAAATAAGCCATCAACTGACGCTACGGGTACGGCCACCTTTTAACTGGCAACATACGCTGGACTTTTACCGTTTACGGGCCATCAAGGGCATTGAGTTTGTTGACAGCACCAGCTATCAAAGAAGCTTCCAACTGGAGCAAATCGAGGGCTGGTTTAAGGTCAGTCAGCAGAATGAACAGAGCTTACAAGTTGAGTTTACGTTAAGCGATATTCGGGCACTTAATGCTCTGATGCAGAAGATCCGCCGTATGCTGGATCTGGAGAGTGATCTGAGCAGTATCGAACAATATCTCAGTCAGAATGGATTGGCGGGCATAGCCACTCCAGGGATTCGCATCCCTGGGGTCTGGGATATTTGGGAAGCCGGTATTCGCGCGATTTTAGGTCAGCAGGTATCCATTAAAGCGGCAATTACACATCTGAATCAGCTCACCCAACAACTCAATAATCAGAACTCAAATGCTCAGTCAACAGCGCACGATAATCCGTTATTCATTTTCCCTAAACCGGAATGGATTGTTGCCAGTGACTTAGCCTTTTTAAAACTGCCCAATAGCCGTAAAGAGACATTAAAAGCCTTTGCCCGGTATATGCTGGATCACCCCGACGAACATCCCAGCCAATGGCAGCAGATTAAAGGGATTGGCCCCTGGACGATACAGTATGCCTGTATTCGCGGTTTATCAGAGCCTGATCACTTTCTTGCCGGTGATCTGATTATCAAAAAAGCGCTCAGCGTAATCGACAAAGAGTCAGAGCCGGTTGATATTAAAAAACTTTCACCCTGGGGCAGTTATGCCACTTTTCAGTGCTGGCATTATTACAACACACTGGCAGATTCCGATGCTCAGACGCTTAGCCCTCAAGCGATTAACACGTTCCAGAACAACATCACCAGTCTGGATAGCCAAGCAATGACAACATCCACCCAAACCAATACGGCTAAGCAATCCACGAGAAAAGCAACCAGGAAAATTGCAATGAAAGCCACAGAAAAAGCCGCACAACAGAGCTATTACAGTCACTGGCAAAGCCCATTGGGCTTATTGACACTACAAGCCAATGATCAGGGACTGATGGGGTTATGGTTACCGACCTTCACAACCAAACCCGATGATTTGGGTATGGCAAAAGACGATCATCCGATTCTGCAGCAAGCCATTCAGCAGTGTCAGGAGTACTTTGCCGGACAAAGGCAAAACTTTGATCTGCCCTTAGCCGCGACAGGCACCGAGTTCCAACAACAGGTCTGGCATGCACTGACACAAATCCCTTTTGGGGTGACCTGGAGTTATCAGGATCTGGCTAATGCCATCGGCAACCCAAAGGCCGTACGTGCGGTTGGCTTAGCCAATGGTAAAAATCCGATCTCTATTATCGTACCTTGCCATCGCGTGATTGGTAAAAACGGCAAATTGACCGGTTATGCCGGAGGGGTTGAGCAGAAAGAGCAGCTGCTGAAGTTAGAAGGAGCGCTTTAACGCCCTAAAAATCCTGAATACTCTCGTAATGATCCAAAGCAGGCAACCCAACTTATAACATATTGGCATTAAAGCCTTTATTTATTCAGGTCTGTTTGCTATCTGCAATTCAAAAGCAGCAACTATTTAGGATCAATACAATGACCAAGCTACAACGCTACTCCGGTTATGCTGGATTAATCCCCTTTATCGGACTCAGCCTCATGGCACTCAGCGGCTATCCCAACGCTGAACACTGGTTACTGAGCTACGCTGCTTTGATTTTCAGTTTTTTAGGTGGGATTTTATGGCAAGCCAGTCTGAAGGATGATCTGCCTGCTCATGTCACAGCCATTGCTCTGGGCACTATGCTATGGGCCTGGTTGTGGCTACTGATTCCTTTCACTTACTGGCACTCGGTAGCAGCGCTATCCTTTATTGGTTTGTGGCTCTACGAGCGTCGCTATCTGCAGGGCAGCTATATTCAAGGTTTTTTACAGCTGCGCTGCCAATTATCCACAGGTGCAGCGGCCAGTTTGATGGCCTACTCCATTCTGTAAACGGACTCCCTTTCGATAAACAGAATAAGCACTCAGGCTAACCAAAGTTTAGTTTAGGCCAGCCTGAACGCCTAGCTTAAGATAACAGGCAAGAACGTACAATCAATCGCGGAAGTTCTGATACTGCAGCGGAACTTCCAGCTCAGACTGACGTAACAGAGCGATCGCTTGTTGTAGATCATCACGCTTTTTACCGGTGACACGCACTTGCTCACCCTGGACAGCAGCCTGCACTTTCAGTTTGGCATTTTTTATCATTTTTACGATCTTACGTGCCGTATCAGCATCAATACCTTCCTGGAGCGTCACGGTACTGCGTGCCGTTTTACCGCTTTCTACCACATCGCCCACGTCCATACACTTTACATCCACTTCTCGGCAAATCAGTTCAGCCTGTAGCATTTCAAGCATCTGTTTGACCTGAAACTCCGACTCAGCGATCACTTCCACCACATTGTCTTTACGCACAAATTTGGCATCAACCCCCTTAAAATCAAAGCGGTTACCCACGACACGGTTGGATTGATCTACAGCATTTGTTACCTGGTGCATGTCCAGTTCCGACACAACGTCAAAAGATGGCATCTAATGTCTCCTTTAATAATTTGCGTTGAAAGCATTATACTTGCGCCCCTGTTTCTGCCAACTGGATAAATTAGATGACTCAAACACAATGGACAGTACTGGGAGCCGGATCTCTGGGTTGCCTGTGGGGTGGCTATCTGAGCCGGGCCGGTTTCGATATTACACTGATCCACAGAAGTGGTGTCGCAGCACCAGACAGTCTGAGCCTAACTCGCTTTCAGAGTAAAACGGCAGAACCCTTCAAAGCGAAACTCAGCTGTGCCGAACACTGTGCACCGGGTTCTATTAAGCAGTTAATTATCGCGACCAAAGCACCCGATGCTTTAGATGCTGTCGCCGGTATCGCCCATGCCCTGGCCGATGATGCCACTATTTTGGTTTTGCAAAACGGGATGGGAGCGCAACAAGCGGTCGCGGATGCCTATAGTAATTACGCCATTATTGCCGCCTGTATTACCGACGGTGCTTACCGTACTGAACCGGGTCATGTGATTCATGCCGGTCAGGGTCTAAGCCGTATTGGTGCTCTGAATGAAAAGGGTAAAACCGTTGAACAAGATGTGATAGCCCAGTTGATGCAGATGGATCTGGTAATTGAAGCCTGCCCGGAAATCAATCAGGCATTATGGAATAAACTTGCTATTAATATCGCCATTAATGGCCTGACCGCATTGGATCAGTGTCTCAATGGTGAGCTGAACGAACCTCAGCGACTGAAGCGTGTAGAGCGCTTGTGCCAGGAAACCGAAGCGGTGATGAAAGCGCTGAATCTGACCCTGCCAGAGCAAGGCGTATTTGACCTGGCCAGAAGTGTCATCGATGGCACCGCTCAGAATCGCTCATCCATGCTACAGGATACACTAAAAGGCAAAAGTACCGAGATCGAATATATCAATGGTTATCTGTTACAACAGGCAAACAAACTGGGTATTGCAGCCCCGGAAAACCAAACCGTATACGAAGCAGTCATTGCCCGCTTTCATTAGATTCGACCTGAGCTGGCTTGGCCCGAACCGATACCGAACAGCTTAAGCCCATTGAATACCCACGACACTAACCATCCTCATAGGGATTGCTCTGCTCCAGTATATTCAGCTGCTGCAGTCCCTGTTCAATAATCTGCTCTGCCATCGCGTAAAGCTCAGAGTGGCCGTTCCCCAACACCTGCAACATACTGCGTTTTTCCGGCAGGTAGAGTGCTGCAAATTCCGGATCACGCTCGGTAATGGTATGGGTATTATCGATAATATCCGCCAGTTTAATGGTTTTTGCCGCAGCAGAAGCGGCATGCAACTGCTCACGATCCTTTTGTTTACGCTGTTTCCGGCTTAAATGAGGTGGGTGTGGGCCAGAAGTTAACTGCTCAACCAGAGCAGCAACCTCCAGACCAAAATGATGTTCAATCTCTGCCAGCTGCACTTCGGTATCTTCCACCACATCATGTAACCAGGCCGCAGCTAATACAATGGGGTCGGGTAACACACCGGCAACCCGTTCCGCAACAGCCTGAGGATGCACAATATAGGCTTCGTTGGTATAACGACGCACCTGCTCATGCCGACCATGGGCATCAGAGGCAAACTCCCTGGCCCTCTCAACTAAAGGGTGATTCATCACCGAGTTTGCATCTGACATAACGGCCTCCTGGTCGGGACACTGCCCGAAATACGTTTTTATTACTGGGGATCGCCCTAACCGGTATTTCTTAATCCGGCGGCAATACCGGCCATGGTTACCATCAAGGCCTGTTCTACCTGAGGATTACCCGGATGATCCCGATCACGCAACAACAACTCCGCCTGCAAAACATGCAAAGGATCTATATAAGGATTGCGCACTCTGATCGCTTCTGCAATTAACGGCATATGTTCCTGTAAGTGCTCCCGGTCCCGAATAGTCAGCACCGTTTGCTTAAGATGATTTAAACGCTGCCGCAACTCATGCCCCAGGGGTCTTAATGACTCAGGAACCAGCTTCTGCTCATAGTAAGCCGCCACATCCGTATCAGACTTATTCAGCACCATCTCCAACATATCCATATAGGTACTGAAAAACGGCCATTGAGCCATCATCTCACGTATCAGCTCCAGCTCATCGTTCTCAAGTGCATCACCCAATGCCTTATCACTGCCCAGCCAGGCCGGTAGCATCAAACGGATTTGCGTCCAGGCAAAAATCCATGGGATTGCACGCAGGCTTTCTACTCCGCCATTTGCCTTTCGCTTAGCCGGACGGCTGCCCAACGGCAGCTTAGCCAACTCCTGCTCTGGAGTGATCGCCCGGAAATAAGGCACAAAACGGGGATCCTCCCGCACCTGAGAGCGATAACTCGTCAGTGCACGGGCGGCCAGACGATTCATCTGTTCACGCCATTGGGGTTTGACGGCCGGTGGCGGCTGAAGCGTGGCTTCCAGCACCGCTGAAACATAGATCTCCATGCTACGTTGCGCCATATCCGGCTGACCAAACTTAAAGCGAATCATCTCACCCTGCTCAGTCACTCTCAAACTGCCATTCACTGAGCCCGGTGGTTGCGCCAGAATTGCAGACCGCGCAGGGCCACCACCACGACCCACGGTACCACCCCGGCCATGAAACAGAGTCATATGAACACCGTGACGACGACACACCTGCACCAGCTCTTCCTGTGCCCTGTACTGGCCCCAGGCCGCAGCTAACTGCCCCGCATCTTTAGAGGAGTCAGAGTAACCAATCATCACTTCCTGCTCACCCTGGGTCCAATCCTTATACCACTCGATACGTAACAGGTTATCGATCACATCCGCCGCGTTATCCAGATCATTCAGGGTTTCAAACAGAGGTACCACATTGATCGGATGAGGATAACCACACTCTTTCAGTAACAACTGTACCGCCAGTACATCGGACGCTTTATGGGCCATGGATATCACATAACTACCCAAGGCATCCGGGGATTGTTTCGCGACCACCCGACAGGTATCGATCACCTCCTGTACTTCCGGCGATGCCTGCCAATCCTGTGGAATCAATGGTCGGCGACTACGCAGTTCGGTTAACAGAAATTTCTGACGTTCCTTCTCGCTCCATACACTGTAATCTCCCAGATCCAAAGCCTCACACAGCTCTGTCATTACCGCTTCGTGGCGACCTGAGTCCTGACGAATATCCAGCTTCAGCAGATTTAAACCAAAGCAGCTGGCACGACGCAACGTATCCAACAGAGGGCCATTGGCAATGGTGCTCATACCACACTCTTTTAATGAGCGATAACACATCTTCAGCGGCTCAATCAGTTCCTCATTGGAAGCGAGTAACTCTTTGGGAGGCTGTTCATGCTCTTTACCTTCCAGCTGATCTTCAATCCAGTCCTGAGTCACACGTAATCGTTTACGCAAGCGACGCAGCAATACCCGGTAAGGTTCAGGTGTGCTACCCACCTTGGCCCTCAATTCACTGTTACAGCGCCACATCGATAACTCATGCAGTAGCTGATCCACATCTCTTAAGTAAAGATCCGCCGCCATCCAGCGGGCTAACAGCAACACCTCTTCGGTCACTTTAGCTGTCACATTAGGGTTACCATCACGATCGCCCCCCATCCAGGAGCAGAACCGAATCGGCGAGCAGTCCAGCGGCAGTTTACGGCCTGTGGCTTCCCGTAATGCCTCATCCAGATGTCGATAAAACTCAGGCACAGCTTCCCAAAGGGAGTTCTCGATCACCACAAAGCCCCATTTAGCCTCATCCACCGGAGTTGGGCGCTTATGACGAATCTCATCCGTATGCCAGGCTTGTTCGATCATCTGACGGATGCGGCTTTTAATCTTCTGTTTCTGGTCCAGATAAAGGTCATCACTGTCCAACTGATTCAGACTTTGCGAGATCTCATCATATTTCTGGATCAGGGTGCGACGGTTCACTTCTGTCGGGTGCGCCGTCATTACCAGATCGATACGCATATCATGAATGGTCTGCCAGATATCATCCGGCTGCACATGACTGGAAGTCAGGTGGCTGAATAAAGTATAGAGAGATTGTTGATCTACAGATTGGTAATCTTCGGTTTTGCGATAACGGGCGCGGTAGTGTTGTTCCGCGATATTGGCCAGGTTAAGAAACTGATTAAACGCCCTGGCTACAGGCAACAGCTCATCATCTGACAGGCTGGACAGATACTCCTGCAGATGATTATCAGAGTGATCGCCACTTCGGTCTGCTTTGGCCAGATGACGAATGGTTTCTATCTTCTGTAGAAATTCCGGCCCTAAATGGTGATCCATGGTTTTACCCAGAGAATCCCCCAACTCACGTACATTTTCTCGTAAAGACTCATGCAGTCGATTCACAGGCTACCTCCATGATAAACAAGATTCACGTCACAAAGCAGTGAAAAAAGCGCCCAGGCACACCATGCCACAGTCACTGACAGCTTGAGCGGTAAATCCCAAAATACGTTAGCGTTACTCTGTACATTACCAACAAATAACTCAGATAAACAATACAGTACAAAAAAACAATCCCAGCAAAACCTTGCTCTGCTCGAAATACGCAAAAAATTCTGTCGTTTTAGGATAAAGCCACTTATTTGTTGCTACAGTGTTAACAAGGCCCAACATAAACGAGGCCCTATAACGACAGTAGCAGGTATCTATCATCTGGCATCATCAGATACCTGCTGAGTTATTGAGGGATGTTGATTTATCGAGGGATGTTGATTTATCGGGAGATATAGTTATGCGCTTTAATCAACTGGTTCACGAATGGAAAACCAAAGAGACCGGAGAGGTGACAGAAGAGGAGTTCAGTGTCCACCTTCCCATCGAAGACGCCGCCCGCTTGAAAGCTCTGACAGAACTTTTTCCACGACGCCCCACAGAACTGATTCTGACAGACCTGATCAAAGCAGCACTGGATGAAATCGAAAATAGCTTTCCTTATGAAAAAGGCACTAAGGTCGCCACATTAGATGAAGAGGGCGATCCTATTTACGAAGATGTCGGGCTGACACCACGCTTTTTGGAATTAAGTCGTAAACATCTGCAAAATGCGACCAAACTAAAGCAAGCAGGTTAGTATCTTGACATCCTCCCTCCGCTAAATCAGGCAAGCTGATTATAGCGGGGGATTCCTACAGCTAGACGGCCATGTCCGACCGCAAGAATGTTCCTGGCCGCATTCACATCGCGGTCGTGCGTCACACCACACGCACTGCAGATCCACTCTCTTATTCCAAGTCCTGCGATACCTTTCGGCCTCGAATCGGGCAAACTGCCACAACTCGAACAGGTTTGGGTGGTGTACGACTCATCAACTTCTTTGAAAACAATACCTGCGTGAGCGCATTTATAATCCAGCATCGTTTTCAGCATGGCCCAACCTGCATCCAGCACAGACTTCGCCATCTTGGTTTTGGCTAATGAGGAGGAT
>NZ_AULT01000073.1 GCF_000422425.1 Oceanospirillum beijerinckii DSM 7166
TTTTAACCAAGCTATCAGAGCTTTGTAATCTGTCGATACATTCTTGAAAACTTTGGTTTTAAACTTGCTTTTGTCGACATCACGCAGCCAGCAGCAGTCAAGTTTAGCTTTACTAATATCAATACCTATATAATGCATCTCTCATTTACCTTGTATATGCAGCATCACTGAAAACAGGTGCTTGGATACCATTCAATGTATGAGAACAATGAGAGTCTGGGCGTTTATCTACATTACAGCGTCAAACACTAAGGTCGGAACCAACATCACCGGACTCTACAGGTCATCAAGGTAGCTAACCCTGATTTCCGGAGAGATACAAGGTCGGAAAAGCCGCAGGCGCCTTCCGACAAATGTTGAGTATCTGAGCCGGTGTCGGATGGCGCTTCGCTTATCCAACCTACTCAGATATCAAGAAACTTATCGGGAATGGTATAAGAGACTGAAAAAGACCGTCGTCCCTGTCGTGCAGAGGATGAACAATAAAGCCTTTAAGGTTTTAAAAAAGCTTGAGTGTGCACTCAGATCACCCGTTATTTGAGTCATAACATCTAAAAGAAAGTATCTACAAAAAAATCGTGTTTTTGACGTGCTTGAAAAAGCCAATGTACATGCTGTGTATGCCATAACGACATATCTGGTAGTACGGAAACAAATAACAATAGCCGCAAGTGGTCAAGCGTGAGGGTAAAGTGGTTCGCGAATAACCACTGACTCACCCATAGCCTGCTTATAAAAAGGCTAACCGCACCGAAACAAGACTGCTCGATACAAGAGCAGGTTGCCGTTTTCGGTCACTATGGAAGCACTAGAGAATGTCTGGCCTGCATGGATATGTAAAACAATAACAACAGATCCACAGGAAGACCCGCATGAAATCGATACAAACCCGCATCGCGCTGTGGACAGGGGCTGCCCTCTTGTTCTCGGTAGTGGTACTGCTGTTTTTCTCCTTTAAAACCTACAGCGATATGCAACAGCTGGTGCAGGAGAAAAGTAAAACCCTACTCATGTCTGAGGTAAAGCGTGAACTCACCGCCCAGGTTAATTATGGCGGTGAAGTGGTGCGTAACCATCTGGATGTTTCCCTTGATCAGGCCAACGCCCTGGCCCGTAATCTGATCAGCCTGAAAAGTACCGCCAAGATTGGTGAGTTATACGATACCTCGCTACGGGATCGTATTGATGGCCTGTTACAGAGTACCGCGCAGTATAATCCTCAGTTACTCGGTGTGTTTACCGCCTGGGAAGCCGGTGGTCTGGATAATATCGATGATTTCTTCAGCCCCAGAGTGCCCGGTTATGATCGCTCTGGTCGTTTTATTCCCTACTGGCACACGACCGATAAAGGGTTGGAAAAAACCGCGCTATTAAAATACGAAGATAAAACATTACTGGAAAACGGTTCCCGTACCGGTGAGTACTATCTGTGTTCGAAAGAGACCTTAAAACCCTGTGTGATTGATCCTCGCTCGCCATCACCCATTGGTGAACAGGTACTAACCACCTCTCTGGTGGTGCCTGTACTGATTGAAGGTAAATTCCACGGTGTGACCGGTGTCGATATCTCTTTAGAGTTTATTCAACAAATAGCACAAGAGATCAGCAGCTCTCTGTACGATGGTCAGGGTGATGTGATTATCCTCAGTCATAACGGCACCATAGCGGCTCATAGCAAGGGTGAGAATCAGGGCCATAGCTTTACCAGCATCAGTGACGGCATTAATAAAAGCCAATGGCAACAGGAGCTAAGCGCCGTTAAATCGGGTCAAACCGCCATTAACGATTACCCAGAACAAGACTGGGTACGTGCCGCTATGCCAATCACTATCAAAGGGACTGATGTCAGCTGGTCACTGCTGATTGCGGTGCCCCGCTCAGTGGTATTGGCTTCAGTGAACGAGATGGATGCCAGCATTGCAGAAGTGGTGGCTGATGCGACCCGCAGTCAGGTGATTGTTGGTTCCTTAGTGACTTTAGCGGCTCTGATCGCAATCTGGGTGGTTGCCGGTGGTATTGTGCGCCCGATTCGCAGTGTAGTTGAGGTATTGAGTCAGGTCGCCGATGGAAACCTGACGCAAAAGCTGGATATCCAGCGTAGTGATGAAACCGGAGTTCTGGCGGATGCCTGTAACACTCTGGTTGATCGTATGCAGCGCATGATCAGAGAGATTGCTGAATCCAGCGATAAATTGACCACAGCAGCGGAGCATTCGGCTGCTATTTCCTATCAAACCCGCAAAGGGGTGGAGCGTCAGCAAGATGAAGTTGCTATGATTCTTACCGCTGCAACCGAGATGACAGCAACTGCCCAGGAGGTAGCGAATAGCGCTCAGCAAGCCAACGACGCTACAGTGCATGTGCAACAGGAAGCGGGTCAGAGCCAGAATGTGATCAAGCTGACCAGTGCATCCATTGATGCCTTGGCTGGTGAGGTGCAGCAGGCTTCCAATGCGATCCAAAAACTGGAGCAGGACAGCCAAAATATCTCCTCTATTCTGGATGTAATTCGGGATATCACCGAGCAGACCAATCTATTAGCGCTGAATGCCGCCATTGAAGCGGCCCGTGCCGGTGAAGCAGGGCGTGGTTTTGCGGTAGTGGCCGATGAGGTACGCGGTTTGGCACAACGGACTCAAACATCCACCGATGAAGTACAGGGCATGATCCATAGTATCCAGCAAAGCACTGAGAAAGCAGTGGCTGTGATGGATAAAGGGCGTTCCAAAGCGGATGCCAGTATCGATCAGGCGGCACAAGCGGGTAGCTCGCTACAAGCGATTCTGGATTCGGTAACTACCCTGGCAGATCTTAATGCTCAGGTGGCCAGCGCAGCCTCACAACAAAGCAGTGTGGTGGAAACGATCACCTCTAATCTGAATACTATCAATCAAGTAGCAGAAGAGGCTGTGCAGGGAGCAGAGCAATCCACCCAAAGCAGTGAGCAGCTGACGCAATTGTCGCAACGGCTGAATCAGGTGGTGAGGCAGTTTAAATTATAAGGCAGCGTCCGTTGCTATTTTGGTCAATGCCCTGAGGTGATGAGTAATTCCTTGGGGCATTGATATCTTATAAGTTTCTTGATATTTGAGTAGGTTGGATAAGCGAAGCGCCATCCGGCATTGGCTCCGGTATCTGATTGTCGGAAGGCGCCTTGTGGCTTTTCCGACCCACAACAACTTATCTTGTTTGGTATTACTTCCATTCGAGGGGGGGCTTAAACGTTACAGCTACTCAACTCATCCTGCTCTGTTCTGATACAAGTTAATCTGATCTGCCTTGCTCCCAATGAAGCAACTGGTGATAATGATCACTCCTTCGAACCGAAATAAACCTGTTTCGGGCTTTTAAAAGATCAGTTGGGCAAGGTCGTGAAAGAGAAATATATCAACTTATTTACGGACTTTGGCTTTAAGAAAGCCTTTGGTGAAGAAGCCAGCAAAATCCATCTGATCAGCTTTCTTAATACTCTACTACCTGAACGCCATCAAATTCAGGAACTCCACTTCAGCAACAGTGAACACCAAGGCGCTACAGCGCTGGATCGAAAAGCCATCTTTGACCTGAACTGTGTCAGCGCTAATGGTGAGTTCTTTATTGTTGAGCTGCAAAAAGCGAAACAAAATTATTTTAAAGATCGCAGCCTGTTTTATGCGACCTTCCCTATCCAGCAGCAAGCGCAAAAAGGCGATTGGAACTTTAAGCTTTCTGCGGTTTATACCATTGGAATACTGGACTTTATTTTTGACGATGAAGATCCGGCAACCCATGGCGATGTTGTGCACCATGTGCAATTAAAGAATCAGCATAATCAAACCTTTTACGACAAGCTGACCTTTATCTATCTGACCCTGCCGAACTTCATGAAAACAGAGGAACAGCTGGAAAGCCTGCAGGACAAATGGTTCTTTCTGTTTCGCCATCTGCATGAGTTGGAAGAGATCCCGCCACGCTTACGAGAGAAAGTGTTTTTAAGCCTGTTTGAAAAAGCCAGTATTGCCCGATTCCAACCGGAAGAACGCCAGGCCTATGAGTCCAGTCTGAAATACTATCGCGACCTTAAAAATGTGATCGATACCGCATGGGATGAAGGCCGTGAAGAAGGATTGGAGCAAGGCCGTGAAGAAGGAAGGGAAGAAGGTATTGAGACCGGGCGAGAACAAGAAAAACACCTGATGGTCGCTAATATGTTGAAGGCTGGTATACCCGATGAGCAGATCATCAGTATCGCTCAGGTAAGTCAGGAAGTACTTGATAAGCTTAAGAATGAAAATTAGCAGCTGTTATACCGACCCAAATAAGTTGCTGTAGGTCGGAACAGCCGCAGGCGCCTTCCGACAATAGCTGAGAATCTGAGGCTGTCTCGGATGGCGCTTCGCTTATCCAGCCTATTCTGATATCAAGAAACTTATCGGGAATGGTATTTAGCTTTCAACATAGTGCCAAGCAGATTTAGCTTCAGACAAACTTTGGGCTGCTCTGATAAAAGTTCTCTTTTCAGGCAGCCCGCTATTAAAGAAACAGGATTTATACCCAAGCGAAACGTAATCTAAACCGAAATCCCACCCAGCTTGGTTTCCAGATATTCCAAAATACCTTCTTTGGCACCTTCACGGCCCAGGCCGCTGCTGTTCATACCGCCAAATGGGGCGGCAGCACTGGTCGGATTGATATCATTAATACCGATAATGCCGAAGTTCAGACCTTCATACATACGGATGGAACGGGATAGGTTCTCCGTATAGACATAAGCAGCTAAGCCATAGTGGGTGTCATTAGCCATCTCCAACACTTCTTCTTCGCTATCAAAGATAATGACGGGAGCCACCGGGCCAAAGGTCTCTTCCCGGTAGATTCTCATCTCTGGGGTGATATTGCTCAGTACCGTTGGGCTATAGAAATGGCCTTTTTCCATGCCGTCTAGGGTAAGTGGCTCTCCACCACACAACAAGGTTGCGCCTTTTTCAATCGCATCCGTTACCTGGGCTGAAACCTTATCGATAGCCGCTTGATTGATCAGAGGGCCGATACGCACATTGGGCTCCATCCCATTGCCTGCGGTCATCCCTTTCACTCGTTCGGTGAGTTCAGCCAGGAAAGGTTCAGCAACATCTCGTTGTACAAAGATGCGGTTTGGACTGATACAGGCCTGGCCGGTATTAAGGAATTTCACCAGAGATAACCCCTTGGCCGCATGTACAGGATCGCAGTCATTAAAGACTACCGCTGGCGCATGGCCGCCCAGCTCCATCGAAACGCGTTTTAGGTGTGGTGCAGCCAGAGTAGCCAGATGTTTACCCACGGGTGTTGAGCCGGTAAAGGTCAGTTTGCGTACTGCCGGGTGAGTACAGAACAGCTCGCCGGTCGCAGCGGGTTGAGCGACAGTGACCAGATTCAGCACACCCGGTGGGAAACCCGCCTGTTCAAAGATCTTAAACATGGCGATCGCACATAATGGTGTGCTTTCGGCCGGTTTCAGTACCATAGTGCAGCCTGCTGCAATCGCGGGGGCAACCTTACGGGTGATCATAGATATCGGGTAATTCCAAGGGGTAATCGCGGCAACGACACCCACCGGTACCTGATTGACCCAGAAGCGCTGATCCTTTCTGGCAGAAGGGATGGATTCGCCATAAACCCGTTTGGCTTCTTCGGCATACCAGAGCAGAAAATCAGCGCCATATTGCACTTCATTCAGAGCGGCTTTTAATGGCTTACCCTGTTCACGGGTCATTAGCTCTGCCAGTTGCGGCTTCTGCTCCAGCATCAGTTGATAGGCTTTATACAGACAGGCTGAGCGCTCATAAGCGGTGGTGGCTGACCATGATTTAAAGGCCCGTTCAGCGGCTTGAATGGCTGATTCCACCTGCTCGGGTGTATTGTCTAATGCCGAACCAATCTGTTCACCGGTTGCCGGGTTAAAAACCGGAAAGTTGCCTGTAGAGTTGCCGAGGGAATTGTCAGTGGAATGTGCAGTGGAGTCACCGCCGGAGTTATCTAACCAGACGCCATCAATATACATGGTTTGTTCTCTTTAAAATCGATTGGGTTATGAAAGAAGCTCAGGGGCCTCTTTCAAAGACTTGATGCGGTATATGAGCTTTAGAACAGCTCCTCAGGCATGGCCAGGGTTGACTGGGCGCCATTGGCAATGGTGCCGGCAAAGCTCTGCTGTCGTGGCAAAATCTGATCCAGATAGAAGGCGCAGGTCGTAGCCTTGGCTTGATAGAAGTTCTGGTTACTGTCGGTCTGTAGATGCTTCTCTGCGGCATCGGCGGATTTGATCATCTGCCACCCGGCGACCACATAAGACGCTTGCATCATAAAGTTAAACGCCAATGCACCAGTGATCTTGCTGTCGTCACATTTGAGTAGAATCTGGGATGATTCTTTTAACTGATCAACGCTATCCGCAAAGCGCTTGATCTGAGTAGCGCTTAGCCCATCTGAGGCAGAGATGCTTTCCAGTGAGGCCTGAATATCATCGATCAGTTCGGACATACCCAAGCCCTGATCAAAGGCCAGCTTACGACCCACCAAATCCATGGCTTGGATACCATTGGTACCTTCATAGATCGGCAGAATACGGGCATCACGGAAATGTTGCGCTATGCCGGTTTCTTCGATAAAGCCCATGCCGCCATGGATCTGAATGCCCAGTGAAGTCACTTCCTGAGCGATCTCGGTACACCAGCCTTTGACCAGTGGCGTTAACAGTGCCAGACGACGTTTATGACGAGCCTGTTGCTCATCTGATAACTGATCCGCTTCGGCCAGATCCACCTCGGTGCAAGCGGTATAAGCCAGTGCTCGGGCCGCTTCGGTCAGGCTGCGCATGGTCATTAACATACGACGCACATCGGGGTGATGGATAATAAAGCTGTTCTGTTTCTCGCCCGGTGCAATACCCTGAATACGTTCACGGGCGTATTGGCAACTCTGCTGATAGGCCCGTTCTGAGATGGATACACCCTGCAGGCCAACGGTTAGGCGGGCGTTATTCATCATGGTGAACATACAGGCCAGGCCCCGGTGAGGCTGACCCACCAGATAACCCACCGCACCTTCGTTATCGCCATAACTCATAACACAGGTTGGGCTGGCATGAATGCCTAGCTTATGTTCCAGTGATATTGCTTTACAGTCGTTACGCTCACCCAAGCTACCATCGGTATTTACCAGGAATTTTGGTACCAGAAACAGCGAAATCCCTTTCACCCCTGGCGGTGCATCGGGCAGTCGGGCCAGTACCAGATGGATAATATTGTCACTCATGGAGTGCTCACCCCAGGTGATAAAGATCTTCTGACCATAGACCCGATAGTGATCACCGTCCGGTACCGCTTTAGCGCTTACGGCTGCCAGATCTGAACCGGCATTCGGCTCGGTTAGATTCATGGTACCGCTCCACTCACCACTGATCATCTGCGGCAGGTATTGAGCTTTTAACTCTTCGTTGGCATTGGCGGAAATTGCTTCTACCGCACCTTGGGATAACAGAGGACACAACCCCCAGGCCATATTGGCGGAGTGCCACATCTCCTGCACAGGAATCGCCAGGGAAAAGGGCAAGCCCTGACCACCAAACTGAGGATCAAACTGTAGCGAACCCCAACCACCGTTAACGTATTCCCGGTAGGCCTCGGCAAAGCCATTTGGGGTAAGCACATTATGCTCGTCTGTTAGCTGTACACCATGAGCATCGCCGACACGGTTCAGTGGGGCGATCACCGAGGTTGCCAGTTTACCGGCTTCTTCCAGAATAGCGCTGACCAGATCCGGGCTGGCATCGGCGCAACCGGTCTGTTCCACTACGTTGGGAAAGTCGACAACTTCGCTTAGCAGAAAGTTCATATCATCCAGAGGGGCAAGATAGTCACTCATAATGTGTTCCTTATAATGTGAGCATGGCCTGAGGCATACGTGGCGAGGAGATAGGGTTTAAGCATTGAGAGCTGTGCTTTTGGAGCCGGCTTGGCTTTTGGAAAGTCAGCCAGCTCCAGAAAGGATACAGCTTCTGCAATTTTGAAAGACTTATACCAGTCTCGATACGTTTCTTGATATCAGAGGTTGGATAAACGAAGCGCCATCCGACATTGGCTCTGGTATCTGATGATTGTCGGAAGGCGCCTTACGGCTTTTCCGACCTACAACAACTTATCTTGTTTGGTATTAGCTCATATACTGGCCGCCGTTAACGGACAGATTGGTACCAGTGATAAAACCTGCTTCTTCAGCGGTCAGGAATGCCACTGCACGGGCGATCTCTTCCGGCCGACCTAAGCGACCCACAGGGATACCCTGCACAATGCTTTCCAGTACATTTTCTGGTACCTGACGCACCATAGGGGTATCGATATATCCCGGTGATACGGCGTTTACGGTCACACCTTTACGAGCCCCCTCTTGAGCGATAGAACGGGTAAAACCATAGATACCGGCCTTAGTGGCGGCATAGTTCGCCTGACCAAACTGGCCTTTTTCACCGTTCAGCGAGGAGATATTTACGATACGGCCCCAGCCACGGTTGCACATACCATCAAACACCTGCTTGCTCATATTGAACATAGAACTCAGATTGGTATCGATCACATCTTGCCACTGTTGATGCTCCATACGTTTTAGCGGTGCATCACGGGTGATACCGGCGTTATTGACCAGAATATCAATTGGGCCGATTTCTGCTTCCACGGTAGCGACAAAGCTTTTACAGCTGTCAAAGTCGGCGACATCCAATGGAAACAGCAGAATCTCTGTGCCCATTTTCTGTAACTCAGCCTGCTGTTCCTTGGCTTGTTTTTCTGTCTCATCCGTCGGGTAGTAGGTGGCAATCACTTTATGGCCCTGTTGGCACATAGCTTCACACATGGCGACACCCAGACCACCTGTACCACCGGTTACTACTGCGATGCGTTGAGTCATAAAACTCTCCTTTTAAGGTTTGCCCCTGTTCTTTTGTATGTCCACAGCGGCATTGTTCTTATTGTTAAATATGGGCTTTCGCCCTCTGTTGTCAGGGTGTTTCTATCGTATTTACCCTTGTTGATGTGAAGCAGGTTAGCAAAAGTCAAAAAATAAACCAAGGGTTTTTACTTGGCTTTTTAGGTGTTTGTATTTATATTTATGCGCTGTTGTATCTGTTTTTATTTTTATCGCTAGCTTAGGAGAACAAAATGTCAGATAACCAAATGGATGCGCTGCACGGCTATTACCTAGAAGATCTGGAAGTCGGTATGCAGGCCGGTTATGCCAAAACCATTACTGAAGCTGATGTCGTGTTATTTGCTGGCATTACCGGGGATGACAATCCGGTACATATCAATGCGGAATATGCCGAGCAGACCATGTTTGAGCAACGTATCGTACACGGTATGTTCAGTGCGGGCCTGATCTCTGCGGTACTGGGCACACGTCTGCCTGGACCCGGTGCTATCTATATTGACCAACAACTATCCTTTAAGGCGCCGGTCCATATTGGCGATACTGTCGTGGCTACAGCCACTGTACTGGAGATTAATGAACAACGTCGCCGGGTTAAGCTGGAAACCGTGTGTCGGGTGAAAGGTAAAGTGGTTGCTGAGGGTACTGCTACGAATATGGTGGACCGCCGTCCGGCTTAACATCATACAACGTAAGCATATATACCACCTGATAGCAAGGGTATACCCTTGCTTATGCTTTTGTCTCAGATCTGACTTAATGTATCTGAGATCTATTGATAAATAGGGAGAACCCGATGTTAATCAGTGCTGATAACTCTGCGCTTTTAGTGATTGATGTACAGGAAAAGCTGCTGGGCGGCATTCATGAAAGTGAGAACCTGATAAAAAACTGCCAATGGTTGATGGAAGTGGCTCAACTGATGGAAGTACCCATAGTGGGTTCAGAACAATACCCTCAGGGTGTGGGCCCAACCACGGAAACGCTTAGGAATCTTCTGCCAGAGGGCGAGTTTATAGGTAAAACAGTGTTCTCTTGTGCCGATTCAGAGCCTTGTTTAAGTGCAATTCAGGCCCTGGATCGTAAATCTGTTGTGATTTGCGGTATGGAGTCTCATGTTTGTGTTATGCAAACTGCGTTGGGCCTGAAAGAGAAAGGTTTTGATGTCTCTGTGGTTGCTGATGCCATTTCGGCAAGAAACCCTTTGGATACCGAATATGCCATAGAGCGTATGCGGGCTGAAGGTATTCGCATCGTAACGCGCGAAATGGTGGGGTTTGAGTGGGTAAGACGCTCCGATATGCCGCAGTTTAAAACGTTCAGCATGAACTTTTTACGCTAAACCCTTTAGCGCTACCTGTCTGGCATGGCAATACTCCGACAGGGTATGACGCAGCAGTAAAAAGAAGATATCAGTGGCTACCCCTATCATTCAAAGGTTGATAGCTGGGCGTTACTAATCCTATATATCAGTAGGTTACATAGGTTTATAGACCTGATCTAAATCACAAAACATCACCTATACATAACCATGGGTGATGTTTTTTTGATCTGTGCCGTTACTCTAATAATAACTAGAGGTATACTTCGCGACAAAACCCATAATCAAAGAGATAGTTGCGATGACAGAGCAAGCTTTCTGGGAGATCATCAATCGTTCTCTTGAGCAAAATGCCCCTGGTTCTGATGGTCAGTACATTGCTATCAGTCAATCTTTGGCTAACCTGCCCCCTGAACAACTGATCGGTTTTGAGAATCAATTAAGTCGACAAAAAGCCAAAGCCTTCAGTTTTCCTGTATTGATGGCTAACTTTATTCTACAAAGCTATATCAACGATGATATTTTTGAAGATTTTCGTCTCTGGTTAATCTCTTTCGGTGAAGAGAAGTTTACGCAGATTTTGCATAACCCTGATGTTCTGGCAGATCTGTCTGATATTACAGACCCAGTAGAAGATATTACCGGCGAGGGGCTGGTTTTTGCAGCACTGGAAGCTTATGAAGCTCAAACGGGCCGAGATGATTTCCTCAAGCAAACTACCCCAGCAGAAGAGATCGAGATGTATTATGACTGGCCAGATCATCTTTCTGGTCTGGAAGCACGCATGCCAAAGCTGTTTGCACGCTACTGGGATTCTAATCGCAGTTATGAGCTAGCAGCTGAATAATATTGCCTGTGTATTAGTGATTTTTAGATATGCAACCAGAAAAGTTACGCACAGATTCAAAAAATATAACTGTAAAAAATAAAGGCCGGTTGATTGCAACAGGCCTTCATATCATGCCTTTAAACAGCTGATTAGCTGAAAGGTCAGTCGATATGCTCAGCAGTTTGCTTGATCTCTAATTGCAGCCCTTCACGGATCGACTCTGCCATTCCCGACATAGAAACTACCTGCAGAATGTCGTTAATACTGTTCCAATCTTCCTCTGAAATCATGACAGCATTGCCGCCCTCTCCTTCAATCAGTACTGTCGCATGTTCAGTAGCTGTTTTATTTACAACCATATTCAAGCCAGCACGGAAATCATTAACGGTCATTCGGATCATAAACAGGTCCTTCCTGCAATCGTCATCATCAGATCTGATGTTTCCCTGCGTCCTTACACAACAAAGACTCCTTACTACCCATAGCAACTATCCTGTGCATAGCCATAATGAAATGCGACAAAGGTGATCGGGTAAAGATAAAGTTTTGGGGGAAACCTTTATATTTTTTGCAGTTTAGCAAAACCAAACCTTTTTTCACCCCAAAAAGCACGGAAATATGACACCAGTCACACTGGCATAATTCCATTTCAGACAGCAAATAGCCATAATCTGCTTGATAATTAAAAGGTTAAGACTAAAGAACTAGAGCATGCTTTCACAGGGCCAGTCCATTACCGCTCAAAAAGATATATATTTGCAATAGGATAAAGAGCACAGTTTGCTTAATGTTTCTCATGGAAACTCAGACCTTGCTCAGTAAAATGTTTACCTCTCTTTTGGGTAAGATATACTGGACTAAAATAAGCCCTGGTATAAAAAGTAACCGGGATACTGCAAAAGCAGCCTTTGAGGGGTCGAATTTCTCTAAAGGATCATAATATAATCCTGAATGAACTCAAATTCCGTCTCACGGATCGAGAAAATCGACAATAATTAATATCAGGTAAGCAGTAAGCCTCGTGCCCCATAGCATAATGCCCAGAGCCAAAACTGATTACAACCGAAATACTCAGATACAGGATATGCCAATGAGTCGTCAATATATGACGCTGGGTTTCTACTCCGGCTTTAATGATATGTTTCGCCCCACCTTTGATGTAAAGGATTACGAAGGCAATGCGGTATTTGGTGACACTAAGACGATTAAAGAGCTGGCTAAAGCCAAGGTTATCGAAAGTGAAAATGACATCTCAGGCTTGGAAGCTCATTTGAAGAAATTAGGTGTGCTGCATCAAAAAGGCAGTCTGCTAGATGGCGTTATACTTGATCGGGCGATTAAAGATTTTTTCAATATTGATATCCCTACCTGGGAAGATGAAAAACGCTTTGCCCTTGCCTGGAGCACTCTCAATAAAATTCAGGTACGTCGTGAAAAGCTGATTAAAGATGTCAAACTGCCAATTGGCACCTTCCCTGCGGGCACCGATATCAACGAAGTTCGTCGCAAGCTAGCTCCGGCATTTCCTAAATTTGATGTTGCCCTGGCGCTTTCAGAGGGCGTTAATAAAATGCTGTTGCTACGACGTGAAAAGATTTTGGAAGTCAAGACAGATACTGCCAGCTAGTTTTTCTGGATAACCCCCGCCCCTAGACTGATAACCCGGCTTTACCCGCTCTTTATCAAGCCGCTCTATTATAAACAGAGTTGCTTGATGAGCGCAGAGGGTACTCTTCTTTTCGCTCATTTCACCTCTTTTCAACAAAGATCAAAATACAGGTAAATTAGAAGTTGTAATTTATGCCACTGAAGTATCAGTATGCCTGTAAATCAAAAAGACACAATAAATACAAAGAGATAAAAAAGCTAATCACTGATCAGTCACTGGAGCATTGAGGATATGGAGTGACGAATACATGGCCTAGCAGCCTGTCGGACTTAAGCTGTCAATAGGCTTAAAAATCAGAAAAAATTGCGATTTATGCAGGGATATTCCTATTTTTTGAGAATATCCCTGTTCAATACCTTATTTTAGGCGCAACTTGGCTATTCGTTTTAGATTCCAGGCCATACAC
>NZ_AULT01000074.1 GCF_000422425.1 Oceanospirillum beijerinckii DSM 7166
ACCAGTTGAAGTGCTCAAAGAGTACATCGAGAATCAAGATAGGCCAACTTGACGTTGGCCGCGCTATCCATCTCCCACCAAAATATCTCGCCTGAGCTCGTTAATTTTGGAAGGAGAATTACGCGCTATCCGTTAAAATCCGCTGAATAGCAGGGTGGATCGGGTCTGGTGTACGGGTAATAGCATAGTGTTGGCTGAAGACCTCACAGGTTTCCCCAATCTCCTGCACCCCGTATTGCTGACACACCTGCTGTTTAATTGCAGTGGGTGCGGCAAAAATCCCTTTCCCTTCCTGGGCAAAGATCTTAATTAAAGCGCTGTCACTGATCTCGGCGCAAACCCTGGTGCGGATATTGCGCTTTTTCAACCAGTTCATCAGCTCATAAAACCAGGGCGTATCGGTGTCATTGGCTAATAGCGGCTGACCATTAAGAGAGTGAGGAAAATCCGGGATCAACTTCTCTGCTATTTCAGGCGTAGCAAAGAGCGACAGGGCAGAGCTGAGCAGCGGGGTAAAAAACAGCGACTGGTTTTGCTCAGGTGGTGGTTGATTGCTTAACACGATATCCAGCTGTTGACTTTGCAGGCTGCGCATCAGATCAGCCTGGTGACCGCTGACCACTTTCAGGTGCACCTCGCTGCTGCGCTCCATAGCAGGTGCAATCAGTTTGTAAGCGATCAGTTTATGAATAGACGCACATATCCCGATATTCAGGTTAAGTGGCATTGAGGCTCTGGGCTGATTGAGAAACTGATCCAGTTCACCGGCCATGGTAAAGATCTGATTGGCGTACTGGCGTACCTGCTCGCCCATAGGGTTCAATTTTAGACTGCGACCATTACGGGTAAACAGGGTGCCATAGTTGGCTTCAAAAGCCGTGAGCTGACCACTCAGGGTTTGAGGGGCCAGGTCCAGATACTCACTGGCCCGGGCGATAGAGCCAGTTTCTGCGATCACCCAGAAATAGTACAGGTGTTTCATATTCAGATCTTTCAGCATAGTGCCTGCCTTCTGTTTATTCCTGTATATACGCCATGAAGCCGGTTTTAGCGTACTTTGCTTTACGTATAAATGTAATCGAAATATTCTTGTACAGACGCTTATCTCATCAAACATATACCAATCATATATCTATCTTCCTCAATCGCTTCATTGTCATACTGAAGCATTTAAGCCAGCTAACATACGATCAGGCAGAGCATGATTATTATCGTGTTTCATCCATTCCTGAACGTTTTATAGTTATCAATGTAAAACATCAACAGACCAAAAAACTTATTCTTACCGACATTATTAGCTGAGCACACCTATAGATAAAAAAATTTACAAATAAATTAACCTTCGTTTTCCATCAAAAAACATCAAGTCAAATTAGCTTATAAAAATGATAGTAAAATCAGGCATAAGCGTCTTGTTTTCTGCGACAAATGAAATCGCAGCACCAAACAAAAAAACACGCACAACCAATTGATTTACAACACCTTACAACCAAACATCATTATTATATAAAACAAAAAATACATATTTTATGAATGTGATAAAAAATGTCGCAATATATTAATAAAAACAAAATAAAACATTTTCTTACCGCATAACCTTGAGACCGCATGCGTCGTATTAGTGTATTTTTTTATTCTGGACATAGTAAATAGAAAAATGGATATTTGGCTCGCTGTTGAATTTGGTTCTTAAATGGGACCGACATTGCAATAGATTAGTTCTTACTGCTTTAACAGATTAATTTTATACCAGGAGTTGAAAATGGCTAAGGAAGGTAGCGTTGCGCCTAAAGAGCGCATCAATATCAAGTATGTTCCGGCAACCGGTGATCAGCAGGCCGAAATCGAACTGCCGCTGAAGATGCTGGTTGTTGGTGACTATAAAGGGCATCCGGAAGATACCCCTATTGAAGAAAGGGAAATTGTTTCTATCGATAAAAATAATTTCCAATCTGTACTGAAAGCCTCCGATCTTAATATTGAGACCTCCGTTAAAAACCGCTTGGTTGACGAAGATGACGTTGATCTACCCGTCAAGCTATCTTTTAAATCACTCTCTGACTTTGCTCCTGACTCTATTGCTCAACAAGTGCCTGAGCTGAAAAAGCTAATTGAATTACGCGAAGCACTCCAGGCATTGAAAGGCCCACTGGGCGGTGTTTGTCAAGATAGTTGGCACTATTAAAGGTTCTATGCCGCCTGCCTTTCAGATTTTTTGTCCCCTACAGAGTCAGATATTAATGGCGAAACCATGCTGACGTACCGGGGCACCAATAATGGCGTGACCGGTAAGCAGGATTGGAAAACCAATCTGATGCAGGGCATGGGTAAAGAGACAGATCAGTATAATCAGGCTATGGAACTGGCGGAGAAAACTCAAAGAGCTGTTGGAGATGACTTTAGTATTGTTGGTCATTCTCTGGGAGGCGGTCTGGCATCATCAGGGGTCGCCGTTACAGGCCAACCTGGATATACCTTTAATGCTGCGGGACTTCACCCGGATACCCCCGCACGTAAAGGTGGGTTAAGTCTTGAAGAAACCAGTAAGCTGATACAAACCCAATCTGTGAAAGGTGAAGTACTTACTCTGGCTCAGGAAAATGCTAATACGGCCATTACCGGAGGTTTAACGGCACTGGGTAATAAGCTGGGAGGGCCTGTCGGGGCGAGTATCGGTTTAGCCATAGGCTCATTTCTGGTGCCCAAAGTACCTGAAGCGGTTGGCAGTAAGCGCGATCTGCCTGGCAGTGGCATGAATCCTGTTGCAAGGCATGGTATGGATCAGGTTATTGATGGCATCGAAAGCCAGAAAAAAGAAGATATTAAGACACTATTGAGTGGATAAGAGCTGATACATTCAGAGATGAATATTTTTCGATATTTTAAAAAGCTGGCGGCGTTATTAGGACTGGTCAGTGCAAGTGTACTGAATGGAGGCTGCATGCAGGCATCAGAGTTTTTTGATCGTGATATGACACAGTTGTTGAATACCATTGTGAAACAGGATCGCGTGCGGGCCAGAGAATTGCTGGATCAGGGGCTGGATTTAAATATTCATGGCCAGGAAGGCATTACGCCACTTATCTGGTTGGTGATGCAGAAAGATAAAGCAGCGGTTCAGCTGGCGATTGAGTTAGGCGCCGATCCTGATTTCCCATCAGATGATGGTGGGAGCCTGGTGGCGATGGTGGCCGGTGGTAATGACAGTGAATTACTGCAGTTATTGCTGGATAAAGGGGCCGATCCGGATTCAGTGGATCATAACGGCAAACCAGCCTTATTTCCGGTGGTTGCTTATGCCAGAAAGGACCAGCTGGATTTAATGCTGGCTGCAGGTGCAGATATCAACAAAACAGATAAAAGCAATGCTACGCCTTTGAATTACGCTGGTTCATTAAGGCTATATGAAATGGCCTACAGGTTACTGATGAATAATGCGGATCATACTATTCGTGATTCTACGGATGGCGATATTGCCTGGTCTGTTCATACTGCGCTTGAGAAAAGAATTACTGCCCCTGAATCAGACCAATATCCCTGGTTGTTAAAAGTCAGAGATATTCTGGTAGAGCGAGGAGTCACTTTCCCTCCGATATCACCTCGTCAGGTGCGTATAAAAGAAGGTCGACCGAATAAGTGGGATTTAGAAGCGATGGAGAAAGAAAATAAAAGCTGAGTAAAAAATAAAGTCAGCTACCGCAATGTTATGAACGGAAAAGTATTGTACCGCCTGGTCACTATTTTATCAGGCTTGTTTGTTTCAGGCTGTCACTACGGCATAGTTTCTGATTATTTTGATAGGGGTACAGTTGAGTTGATCAATGCAATTGAACATCAGGATCAATCAAAAGCTCAACACTATATCGATCAGGGACTGGATTTAAATATCCACGGTCAGGAAGGTATTACGCCACTGATCTGGTTGGTCATGAAAAAGGATAAATCAGTGATCAGATTAGCCTTAGAGTTAGGTGCAGATCCGAACTTTCCATCGGGCGATGGTGACTCATTATTAGCAATGGTTGCTGGTGGTAATGATGACGAATTATTGGTGTTACTGCTCGACAATGGCGCGGATCCGAATAGCGTGAACAGGCACGGCAAGCCTGCGATATTTGGTGCAATTGCCTACCATAAATTTGAACAGATCAGAATACTGATGAAATATGGTGTAGACATTGATAAGACGGATAAATCCAGTCTGACACCTGCTAACTATGCAACAACATTCAACTTTTATGACATCGTTCATTTCTTATTAGAGCAGGGAGCAGACCACACCATTCGTAATGCTTCTCGTGGTGATCTTGCCTGGTCTTTACATGATGCTTTAAAAGACAACCTGATTCGGCCTGACTCAGAACAGATGGACTGGGCGCTCAAGGTAAAAGAATGGCTTATCAACAAAGGGGTTACCTTTCCTCCACCATCGCCTCGTGAAATACGCATTAAAGAAGGCCGTCCCAACATGTGGGATCTGGAGGCGATGGAGAAAGAAAAGAAAAACAATGACCGCTATAAATCATCTGAAAATAGCAGCTAATATATTATTCCTATATACAATATTAATGCTGGGGAAAACAATGGCATCAGAGTACAACCCCAAAAGCTATTTTACTGGTAGTTATTTAGAAGCTGCCAAAGCCATATACAGTAATGATA
Organism: Oceanospirillum beijerinckii DSM 7166; assembly: GCF_000422425.1. Classification (GTDB taxonomy): domain Bacteria; phylum Pseudomonadota; class Gammaproteobacteria; order Pseudomonadales; family Halomonadaceae; genus Oceanospirillum; species Oceanospirillum beijerinckii. The sequence continues at coordinate 4,663 of NZ_AULT01000074.1, forward strand.
CTAATGATTTAGCTAAAGCTTTAAATCAGATAGATGATATAGACAAATCAGGAATAAACCAAAGATACACCTTGCTAATTTATGCAGTAAAATTAAAGTCAAAAGACTCTATGTTGCATTTATTAGAAAATGGTGCATCACCCACTGCGCTGGCAGTGGATGATAACGATAGAGAGTTCAGTGCAATACATTCCTCTATCACTATTAATGATATTGGGCCACTAAAGATAATTATTGATAATGGGGTTTCACCAGATTATACAGAAAAAGGTATCCCAATTGCTTTTTTAGCCCAAAAATGGAATAACTATGATGCACTTTATTTTTTGATGGAAAATAAAGTTGACGCAAATAAAACAACAAAGATTGGTAAAAGCTTGCTCATGGATGCCTTATCTCGACTGGATTATGATTTAGCTATGAAGTGGATTGATTATGGTGCTGATGTTCACCATATCGATAGCTTAGGGCGAAGCTCACCTTACTTCGTTCAAAGAGACCTCGAGAGTTATATAGAAGGATCCGAGCCTTACGAAAAGTTACAGCAAATAAAAGAAATGATGATAGATAGAGGTGCAGAGTTCCCCGTATTATCTCCAGAAGAACAAAGAGAAAAATTAGGTATTGTCTGGTGTGAAGACCCAGAAGGTTGGATGCACAGGTCTGAATGCAATGTTGTTGGTGATTAATACGTTAGTAATTATGTTGAAAACAATTATTTTTCGGCTGTTTTCAGTTCTATCATGTTTGCTTTTTTCAGGCTGTCACTACGGCATGGCTTCTGATTATTTTGATCGTGATATGACGCAATTGTTGAATAGCATTGTGAAACAGGATCGTGTGCGGGCCAGAGAATTACTGAATCAGGGACTGGATTTAAATATCCACGGTCAGGAAGGTATTACGCCACTGATCTGGTTGGTCATGAAAAAGGATAAATCAGCGACCATATTAGCCTTAGAGTTAGGTGCTGATCCGAATTTTCCTGCGGGCGATGGTGACTCATTATTAGCAATGGTTGCTGGTGGTAACGATGATGAATTATTGGTGTTACTGCTCGACAATGGAGCGGATCCGAATAGCGTGAACAGGCATGGCGAGCCTGCGATATTTGGTGCAATTGCCTACCATAAATTTGAACAGATCAGAATGCTGATGAAATATGGTGTAGACATTGATAAGACGGATAAATCCAGTCTGACACCTGCCAGCTATGCAACAACATTCAACTTTTATGACATCGTTCACTTCTTCTTAGAACAGGGAGCAGACCACACCATTCGTGATGCTTCTCGCGGTGATCTTGCCTGGTCTTTACATGACGCTTTAAAAGACAACCTGATTCGGCCTGACTCAGAGCAGATGGATTGGGCGCTCAAGGTAAAAGAATGGCTAATCAGCAAAGGGGTTTCCTTTCCTCCACCATCGCCTCGTGAAATACGAATTAAAGAAGGCCGTCCCAATATGTGGGATCTGGAGGCGATGGAGAAAGAAAAGAAAAATTGAGATCCATAGTTAAGTGATCGTCAGAGCAATGTTAAACCACCTGATCGTTATTCTTTCCGGTTTTCTGTTTTCAGGTTGCCACTATGGCAAGGCTTCCGATTATTTTAATCAGGATATGGTTGAACTGATTAGCGCGATTGAGCATCAGGATCAATCAAAAGCTCAACGTTATATCGCTCAGGGACTGGATTTAAATATTCATGGTCAGGAAGGTATTACGCCACTGATCTGGCTGGTGATGCAGAAAGATAAAGCGGCGATCAGATTAGCCTTAGAGTTAGGCGCCGATCCGAATTTTCCTGCAGGAGATGGCGGAAGTCTGATTGCGATGGTGGCCGGTGGTAACGACAGTGAATTGCTGCAGTTATTACTGAATAAAGGCGCTGATCCGGATTCTGTTGATCATAACGGTGAGCCCGCTTTGTTTCCGGTAGTGGCTTATGCCAGAAAGGATCAATTGAATTTAATGCTGGCGGCTGGTGCAGATATCAACAGAACAGATAAGACCAATGCAACACCGCTTATATACGCTGGCGATCTATTGAAGTTTGACATGGTATGTCTCCTTTTAAAGAACGGAGCTGACCATACGGTAAGGGATTCAACCGATGGGGATATTGCCTGGTCGGTACATGAAGCGATAGAGGAAAAGTTGGTTCAACCAGGTTCAGAGCAATATGAATGGTTACTTAAAGCAAAGGCGCTCCTGATGAATAGAGGTGTCGCATTTCCTCCTCTGTCTCCTGACCAGGTACGTATCAAAGAAGGCCGCCCCAACTCATGGGATCTTGAAGCGATTCGCACAGGATCTGACCAATAACAAAGCTAAGCAGGAAGCAAATGTGAACAGGGATGACAGGCAAAAGCCTATTCGATTATTCGATATATACAACCGTAGCGAGCAGCCCGTTTACTGGCTGGTGGCTGCGGACGTGCATCCTGAGTTTCATGACTTCTGGCAGGCACAGATTCAGAACAACCCCTGCCACTGGTGTCGCCTTTTTGATGGCTCTGATTTTGAAGTATACAGTGGCGCCTCCCCATTACTGATTCGTATTGAAGACGGTGGCCCCGGTGAAACCCTGTTCCACTGGGTGCTGGATGCGCTTCGGGAGGCGGCAGACACCGAAGACCCCAGTGCTTCCACGCATGTGTCCGCTGATGATGCCAACAACGTTTCCAACAGCGCCTTTGACAGCCCTTTCGAGAATATAGGCCAGATCTGGCAAAGCCCGGACGATTTACACCGCCTGAAACAGCAGCTGCACCCCTGGCTGACCTGTCATTACCCGTTCAATGAAACCTCCCTGTTTGAGTTTTACCGCAACCCGGTGATGCGTCGCTGGTTATCGGTGTTATCACCGGAAGATAAAACCACCCTGATCGGCACCGCTACCTTATATTTGCCCGGCCTGCCGGACAGTGAAGCAGACACTTACTTCTGGTACACCGGCCAGTCTCCGCAGATTACCCCTGCGACCAGCGGATCGCTTGCAGTACAGAAGCAAAGGCAACAGCAACTGACTGAACAGGGCGGCCACAGCCTGAGTAAAGCGCACTACAGCCAGATTTTTTATGAAGACCGCATCGAACGCATTGTGATGCAGATCTACCAGCAACTGGTGCAACAGCAGGGTGAACTGTTTGATCCGGCCTGGGTGCAGCTTCGTTTTGAGCAGAGTCTGGAACTGGGCCACCGCCTGTACCCGCAAGAAGATGACATCACTATAGAAACCTTTGCACTGTATCGCTTCCTGATCAGCAGCGAGTTTTACCAGCACCCCGAATTTATCCGCTTAACCCGTGAATACAGCCTGAGAGACAGCATTGGCCTGTTCAGCCGCAGCGAAGAATATCGCGCCGAACTACAACAGTATTATCATCAGAAGGAGTCGTTACCCCCGGGTAACTGACAGTCAGTATGGACGATCAACGTAACGCGTTTTCTGAGCAATCCGGTACATCTGCACCCGCCGATTCCGGCGAAAGGCTCAGCGTGATAAACCGCTTCGAACTCTCGCAGGACGACTGGCAGCAGATGCTGACGCAGCCGGGCCTGTTTTTACTGGCAGAAGCGGCGCTGAATGAGGACGTTCCCGGACTGGCAGAACAGTTCAGCGACCCGGCCGCTAATCGCCTGTACTGGGGACAATCCGGGCGTATTCATGCCTCTGTCTCACCCTATGCGATTCGGGTTGATCAGGATAACTGGCACGAGATGAAAGCCATCTGCGAACAGCCACAATGGGGCATCGCCCTACAGCTGAACCCGCTGATGAATGCCCATACACCGGTCGATCAGCTGATCGCTCTGATGAACCACCTACGCAGCTGGAGTCTGGTAAAAGCCCAGCCCGATGATGAAGAACTGCGCCTGCTGAGGATCAGTGACTGGCAGGTGATTCAGAACCTGTTATCCGCATGCTCACCATCAGAAACAGCGGACTTTTACGGCCCGGTTTATCGCCTTATCGGCCTGCAGAAAGATCAAATCACCTGCCTGGAACACACCGGCACCTTTACCCCTTACCCGGCCTTTCAGGCACCCCGTCAGCTGACCGAGGCACAGTTTCTGGCGATTTCAGCCCAGCCTATGGCTGACAACCTGATCCGCTATACCGAACATATTCGCCAGCACCACCCGGAAGTGAATCAATGGCCAGAGCCGACGCTGAATGACTTTGTTGAACAGCAGGTGAAGCAGGCCCGTTTACACGACTTCAGTAACGAAAGAGATCTGGTGCGTTACCTGAGTCTGGCGGTGAGTTTTGGCGCAGACTTTACTCACCAACCCTGGGCACAGGAGGTACTGAACAGCAGCGTACCTTCCGGCCCGGACTCCCGAATGGACCGTCTGTTTAACAACCCCCTCCAATCACTCGACAAGGAAGAGCAGGCATGAGTAATAAGGATACAAAAGCTCAACTGGCAGCCAGTGCAGAAGCCGCTGAGATGAACTTTTCCACCGACAACGTGCTGGATGGTGGTTGTGCAGAATGCGCTTGTGAAATCATTCTGAATTATGTCTACGACGATGGCGAACCTGTCCCGAATGCTGCTTTTGTTCTGGAAGATAGCAACGGTAAGCTGATTGATGGCAAAACGGACAAGAAAGGCCTGTGCAAAATTGAAAACATGGGCTGCGGCCCGTTTGAAGTTCTTTTGGAAGAAGGTGACGACGACTTTGATCCGACTAAGACAGTAAAAAATAATCCTGTCATGCAGAGCAACCCGATGTACTCCGCCATCGCGGGTGAATACTTCACGTTATTTGTCATGCTCAGAGACAAAGGTTATCTGGAGTACGACCCGGATGACAGCGATGATGATGAAGTTGATGTTGATCGCAGTTCGCTGATTACAGTGGTGGCCCGTGATGATAAGGATGCCTATCACCGCTTCTGGCAATTAAACAGACGGATTAATCGGGGGCCCAAAGACCTTAAAGTTGCGGTAAACAAAATCCATAACGCCGTGGCCGCTGAAGTCGCCAGTCAGGAGGGCGGCTCTAACATCGCCATTATGCTGCTCTGTGAGGTGGTTATTGGCTGTATTCCCCTTGTGGGGCAAGCGGTTGACGTTTACTGTCTTGGTGACTGGTGCTGGAGAAGTTATAAAGATCCGGGACTATTAAACGACAACTGGCATAAAGCCGAAGGGCTGCTGAATATTGTTGCTCTGGTGCCTGGTCTGGGTGATGCGCTTAAAGTGATCGGCAAAGCCGTGATCAAAGCGCTGAAAGATGGTGGCAAGGTAGCTATTCAGACGGCGATCAAAGTGATTCGTAGCCTGTCGGATGGCAACATCGTCAAATTCCTGGCGAAGTTCAGAAGTTTGCTGAGTGACGTAGTATCAGAAACCAAAGGGATGCTGGCCAAAATGGCCGTTAGCCTGAGAAAGTCTCAGGCCGATGCCAGAAAAAGCTGGTTCTCTAAACATCTGGACGATGATTTTGCCGGTATTATTGATGCACTGGATACCATTGCTGCGGGCATTGAAGCCATTGCCAGTTTTGTCAGTGACAAAATTGATGGGTTTATCCCTGAAATTATTACACGTGCCACTGGAACCCCTGTAGCTAAAGGCAGCGAAAACCCGGTACTGATCATCAATGCAGGGGTGGAGCAACCTGAATATGACTCTGGTGGCAGCACCTTCGACCCGATCACCGGACTGAGCCGGTCACGTAAAAAGAACCAGCTATGTAAGACCAACAAATGCAAGGGCGAAGGCGAACCGGTTGATATGGCAACCGGTTATGTCTTTGAGGAGCGCAGCGATTTTGAACTACCCGGCCCGCTTGAACTGGTTCACAGCCGTTATTATCGCTCTGCCGGTGAACGTTACAGCGGTTTGCTGGGCAGCTTATGGCGCAGTAACTGGGATATCTGTCTTGAGCTGACCGATAACCTGGTACGCTTTACCGATGATAAATATGGTGAAGCCTGGTTTGATATCCCCAAAGAAGGCGAATTTACCGTTGCAGACACCCGCCCTGAATGGCGTTTAACCCGTTATCAGGGCGCTCTGGAACTGCATCATCTGGATGGTCAGTGCTATCGCTTTGAACATGCTCTGGGCACTCAACTACTGCTGACCCGTATACGTGACAGCCACGGTAATGCACATAACTTCCTGTACGAACGAGGCATACTCCGCTGGGTGGTACTCAGTGATGAGCGTCTGATTCAGGTTGAGACACGACACCGCCGTATTACCCGCATGACCCTGATGACACCGGATCGCCAGCCGATTCGGGAACTGGTCCGTTTTGAGTACAACAAGCAGGGACAGATGACCCGCTGTCGGGCCGATGCCGGACGTAATTTCGATTACGAATACGGCACACAAGGGCGGATGCTGCGCTGGGCCGACCTGAATAAAACCTGGGTTGAGCATGATTACGATGACCAGGGGCGGGCCATCTCCACACGCTGTAGCGACGGTTACTGGCATGATCAGATTCGTTATGACGATGACCAGAATATTGTCTACTACAAAAATGCTCTGGAAGGGGTACTGGCCTATCACCATGATGAGCGCAACAACATCATTCGTATTGTTGATCCTCTGGGCCATGCAACCGAACAGGAGTGGGACGGTAATAACCTGACCGCAGTAATTAATCCACTGGGTGAGAAAACCGCCTATAGCTACAACGACCGGGGACAGGTCACCGAGGTTGTTCAGCCGGATGGCAGCAGTGAAAGCTATGAATATGATGATCAGGGCCTGCCCGTCAGCTATACCAACCCGCTGGGGGCCGCCTGGCAGTATTCATTTGATGCGCAGCGCAACCTGCGCAGCCTGACCGACCCGCTGGGCAACCAATGGCGGTATGACTATAACCCTCAGGGACGTTTAATCCGGGAAACCTCCCCCGAAGGCAATACCACCCAGCTGGACTGGAACCAGGCCTGCCAGCTGATGCAGGTGCAGACGAACCAGCAACTGCCGGTCTCCTTCCGATACGACGCTCAGGGCCGGATCAGCCAGCGAATCAGCCATCAGGAAGAGGGTACACCAGACCTGATCCGTCGCTGGTTCTATCACGACAGCAGTCCGCGCCCGGCCCGTATCCAGTGGGAAGATGGCACGGAAAGCCAGTTCGAATACGATATTGAAGGCAACCTGATCCGCACCACCAACCCCAGAGGTGACAGCCAGCATTATCAGTACGGTGCCTTTGATAAACTGCTGCAATCCACCGACCCTCTGGG
>NZ_AULT01000075.1 GCF_000422425.1 Oceanospirillum beijerinckii DSM 7166
ACCAGTCATCTTTGCAGTGCCGGGGCGTGGTAAAGCCACTGTTAAAGCCTTCAGCGGCTTCTTAAAGGAGCATGAAGGACAACCGGAGCAAATAGCAGAAGTCGTCTGCGATATGTCAAAAGCTTTTTGTAGTGGTCTAATGCTACCGGACACTTCGGAAGGCATTTTGTAAAATGCTCTTAGAGGTGATCATGACAAAGAAGCAAAAAAGACCTAATTATACCCTTGAATTCAAGCAAGACGCCGTCAAACTCGTTCTTGAAAAGGGATATACGATCCAGCATGCCGCTGATAGCCTAGGGGTTTCCCTGAGTGCTCTTAGTCGCTGGGTTCGTGCTGAAAAAGGCCATGAGCCCAAAGCCACTTCTAGTCAGGCTGCGCTTAATTTGGCCGAACGAAAAGAGCTTGAAGAGCCGCGGTTTCGGATAATAAGTGCAATTCCTTGAGAAAGCTCAGCCATCAAGGGTAATAGCGACCCTCTGCAAGGTTGCAGTCAAAGTGGTTGAATATAAGGATAGGATCAAATTACATCTTCCGAGCAGCAGTCCGTTTAAAGAGCTTTTACGAGATGTGACAGAGTTTTTTTATACATCGCTACGGCCTAAACCGAGTTAACTCAGTTCAAAAGAAAAGGGTAAGCCATAGATATCAGATTAAAGGTGTTCTGAGGAAGACGCTCGCCTTTATATGCGGTACAGGTGTAAAAAGGGGCTACTAAAGCAGGAAAAAGTCTGGATTTAGCACTTATAAAGTGCGACGGATGATCAAGGTGAGAGTGGAGCCTGAAAATGACAGGCTACCACTTGTTTATGAAACATCCGGGCTAGTAAATTAGATTGCACTTATTACTTGAATCCAAGCTATACTTTCTCCAAAAGTTTGCTCTTTTTAAACTTTGACACTATATCAATCAAGTCCCAGGCAGGAATACTTATCTTGTCAGCAATAGCCACTAAATCCTTTGTTCCATCTGCGTAAGCACATATATTCATCATGTTCTTTACTATTCCCCAAGTATCTTTTGTGCTTTCTTGAGGGTAAAGACCTCGACTACCAAGCTGAGGTTCACACAATACATTTATCTTATATGTGAAGTTTGACTCTAAAACATCAAACACCTTAACATAGGCTTGGTATGCGCCATCAAGCCCCTCCGCACTTATAAAATCAAGATTATCTAAAGAAGTATGATATTCGTCATATTCAGCATACTTGCTCCTCATAATAGAGCAAACGGGCAGGTCAATTCCTGGGGCGCAATACTGACGCTCATCACTTCCTCTATCATCTGCAAATGAGTACTCAACAAACTCATCGACAAAATGTTGTAGAACATGAAGAGCAACTCTATCTGCCAACGTATTCTCATTTCTAGATGGTAAGAATGAGTAAGCGTTATTATCGCCAACACATGAAAGATTGAAACCTGCGACGATTCGTTCTTTCATGACCACCAGGTTTTTACTTAGATAGACTATAGAACCTATAGTTTCAGGAATGAAAACAATTCGATAAGAATAGCGCCTATTCGCCATAGACATTATATACTTGGTCAAGTATGTTAGCACCGTCGGACCAGAGAGCTCATTATTCCCCATTGAAGGATGACAAATGTAGCTAGATAGAAAAATCTCCTCATCGCTATCACCTTTAATTAAGAGTTCAGCATAGTTCAGCTCTCCATCCTCTAGTTTGCTATCGATATGTACGGTATAGCTACCAGGCTTTAGCCTGTCACGCTCTTGCTGAGAAATGCAAAAGCCCCACTTCTCCTTATAGTATGAAGTTACATAGGGGATCGCGTCTGGCAGTTCGGGAAGAGAATGAAGATGCTCTTGTAGTACTTCCAGATCAACTGTTTCATGTATCGGTATAGAGTAACCAACAAGATGCAAATTATTGAGAGAAAAATCACATATTTTTTCCCCATTAGGGCAAACAATATATGCCTCTCTAACATTCCACTCTTTAGGTACGGTCCAGTCAAAGCAACGAGAGCCTGAAGGCATGCTCATTATATTAAGACCAGGAAGCTCTCGTCTAAGAATTGAAAGAGTTTCCCTTACTCCATCACCCGTCAGGCTTCTATTTATAGGAAAGAGCTCTTTACAGAGCTCATAAATCTGATCACCAACCATCATCTAGCCCAGCTTTTCAGAAAGGATCAGAATAATAAGTGCAATGGAGTTCATATCAGTAATTTCTTCATCATCCAGTTCAACATCAAATTCTTCTTCAAGAGCAAGAATAATATTCATATGCTTTAAGGAATCCCAGCTTTCGATAGAACTTGGAGACGATTGTTCTGATAAATCACTGGCTTCCACTTCCAATACATCTGCAATAATGGCTATTATCTTATCTCTCATAACACACCTCAATATAATCAATGTTTTTAAAAAAATAATTATCTACATTAAGCAAATAATTTTTCCCTTTGTCATCAATGCTGTGTAAATCAAAGCCTAGTTTCTCAAATAGGTCCGAAACCTGATCATTTTTTAATGTCTTGGTATAGCGAGATTTCAATACCGAAATATTACTTTTACGTACAAAGTCGACAATTACATCAATAAACTTAAGCTCAATATTTCTGCCCAAAACCCTACAACTCATCAAAAAAGTATCAATAAATGCACTGCTATCGGAGAACTCTAAAATACATAAACCGGTAATACCGCTATCACCAAATTTATCACTAACAGATATCGATATCACACTCTTATTATCAGACTGCATAAAAATCTCAATATCTCTCTCCGAATATCTTTTTGTCGTTAAATTAAACTGATTTGTTTTTTGCGTCATCTGAGAATAACGAGCAATATGATCCACTTGATTAATTTCGACATAAATGGTCAACCCTAGAGATCTTAAGTAATCTTCTATGCTTAAACTATCTTCCTTTGCACTCTGACGTTTGATTTGCTCCTTATAAATACTAATCTTATTCTTATCCTCTATCGTCTCAAATGGAGCGTAAAATACTTCTTCAATATATTTTATAAGCCTTGAATATTCATGCCTTTTATTTGGCACTTTAAATGTAGTGACCATAGGAAGTTCATTCTTAATTAGAGACACTTCAAAATCCGAGTCATCAACAAAGACCAAACTATCTAAACCAATATTTAACATATCTGCTATAGCACGAATATTTGAAGCTTTATTCTTCCAGTTCACCATTTTAATAATGATATGCTCGTCTCTTAGAACCATATCACTGTGATGCTTTAGCACTTCATCGACATCTTCAGGATTGTTTTTACTACAAAGGCAAACAATAACCCCTCTGGATGCTAATGAAACAGCGAGCTGCTGTATTTCCTCGAACATCTCAATATTTTCAAAACCTGTTTCACCTAATACTCCAGACCAAAGTGTATTATCACAATCCAGTATAATAGCTTTTTTTGTTTTTCCACTATTACTTAGAACAATAGGAGCTATGCGAGAAAAATACTCTTTATACATATCAATGGTATAGAGTGCTTTTGATGAAAGAAAGTATCTCATATCTGTGGCACCATCCACTGAAACTCTCGAAATGATTTTATTGATATCAACCAAATAAAGATTCTTGTTTTTATGTTTTTCTAGATGATTATTTAATTGCTGACATATGCGATCAAGCTGATTGGCATGAAGCTGTATATCATTAAAAATAAGGCTAGAGAACTTATTAAAAACAACAACACTTATATCAGATAAGTTGTTCAGGACTAAATCAATCTCTTGTCTAACTTTTTCAATAAGAGAATCGACTGCTTCAGAGTTAAAGTTTCTATACTTGTACTGAAGCCCATCGACTAGATTACATAATTCCCAAAATATTACTACAGCATTTTTGTCAGTGTATTTAAAACTATCCTGTACAATGTTATCATACTCACCCAAAGTAACAAGGGCACCCACCCCTTGATCTCTCAAAGCGTATTCACAAATATCTTTTGCTTGATGTATAACGATATTGGATAGTATTGCTATCCTGTAACAATTGTTTTCTACTAGTGGCTCAAGGTCTCTATTTTTTTTAATAATTTCTCTATACTTAAGGTTTTTCATAGCATTACCTGACCACCATTGACTCTGATTGTTTCCCCTGTAATGAAGTCAGATTTCTCTGAAATCAAGTAACTCACAGCATGTGCCACGTCTGAAGTTCGAGCAAGCCTTTTCAACGGTGTATTAGATATTGTCACAAGCTTTGTTCTCTCAGGTATGTTCGCAGTAAGATCAGTATCTATCATACTAGGAGAGACACAATTCACCCGTATACCAACCGGTGATAACTCTACTGCTAACGACTTAGCAAAACCATCCAAAGCAGATTTCGCCGTAATATAATGCAGCCACTCACTATTGTATTGTTCAATCGCTTGCGTAGTTATAAATACAATCTTTCCATAACCATGATCTGACATCATAGGAATGGACTCTTTGACCAAATAGAAAGATAATTTGATATTAGCATCAAGCTGTTTTTCTATATCAGCCCAAGACAACTCACGAAACTTAACATTGCCAAATTTTGCAACGGAGGCATTCACTACTGCCGTCAGATAGGAAAAACGCCTTTTAATCTGGAAAAACATTTCCGTAACATCCTCTTTGCAAGTAAGATCTGCTTTTACAATAACAATCTTAATACCTTGGTATTCTGCTTCCAGCTCCGTCTTTATTGAGTCCACTTTATCTTTATTAGAGTGATAATGCAGTATTAAGGTATACCCTTCGCTGGCGAGTACCCTGGCAGTCTCAGTGCCCACCCCACCTGTAGCGCCTGCAACCAAAGCAACTTTCTCAAGCTCAACTGGCTCCTCCAGGGGCTCGGTTTCTTCTTCTATTATTTTGACCTTAGCAACACCGGTGGTTACTTTTTGCTTATCCTGATTAAATATATCCGTTTTAAGTTCAATGCTTCTTTGACGGTCATTTTTCTTTATAACAGTTGCTGTAATCGTCAGTCTATCGCCTACCCTGACAGGTAATAAAAATTCTAAGCTCTGAGAATACCATAAAGCCCCGTCACCAGGGATTTTGGTACCAATAATGGTAGAGATAAATGAAACACCTAACATCCCATGAACAACAGGCTTCTTGAAAGGGGTTCTACTTGCAAACTCTCTATCAATATGTAGCCTGTTATCATCACCGCTCAGTTCTACAAAGCGTTCGATATCCTCTTTTTTAATCGTATGAGATATTTCTTTCGAATCACCAATAGAGATCGCTTCATATTTACTAGTCATATTTCTTCCTATTAACTAGTGCACTATAGTTGATCGTAATTTTTTTCTTAACAATCTCTTCCATAGGAAGATTCTCAACAGGAACAACTGTTTCTGACTCGATTTCCAAGCCACAGTCATTAAATAGTGATCTGATATCATCTACACTTTTAAAGTGATAAAGGTGATCAATAGCAGGGCAGTTTACACACGTAGATAAGAAAGCCTTACCATTTGTAGCCATTGAATCATGAATTTTTCTAAGTAATAGCTCAGGCTGCTCAACATGCTCAAGCACCTCACCCATTAGAATAAAATCATACTGCTGATCATTTTCCAGACTTAATATATCCTTATTAATATATCGCACTTCCTTATCAGGTACAGCATGTTCGATAATGGATTTTGAAATTTCCAACGAGGTTCTTGATATATCGACAGTAACAAAGTCTACTCCAGGATCTAAGTTAGTAATAGCATGTCTTAGAAACAACCCATGCCCTGGACCTATTTCTATATATTTTTTAATATTTTCTTTATTATCTATAAGCGCCGTTCTAAAGTGTTGCAGTATTTTATAATGACTTTCCCATAGATACTGTGACAAAGCCAAACCTATCATGTAAGATAGCATTGCTTCTTTATTGTTGTAAACATCGGCAATAGTATTGCTTAAATTTGATACTGGGTAATTACCAGTGCGCATGAATTTAATCTGACATTTAATCATGTCTTTAACCATTTTTATATACGCATCCAGTCCATAATCTATGCTGAGATTATTAGCCTCTAAATAACGTGAGTAGTCTGCTAGAAAAGATTCAAGCTCTTGTATAAAGAATATATCTTTATTAGCCAGAATAATATCAATTTTCTTCTTGTGAAGAGGCATTTTTAGGTCTATATAGCTCAATAAATATTTAATATTTCTCATAAAATACTCCACAAATATTTTTTATCTTCTTGAAGCTTTTTCTCTACAAAGTGGTGCAGCTCTTTAAAGCTAACTATCTCAATTGACAGCTTTGGGTTTTCTAGCTTTATTTTTTTTACAAGACCTGCTTTTTTTATATCTTGTTTTAGGCGCACAAAGGATACTGAATAATCGGCACTAAGATCTCTACAGAAATATATCAAATTAGTTTCAGTGCGCCGACCATTTAAATCTACTGTTTGACCTGTAAAGTTTTTATCAAACCTGTAATCTATGTTCAGTAGCCACTCAATATAGTGAATTTCAGTAAAATACTCTATGACACCGCCGATAGCTCCCAGATAACCATTTTTTTCATATATTTCTTCTATCAGCGAGCCAGAACCAAAGGAAGCGTAATCAGTATTAATTTCAAAATGCCTTTTTGAGAAATTTTTACCAAATAATAAATATGAAAAATTACCATCACTCGTTCTTCTGGGTTTATTCTGCACCCTCAAGAACTCACTGACTACATCAAGATCAGATGGAGTATCATCTATAGTATAGGTTTCTCTCTTAGCATATGAATATGAATATACTGGAATAGCAATATTACCACCTAAAGACTCGACTTGACACAAAAGATCATTAAATCTGGAAAACCTAACATCGTTTGTTCTTCCTACACGAAGCAAGCCAACCGGATTAATATGTAAAGCAACCGGTTTATCTTTAAACATTGAACTAAATTCTAATATATTCATATAGCATCCAATAATGGCCAGATATAGATTAAACCTTATCACTATGCACGCAGCCTACATAGCTTCCAAATGGATTTATCAGGCTGACTTATTTATAAAGTTTATGATCAGATTGTAGAGCCCCTTTAATCAGAAGTCTTCACTGTTTAAGCGCTCTCTCTGTCATCCTTAAAGCATAACGATGCATTAGCCCGGATATTTCATTTAAGGACTAAACAAAAACGGCTGAAAGCCTTATGGTTATTGGTATCTAGACAATATCCCAAAGACTTCAGCCGAGGACAAAATGCTACCACACTCTTTGCAGTTTTCATCCCTTAAAAAGCGCATTCTTCAAGCTCAATTTTCTGGCGGGCATATATCATCCGATTCAGGCCTACTTCTCCTCGGAGAAATCGATAAAACACTTAAGCTTTCCGGCCAACTCGCCGAATACTTTGATGATCCCAGAAGGCAAAGCCACACTCAGCACGATCTAAAAAGCATGATACAACAGCGTTTAATGGCGATTGCTGCCGGTTATGAAGACCTCAATGATCATGACCTGCTTCGTCATGATTATGCGTTGCAAACCGTATTGGATAAGGATCAACCTTTAGCCAGTTCTCCTACGCTGCACAGGATGGAGGCTCATGTGCAACGCCAAAGCTGCGTTAAAGCACATCAGCTTTTATGGCTGCAATTTGTGAAATCTTTCTCGGCACCGCCCAAACAGATTATTCTCGATTTTGACGCGTCAGATATCCCGGTTCATAGCGATCAACCGGAACAATTCTTTCACGGTTACTATGATCATTACTGCTATTTATCGCTCTATGTCTTTGCTGGCCGCTTTCCTCTCGTGACCTATTTAAGGTCCAGCTATAAAGATGGTGCTTACCACTGCGCGGCTATTTTACGGCTATTGGTGAGCTTCCTTCGTCAACACTGGCTTGATGTTCAGATCATTTTTCGGGGAGATAGAGGCTTTTGTCGCCAGTCTATTCTGAAGTATTGCGAGCGATATAAGGTGGGCTGTATTATCGGCATTACCCGAAATAAGCAGCTTAAACGTGAACTGAAGGAAACCGGTCAGCCCCGTGAATACTGGGATTTTCTATATCAAGCGAGCTCTTGGCAGTGTCCCCGTAAGGTCATTGCAAAGCTCGAAATAACGGATAAAGGAGCAAATCCTCGCTTCTTGTTAACGACGTTTAAAGGTGAAGCAACCGACCTTTATCAACTGGATATTGCACCCGTGGAGAGATGGAAAGCCGACTCAAAGACCAGCAACTCGACTTATTCGGTAAACGCACGTCAAGTAAGCATTGGTGGACAAATCAGTGGGGATTATTACTCTCTGCTTCACTGCTGTCCGGTTAAATATAAACCAGTTCCATTGACAGCTGATCGGGGGCTTCTGGAGGTGATGAATACCCAGCTGAATCAGGGTGGAGAAGATCTATCAGTGATCGTCTACTCGTGATATTGACACTGACCAAGCGATTTATCTGTTGTAGCGATAACGAGGAAAAACTTGATTGTTGAGCCCTCTTTAACAACAGATACGCAATCATCGCCACTAATATCTGTATCCATACCGCATTCTCATTGCGTCCAATGAAACGTTTGATTTTCAGGTTTTGTTTTATCCATTTGAAGAACAGTTCAATTTGCCAGCGCTGCTTATACAGCGCTGCAATTTCTTCTGCTGTTCGGGCCATATCATTGGTGATAAAGACCAGAACCTTCTGATCCTCTTCTCGTAAAAACGTCACTCTTCGCAGAGAAATTGGACAGGTTTTACGTGCCTTATCTGATGTCAATCGGATAATTTCATCGCTCAGAATACCATTCCCTGTAGCCTTCAAAGTCTCAATGACTTCATAACATGCGCTCGATTTCATACGCCCCACAAATATTGAATTCTGCTGATCCAGCCCGTAATACCAGCTGTAGTCATCGTAAGCCCTATCTACGACATATGTGATCCCTGGCAGGATTGGCAAGCTATTGAGCGCTTTACAATCATGGACTTTGGCATCGGTCATCTGAAAGAAAACGGGGGTCTCTGCATTAGGATCATAAACGGTATGAAGTTTGATCCCTCCTTTTGTAGAGCGAAACTTTGCCCACTCGTATTGATTCAAATTCAGGTCAATGGTGGTGGAGTCAATTAACCGCACCATTTCATTTGCCGCTTTGTTTGGTAATTGTTCACGAACTTGTTCCAGTAGGTAGTAGAACGTTTCCAAAAAAATTTCGGAGGGTCGATTTTTGTTTGCATCAGATAAAGAGGAACGACTGATAGTGCGGGTTCCCAGGTGATAATGGCAGTTTTTCTGGCTGTTAAAGCAATCCACTAAATCACGCAGAGACTGACGTCCGGTGAGCTGGGCAAATAATAGGGCGACCAATTGATCCCAGCAGGAGAGCGTTCTGATTCGCTTATCTCCTTGATGACGATCTACGACATCTTGAAAGCGTTGGCGGGGCAGTGATTTTAGAAGTTGATGGAATATGATGGGCTCCTCGACGTTAGGTGTGGATTTATTGAAATGTATCTGCCCGTCATCGTCGCCTCGCAAAGCCAGTTCTCCACATAAGAGAGGAAGCAGGCCTGGAGGAACACAGGGCTGAAAGCCCGAGTAGTCCTTGCCTGAGCCCGAGAGTTGCGGAAACTGAGTGTGAAGCGTGGCAGAGAGACGGGGCAGAATCTGCCTTGATTCCGAGCTGAGCAAATAGTCAGCCCGTAAATCAAATCCACACGCAACGTCGAAGAACCATATGATGTTAGTATGCTTCACGCTGGCCTCTGGGTTGGTAAAATGCTGTCTCGACAACTGCTATTTTACCGTAATCCCCAGAGGTTAAGCTCTCCAGCCCCTTCCGTTTTTTTAAACCGGACAGCAGTGTCTCTGCTTATGTCTTCCTGCTCTTTGAAAGTCTTAGCCCGGATATTTCATAAAAGAAGGCAAGTTCCGCCCAAGTCATTGATATGATTGGGTCGACCAAAAAAATGCTTCGGAAAAAGCAAACCGGAACTTGCCATGCCTCAATGTACACAAGAACAGCTCCGTTTTCACCCTGCCAACGGTAAAACTATTCGCGCTGACTTCAACGGTGGTGAACTTTCCTCTGATTTTGGTGCGCTTCTGCTACGCCAGTCTCTTTTACAGAGTGATTTGATTCGCCGGATGGCAGAGGCTATCTCTGCTGGATCAGGAGAGACCGATTAAAATACTGAAACATGGGAGGCCAGTAAAAAGTAAATTCCGTTATGGATGGGATCATTTGTGCACTCTGATCTTCAATATCGGTTTAGGGCAACCAATCAATCATCTGATTGCCCATATCTATCATAGGAAGCCGAAGATCTGTGCGGCTTCAGGCTATTTCTGAGAATTGTCCCCTACAGAGCAAAAAACAGCCAAAATAGGTGTCTTTCAAGAAGGTCCGACAGGCTGCTGGATGATAATTCATTGCCTCTTTAATGTGGCGAGCGGCTTGGGAAGTAGGAGTGCCATCTTTTGCCGCTTTACCGAAATTGTCCGTCTCCTATTATTGGCAAGTGGTTGCCGCTTTTATAAAAAAACATCCTGCTT
Organism: Oceanospirillum beijerinckii DSM 7166; assembly: GCF_000422425.1. GTDB lineage: Bacteria > Pseudomonadota > Gammaproteobacteria > Pseudomonadales > Halomonadaceae > Oceanospirillum > Oceanospirillum beijerinckii. The sequence continues at coordinate 10,496 of NZ_AULT01000075.1, forward strand.
CAATATTTTTTTTTAAAAATCAATAAGTTAAAAGAGATGGCATGGGTTGTGCTAAAAAAAAGATAAGAGCAGATTGAGAAAAGTTACTTGCTAGAAGCGATATGAGTGATCTGCCTTAACAGAGAAGCGGCATAGTGTTGCAAACCAGTGATCTGCTTCTAGAAGTAGCATATTGATCAGATAACGCAAAACCGCTCGTTTGGTGGTTTGGGAAAAGGAAATAAGTCATGGCTTTATATGTAAATACCAACGTATCAGCACTGAACGGTCAGCGTAACTTGCAGAATGTGACTGACCGTATGAATAGCTCTTTTGAGAAACTATCTTCGGGTAGTCGTATTAATAGTGCGAAAGATGATGCTGCAGGCCTGCAGATATCAGACCGGCTTACAACTCAAATCATTGGTTTAGAGCAGGGGACGCGTAATGCTAGTGATGGTATTTCTATTGCTCAAATTGCCGAAGGTGCTTTGAGTGAAGTGACGAACAATATCCAGCGAATGAGACAGCTGGTTGTTCAAGGTGGTAACAGAACCCTGTCTCCTGAAGACCGTCAAGCTTTGGGGGATGAGTTTAATAAACTTATTAGTGTTAATGATGATATAGCTGAGCGTACCGCATACGGCACTATGAGCATCTTAAATTACGATGCTAATGAAGCGGGCTTCCAGATTCATTCCGGTGCTCAGGCAGGTGAGCAAGATACTGTTACTACCGGTAATGCTAAACTGACATCTCTTTTTGGTGATTTATTAAATGCAGAAGGAGCAACCGGTGCTATGAGTCAGTTGATTCTGAGTACTGGTGGTGCGCAAAGTGTTGCCGGTATTGTTGAATCTGCACTAGCAGATATGGGTACTTTGGGTAAACTTGTTGGTGCTCACATGCTTCAGAATGGCGTTTCAATCGTTTCTGTTGCTCTGGATGCTTTATTTGTAGGTACTCAGACAAGTGCAGATTTTGAGAATCTGAACGTCAGTGACCTAGCAACACATAGCGCCTTGCAGTTAGATACGGATGTACTGACAAATTTACTAACTACAGATATGTCAGCGACAGCAGGCTCTGTAGGGGATATTGCTGTTATTCTGGCACTGAGTAATGCTGCTGCTGATCTGATTAATATCACTTCTGCTGATATGATTGGTAACAGTACAGCAGGTGCGTCCGTAGACTTCGAAGCTTTTACTGATGCGCAGTTGAACACAGCAAATGCCTTCGCAACTGATAGTCTGCTGGATATG
>NZ_AULT01000076.1 GCF_000422425.1 Oceanospirillum beijerinckii DSM 7166
AAACAGGTGTAGAAGAGAGGGGTAATGACGGGGATTAAGAGATAGTGCTCGAATAAAGCTGGAAACACCGGCGTTATCGGCTCGGACAGTAAAGCCCATAAGAACGAGGCATAACCATAAGAATGTTCGTTTTCTTGAGCAAGCTGATTTTAAAGACTGGACAGCGGCAAACCACACCCACCATAATTTCATAGTCGCCTCCTGGTTTTTGGCCTGACTTTGGTTTGTGGTGAATTTAAGTCCAGACCATAAACTAGAGAGGCGTCAAGCTTATGCTTCCTCTATCGAGAACTTCGCACTGTCCAGTAAACAACGCATAAACCAAAAAATACGCTGACTCTCACCAAGCCAATCAGAATAAGTACCCAACTACGCAAAGTAATCAGGCATTGCTAAGGCTACTCAACACATTGATAATCTAGGGTTATTAAGCATCGTATGATAAAACAGGGACGTTATGTTCAGTCAGGCTATACAAGAAATGGAGCAATCCGGGCAGCTGGTCAGTGAGCCAAGATCATTTAAGGTTTATATCGAACAGCAAGGATTAGGTAACAAAAGGACCGCAGATTATATCTCTGTGCAGTCCTACGCTGGCCTGCACCCTGAGCTGAAAGAAGCCGGTTACACCGTACTTAGACTGGGTGCCCCACAGGGTAGCAAGCATACCCACTTCGCTCTTGCCAAAGTGCAAAACGGCTGGAGCGACTTCTTCCTGATAGATGAAGAGATATTCAGCGGGCAACCCGTGGAAACCTTCGTCCCCAGTGAAAGTGCCCAAGACTTACTGGCCTTTCAGCTATTGCCCAACCTGACAGAAACCTCACTGGTTAATCTTGCCCTAGCATCTGGCCTGTTGCCAAAAGCTTTAGGTATAACCACGAAGACACAAACCATACCCGCCACCGGACAAAGCACCTTCTCATTCGACTTTAAACCCCTACACAACAGCCCCACAGTGTTGGGCCACCAAAACGGCCAGGTCGAAATAGATGCCCTCTTTGTCGGTCAGCGCGATGGTAAAAAATGCTTATTTGTTGTTGAGGCCAAGTCCGGTAAAAAGCTCGACTCCTTAGCGAAACAAAAGCTGCTTTACCCCGTATTAGCGATAAAGCAAAGCGTACCCATTGACATGCCGGTAATACCTGTATACCTGCGTACTATCCGAAAAGGTGATGCTATCGAATTTAATATTGCTGAGTGCGATTTTCACGGTGAAGAAGCACTGAGCAATATGATGGTTAAGCAGGTAAAGTGTTATTCACTTTATGGGTTTTGATACGAGTAGTACTGACCATTGATGGAGTATTCTTTGACTTCCAGAGCTTGCTACCTTTTAACTTGCTGATAATCAGGAGTAATTCTATGGATGTCCCATTTTGGTGATTGATTTTTCATACTCTCTGACTTGATTAGCGTCTTGGTCAAAAGCCAACGTTCAGGAGAACGTGTACTGAACAGTATCAGTCTTGGTGTTCATATTAAAGCCGCAGTTGCGTGTGGCATCACCAGCAAAGGGCCGTGGCGTAGCACTGCATGAACCTAAAGCCGACAATAGAATTTCCGTTGGGCAAGGGGCTTTCTCACTTGTAGCGTCAACATTAAACGTAAAGCCGCTTTCAGTTGACACGTTAAAACGACAATCACTATCCCATTTTATATTAATACTCATACGTCCCTACTCTTTGATTTCACTATTATTGATTGCATTTAACGCCGTGCTCTGCGAGCAATAAACAGATTTTACTTTATACATAGAATTTATTTGCATTTAAAACCGCTTACTCTTTCTAATGCACTTAACACAGCAAAGATAGAAGCTGTTGTGCTATTGGTATGAATGCCTACACCAAAATACGAGCCGGATAAGCCATCAATAGATAATTCAATCAACGCTATCGCTTCTGCATCATTACCTTGCCCTAGGTTTCGCTCTTCATACGACAATACAGTTGCTTGCTGTGCTAATGCGTCCAGTGTTGCTGCGATGGGTCCATTACCTCGCCCTTTTACTTGCCGATGTTTGCCTTGAGTGGACTTTAAATCCAACACAATTTCTTGTCCTGATGAAGTTTCAAATAAGGAGTGTCGCTGATAACCGTATGTAGCAGAGGCTTGCTCGGGCTGTAAATAGGTGCGAGTAAACAGCTCCCAGAGTTGCTGGCTGGAAAACTCCGCCTCCGCACTGTCCGCTTGTTTTTGTACAATTGAGCTGAACTCCACCTGCATGCGGCGAGGCATTTGTATACCGTAATCTTGCTCCAGCAAAAATGAGATACCTCCTTTACCTGATTGACTGTTAACGCGTACGACACCATCGTAAGTACGCCCTAAGTCTTTAGGATCAATCGGCAAGTAAGGAACGCGCCATAGTGCATCGGCTTGTTGTCGCTTGAAACCTTTAGCTATGGCATCTTGATGCGAGCCGGAAAATGCAGTGAATACCAAATCCCCCGCATAAGGATGACGCGGATGTAAAGCAATTGCAGTGCACTCTTCCACCGTTAATGCCAAGCCTAAAATGTCTGAGAAATCCAAACCTGGGGAAATACCTTGAGTGTACATATTCAACGCAATAGTAACCAAATCTAAGTTACCGCTGCGTTCGCCATTACCAAACAAACACCCCTCCACTCGATCAGCCCCTGCTAATAAGGCCTGCTCTGCACAAGCGACTCCTGTGCCACGATCATTATGCGGATGCACAGATAAAATGACTTGTTGGCGGCGCTGCAAATGGCGGTGCATCCACTCGATTTGATCAGCAAACACATTTGCGGTGCTGACTTCTACTGTAGTTGGCAGGTTGATGATCATAGTCTGAGTATCGTCTTCTAGCCATTCATCCATCGCCGCATGGCACATCCGTAGAGACACTTCTAACTCAGCCATGCAAAATGTTTCTGGTGAGTACTGCAACACCCATTCGGTATCTGGAAAATCCGCAACACGCCTTTTCAAATATCGAACATTATCACGAACTAACTGCTCAACCTGCCCTACCGATAGCCCAAAAACAATCTCACGCCAATCTGGTGCCACTGCATTATATAAATGCACAATGACGCGCCGTGCTCCGCTCATACTCTCTAAAGTACGATCAATAAGGTCATGACGTAACTGTGTCATAACCATAGGGGTAGTATCTTCTGGAATGAGATTTTGCTCAATTAACTGGCGACAAAAATTAAAATCGATTTGTGAACCCGCTGGAAACCCAACCTCTATTTCTTTAAAGCCAACCTGCACCAAAGTCTGAAACAATTTATGCTTTCTATTGAGGTTCATTGGCTCAAATAATGCTTGATTGCCATCTCTTAAATCGGTAGACAACCAGATCGGAGCTTTATTAATCGTCCGTTCAGGCCACTGACGATCGGCTAACTGAACGGGTGGGTGTGAAATATACTTACAACTGGGGTCAAGCAACATGGGTAAACTCCCTAACAATCAAAAATCGATCCACATGTTAGGTTTTCATTGATTGTCTCGATATCTATAATAGAGCAAATTATATAGACAAAAAGACAATTATGGGTAAGTCCGTAGCCGACAAACACAAGCTCAACCTGTTTGAAACATCTAAGCTGCCGCTACATGGCATAGCTGTAGATTATCCAAAAGGGCACTTTATTACTTCGCACCAGCACAGCAACAGCGCTCAGTTGATGTATGCTATTTCAGGCACACTGCTGATTGAAACTCAGGCAGGGCGTTGGTTGGTACCACCTAATCGAGCGGTATGGCTGGCTGTTGGTGAAGAGCATTCTGTGATCATGCGCAGCCGTACTCAAGTGCGCAGCATATTAATCAAAGCGCACACAGCTAATTCAACGCGACCTAATGAAACAGCTGTTATTAACGTCACGCCATTACTCAAAGAATTAATACAAGCTGTCACCTTACTGCCCATTGACTATGGAGCAGACAGACACGCAAATTTATTGGTAAATTTATTATTGGAAGAATTAAAACGACACCACGCTCTCAATCTATTATTGCCTTGGCCCAAAGAAGCTCGCTACCACAACGTCTGTGAATACCTTACAAACCATTTAACCGATGCACGACCAATCGCGGAATGGGCAAATGAGCTATATATTTCAGCCAAAACCTTTGAGCGACAGTTTGTACAATTAACAGGTCTTTCTTTTGGTAAATGGCGACAACAAGCCCGTTTACTCTATTCTCTGGAAGCGCTTAACGAAGGGCTCCCCATAACTGAAATTGCCCTAAACTATGGCTACAGCAGTCACAGTGCTTACAGCGCAGCATTTAAGGCATTTTTTGGGCAAAGTCCATCTAGCTTTATAAAAGGCCAAGGATAAAGACATAGCCTCAACAAATGAGAACTCATGTTTTTACAACATGCCGCTGACAGCCTAGGAATTTCCCTGAGTGCTCTTAGTCGCTGGGCCCATGCACGACGCAAGTTCGATGAAGCAATCAAAGCTCTGGATAAACCGAAAAAAGGGCAGACAGCGAAGGCAGGTAAAGCTCAGATGGGGCTGAGCTATATCCAAAAGCTGTATCGGATAAAAAAAGAGATCAAGGATCTGTCACCGGAGGAAAAATATAGCATTCGGCAAGAGCGTAGCCTGAAAGCCCTCAATGAGCTGCATAGCTGTTAGAAAAGCCTTGCCTCAAGCTCCACCGCAAACGACTCTGGGTCAAGCGCTTACCTACCGGCATAACCAGTAGACAAGCTTGTGCGTTACTGCGACGCAGGCCATCTTCGCATGGACAATAACCTGACAAAAAATGCGATCAGGCCGTTCGTGATCGGTCGGAAAAACAGGCTGTTCAGTACAAGCCAGGCGGGAGCACATACCAGTGCTAACTTGTACAGCCTGATAGAAACGGCGAAAGCGAACGGTCTGGAACCGTGGGAATATATGATGGATGTCATGACCGATCTACCAGCAGTCAATAGTGTTGATCACCTGGAAAGTCTATTGCCTTGGAATCGCCCCTCTCAAAAGTAAAAGTGGGGCGAAGGCCTGTGCCCGATTGATACATACTGACTTGCCCGTGAGCGTGATTGCTGAGCAGGTTGGTATGATAGATACCACTCATTTTATTCGGCAATTTAAAAAGCATCCTGCCACTAAACCCTCCCGGTGGCGTAAACCGTATTCTGACCATTAAGCGGAAATATCATGCCGGTATATACGTCGGTCGGAAAATAAGGACCTGTCATATGCTGTGATCACAGCAATATCGAGCATGGTTGCTGCTGGTGTAAATTTTGCTTGTGATTATTTTTTCAAAGCTAGTGCAAACTCAAGGAGTCGATATGCAAGTTTCAAGTTTACAGGTAACTGATCGCACCGCTCTGATACAGCAGCGTCAAGCCGAGTTGGGTCAGAGCTTTCAGGCTATGATTGCAGGACTGGCTGAAGGCGGAGCTGGAAGTGACTATGTTGGTAAGCTCCAGGAAAATAAGACTCGCTTTTTAGAACTAGTAACACAAGCAGAGCAGAAAACGGGTGATGCCAAGTCACAATTATTGCAATTGAACCGCGAAGACCGTGCGGTCTTGCAGAAGGTGCATGGGCTCGCTGATGAAATAACAGACGACATGATCAGTGACATGAGTAAAGAAGGAGCAGCCAATCTTCTTCGAATGCGTGGTGATGGCTTAGATGATAATAAGGACGCCTTCACTGAGGTCGGTCTTGCCAAGCTCTTTCAATTTCCAAATTCAAATACCCCGGATGATGTCGTAGCGGCGTGGGAGAAGGCCACAGTCGGTATGACGGCGATGGAGAAGATGATGGCCCAGACCCCCATGATGATGTCGGTTTTGACCGCAAATATCAGTGTCAATAAAGATGGTTCGGTGAATGTGGTTGAGCCTGGTGACGAAGGCTTTGTAAATCCATTTGCCCAAGATGACTTCTCTTGGGTTGAATGGGGGCAGGAGTATCTGGATTATCTTGATGACTTTCGGACAAAGATGAGTGCTGAGCAGTACTTCCAGGGTCGCTCTTTTATGTCAGGATTTGTTCATAATCTGCAAGAAGAAGGGGTTGCCTAAACAAAAGTGTATTGGGCTACTGCCGTTTAACCCGGATACTTCATCTAAGGACTAAACAAAAACGGCTGAAAGCTTTATGGTTATTGGTGTCTGGACAATATCCCAAAGACTTCAGCCGAGGGCAAAATGCTACCGCACTCTTTGCAGTTTTCATCCCTTAAAAAGCGCATTGTTTAATGCTCAATTTTCTGGCGGGCATATATCATCCGATTCAGTCCCAATGATTGTGAGCGGGAATCTTACCGATTACAGAAAGTCGCTTAACTGGACTGATAGTATTTACTTGAACACGTCACTGCGAGATGGTTCGATTATGCTTCACTATCCTGAGTGAAACGCCCTGTACGGACCCGCATGCAGGGTGTTGTGGGGGCTGAGGGCTAGATACCCTCGGCTACCCGATTATATTCGTAGCCTATTGATTAAAAAGCTGTTCTACCGTTTTCATTGGTAAGAACATGCGAATACGCCCATTATGTTCGCACAATACTTCAAAGCCGAACTTCGTATAGAACGCTTGAGTGGAATCTGTCAGACAGTCGACAACAATTGCGTATGCCCTCATGTGATGATTCACTTCCCACAAGTACTTCAGTGCGCGAATTAGACTAACCTTTCCGAGCCCAGAGTCATGAAACTCTTTGTGCACAGCTAATTGAGCCAAAAGAAAAACAGGGATTGGATACCTGGGAAGTTTCTTCGCTAGTTGTGCTGGCAATGTTTCTCGGCTAATTGAACACGGTGCAACACTATAAAATGCACAAATAGCGAATTTTTGATTTAACAGTGGTTGAGCACTAGGTAGAACCATTGTTCGGCTAATGCCTGCTTGCATGTGCTTTGCAGCTTGAGTTTTGATAAATGTGTTTAGCTCTTGCTCACCACAGTCAAATGAGTTGCGGTCATGCTTTGATTTACTTAGTTCTACGAACTCTTTACCCCAACTCACTTAATACCACTTTTATCTGTAAATTTGGCAGCCTCAAGCAAAGCTTGATTCGGTGCTTTTGCTTTATTACACGCAGCCATAAACTCGTCAAAGACACTGTCTTTAACCGTAATACTTTCATGCTCTTCAATAACATGAGTCGCATCTTCGTCCATAAGCCTCACTACATATTCAGTGAGACTTTTTAAACCAAGTAAAGCCGATGCCTTTTCGGCTTTTGCCTTGATCTCTTCATCAAGGCGAATATCTAACCGTGCCGTTGCCATAACCCCTCCTACGTACGGATGCATTCCGTAACTTGAGAGATTATAGTGCAAACTTAAAGCACATTCAATTTGTACGGAAAGTTTACGGATCGAGAGAGGGTATAACGCCCAATTAAGGGGTGAACAACGCCTCCACCCAAACCTAAAGCATTGTGCCATAAACACTTAATTTGAAGTAGAACCAAAAATGCCAAGCATTGGGAATCCCTCTTAAATTGTTTGTTATGGCGCTAAACTTGAAGCTAGTTGTTGAATGTCAATTAGGTCTACTTCCCTGCCCAATATCCGCTTGTACTCTACCAATTGGTGGACTGGGATAACCTGTAATTCGATGCCTTGATAGCTTTTGGCTACTGACTTTGAAAAGTCGATTTCCAGTTGGTACCACGAACCGTCCAACGATGACTGGATTTTTGTATTGAGAGCCAAGCCTATTTCAATTTTTTGATTTTGATAGACTAGCTGAAAATACTCTAAATCCCAGCCATATTCCGAGTAGTGAGTAAGCGGTTTAGAAATATACGGGGCAACGTGAGCAAGTATTTTATTTGCATCTGAGTTATGGATATAGAGATCAATATCTGCAATTTCACGACTACCACCATGAATTGTTGCCGCTAAACCACCGACAATTTGGTATTCGATACTCTCCGATTCCAAAAGACTTTTCAGCCAGTTCAAGGCTACTTTTACTTTCTCGCTCATATACTCCCTTAGCTGATTTTTGCTCTGCGCCATAACGCCTGTTTAAGGGGTGAAGCACGCAACACCGATGCTACCGCATACCGCCTTAATCACTAAAACCAACGCATAGTAAAAATGCCACGCGTGCTGAATCCCTCTTGAACAATTTGTTATACGCGTCCTATCGGTTGTACTTAACTTTATTCAAAACTTCTTTTAGTTCATGCGTTTTCTCAAGGTTTACACCGTGAATATTGGCTAGAGCACAAACATAATACAAAACGTCATATAACTCTTCTGCGACTGAACCTTTGAGCTCATCTAGCGTTGGTTGCCCACTTTTGCCTTTGCGAATAGATTCCGATAATTCGCCAACTTCTTCGATTAGTTTTAAAAAATAGTGTTCAGATTGCTCTGGCGCATAATCGAATTCTTTTATATGACTTTGTAACTCAGATAACTTCATAACGTCCTTTTTGGATCATTTTCCATAAAGCGTATAACGCCCGGCTCACCGAGCAAATTTTTGATGGCGGCTTTTGTGCGTGTTTTTGCACAAAAGGTGACAGCGGAAATTTGTCCGGTGCAGCCGCTTGTGTACGCCCAGCATGGGCATGAACTAATGAGGTGAAAGTCCTCTGTAGGAAGGTCACCATCCATAGCGGTTTATTACCGTTATTAGATGTTAACTACTCGCGAATGGCAAGGGCCCAACCGTGAGGGAAGGTCTGGAGGAAGCCGCTAGCAAAACTGCGAGCTGATGAACAAGAACATCATATGAGGCGTAGGCTGAAGGCGAGTTGGCACAAGACGACGAAGCCATGTGATTTAACGGCCACCGTAAATGATGCAGTTGTGCAGGGAAAGTTCATGTCCTTATCTGGGGAGATCTGATTAACAGGCGATCGGTTTGTAACCAGTGAGGCTCTGGTATAGAAGTGCCTTGGCTCCTCTGACCCCATCGACAAAGGAGAGCGAACAAGATGGATACCGATAGCGCCAATAGAGGTAACTCTATGGGTGATTAAGCAGAAGTCAGCAGACGGCATAGTAGCCTAACACCCATCGTAATGGATGGGACACGGCGAAGGCCTGAACACTCAGTTGAATAAAGGAGGAGCCTTGTCAGACTTGAACGCACGAACACCGCACGGTGGGGACGTGACTCAGCGTATTGTCATGAAGCCAGCCTTTCGTACAGATCTACTCGAACAGGTACTACAGCCTGATAATCTTCAGGTTGCATGGAAACAAGTTCGAGCCAATAAAGGGGCTGCTGGCATTGATGGAATGGCCATTGATGAATTCCCCGATTGGGTTAAATCAGGCAACTGGAAACGGGTGGTTCAAGAACTGGAAACAGATCAATATTACCCTTACCCGGTCAGACGTGTTGAAATCGATAAACCTGATGGCGGTAAACGCCAGCTAGGAATTCCAACGGTTACTGACCGCGTAATCCAACAAGCCATAGCCCAAGTTCTAACGCCCATCTTCGATCCAGATTTTTCGAACAATAGTTTCGGATTTCGCCCCCATCGTAATGGGCAGCAAGCGGTTAAACAGGTACAAAGCATCATCAAAACGGGACGCCGCTTTGCGGTGGATGTTGATCTGTCTAAGTTCTTTGATCGAGTTAACCACGACCTACTGATGACGTTCCTTGGCTACAAAGTGAAGGATAAACGGCTTCTGAAGTTGATTAAGCGTTATCTCCGAGCTGGGTTTATCGATAACCAGCTCTATAGCGAGTGTCGAGAAGGCGTTCCACAAGGCGGCCCATTATCGCCACTTTTGGCCAACATTATGCTCGATCCGCTAGATAAGGAACTGGAGAAACGAGGTCACCTATTCGCTCGATATGCTGATGACTTCACTATCTTGGTCAAAAGCCAGCGTGCAGGTGAACGTGTACTGAATAGTATCAGTCATTACCTGCAAAACCGTTTGAAATTGGTCGTTAACACAACCAAAAGCCGTGTCGTTAAAACCAGCGAAAGCAAGTTCTTAGGGTTTACCTTTAAAGGACAGCGCATTCAGTGGCACCCGAAAACGCTGGAGAAATTTAAACAGCGGGTTCGACATTTAACGAACCGTAACTGGGGCGTGTCGATGCGATATCAGCTCTTCAAAATCAGTCAGTATCTACGTGGCTGGATTAATTATTTTGGTATTGCCAACTGCTATCAACGCTGTGTCGATCTGGATCATTGGATACGACGCAGAGTAAGGATGGCTTATTGGCGTCAATGGCGAAAACCACGTACCAAAGTAAGGAATCTGATGAAGCTTGGTGTTTATGTTCAAGCCGCAGTTGCGTGTGGCATTACCAGCAAAGGACCGTGGCGTAGCGCTAAAACTCCGGGGATTAATCAGGCCCTGTCCTTGGACTACCTGAAATCCGAGGGACTTTACTCGCTACGAGATGGTTGGATTAAGCTTCACTATCCTGAGTGAAACGCCCTGTGCGGACCCGCATGCAGGGTGTTGTGGGGGCTGAGGGCTAGATACCCTCGGCTACCCGATTAGAGCCATTTTTGTTTTGGTTCCGTCTTTTCGTTTAACCACGTAAGTACACAACACATAAAAAGAGAACCCAAAACCAGAATACTACTGGCAACGCTTACAATGAAAGCACTGTTATCAAAACCATGCTTATATGCGAGTAAGCCAATTGCAGTTGGTATGGTCCCTGCAATAGCTCTGTAAATACTGTGTATTGTAAAACCAACTTGATGTGAAAACCGATGCGCAGCACTAAAGAAATTGGACACTTGTTCTTTGGTTTTTAAAATGTACTTGTTGATTGCCCAAATGAATAAATGCAATAAAAGCAAATAGAAGAAATAGATAACTACAGGATCACCTGGATTAAGCGCTGAAAGAGTTTTTACAACATCTGAACTTGGATTTGAATTAACTACTATAAGTAATGGCAATGCACCAATCAGCAGAGCAATCAGAATTTCCGATATTAATAGCTTGAGTATACTCACTTTGCCTCCTTACTCTAACATCTATGGACGCCCCATTTTTGGCAAGAAGTTTCTTTTCGACAAGTTAAGGTTTGCAGCCATCTATTCGGATTTTTTATGAAGCACTGAGC
>NZ_AULT01000077.1 GCF_000422425.1 Oceanospirillum beijerinckii DSM 7166
GGATATTCTCAAAAAATAGGAATATCCCTGCATAAATCGCAATTTTTTCTGATTTTTAAGCCTATTGACAGCTTAAGTCCGACAGGCTGCTAGGCAATAATGAAGGTGCAAACTGATAATCACCTTTTTGAAAATGTTTGGGCGCTGATGGCGAAGTTTATCCTTACAGAGCGTCAAACAGTCAACCCGCAGATATAAGAAAACAGCAGTAACATAGAGCTATAGATAGCCTCTAAGCACCTACACAGAAGTTTTTCGACATTTATCCCCTTATCATCTCCGGCCACTGGTCGGAGATGATAGAAATATTTATGCTCAGGTGCTTAGCAGCAGCCATAACGTTGTGGCTGCTGATAAGCGTTAACAAAGTTTAGAACTGCTCCAGAAAGTCAGGCTGTAGTGAGCAGATTATTTTGCCGACCTTGTGCAGTGTCTCTTCGTATTCACTATTTGCCTCTGAGTCATACACAATACCTCCACCGGCACTGCAATCCAGTCGGCGTGCTTTTGGGTATGCAGCTTTCCCTTCTCTTTCTGTTTTGTTTTCTGCTTCATCCGCAGAGCCTGTTGTAGTCAGAGGGCTTTCCTGAATAGTACGGATGGTAATACTGCTATCCATCTGGCCACGAAAATCGATATAAGCCACAGAGCCGCAATAGATGCCCCGGCGGGTCGGTTCCAGCTCGTCGATAATCTCCATCGCCCGGATCTTAGGTGCGCCAGTAATGGAACCGCCAGGGAAGCTGGCTTTTAACAGATCGATGGCACTTTTATCTGAATTGAGCTGACCGGTGACGGTGCTGACTAAGTGATGCACATTAGCATAGCTTTCTAACGCAAACAGATGAGGCACCTTAACACTGCCGGGTTGGCAGGCGCGGCTTAAGTCATTGCGCAGCAGGTCGACAATCATCAGGTTCTCAGCGCGGTTCTTAATGCTGGCCTGAAGTTCTTCGGCGATAGCATTATCCTGCTCTGGGTCTGAATGTCTTGGTGCGGTACCTTTAATCGGTTTGGTTTCAACCTGACCCTGATCCAGTTTCAGGAAGCGTTCCGGTGAAACACTCAGCACCTTGTAATCACCAAAATCCAGATAAGCACTGAAAGGTGCAGGCGTGGCTTGGCGCATCTGCAGGTAAGCCAGCCAGCTATCCCCAGTGATCTCGGCACTAAAACGTTGGGTAAAGTTGATCTGATAACAATCACCGGCCCGGATATAGTCGATAATCTGCTCAAAGCGCTGGCAGTATTCTTCACGGCTCAGGTTCGGCGTAAAGGGTTTGCTAAGCTTAAAGCCGTTGGTTTGTATCTCTGTTTCAGATGTTGCTTGAACTAACTGTTCCAGCTCATCCAGCTGCTGCACTGGAGCAACCAGATAAGCCGTTTGTTGTTGATGATCCACAACAATGGCCCATAGATAGATGCCACCAATCAGATCAGGGAAGTGAGTATCATCCTGGGCCTGCTCTGGTAGTTTTTCCAGTTCACGTCCTAGGTCATAACTTAAGCTGCCAATAAAGCCACCTGTAAAGGGCAGTTCCGTCTCTGGTAGAGATTCCGGGCACAATTTATTCAGTTGCTGCTGCAGATAGTCCAGTGTTGAGCGATCAGCCAGCTGCTGGCTATTAATCAGCTGTATGGGATCTGCCGCGACGATGTCATAACGCCCGGAGGGACTCTTGGGTTGTCCGCTGTCCAGCAGCACAGGGTAAGGAAGATGACGCACCTGCTGGAAATATTCGCTACCTGCCTTAAAAGGCAGTGTTGTGATTTTAATCGATAGCATAGGGATAGAAACGCAACGGCTCGGAAAAACGCCATATTCTAACGGCTTTTACTTTAGTAGCCTATCTTTCCTGCTGATATCTCTGTAACTATCCCGTGATAATGACCTCGGCAACTGCTTGTCTTAATAGGTAATTTCACTTTTACTGTTACGAATCTTACTGATATGGCCGAGGGTTTCCCCTTTTTCAGACCTCAGTAAGTCTATAACTAGAAAGAATTCCATTAGAAAGCACTGCAGACAGAACTAGGAATGATTATGGCAGAACATTACCAGTGTCAGACCGGACACTTGCCAACCGACGGTTATCAGATCTTTTATCGTATCTATCGCAATCCTCACTGCCATAGCGGTCGGCGTATGTTGATGCTGCACGGTGCAGGTGTAGATGGTGGTTTTACTTGGGAGCCGACCCTGCACCATCTACATAGCTGGAGCGAGGTGCTGGTGCCAGATCTTAGAGGGATGGGGCGCAGTGTTCCTTTAGAACATAATCAAGGTTTAGGTGTTCCTTTAGCGCATAAGCAAGGCTCAGATGTGGTCGAAGCACAAGATAGCGCTTTTGTTATAGAAGACGTTGTCGACGATGTACAGGCACTGCTGGATCACCTGGGTTGGTTTGAGATGGATCTGGCGGGTTACTCCTTTGGTGGTTTAACGGCTATGTTGCTGAAGCAGCGTCGTCCGTCAGCTTTTGTGAATACCTATCTATTAGAGCCCGCTTTTATGGAACGTGTGGATCTGGAAGAGATGCGTCAGGTGCGGGAAACCTATTCCCAGGCCGCAGCCATGATGCGTGATCTGCCGGAGCCGGAAACTGGTATTACACGGTTTCTGGATCAGATTTCACCTCGTCGTTCCAAATCTCAGCGTGTGGAGCATGCTACCGTACATAGGCTGAAAAACCGTGTGCTGGGTTTTTCCTATGCGCTGGATGCGGTGACCGATGCCGTACAGCGTTTAGATCGTGATGCTTTGCTAGAGGCTCAGCAGCGGGTAATCAGTTTTGTTGGTAAGAAAAGCCTGGAGACCATGAAGGAGTGTCACCAGTTGCAACAAGACCGTTTTGATGACTGGCAGTACGTCGAAGTGGTGGGGTGTGATCACTCTCTACCGTTCCAAAAACCTTCCCGAATTGCCGATATCATGGAAAGAAGTGTCAGCAATTTATGAAACCCAGATGACAGATCGTCGACAATCTATAGATTGTGACTCATCGGTCTTGATTTGTCTTTCTTGATATCTGTTTGATTTTTAAATAAAAAATAAAAGATTAGTCTGTGGTCTGTTCAAGATTGTAGACAAATTATACTTTGGTTCAGCTTGACGATTTTCAGTAGAGTGTCTACAGTTCACTGCATCTAGAAGATTGTCGACAATTAATAAGAAGAACACATGACTATGTCAGACGTTCCGTATGCATACGAAGAGGGTGAGACCCGTACCCTCGCTGATCGGGTGTTTGAGCAGATTCAAACTGCGATCGTAAAAGGTGATATACCGCCGGGCAGTAAGATTACCGAGCCGGGATTGGCGAAAGAGTACGGTATCAGTCGGGGACCTCTGCGTGAGGCGATCCGTCGCCTGGAAGGCCGCCGTCTGATCAAGCGCATACCCCATGTGGGTGCGCGGGTAGTTTCACTTTCTTTTGAAGAACTCTTGGATATCTATGATGTGCGTGAAGCGATGGAAGGCATGGCCTGTCGTCTGGCGGCACGCAACATGACAGAAGAAGAGATCCAGGGTTTAAAAGAGCTGCTGCAGCGACACGAAGAAGCGGCAGAACTGCAGGAAGGTGTGGCGTACTACCAGAAAGAAGGTGATTTGGACTTTCACTTCCGCATTGTACTCGGAAGTAAAAATGAAAAGCTGACCGAGCTGTTATGTGGTGAGCTTTATCATCTGGTCCGCATGTATCGCTATCAGTTCAGCGCCTCAAGTTCACGTCCGAAAAGGGCGTTTGAAGAGCACCACCGAATTGTGGATGCCATCGAGCAGAGGGATGAGGAGCTGGCTGAGATGCTAATGCGCAGGCATATCAGTGCCTCGCGTAAAAATGTAGAACAACGACTGCGCGAATATAAGGCAGAACAACCCTAAGAAGGAATAACCCATGACTAAGCTGACTGCGGGTGCACGTTTCCGTAAGGCACTGGCCGAAACAAATCCACTTCAAATTGTTGGTACTACCAACGCCTACCACGCCATGATGGCGGAACGTGTAGGTCACAAGGCGATTTACCTGTCCGGTGGCGGTGTTGCAAACCACTCCTACGGTCTGCCTGATCTGGGTATGACTTCTATGAATGACGTACTGGCGGATGTCAGTCGTATCACCAGTGCGGTTGAAACGCCTCTGATGGTGGATATCGACACCGGTTGGGGTGGCGCATTCAATATCTCCCGTACCGTTAAAGAGATGATCAAGGCGGGTGCTGCTGCGGTTCATATTGAAGACCAGGTTGCCCAAAAGCGTTGTGGTCACCGTCCAAACAAAGAGATCGTATCTCTGCAAGAGATGGTTGATCGTGTTAAAGCGGCGGTTGATGCTAAAACTGATGACGACTTCTTTGTAATGGCGCGTACCGATGCGTTCCAGATGGAAGGTCTGAATGCGGCTGTTGAACGTGCGCAAGCGTGCCTGGAAGCCGGTGCTGATGGTATCTTCGCTGAAGCAGTGCACACGCTGGATGACTATAAGGCATTCTCCGACGGCATCAATGGTGCGCACCTGCTGGCGAACATCACCGAATTCGGTGCGACGCCACTATTTAATACTAAAGAACTGGCTGAAAATGGTGCCACAATGGTGTTATATCCTCTGTCAGCCTTCCGTGCGGCTAATAAAGCGGCGCTGAATGTTTATGAAGCCCTGCTGCGTGACGGTGACCAAAAAGCGGTAGTGGATACCATGCAGACCCGTATGGAACTGTATGATTTCCTGAACTACCACGACTTCGAGCAGAAGCTGGACGCTCTGTTTGCAGAAGGCAAAAACAAGTAAGAGACACTGATCACCCCGGCAGAAGCTTTCTGTGCGGGGTGTGTAGTTAAAGAATCGATTGGAACGTTTAATAACAAGAATCTGACTCTGAGCGGTCGCAAAGGAGCATAGTAATGGTAGATAAGAAATTAAGTGGTGCAGGTCTGCGTGGTCAATCTGCAGGTGAAACAGCACTGTGTACTGTGGGTAAAACCGGTGCAGGTCTGACCTATCGTGGTTATGATATGAAAGAACTGGCTGAAAAAGCCCTGTTTGAAGAAGTATCCTACCTGTTAGCTTACGGCAAACTGCCTAACCAGGCTGAGTTAGACGCTTATATGGCTAAGCTGAAGACTCTGCGTGCTCTGCCTGAGCCGCTGAAAGTGGTTCTGGAGCAGATCCCTGCTGATGCTCACCCTATGGATGTGATGCGTACCGGTATCTCCATGTTGGGTAATCTGGAAGAAGAGAAAGACTTCTCTGAGCAGACTGATCATATCGATCGTATGATGGCGATCTTCCCGGGTATCATCAACTACTGGTACAACTTCAGCCATAACGGTAAGCGTATCAATGTAGAAACGGATGCTGAGTCCATCGCTGAGCAGTTTCTGTGGACTCTGCATGACAAGAAGCCTGATCCACTGCACGTTAAAGTGATGCACGCTTCTCTGATTCTATACGCCGAGCACGAGTTTAACGCCTCTACCTTTACTGCGCGTGTTTGTGCTTCTACGCTGTCTGATATTCACAGCTGTGTGACCGCTGCGATCGGCTCTCTGCGAGGCCCTCTGCACGGTGGTGCAAACGAAGCAGCTATGGCGATGATCGAAAACTGGCGTTCTGCTGATGAAGCGGAAGAAGCGATCATGGGTATGTTGGAACGTAAAGAGAAGATCATGGGCTTCGGTCACGCGATCTACCGTGAGTCTGATCCACGTAACGCCATCATTAAAGAGTGGTCCAAGAAGCTGTCTGAACAGGTAGGTGATGAGTACCTGTATGCGGTTTCTGAGCGTGTTGAAGCGGTTATGTGGCGTGAGAAGAAACTGTTCTGTAACGCAGACTTCTTCCATGCATCCGCTTACCACTTTATGGATATTCCAACGAAACTGTTTACGCCAATCTTCGTATGTTCCCGTGCATCCGGTTGGACTGCTCACGTCATGGAGCAGCGTGCCAACAACCGTATCATCCGTCCTTCTGCTGACTACACGGGTCCGGAAAGTGCGGAGTGGGTTGCTATCGAAGATCGCGACTGAGTTATAAGGCGGGGCCGGATACGATACTTGCCTCTAATGCCCTGAGCCCCTGCCTTTTTTATTCTGGCTGCCGGACTTCCGGCAGCCATGCTAATACCTGATTAGCCTGACTGACGATAAATTACAGAAAAGGCCAACAGGAACCAGCCCTCCGGCTTACGCCTGTCGTCTTTGCTGCCATTTTTAATGGGTTCCCGAGCTATGAACACTGAATTTCGTAAATCTCTACCAGGTACTTCACTGGATTACTTTGACACCCGCGCGGCGGTTGAAGCGATCAAGCCTGGTTCTTATGCTACTTTACCTTATACCTCTCGCGTACTGGCTGAGCAGTTGGTACGTCGTTGTGAGCCTGAGGCGCTGACCGATTCCCTGAAACAGCTGATCAACCGTGAGCGCACCCTGGATTTTCCTTGGTATCCTGCACGTGTGGTTTGTCACGACATTCTGGGGCAGACCGCACTGGTGGATCTGGCAGGTCTGCGTGATGCGATTGCTGAACAAGGTGGTGACCCGGCTGCGGTTAACCCGGTTGTACCAACTCAGCTGATCGTTGACCACTCTCTGGCGGTAGAAGCACCGGGGTTTGATCCGGATGCGTTTGAGAAAAACCGTGCCATTGAAGATCGTCGTAACGATGACCGTTTCCACTTTATCGACTGGTGTAAGACTGCGTTTGATAACGTAGACGTGATCCCAGCGGGTAACGGTATTATGCACCAGATTAACCTGGAGAAGATGTCTCCGGTGATCCAAAACCGCGACGGTATTGCTTACCCAGATACTTGTGTGGGGACGGATTCTCACACGCCACACGTTGATGCACTGGGTGTGATCGCGATCGGTGTCGGTGGTCTGGAAGCCGAAAACGTAATGCTGGGTCTGCCATCCATGATGCGCCTACCAGACATCGTCGGTGTGAAGATTGTTGGGGAGCGTCAGCCAGGTATAACGGCCACGGATATCGCACTGGCGATGACCGAATTCCTGCGTAACGAGAAAGTGGTTTCTGCTTACCTGGAATTCTTCGGCCCAGGTGCTTCGACTCTGTCTATCGGTGACCGTGCGACGCTGTCTAATATGACGCCTGAGTACGGTGCCTCTGCGGGTATGTTCTATATTGATGAGCAAACCATCGACTACCTGAAGTTGACTGGGCGTGAGCCTGAGCAGGTGGCTCTGGTTGAGCAGTACGCGAAAGAAACGGGTCTGTGGGCAACGGATCTGGAGAATGCGGAATACGAGCGTGTTCTGGAGTTTGATCTGTCGACTGTCGTGCGTAACATGGCTGGCCCTTCTAACCCGCACCGTCGTCTGCCGACCTCTGCGCTGACCGAGCGTGGTATTGCAGGTCAGGATATGCTGACTGCTGCAAAAGCGGAAGAAGCAGAAGGCCTGATGCCGGATGGGGCGGTAATTATCGCGGCGATCACCTCTTGTACCAATACCTCTAACCCACGCAACGTAGTGGCTGCCGGTCTGTTGGCTAAGAAAGCCAACGAACTGGGCCTGGTACGTAAGCCTTGGGTTAAGACCTCTTTTGCACCAGGTTCTAAAGTTGCAAAATTGTACCTGGAAGAAGCGGGTCTGCTGTCTGAGCTGGAAAAACTGGGCTTCGGTATCGTAGCGTACGCCTGTACAACCTGTAACGGTATGTCCGGTGCGCTGGATCCTGTGATCGAGAAAGAAGTGGTTGAACGTGATCTATACGCTACGGCGGTACTGTCCGGTAACCGTAACTTTGACGGTCGTATCCACCCGCACGCTAAGCAAGCGTTCCTGGCATCTCCTCCTCTGGTTGTGGCTTACGCAATCGCAGGTACTGTGCGTTTTGATATCGAGCAGGATGTACTGGCGGTTGTTGATGGTAAAGAGATCACACTGAAAGATCTGTGGCCATCCGATGAAGAGATTGATGCAATCGTAGCCAAGGCGGTTAAGCCTGAGCAGTTCAACCAGATCTACATTCCTATGTTTAATCTGGGCGATATTGAGCGAGCGGAAAGCCCGCTGTACGACTGGCGTCCAATGTCGACCTATATCCGCCGTCCTCCATACTGGGAAGGTGCACTGGCAGGTGAGCGTACCATGAAAGGTATGCGTCCACTGGCGGTACTGGGTGACAACATCACCACCGACCACCTGTCGCCATCTAATGCGATTCAGGCCAACTCTGCTGCTGGTGAATACTGCGCGAAAATGGGACTGCCGGAAGAGGACTTCAACTCTTACGCGACTCACCGTGGTGACCACCTGACCGCACAACGTGCCACCTTCGCCAACCCTAAACTGTTGAATGAAATGGTTCGTGATGAAAACGGTGAAGTGAAACAAGGCTCTCTGGCACGTATCGAGCCTGAAGGCACTGAAAGCCGTATGTGGGAAGCGATTGAAACCTACATGGAGCGTAAGCAGAACCTGATTATTATTGCGGGTGCTGACTACGGTCAGGGTTCTTCTCGCGACTGGGCGGCGAAAGGTGTGCGTCTGGCTGGCGTTGAAACCATCGTTGCTGAAGGTTTCGAGCGTATCCACCGTACTAACCTGGTGGGTATGGGTGTACTGCCGGTTCAGTTTAAAGACGGCGATACCCGCAACACTTACGCTATTGATGGTACTGAGACATTTGACATCGAAGGTGATATCTCTCCTCGTTGTGATCTGACGCTGATCATCAACCGCGCCAACGGCGAGAAGGTTGAAGTACCTGTGACTTGTCGTCTGGATACCGCAGCTGAAGTACATGTGTACAAAGCTGGTGGTGTACTGCAGAAGTTTGCTAAAGACTTCCTGCAAAGCAACGCTTAAGCGGTGTTAATCAGTCGCACCTGGTGTGGCTGATTACCAATCGATCCGCTGTGTTTTTATCGTGCAGCACAGTGGGTCGATTCTTTTTTGTATCACTGCTAGGTGAAAGCCTTTAAAGCTTGTCAAAGACAAAGAATTAAAAGTAATGAAATAGAAGTACCAACTCAACGAGCAGCTTAAAGATAGCGAGAGAGTGCTTAATTATCTTGTCCGGAAATACCAAATATCTTGGTGTTTATCGTCAATATCATTAAGTGTTTTCTGAATCGCGGTAAAACGACTAAGAACAACTTACCGCCCAGTTATACAGGACAGCATAAATATGGCACACGTACCTCAAATTAAGATTCCAGCGACCTATTTCCGTGGCGGCACCAGTAAAGGTGTTTTCTTCCGTCGTCAGGATCTGCCTGAAGTGGCGCAGGAGCCCGGTGAAGCAAGGGATAAGATTCTGATGCGTGTGATTGGTAGTCCAGATCCATACGGTCAGCAGATCGATGGTATGGGGGGGGCGACTTCCAGTACGTCTAAAACCGTGATTCTGGATAAGAGTACTCAGCCTGACCATGATGTGGATTACCTGTTTGGTCAGGTAGCGATCAATAAAGCATTTGTTGATTGGTCTGGTAACTGCGGTAATCTGACTGCAGCGGTAGGTGCTTTTGCCATTAGTGGTGGCCTGGTTGATCCAGAGCGTATCCCGGAAAATGGTATCTGCACTGTACGTATCTGGCAGAAAAATATTAAGAAAACCATTATCGCTCATGTGCCAATCACTAATGGTGAAGTACAGGAAACCGGTGATTTTGAACTGGATGGTGTAACTTTCCCCGCTGCTGAAGTTGTTATTGAGTTTATGGATCCGGCGGATGGCGAAGGCTCCATGTTCCCAACAGGCAATCTGGTTGATGAGCTGGAAGTGCCTGCTTTTGGTGATAAGCCCGCAGCAACTTACCAGGCCACTATGATTAATGCCGGTATCCCAACAATTTTTGTTAATGCTGAAGATATCGGTTACACCGGTACTGAGCTGCAGAAAGATATCAACGGTAATGCTGATGTTTTGGCTTGGTTTGAGCATGTACGTGCTCACGGTGCTATGAAGATGGGGCTGATCTCTGATATCGAAGAAGCGGTTGCGCGTCAGCATACGCCTAAGATCGCTTTTGTGGCTCCGGCGACGGCATATGAAGCGTCTAGCGGTAAGCAGATTTCGGCAGATGATATTGATGTCTGTGTGCGTGCGCTGTCTATGGGTAAGCTGCATCATGCCATGATGGGGACGGCTTCCGTAGCGATCGCGACTGCAGCGGCTGTGCCGGGTACGCTTGTGAATCTGGCGGCCGGTGGTGGTGAACGTGAAGCGGTAACCTTTGGTCATCCATCTGGTACTTTGCGCGTGGGTGCTGCAGCTGAACAGCAGGAGAACGGTGACTGGACTGCTAAGAAAGCAGTAATGAGTCGTAGTGCTCGCGTGATTATGGAAGGTAACCTGCGTATTCCAGGTGATACTTTCTAAGTTGTTGTAAAAGTTTATCGATAGCGTGACAGGTCTCAGAGGGAGGGAGTTGTTCGTGCTGTAGGTGAAGGCCCGAAGTGATTCAGTAAGAATTGCTTCGGGCTTTTTGCTTTCTAAGACTTTTGCCTCCAGTCTCCAGTCTCCAGTCTCCAGTCTCCAGTCTCCAGTCTCCAGTCTCCAGTCTCCAGTCTCCAGTCTCCAGTCTCCAGTCTTTTTCTTTTTTACGCAAAATTGTGTCGCCTATTCTATGCTTGTTCTTACCCCGTTAGGTTGCTACCTCTTGCTTTCGCAGGCTTGTGTATTTTAGTGGTGTTTGCCAAGTGTTTTAGCTTACCGCAAAGTCTGTTCTGAAACTTTTTTACAAAAAAGTGAAAATAGGGGTTGTGCTTTGGTCTTCCGTGCGTATAATACGCCCTCGCTGTCACGGGGTAAGACCTCGAACAGCACCGCAACAGTCTGATTTTTCAAAAGTTTTTAACATTTTTGAAAAAGACGATTTGAAAATAAATTTCAAATCACTGTTGACAAGAGGTTTGAATGCTGTAAAATTCGTCGCCTCGGTTGAGCAAGTTAAGCGCTTGTCTCAACAAGCTCTTTAAAAATTTAGTCAGATAATTCGTGTGGGTGCTTGTCGGGATGATCTTGGAAAAGTCACAAGATTATCAAGAACAAG
>NZ_AULT01000078.1 GCF_000422425.1 Oceanospirillum beijerinckii DSM 7166
AGCACTCGAATGAAACAGGTGTAGAAGAGAGGGGTAATGACGGGGATTAAGAGATAGTGCTCGAATAAAGCTGGAAACACCGGCGTTATCGGCTCGGACAGTAAAGCCCATAAGAACGAGGCATAACCATAAGAATGTTCGTTTTCTTGAGCAAGCTGATTTTAAAGACTGGACAGCGGCAAACCACACCCACCATAATTTCATAGTCGCCTCCTGGTTTTTGGCCTGACTTTGGTTTGTGGTGAATTTAAGTCCAGACCATAAACTAGAGAGGCGTCAAGCTTATGCTTCCTCTATCGAGAACTTCGCACTGTCCAGGTGTTAGTATATGCGAGAAAATTATATGTTGTGATTTCGGCGCTGTTAGGTACCGTTTCGTCGTATTCATAATGGTTTTTTAAGAAGTACCGAAAGCGGCTACTTTTCTAACTATGCTTTACTTTCACCGCTAACAGAAAACTGATACCTTAGTTTTCGTATTGGTTTTTTATTTATATATATTGATTAATATTTAGCCAGAATTACATATCTAAACGAAAATAACTGTCGGCTTTATCATCAGGAGCAAACAGTCATGCTATCGGTGGGGAAGTAGCATTTATCAGCGTTTAGATATGTCATTCAACGCATGATGGGATATCCAAAAATGGCGGCAGATTCAGTCAGCTACGATGCAATAACAAAAAATTTCGATTCACCTGCCTATAAGCTATTAGAAAAAATTGGCGAAGGTGGGTTTGGCTGTGTTTACAAGGCAACACAGATTAACACAGGGCAAGCTGTCGCCATTAAATTTCTGGTTATGGACCCTGAGTTTGATGAGCCGAAAAAGAAACGTTATATCGAACGTTTTGAACGGGAAACATTACTTTGCAGTCGATTAGAGCATCCTAATATTGTCCGTTTATTGGATAAAGGGCGGGGTAAGAATGATCTACTGTATGCTGTATTTGAATACGTTGATGGTAAAAGCTTAAAAGAAGCCCTTATCGAATCAGGCGCGCTTCCTGCGGTAGAAACAGCAGAAATCATGGGGCAAGTACTGGAAGCCCTGGTGCATGCCCATGAACAAGGCGTGATTCACAGGGATATTAAACCTGCTAATATCATGCTGCAGCAAACCGGCGTTAAAACCTACGCAAAAGTGCTGGATTTTGGTATCGGCACCCTGGTGAACGAGGCGCGTCAGCATGACTACAGGACACTGACTCTGACTCAGGAAACCCTGGGGACACCCTCCTATAGCTCACCAGAGCAGCTGCGTGGAGAAGCGCCCTCTGTTAAAACCGATATATATGTTTGGGCTTTGGTATTTCTGGAATGCTTAACCGGTGAACCTGCGGTCTCCGGACCAAGTGTAGCGGCTATCTTCCATAAACAGCTTAGTCAGACGAATGTCCCGCTACCGGCACCCATTGTCGGGCATCCTGTGGCTGCACTGTTACGCCGGGCGTTACAGAAAAAATCCCATGAACGCACCATTACCGGCCCTGAGCTATTCAGTGAACTTAAAAAGCTGAATTTTTCCAATCTTGTGGGCAATCTGTCCAGTCGTGGAGTAGGAGGTCTCGCCGATACGACCACCTGTGCTGTTACCACCGAGCAGGACACCATGGTTAACAGTAACGCACATGCTATGACCAGCCTGGTGGAGCGTAAACAGATCACCGCATTGGCAGTGTGCTTGCAGGTGCGTAAAGTCACAGATGGTATAATTGACAGTGAAGTAGTAGAAGCCCTGCACCACGACCAGAAAAACCAATGTGTCGATATTGCCGTACGTTATAGTGCAACCCATGTCGGTACTCTAGGTGATACCCTACTGTTCTATTTCGGTTATCCCGCCGTGAGCGACAACGACGCCCGCTTATGTGCCCGTACCGCACTGGATATTATTGGTAGTCTGGCGAAACGAAATGCTCAACTGAGCAGTGGTCAAGGCATTGTCATGCGTGCACGCCTCGGGATACATACCGGTCTGGTCACCACCTATGCGGATTCAACGCCAGAAGGAGAGACACCCAACACTGCACTGGAGTTATGCCGACAAGCGGGAGAAAATCAGATTCTTTGTTCTGATATCGTCCGTAAATTACTAGAAGCCTATATTCAATTTGACCCTGCCAGCGTGATTGAAGTCGGTGTCAATGCCGAACAGATCCCAACCTTTAAACTGACCGGCGAACGATTGGTTGAAGCGTTTGGCTTCTTACGAGGGAAACAGCGTAACGAATGCTTTATCGGCCGGGAACAAGAGCTGGATACCCTGAGCCGTATTCTGGATCATCAAAACCATGAGGAAGAGTCATCAAGACTGGCCCATGTGTATGGTGAAGCCGGTATAGGTAAATCCCGTCTCGTATTTGAGCTGAGAAACAAAGCTAAAGGCTACTACCATTATGTAGCCCAGTGCCTGCCAGAACACCAGAATAACGCCCTATACCCTATTCTTAATTTGCTGAAGTTCAAGTATTCGCTGGATGCATTGGATAATGACCAAACGACAGCTTTACTGATAGATCTGGCAGAGCTACTCGACAATGAGCACGCTTCAGTGGTAACACAGGCATTACCAGTACTGCTTACCTGGCTTAATATTCCACTACCGGAAGGTATGGAACCATCAACTTTTGCTCCAGACGTACAAAAACAGTACCTATTCAATGCCCTGTCGGCTCTGTTTATGAACAGTGAAGGGCATGACGCTAAAAAGCTCTATATCTTCGAAGATATGCACTGGGCTGACCCCACCAGTATCGAATTTATTGCTCAGTTTGCAAACAATATTCAAGCCTCTGATGATGTGTTTATCAGTACATCCCGCCAGCCGCTCCCGCAACTACTGGCGGATAAAGGTTTCAAGTCAGTCGAAATAAACCGCCTGGATGCGGAGTCTACTAAAGACTTTATCTCAGCGCTGTTTGATAAAGAAGTTATTGGAAAAGATGTACTGAAACTACTGATAGATCGTACAGACGGTATCCCGCTATTTATCGAAGAGCTGGTCAAAATGCTGCAGCAGAAAGAGCTGGTTCATAGACTAAATGGCATGATTGTCTTTATTAGTCCAGATAAACTGGATGAAGTACCTACCAGTTTAAGAGACTCCTTGCAGCAAAAGCTAGACTCATTGGTTTCCGCCAAAGAAACCGCTCAGTTAGCAGCAACCATAGGACGTGAGTTTGACTATGATCTTCTTGTGGCTGCATCGAATCATACTGAAAGTCAGGTTCAGAATGACCTTAATGAGTTGGTAGAAGCAGAACTGGTTTATCAACAGCGTAAAGTTGATGGTGATAGCTATCTCTTTAAGCACGCCCTAGTGAGAGATGCTGCATATGAGAGTATAGGGGGACTATCTCTTAAAAGTAGCCATAATAGGTTAGCAGATGCAATTATCAGCAACTTCCCTCATATAATTGAAGAGCAGCCTCTGGAGCTTGCAAGGCATTTAGGCGAAGGAGAGAGATACTCTGAGGCGGCTGACTTTGGCTTTAAAAGTATTGAAAACCTTGTTTGGAGTTTCTCTTATAATGAGGCCCTAATTGCTAGAGAAATTGTGGATAAATGGATTGAGAGAATCGGCTGTGAGAGTGATGAGTATAGAAGGAAGTTGTCGTTATACGAACTCTTGTTACCTGCAGCATTAGCTGTAGAAGGCTTTTCCTCTGATAAGGCTAGTGACTGGAGTGAAGAGATTAAAGGCTCTAAACTTTTTGATTCTAGTGAGATATACCCAGCCTTGGATAAAGTTCAAGTTAAGATAGAGTGGATCAAATTAGCTAACTTGCACTACTCATCTCAGAGAGAAGTAGCTAGGGAGTTCGGTGAGTCTCTCCTCGATAGGTATTCTGGTGAGGAGTTCAGCGAGTTCCGAATGCTGGTGCTATCAGTCCTGGGCCAGATTTATCAGTTTAGTGGAGAGCTCGAAAAATCAATTCTCAGTTTCGAAACTTCTTTATCCATATATGATCAAAATACATCGCATCATGTCAGCTTAGAGTATGGGTATGACTTTTACCCAACTACACTTGCATTCTTATCATTGTCATATATTCATGTTGGTCGTTTAGACGAATCTGTTGAGGCACTTGGCTCCTCTATTCGTTACGCTGAAAGCAAAAAGAGCAGTATTTCAATTATGATCTCCTTGAATTTTAAGGCATTGTTTTACTCAATGCTGAAGAAGGATTCTATTGTTCTGGAAGTGGCGAATTACTACAACAACAACCATTATAATGAAATGGAGCCAATTTTTTATAAAATCTATATGGATATTATGTCAGCGGCAGCAGCTGGGGATGTAGTAAAGGCTAGGGATCATATTGTCTTTCTAGTTAACTCAGTTCAAAATTTTGCCACAGGTTGGTATTTCCACTTAATCGCTAGAAAAATGCTTTTGCTAAATGATGCGGATGGAGCAATAGAAATGATGGAAATGTCAATGACTGAGGCTAAAAAGTCGCAGGAGTATGCAGTGTTTCCAATCATTCAGCATGCTTTAGCAATGTCTTATTATAAGAAAGATGGGTTTGTATCGAGCAGGGTTAAAGATAATTTGCTTGAAGCTATTGAAACTGCTCAATCTCAGGGTGCTAATTATTTAGAGTATGAGTCAAGAATATTTCTATCTGAAATTGATTTAGCGATAGAAGTCTGTGAGAATGAGAAAAGGTTAGATGAGTTAAGAGGGTTTTTAATTGATCACTCAAATAGCCTATCCGACTTGAAAGGTTCTTTCGATTAATGCTTGAGGTAAGTTTAGATGGATAACTTGAATACTGGCTCAACAAGTATCTTTGTTAAAGATGTAGCAACATGGGAAATGCTTTGGCAAAGAGCAGTAGCTTATTATTGGAGTAACTACCAAGAAATCACAGAAACAGTCAGTTCAGAAGATGTTCTTTGGCATGTTTTGAAGTCACTAAACGTGATTAATGCTGTAAATGAAGGTAACGGTATTGTGGCCTTTACTTCTGAGCCAGGTGGAAATGGTCATAAAATCGTTGAAATAACAGTTAATGATGGAAGCTCTTTCCCTCTGCCAAAATATGATGTTAGTGATGCTTATCGTCCAATTAATGGCTGGGAGAATCTTTCTGTAGGCCTTACAATCAGAATACCCAAGAAGCCTACTGATAAGAGTCAAGCCGTTGAAGTACTATCTCAGTTTGTTCAGCTGGGTATGTACTATCCATTTGGACAAGCCGTCAGTGGTGCATTCGCTACGGAGAGCGTTCAGGCTGTTCAGCCTGCAATGTTGGATTCCCAGGTAGGCGATCGTACCGGTGTAGAAGAAGTTGATGCCGACTATGATTGGATTCAGTTTGTACCTCGATTAGCAGCTTATATTTGGGGTAATGAAAGCTTTAATCAAGAAACTTTAAACCTTAATGTTAATTTAAATAAAGAGCTTACCAACAGCTTAGGTTATGTCGTAAGTGAGGGGTTAGTTGTTAATGGTGAGTATGCGGCTGAGGCTCCTGTTGTAAATGGTCAATTCAACCATAATGCTTATGTTAGCCGTGTAACTGTTGAGTTTCCTGCCCCCCCAGAACTAGAGCAACCTATGGCTCTGGCTGATTTGATTGCAAAAGGTGCTAACAACCCATTCACTAGCAGCTGATTTATTGCTTCGAAGGTGTTCAATATGGACACCTTTTTCATTCCCTCGTTGATAATAAGAGCATGCTATGTACCAGACCACAGGTTTAGCAGACAAATATAATGATGATGGTTTTATAATCATTGAAGATTCTGGTATTTCAAAAGACTTGGTACTTGATGCAAAGCAAGCAGTTTACCGTATATTAAAGAAGGAATATCAAACAGGAATTGAGCCTTGGTGCTTTGTGGGAGATGGGGTTAGCGAAATTACTCGTATTTCACAAGTTCATCTTTCTGATCCTTGTATCTATAAGTTACTCACTAGTGAGCATCTTGGTAAGGCTGCGTCTCAAATATCGGGTGCTAAAAAAGTAAAGATATGGGGGTCACAACTCTATTACAAACCAGTTGGTGCAGGTAAACAGGGTCATGTTGGTTTGCATCGTGATTCTGAGCATGTGCCTTTTTTTGCCAAAAATGCCATAACAATGTGGTTACCATTGACTGATATTTTGATGAATAGTGGTCCTATAACTTATGTGAAAGAGTCTCATCAATGGGAGACAAAGTTTAAATATTCTGGGGGGCATATTCAGGATATTAACACTCAGAAAGCTCTAATGCGGTGCGAGTGCCCAGAAAATACATGGCAAGAAGAATATGCTTTAATTCCTGCTGGTGGAGTTTGTTTTCATCATATGGATACATTGCATGGTAGTGGTGAGAATCACTCTGATTTAGAACGTATTGCTATTGCTGTCGGCCTTGTAACGGATAAAACATGCTTTGATGATGAGGCCGAAGATTTTGGTTATGCGGCAATTCTTGATGATGACAGAATGTGCCCAACTATTTTTGCTGGTTAATATGAATAATAGGAAGGTGTTCGTTGAGCAGAATTATTGACTGTGATCGTCACGTTATTGAGCCATTGGAAATGTGGCAAGAATACGCTGACAAAAGAGTTATTTCCCAATATCCCATCACCTTTCATCCGGATAATTTAGAAAAACAAACTGATCGCTTTGAGCGTACAGGTATTGATAAACCCTTACCTCCTATCGTTTATCTCGGTGATTTCCCAATATTGAGCAATTGGGATGAACAACAACAGATTGCCAGTGCTTTGATTGATAAAAAAAGCTCTGGTGAAAGAAGAAGAGCGTCTTACCCTAATACCCAGATAGAGTCTATGGATGAGTCTGGTGTAGCTGTAGCCAATATTTTTCCTACTTTCTGTATGTATATTGTTAATCATAAAGATATCAGTGCAGAAAGCTCTTTAGGGTATGCGCAGGCTTATAACCGTTGGTTAGAAGATTACTGCGCTTATAACAATGAACGCTTAAAAGCTGTTGGTATGGTTAGTCGTCACGATACCAGTAGCCTTGTTTCCCAGGTAGAAGACATTGCTAGGCGAGGCTGGAAGACTATTACTCTGAGGCCTGAGCCAATTCTGGGTAAAACTTTAGGCCATCCTGAATATGAAGCTTTCTGGGATGCTTGTGAAGCCAATGATATAGGCATTGCTTTCCATGGTGGCACTCATTTGCAGGGCACTACTGTAGGAATGGATCGCTTCTCAACACGTTTTAATTTGCATGCTTGTTCTCATCCCATGGAAGCGCAGATGGCCTTCATTACCTTATTAGAGGCAGGTGTGCTGGAGAGACATCCTAAGTTACGTTTTTTATTCTTAGAAGCAGGTTGCTCCTGGGTTCCTCAGTGGTTATGGCGTTTAGATAATATCTGTTATGACGAGTTTCCTTATTTAACTCAGGATGCGATCAAAATGCCGCCGTCTGAGTATTTCAAACGGCAGTGTTGGGTCTCTGTTGAGATTGGTGAGCCGATGAAAGATGCACTTGAGATGATCGGTCACGAAAGATTGGTTTATGCCAGTGATTACCCTCACCCTGATCATTTG
The DNA here is from genome assembly GCF_000422425.1 of Oceanospirillum beijerinckii DSM 7166. Classification (GTDB taxonomy): domain Bacteria; phylum Pseudomonadota; class Gammaproteobacteria; order Pseudomonadales; family Halomonadaceae; genus Oceanospirillum; species Oceanospirillum beijerinckii. Next base: position 7,535 of record NZ_AULT01000078.1, read on the forward strand.
CACTTTGATCTACACGAAATTGCAAATGAGATGCCGGATCTTTCAGAGCAGCAGTTGAGAGAAATTCTGGAAGAAAACCCCAAATCGTTTTTTAAGATTTAAAGATGACTCAGAACGTACTTCAATGGAACCGTAAGTATCGGGTTTACACTTTGCCCGATGAGAGTGTCGTGTTATCAAGCACAGATGACCAATTTTGGTTATCCAGACAACATTTTCCTCTTTTCAATTTAATTGATGGTGAGAAAAGCCAGGATGAGATTGCTGGTGCATCAACTAACTTATTAGATGGTAGTACCTTTCTCTACCGGGTGGACTATCTGAAAGAAAACTCGGATTGTTTTACTGATTCAGGTGATCAGTACCGTCAGAGCTTACCCGTTGAAGTACTGTCTCAAAGTCGACTTGCTGAGTCTGTGATTAAGCTTTCATCCAGTAGCGATAGTGCTCTTTTATTGCTGTTGGAGCAGTGTGCTTCCAGGCTTGAAGGTGACAATACTGCACGTTTGATTTGGGTCGATGATTTTTTAGATAAAGGCTTAGTTGAGGTTGTTCAGCGGATTGATAGCCCCTGTGCTTTTATTTGTCAGACTGAACGTACAGTAAATGTGAGTCCTGTATTCTCAGCCGGTTCTGCAAATCGTTTCGTGTCGTTCCAGAGCCGATTGTTAGCTAACAAACCTGTTTTGCGCATGCTGGCTAATCTGTTTCCAGAACAAAGCCATTGCCCTCCGATTAAAGACACTGACTTTTCTTCTGTCAGTGAATACTCTCAACAAAAGCTATCGGATAGCATTTGTCAGAGTTTGCAGTCTGCTGAGGATGCCCTGATTGAAATCAGTTTTACCGGTGGGGTTACGCATCATGCTTTTAATAATGCTTTGGAGGTTAGTCCTGAAGCATTTACAGAGCAGGTATTACAGCCTATTGAGCTGAAATCTTGTTCGGTGGAGTTTAATAAAGATGGTGGTTCACGCCATATCTGCCCTTCAGAAACGGTCGCTAAACTCAAGCCTCTGATTGATCCTGTAACCGGTGTAATTTCAACGCTGGAAGAGCTGGCGTCGGAAGGTGATTATCCCGTTAAGATTTATCGTACGGCGTTTTACAAAGCTCTACCACCAAAGGATATCGCCAAAATTGCCGAGGACAGCTTTGTTCAAACCTGCTTGGGTAAAGGCGTAACTCATGAGCAATCCAGGGCAAGTGCGCTGTGTGAAGCGATAGAACGCTATTCGGCTCAGTACCAGGGGAGTGAGCCTTTATTACTCAAGACTCCACAGGCGCTGGGTAAGCGTTACTATGATTTTCAATCGTTAGTGCCCTATAGCGCTGCTCAGTTTGACTGTTTCACAGATGCAAACCATCCAGATTCACAATTAAAGCAAGCGGCTCAGCCCTATAATGGGGAAGCGATTCACTGGTTACCTACTTGGTCTTTGACAGAAGAGGAGCAAGTTTATGTGCCTTTGGTGAGTTGCTTTGCGAATACGCCTTTTGAAGAGGACCGGTTTGGTCGTTGGCACTCGAATGGTGCGGCGGCGGGGAATACGCTGGAAGAGGCAATTTTACAGGCGTTGTTTGAGCTGATTGAGCGGGATGCAACGGCGATCTGGTGGTATAACCGAATCCCAAGACCAGGCTTTGATTTAGGTCGTATCGATCCAGAATACTATGGCCCTCTGCATGAGAGTCTTGCGGATAAACATGATTATTGGGTGTTAGACCTAACTCATGATATGGGTGTTCCTGTGATGGCTGCGATTGGTAGGCATAAAGGAACTGGTGGCTATATCTTCGGTTTTGGTTGTCATTTACAACCGGAACTAGCCGCTCAACGTGCGTTAACTGAGTTGTGTCAACTTATACCGATCCGCAATCAGAACGGTGCGCCGTTTGACTTTGATGCCATTGTAGGTGGCCCCCATCTTAATCCTGCTGCTGATGTACAACCGGAGGCTTATCTGTTTGAGCCAAGCGGCGATATTAAGCAAGATATTTTGGCGATTGTATATAAGCTCAAAGCTTTGGGTTTTGAAACACTGGTGCTGAACTATTCCCGTGAACCTCTACCAATAAAGACGGCTAAGGTCTTTATACCTGGGTTATGTCATATCTGGCCGCAGTTGGCCAATGAGCGTCTGTATCATTTGCCTGTGACGCTTAGTTGGTTAACAGAGGCAAATACGGAAGAGAATATTAACCCTCAGGCGCTGTATATCTGATTTGTTTTCTCAAAACATGTGACACTTTTAGCCCTTCTATTGAGAAAAAGAGGGCCTTATTTGTATATGTAGATCGGTTACATAGAGTTTTTTACAAAAAGATACAAAAAGATTTGGTCGTTTAGTTAGCTAGTGATTTTGTTAGCAACCTGTATTTATAGTGTGGAAGACCATCCTTGCGTCATTATTTGTCCCAATGGTAAGGCCTAAGTTTTTATGTGATATTAAATCCGGCTTGTTACTTAAGTCGAGATCAATCATAGCAATAGTTCGGACAGTTTCAGGAAGAAAAGAGGCTGGTCACATGAGTAGAAACTGCGAAAATATCATTCGCCAAAACCATATACCGCAGAAGTCTACTCATGGAATCTTTAGTAAAAACTGTTCTGGACTCAATGTCCATCAGCAAACCACAAAAAAATTTTATCGCACTCCTGCTGACAGCTTTAGTGGTCGTACAGGGCAAAGCAAATTTTCGCAATATGAGCCGATACAGTGTTATGAGTGAAAAACGCTTCAGCCGCTGGTATCGCTACACCTTTAACTTTTATGAGTTCAATACTCGCCTGATTTTTGGTGAACTTAACAAATCACATCAATGTATTGCGGCTATTGATGCCAGTTTTATGCGTAAGAGCGGTAAGCATACTGAAGGGCTGGGTATGTTCTACAGTGGCGCTTCCAAAAAGGCAGAGCGAGGACTGGAAGTGTCTCTGATATCGATTATTGATCTTCAATCTCATACGGCCTATGGGCTCAATGCCTGGCAAACACTGGATCAGCAAGGCAAAACACGCGTTGAGCTTTATGCCGAACAGGTTGTGTCTGTTGCACCGGATTTATTAAATCGGGGTATGAGGTGGTCTAATAGATGTAACCAGTCCAGTTAAGGATAACTCCATTAACTGGAGAGAAAATAATGACCAGAAAAAGTTACACCAAAGAATTTAAGCTGGATGCCATTTCATTGGTACTCGAACAGGATTATAAAGTCGCTGAAGCAGCCAGAAGTCTTGAGATCAATGACAATATGCTCAGACGCTGGATCAAAGAGCATCAGGCTCAGGATGAACAGGCCTTTCGGGGCAATGGTAAGCTAACAGATGAACAGCTGAAACCCGTCGCCTGAAAGAGCAGGTGCGTCGTCTTGAGATGGAGAAAGATATCTTAAAAAAGGCGACGGTCTTCTTTGCCAGAGAAACGAAATAAAGTATTC
>NZ_AULT01000079.1 GCF_000422425.1 Oceanospirillum beijerinckii DSM 7166
ACCGGATGGCAAAAGCCTACAGCTAAAGGTGAGTGATTTTTTGTCAAAAACCGGGGATCACTTCTCAGCCCGGAAGATATCGAAGTCCTCACCGACCTAATCGTACTCAACACCCCAGCCAGTGATGAACAGATCGCAAACTGGCCTGCCGACACCGCATTAAGGCGTTACTACCAGTTAATCAAGCAGCTTAAACAAAGGAGACGGCCGCTATGACTATCGCATTTAATTTTTGGGGTCGGTGGGGACTTGGACGCGTGGGAATACATGATAACTTATATAGCAATCGCGCCCATATCTCTGGCCTCTTTGCTCCTTGAAGCTTAGTCCGTCAAGTGTGGGCCTTCTTGTTTCTGGGGATGCCTGTAAAAAAACTAGGGGTATCCCTAGGGTGGTTAGGGTGTGAAAATACTTTATTTTCAGATGGATAAAGGTGGGTGTCCCGTATAGAGTGAAGGTTGTTTTGAAATAAAATATGTGGATGTCCCGCATTGCCAGTGCCAGCAAATTGCGGGAGCAGGTTAAGCTCAAATTGAGACGGACTAGGGTTTTCCCTAGGGTTGCTATATGCATATTTTTGGTAACTTGTACATATGCTCAAGTTACCAAGGATGTTATGTATGCAGGAAGTTCAGTTTGAGGTTCAAGGATCAGCTGCTGATCCCTATCGTGTTTCGTTTGCTCGGCTGTCTGAAAAGGTTTTAACAGCGTTTTGTACTTGTCCAGCAGGTGAAAATGGTCAGTACTGTAAGCATCGTTTTGCCATACTGGGTGGTGATGCTAAGGCGGTTGTTAGTGGTAACTCTGACCAAGTTGCGATTGTTCAGGAGTGGTTAAAAGGAACTGAGCTGGAGCAAGCCTTGCTCCACTTTCGTGGGTTAGAGGATAAAGCTAAAGAAATAAAGTCAGCGCTCAGTGCTTCCAAGAAAAGTTTGGCCAAGATTATGAGAGGTCAAAATGAAGGAAGTTGATCTGTTAAAATCGATGTGGAAACCAAAGCCGCGGCGTTCTCAGGAGTTGGTTGTTCCAAAGATTACGATGGTAGGGGCAGAAGACGCAGCACAAAAGAAAGGCGATTTAAATAATTCGCATTGGGCATATATAGTACCTTTTGGCTTTCGTAGTGCACTGGATTTGAAGTTCTTATCTAGAAAAAAAACTATTGATGATGGCAAGGGAGGTAAGAAAAAGGTTACCTATTGGGCTTGGACTCAAGGACCTATCATAGCCTTTAAGGCGAATGATGTACTTACCCCTAAAAAAACAGATACTCAATACACATTGCAGGTGTTTTCTGCCATACCAATGGGGTGGGATAAAGAAAACAACGAGATGTATCAAGGCTCTGTAGTTTACCGGCGATATGACGATAACTGGCAGTTTGCGGATCAAAAGGAAGTGACTCAGATGGAGTTCCTTCAATATCTGATAACTGGTGAAGAGCCTACTGTCTAAATATTAAGTTGGCATAAGATACACATCTGAATAATTCACATTGTTATAAGATCTGAGTACCCGTCCAGGGTACTCAGGTCAGATGTGTAAAGTCTGTGTTTTCCCTCTGAGATACTCTTCTGATCTCTAGGCTAGGGATATCTCTAGGTGGTATTTGAGAGAAAACCTGTTATCTTTCAGATAGATAAATGTGGATGTCCCGCATTGCTCCGCATTGCTGCAAACAGTTTGTTTGAATATTTAAATTTAGGATCTATGGCTAATTATGGATAAGAATGAGTTTAAGGTATGGCTGTCTGAAAACTTACCACGTTATAGTAGTCTAACTGAGTCTGTCAGTACTATATTGAAAAGCCTTTTGAATGACAATGATGTCCAATATCTTTCAATATCTGGTCGTGCTAAAGAGTTTAATAGTGCAGTTGAAAAATTTGAAAGGAAATCATATACCGACCCTACACGGCAGATGACCGATCTATCTGGCATAAGAGCTATTCTTTTTTTTGAGTCAGATGTTAAAAAGGTATGTGAAATTGTTGAAGCCGCATTTTCTGTCGACAAGAATAATTCATCTAATAAAGATGACTCTTTGTCTAAGGATAAAATAGGATATCGCTCAGTCCATTATGTATGTTCTTTAGGTGGAAGTAGAAAAGAGTTACCCGAATACAAGGCGTTAGGGGGATTGAGTTTTGAGATCCAAGTTCGCACTGTGCTACAGCATGCATGGGCTGAGCTTGCTCATGATAGGAGTTATAAATTCTCTAAAGAGTTGCCCAAGGATATAGAAAGAAAACTATACTTGTATGCAGGATTACTAGAGGTTGCCGATAAAGGTTTCGATGAGATTTCGAAAGAGATTGATAGCTATAGTGAGAGAATAAATAGCGAGGATAATGAATCTGTTCTTCAGGAAGAAATTAACTCCATATCTATAGTAAGGTTTTTTGATGACCTAGTCTCAAATCAAAATATTAATGTTAAGAAATATAATCATGGGAGTTTTGATAGGCTGATATCAGATGTTATTAGTGAGCTGAAAGCTTTTGGTGTGGTCTATATTAAAGATTTGGATCAGTTTATAGATGCGAGAATGGTAAAGATGTTGAAGGAAAGAAGGGATAACGATGTTAATATATTTTCTTTCTTCCGTTTTATGATGATTGTAAAAGATTATAAAAAACTGAAAGAAATTGGAGTGCCATGGGCTATACATGAAGAGGGACTAACGCTCCTTGAACAATACTTCGATAAGAAAGAACACACCGAATTAGTCAAACTTTTTTCTGAATAAGCCAGTTGACACCCGCCCCCTCTCAGCCCTACCCTTAGGGCTGAGGCGTCGAAACCTCTTTTTCAACAGTCGGATTGCCCAACCCCGTAAGCGTTGGTTTTTTTGTGCCTGAAATTTGGCAAAATCCCTGCCCGAGTTGCGTCCGTAATACGCCAGTTCGGTCGGGAGGGCAGTGAATAGAATACCCTTCGGGGAAATAAGCTCGCGGTGACTGTTGACCGTTTCGAACCTCCCGGCACCCACGTCGAAATGGGGCGAAATCTTCGAAAAACAACAGGAGGCTATCATGGCCGCACATCTCTCAATCTTCTCAAACAAGATTCGTATGTTAGACGGGTTATTCTCCCTGAATGATCTGCATAACGCTGCAGGCGGAGAAAAACGCCATCTACCTGCTCAATATCTACGACTTCAACAAACCCAAGAGTTAATTGCTGAAATTAACCGATATGCAGATCTGCATAACGCTATCAACATCAAGCGTGGCGGTACTAATCAAGGTACTTGGGTATGCAAAGAGCTGGTTTACTCCTATGCGATGTGGATCAGCCCAGAATTCTACCTGAAAGTCATCCACACTTATGATCAGGTAACCAGTGAGCCGCAACCCGACCAAGTCATCGGATCGGAGGGGATGAAGCGTTTATCCAGTCTGGTGGATGGCAAGATCTCTCACCTTAAAGGCAAGCAACGGGCATCGGCTAAGTCGAGACTCTGGGCGCAGGTGCGTAAGGCGTATGGGGTGGATGTGGCTGCGGATATTCCTGCGGATCAGTTGGATAGCGCCCGGCAGTTTGTGGGTAGTTATGTGCTGGAGGGGGATTATTTGCCTGCTGAGCCACAGCAGGTGGCTATGCCGTTGGAGGTTACGGCGTTTTCCCCTAAGCGGATGCCTTCTGAGTTTGATCGCAGGCATGGCCGTTTAGCCGCTGAGCAGTTGCATGATTGTGGCTGGAATCTGGATCTGTTGTGGGCGGTGAAATGGCTTAAAGAGCATGAAGGCCAGACCGTCCGGTTAGAGCCAGGCATTGCTGATCAGTTATCACTGGAATTAAATTCGGTATTGTACTGGTATGAGAGTTACCGCAATCGCCTGTCGTCTATTTATCAGGAAGCGAAAATTGCCGCCCCGCGTTCAGCGTTGATTCGGTGAGTGGGTAAACATAAAACCCGCCTGGTGGCGGGTTTGCTTTATGCGCTGGCGGGTTTGCTTTATGCGCTGGCGGGTTTGCTTTATGCGCTGGCGGGGTAGACGGGTGGGGTGTATTGCCTTATGATTATAGGTGCAGTTGTGGTGGTAGGTAAGCCCCACGTTAAACACTGAAATTACCAGACAGAAAGCTGTGGTGGCAGGCGTACCCCACGTTAAACACTGAAAGCGCCAAACAGAATGAATAACTGCCGAAAGCCCCCTGTTTATGGGGGCTTTTTCGTTTCAGGAGGCTAAAAGGGATGCAGTTAAAAAAGCTGGATGCGTCATTTTATCTGGATCATACTCATCTGAAGGAAGCTCTGGATAACCGGGAAGGTAGCTGGGAGGTTGGAAAAACCCGTGGTTACGGGGTGGTTATTATCAGTATTAATGACCTGACATTTGCTATTCCCTTGCGTTCAAATATCCGCCATTCTGCTGCTTATATCACGGTCAGGGGGAGCCAGAACGGGGTAAAAGGAAAAGGGCTGGATTTTTCAAAAGCCTTGCTGATTACCGACGAAAAATATATCTCTGCTGAACTGTTTAAAACCCCTTCCGCTGAGCACACCCGTCTGATGGAAAAAGAGCACTTTGTTACTCAGAAGTTTGAAAAGTATGTTCAGAAATACATTAAAGCGATGGCCCGGAAGGATCGGAATATTTTGAATAGCCCAGAGTTCCGTTATTCCACATTGATTAACTATCATGCTGAGTTAGGTGTGTTATAGTCGTTTTATTATTTTTGAAGACCCGCCATCTGGCGGGTTTTTTTATGCCCGGAGAAAAGTATGAGTGCAACTAGATACAACCTGATGCTGGTTGGCGTAAATAAAATGTCTCCGGCGATTAAGGGGGCGGCAGCGGATGCAAAGAGTCTGACTGATGTTCTGCGTGAACAACGGCAGGAGGCTAAAAAGCTGAATGCCACTCAGAAGAGTCTGGCCGAGTATGCGGGCCTGCGTAAAAATCTGGCGGCAACCCTGTCGGATTTTCGTAAGAACCGGCAGGCGTTAAAGGGGCTGGCGACAGAGAAAGAGCTGGCCGAAGGCAAGGTGAAAAGCCTGGCTCTGGAAAAGTCGAAGCTGACCCGTAAGCTGAAACGTCTGTCGGATGAGATGGAAGGTGGGGCGTACAATGCCGCTGAACTGTCAGAAGAGTATGCACTGGTTCGTAAGCAGGCCGATGCCCTGGGGGATCAGCTGGAGTCAGAGCGGGCCAATGTTAAAAGATTGGGTGCTGCTTTTGATGAGGCCAGTCAGAAGTCCGATGATTTTAAAAACAGTATTGATAAACAGCGTCAGTCACTCAATCGGTTAGAGGATGAGTTGCAGGACGCTGGCATCGATACCGGCAATTTAGCCCGAGAACAGGCCCGGTTAGAGCGGGAGGTTGACGCCAGTAATCAGGCGTTGGCGACGCAGAAAGACCGGCTTAAAACCCTGTCTGCGGCTCGCTCCAGAATGGCGGCGGCAGATACCCGTATGGCCGATGCCCAGTCGGATGCTGCCGGGACTGCGGCCATGCTGGCGACGGCGGTTATTCCTGTGGCCCGTGCGGTGACGATGGAAGCGGCGATGGCCGATGTCACTAAGGTGGTGGATTTTAACGAGGGTGAGGATAAAGCCTTTCAGAGCCACCTGCAGCGTTTAGCGGTGGAGGTGAATATCCCGCCTGAGCAGTTGACTCAGATTGCCTCGGCTGCCGGTCAGTCTGGTATTAAGAAAGAGGATCTGGCCGGGTTTACCGGGGCCGCTGCCCGTATGGGTGTGGCTTTTGATATGGAAGCGGCTGAAGCCGGTGAAACCATGGCCGCCTGGCGGGCCGGTATGGGCCTGAATCAGCAACAGGCAGAACAGCTGGCCGATGCGGTGAATCATGTCTCTAACAACATGAACGCTAAGGCGCGGGATATTTCCGGGGTGCTGAAGCGTCAGGGCGCTGTGGCTACGGCATCCGGCATGACCGAAACCCAGACTGCCAGTTTAGCCGGTGCTCTGCTGGCCGGTGGTGCGTCTGAGGAAGTCGCAGCCACCACTCTGAAAAACTTACTTGGGGCTTTAACCAAAGGCGAAGCGGCCACCAGTAGTCAGAAAACGGCATTGGCTGATCTGGGGTTAGACTCCGGGGCGCTGGCCTTTGATATGCAGACCGATGCGGTCGGTACAGTCAAAGAGGTATTCGCTGCTCTGGCTGATGCGCCGGTAGAAAAACAGTCTGCCCTGATCAGCCAGATCTTTGGTGAAGAGTCCAAAGGCGGAATTATGCCGCTGCTGAAAAATCAGCAGTTGCTGCAGCAAGCCTTTGAGCTGACTTCAGAAAAGAGTGAATACGAAAACTCAGCGTTAGAGGAATACGAAAACCGGGCCAGTGTCTCTGAGCACCGGCTGGGTTCCGCCTGGCGGGCGCTGGATCGGCTGGGTATTGTGCTGGGTGATTCCATTCTGCCGGTGGTGGCTCCCGTAGCCGATGGTGTGGCTTGGGTTGCTGGTGGTCTGGCGGATGTGGCCGAAGCCGGTGGTTTGGTGACCACGGGTGTTACCGGGCTGGCTGCTGCTTATGTCGGTTATAAAACGGTTATGTTCGGCTGGCAGTTGGCATCGGCCAAAGTGGAACAGTGGCGGGCACAGTCAGCCCTTAAAACCGCTGAAAAAGAATCGAAGCTGGCTGATGCCACAGATGAAACGGCAGACAAAGCCAGTCTGGCCACTCGGGCGCTGGAACGCTTTAACCGGGCGTTAGGCCGTACCGCCAGTATTGATCCGGGTGGCAGTGATGGGCAGAGGGATTCAGACCGTAAGCGAGGCGGTGCCACGGAACGTGATCTGCCTGATGGGCGTGATAGTCGTGATGGTCATGATAGCCGTGGCCATAGAGACTCTGACCCGGATCGGCGCGGACAAAAGGATACTGAACCGGATAAAAAACCGGGTCAATACGATGATTCAGGAGAGCGAAAAGATACCCGCAAGCCCCGTCGAAAACGAGGCAGACTGGCCGGATTAGCCGTTAAAGGCTGGGCCGCTGCTAAAGATCTGGGGCATCTGGCCCTGGAGCAATTGGCTGGAGGGCTGGCTGGCCCGGCATCGATGAACAGCTTTGCCGGTGGTCGTGGTGCTGATCAGCGTTCGACCTCTCGTTCTGATAGACAGCATACATCGGAGCGTCACCGGGCGACTGAATCGCACTTGTCATCTGATCGAACCTCGCAATTCCATACCGAAAGTCGTCATGCTTATTCCTCTGCAGAGGCGACAAAAACCCGTAATGAATCCAGTAACAGCACTGAATCCAGTAACAGCATAGAGTCAGACCGTCATACAGAATCCGAAAGCGAGCACACCAGTGTCTTCCGTCGGGCGGTGGACTGGCTTAAACCGCTGGCCGGTTTAGGTGCCGGTGCGGCCGCTATGCTGGTCGCGCCGGAAGCGGTGGCGGATACGCTGGATGCCGCCGGTGATTTTACCGGTATGGCCACGGATATACTTGGGGCGCTGTCTGGTTCAGCCGGTGATCTGTTGGGGATGGCCGGTAAGGTGATTCGTCCTTTAGACACCGTGATTCAGTCCGGCAATCTGGTATCGGCTGTCGCTTCCGGTGATGAGATGGAAGCCGCTGCAGCGGTTGGTGATATGGCTGGAGGCTGGGGAGGTGCCGCTGGTGGAGCGGCTGCCGGTGCGGCCATTGGTTCTATCGTGCCGGTCATTGGTACAGGCATCGGTGCGGCCATTGGTGCCGGTCTGGGTGGCTGGTTTGGTGGTGATGCCGGTAGTTGGGCCGCCACTAAAGTGATGGAATGGTTCCGTTCAGATTCTAAGAATGAAACCCATAACGCCACAAATCAGACCTTAATAGCAGATCAGTCGTCATCAAGCACGGCTGAATCATCTGCAGAAAGCACACAGACAAATACTGTCAGCCACCTTAACACCGAGCTGAAAACCGCTCTTAAAACAGAGCTGCGGGATACTCCCCTGAAACAGCAACTGGCTGAAGCCGATGAACAGGCCGGATCGGTGATAACAGGCAGTGCCCTGCAACAGATCAATAGCGAGATCGATCAATCCAGCCGTGAGGTGAGTGTGGCGGGTTCAGGTCAGCAAAATATTCAGTTCAGTCCTCAGATCACCATTAATGCGCCGCCCGGTGCCAATGCTGAACAGGTTGCTGAGCTGGCCGTTCAGAAGATAAAGGCGTTGTTTAATACGCATCTGATGCCTGCACTCAGCCCGACGCTGGGCGGTCGCATTGATGACAGTATGGAGATTATGTCGTGAGACAGATGTTAGCGATTAGCGACTTTATTTTCAGTGTCTATCAAGACACGGATTACGAAACAATTACGCGCACCGCTGAATCAGGCCTGGCTACGATTGATCGCGCGGGTCAGTACCCCGCGACTCAACGTACCGGCAAGCCGCTGCAGACCATCAGTATTAATGGGCAGATCCTGGGAAATAGCGGAGGTAGTACTCTGGATCGGCTACGGGGCTTTATTAATCAAGAGCCGCAGATCGTGGTTAAAGGGGACGGTACTGTGCTGGGGTTATGGATGGTGGTTCGAGTCACCGAAACCGGAACGCGCCTGCTTGATGATGGTGTCGCTATTAAAACAACGTTTCAGGTTGAGCTGCAGGAGTATCACGCATGACGGGTAAAACAGTCAGAACCGTACATGGTGACACGGTTGATAGTTTGCTCTGGCGGGAATTAGGCCGCAATGATGAAGGAATTACAGATGCCTTCTGGCGACTCAATGAGCACGCGGCAGAACAGGGGCCGATATTTAATAGCGGCGTTATCTTGCGATTGCCTCAGTTGCCAGAAGAACCAGAGGTGACGCGTATCATGGTGTGGGATTGATATGTCAGAGATCAGGGATTTAACCCCAGTGTGTGAGATCACCGGGGCCGTGGCCGGTATTGTTAACCCTCGGTTGATGAGTTGCACGGTGGTTGATGCGGCAGGCATGGAGTCTGACAGTATCACCATTACCATTGCGGCTGGGGATATTGGAGCCTGGCCGGAAACAGGCCAGACTATTGGTTGCAGAATGGGGTATAAGGAGGGGGCTGTGGTTGACCTGGGGCGGTTCAAGCTGCAGCGGGTCAGCCAGTCCCTGTATCCAAACACCCTGACCATGACCGGTACAGCAGCGCGCTTTGATGCAAAAGACCCGACCGAGTTAAAACGGGCGCAGTCAAAAAGCTGGATGAATACCACTATCGGAGGGATTGTGGGGGCGATTGCTGGCAAGCACGGCTTTAGTCCGAGAATCCACGGTAGCCTGGGTGGTCTGCCTATCGATCATATGGATCAAACGGAAGAAACGGATCTGAAGTTTCTGCACCGGCTGGCGGATCTGCATGATGCGGTGTGTAAGCCGGTGGATTCACTACTGGTTTTTGCGCCCCGTGGACAGGTAAAGACCATGACTGGCAGGGTGCTGGAACCCGTTAATATCCAGCATCCTCAAGAGAATATACCGGCTTATCCTGGGTACGTTACAGGCACGGTATCCGGGCCGGAAAAACGCCAGTTCAATGGCTGCACTGCACATTGGTACGACCATGAAAAAGCAGAGGAAATAAAAGAAGAGGTCGGCAGTACGCCCCGTAAACGGCTGCCGGATCGGTACGACTCAAAAGAAAAAGCGATGGACGCCATTAAGGCAGAGATGCACCGGATAACCCGGCAGGGGGATT
>NZ_AULT01000080.1 GCF_000422425.1 Oceanospirillum beijerinckii DSM 7166
GGGACAAGTAGCGGCCTATTTGGGTTTAGTGCCTCGTATCCAGCAATCAGGGCAATGGAAAGGAAGAAGCCGTTTAAGTAAGCAGGGGCCAGCCAAAATAAGAGCAAAGCTCTATATGGCAGCAGTCAGTTGTTTACAACATAACCCAGATATTCGACATCAATTTAAGCGTTTAGTAGAGAAGGGTAAAAGTAAAATGCAGGCCCTGTGCGCAGGTATGCGCAAGCTTGTTCAAATTTGTTTTGGTGTTGTAAAGCATCAAAGCGAATATCACCCTCAATCAGCCTAAAAGAGCTGTTGAAGGTGATTTGGAGAGATGGTATCTACAACAACTTATCTGGTTTGGTATATGCTTGTTACAGTCAGTTGCTAACTGGGATTACTAATCCCTTAAAAGCTGAATCTGTTTAAGCTAGTGCCTTTAAAGCCAAACCTGTTTCAGCTAGATCCTTCTTGGCTATATCCTTTTAAAAAGGGCTGAACGCCCCGCTCCTTCTGCGCCATCTGCTGCGGTGACAAATTTCTCCATATGGATATCACGCTCAAATAAGCGCCCCTGCATCAGAGCGGTAATGGCGGAATCGATCATTGGAGGTGGGCCACACAGATAGGCTTTATGACCTTCAAAGCGACCACTAAACTGTTCTTTTGCCGCTTCATGCACGTAGCCTGTAAAGCCCTGCCAGTTATCCGCTGCGTCTGGATCACTCAGTGCCGCGGTGTAGTGGAAATTGCTGTATTGCTCAGCCAGCTGTTCAAACAGCTTGCGGTTGTACAGCTCGGATAGATTACGTGCGCCCTGGAACAGGTAAATCTGACGTTGATCGCCCTGCTCTAACATATCCAGCACCATCGACTGAGGACTGGACAGCCCGGAACCACCGGCAATAAAGATGGCATCCTGCTCGTCAGAACTGCGTACAAAGAACTGACCGTAAGGGCCTGAGACATCTAACTTCTGCCCCATAACCAAGGATTCATGTAGCCAGGTTGTTGCAGCCCCGCCTGGAACCAGACGAATATGCAGCTCAATCACATCGGATTGGCTTGGCGCGCTGGCGATGGAGAATGCCCGTGAGCCTTCAATACCCGGTAGCGTCAGGTTGATATATTGACCAGCCTGAAACGCCATCGGACGATCCAGCTTTAACCAGATACCTCGAATGGTGGGTGACAAGGCTTGGATATCCACCACTTCGCCGGTAAAGTCTTCTACCGGAAAACCCTGAAAATCCGGATCAACATCGATATCTGCTTCAATCACCAGATCCGATTCTGGCTTACAGCAACAGGCCAGTACTTTGCCTTCGTCCCGTTCCATATCCATCAGAGCAAAGGGTGAAGCGTTGCCGTGGTCATAATCCCCCTCCACCACTTCAACTTTGCAGGTTGCGCATGTGCCATGACCACAGGCAAAGGGTAACCAGACACCTTGACGCAAAGCCGCATCTAAAATGGTTTGTCCCTCTTCCACTTCCACCACATCACCTGTGGGTTCAACCGTTACTTGGTAAGTCATGACCTTCACCTTCTACCTTATCTCTGTTCTTGTTATGGTCTGGTACCCGGCAATCTTTTGTGGCTTTTAAACCTGATCTCCGGTGTACCAGAAGCACGGATCTTTTTTGTCCGCTTGGCTTTTCGTGTTATGCGTTCCGGTTTAGCGTTACCTAACCATCACAATTATTTCTGTCTACACGCCAGCGTTCTGAAAACCATTCAGTTCAGGTGTTTTAAAACGCAGCAGAGATTTATGGCCGATGCCCTGCTCCGCCAGTGCCACATCCATCTGAGGAACAAAAGGTTGACCGTCTAACTGCCAAACCACACTGTTCCAGTTGACCTGATCCCACTCTGGATGCTGACTAAAGGCTTCTGGCATGACTTCCTGAATCAGCGCACCAAATGGCATCTCCGGTGGCAGTGGATAAGCAAAAGCGGCGCAGAACATCAGGTGGTGATCCCAACCCACATACACCACTTGATTACCGTGAAAGTTCTCCTGACGATCCTTCATTTCACCCTGATAGCCGGGCTTTAATGCACGTACTGGCATAACAAAATCCTCACTTCAGGCCGCAAGGGGCTGAGCCACCCAGATTTTGGGAGCTTTACAGCCGGTTTGCGGCACTGGTTAAACGTTATTTGTTGTTATTCGTTTCGAGTTGCGTTTGGCTGATCAGGAAGCTTTGTTCTTCCATTGCTGCCAACGCTGTTGATCAGGAGAGCCTTCAATATCCATGTTGTCGGCACCCAGATTCATCTTGTAGTAGTCCTTCAGGATATCTTCTACACCGGGACCGCCACAGTTGCCCTGGAAGATCTGGTGTACCGGCAGCCAGGATTGGATATATTTCTCTGGCTCATCATCAAAGATGTGCTGACAACCATCGGAACAGAAGTGATACTTCTCGCCTTTATATTCACTGCTGCGATATGAGATCTGAGTTGGATCATCCATCTCGGTAAACAACATCGGAATCTGACAGGTAGTACACAGCTGAGGCAGTGCCTTGGTGTAGAAGCGGTTGCCTTCGGCTTCCATCTTCTTAGCCAGCTCCCAACGTGGGCGATAGTATTTATCGAAGGTGTCTGGATATTGAGCCGACAGCCAATCCAGCTCTTCATCGGATGGAATCCAGGTATGGAAACCCGCGGCATGGCCGTGGGTGTAGAAAGTCCACCACGCCTGATGCGAGATATGCTCTTTCTCTTTTTCGGCCAGTTTGGCTCCTTCCGGCATGGTGATACCGTAACGGGCCAGATCTTTAAACAGCGCACCACCTGCCTCTTCAAAGTAGATCTCCCAGGCTTCTTTCCAGGACATCACCTTATTCGGCAGCATGTAATCCATCATCATGGCGACGATGGTCAGCAAACGGGTACCGCGCCAGAACCACTTATCGATCCATTTCTGTACAATCGGCAGGTTGTCTTCGTGCTGTTCCAGCAGGAATTTGATCACTTCCAGACCCAGAGTCATGTGGCGGGCTTCGTCGGACTGAGCCGAGAAACCAAAGGTTACGGTCGCCATATCACCGTTGTGAGCCGCACCCGACATAAAGGGTACAAACAGCAGGTTGGTCAGCACGTATTCAAAGCTGAAACCGATGGCGACCATAAACTCGAATGGCCCACCGGAACGGGCGTCGTTAAAGAAGGACTTCGGCACAGACAGGTACCAGACCCGATCGTGCATATGGCTAAAGTCCTGGAAGCCATCAAAGAACTTATTGTAGTGACTCATGGCGTGGATCTGAGTCTGTACGTGGCGCAGTTCATCCAGGGACTGCATCTGACACGCAGTGCGGGCACCGACACCCCCCAGTTGACGACCGGTATGGGCAAAACCCTGGAAGGCTTGATATTCCAGCGGTGATACGCCGGTCAGGAAGATTTTCAGCGCGTTGACATAACGCTCATCGGTCACATTCAGATGGCCATTGTTCTGAGAAAAAGCATCAAAAATTGCGTACAGCTTTTTCTCTTTTTCAGCCTGATACTTCCAGTAGGAGTCCATGGTCAAACGGAACGGGTCTTCCCACTTAGACCAATCAGTAATCTTGATACCTTCAAATTCTTCAAACGGAAACGCCTTTTCACGATCCTGGTAGCTGAACTCCCAATCCAGGTCACGGGTCAGCAGGCGATATTTATCTTTTAGATTTAGTTTCTTAGCGGCCATTAGAGACACCTTTTCCTTTGTTTTGCGCTAACTGCGCAACAACAAAGCTCTTGTTTGTTTTTATTTTCTAAGTGTTGTTCTCAACCAGAGTGCAGCTTACTGGTTCCAGGTCAGGCTGATCTGGTCATCATCTTCATCAACGTTGCCACCCAGTGTGATCAGGTTCAGGTGCAGTTCCTGCACATCCCAGTCACGACCCAGTTTCTCTTCAACGGTTTCGCGCTTAACAATCAGTTGACCGTCGGCTTCCAGGCGCACCATGGCAGGCATGTACTGCGCCGTCACGTCCGGGTTGTCTTCTTCCACCGCTTCGACGATATAGCGAGAAACATCATTGTCCTGTAACGCCAGATATACTTTTGACATGGGGTTTCTCCTTACTGAGCCAGACCGGCTTTTTGCAGACGTTTATCCAGTTGAGCCAGTGCACTCTCTAATGCACCATCGCCTAACATCTCTTGTGCTAATGGAGCAAAAGCCTCACCGGCCTTGCCGCGCCACTTACTGGCCCATTCGGAAATCAGCTGTTTATTATGATCTGACTCAGCGGCAGCCGCTTTCAGTACGCTGTCACTCCAACGCGCCACCTCTTTGCTCCACTGCTGCATAAACTCGGTCAGCATGGCGATATCCTGACCACCGTTTTCTGCCAGCCACTGGTCAAATTGTTCATAGAACAGACTGTGCATCAGACCATCAACCACAATGTCCTGGGCCACAAACAGCTCAAACCAGTCTTCAATCACCAGAGAGCTTTCACATAGGGCGCGCATACCCTGCCAAACCGCATCATCCATCCAGAAAGCTTTCGCTTCCTGCAGCGCCTCACCACTATTGCCATCTAACAGCAGGCCAATACGGGACAAGTACTGGGCGATGCCCAAACGATCTGCACCATCAAACAACATGGCTTGAGTCACAGCGGTGCCGTATCCATAAGCGGCACAATACATATTGTTCAGGTTGGCGGTATGCTCGACATGCCGCAGAGGAACCAGATAGCGAATCACTTTCTGTTTCAGTTCATCACTCAGGCGGCCTGCCAGATCTCGTTTTTCGAAAAAGCTGAAGTTATTTTCAGCGCCTTCCTGCATCTTGGCCCGCTGCTGAACGTAGGTGCCGTAGTAGAACTGACGCGGGTCTTTCAGCGCGTACCAATCCTCCATCTGAATGGCGGTACGACGCTCATCTTCCAGCTCATATTCGGGTTGCCACAGTGGGCGGTAATGCAGATTGGTTTCCGCCTGCACATCAAAGGTGGCTTCCTGGTAGCGTGTCGCCGGTTTATCACCAAAGCGGCGTTCGATATGAGCGTAGGTGTTACGCACCGGTTCCAGGGTTGCGGTTTTAATCTCAATGGTCATACGGGCTTCCTGTGTCTTGTTTTTGTTTCGGAAGTAATGGGTAATAGCTAATCGAAGAACTCAGCCATTAATCCGGTCATGATTTTTTGCCATTAGGGTTTCTTCGCCGTAGCGCCATTTATCAAACTCGGCATCAACGATCTGCCCCTCTTCTTCTGTCATATGCACCACCTGGTTCGTGGCGCAAAAAGCTTCAAAAGCGGGTTGAGGTAATACCAGTTCGATAAACAGCTTTGGATCGCCTATGGCAAAATCAAACTCCACAAAACGGGCATTCGCTTGGCTACGCACCCGAACAAACTTCACCAGGTTGTCAAAATCACTCTGTGCAGTTTGATCGTTTAATTTCACTTGTAATGCTGTTGTGCTCATGATCCGCCTCTGTCTTGCTTTCGCGTTTCGCTTGCACAGAGGTTATTGCAACCGGTGGGCCAGATTGATTTTTATGGGCAGGAAATATTTTTAACATACTGTTTTTAAAGAATAAAAAACCTATTAACACAAGTCATTTCGATATAAAAAGCAGTCACAACTAAAAACAGTAATTCGATGAATTTCACCATATGATTAATTGATCAACTGTCATTTGATCATATGGTTAAGCGACACCATTCAGCCTATCATCTGAGCTGCGATGCAGCATTTGACGAATTGTTTAGGCAGAGATGCAAAAGGATTTTTTATGTGATAGAGATAGCTAATACAGCGAAAAAATAAAGCGGTTAATGCAGACAATTAGCTAATAAAAATAATAAGCGTCACAATGAGATAGCGTTCTTGCCTATCCCTAAAAGTTGATAAAAACGACAATAACGATAAAAGAGAGCATGATGCAGGATTCAACCCAACCCTTGCCCCTTCCCGGGCGACAGGATCTGCTGGACCAGATCCGTTTTGACCTGGAACATGGCAAAATCTGGTTAAAGGAACAACGATCTCTTCTGCTTGGCTTATCCGCCATGGGCAGTTTTCGTAAAGAGATTATCACCACTATGGGGCAGGAAAGGGCCAAAGGCTTTTTTATGCGCCTGGGTTACTATTCCGGCCTGAAGGATGCCGAACTGGCCCATGAGGTGCGCCCGGATATGAGTCTTGAGGAAGCCTTTATGACCGGCCCTCAAATGCACTGTCTGCGTGGTATGGTGAAGGCGATTCCTATCTGCCTGGAAGTGGATCTTGAGCAGCAACATTTTTATGCGGAGTTCGACTGGGAGAACTCCTTCGAGGTTGAGATCTGCCAAACTATTCTGGGACTACTGGAAGAACCCGCTTGCTGGATATTATTAGGTTACGCCTGCAGCTACTCGTCTCATTTTCTGGGTATGGAGATTCAGTTCCGTGAGTTAGAGTGTCGGGGTAAAGGTGATCATCGTTGTCATATTGTCGGTAAACCCGCGCATGAATGGGATGATCATGAAGAGTTTCGTGAGTTATTCCGTGAAGCCCCTTTGATCGATGAACTCTATGCCCTGCAATCGCAAATAGCCGCACTGGAAGAGCGTCTACCGGTTTCTCCCGATAGCCCCACCACGATTGGTTCTGCGCCACCCTTTACCAGTGCCCTGAAAATGATCGATAAGGGCTCCTACTCCGATATGACCATGCTGTTATTAGGTGAGACAGGGACAGGTAAAGAGGTATTAGCCCGTCGAATCCACAGTATGAGCCCCCGTCGTGATCAACCGTTTGTGGCAGTGAACTGTGCCGCCATTCCGCCAGAGTTGATTGAATCTGAGCTGTTTGGTGTGCAAAAAGGCGCATTTACCGGAGCAACACAGAACCGTATCGGCCGTTTTGAACGGGCACAAAATGGCACCATCTTTCTGGATGAGGTGATTGAACTCTCCCCTCGTGCCCAGGCTGCTCTGTTACGGGTTTTACAGGAAGGTGAGCTGGAACGTGTAGGTGATACCAGCACTCGCAATATCGATGTCCGTGTAGTTGCGGCCACCAATGAAAGCCTGGAACAAGCGGTAACAGAGGGACGTTTTCGGGCTGATCTCTTTTATCGTATCAATGCCTATACCGTGATTATTCCGCCGTTAAGGGAACGCAAAGACGATATTCCCCTACTGGCCGATCACTTTAAAAAGCGCTACGAAGCCCGCTATAAAAAAACGACTATGGGTTTTACCTCCCGTGCCTTGGCTGCACTGCAGGCCTATGATTGGCCCGGTAATATCCGCGAACTGGAAAACACCATTGAACGGGGCGTGATTCTGACGGAAAGCAAACATTCCATCAGCGAATCCGATTTGTTCCACGCCAACTCCCCTCTTGATGACGCCAATCAACAACAACTCAATCAGAAAAATGGCTGTCTGGAATCCGTTAAAGCCGGTGATCTAAACGAGGTTGATCAGCTGGCCCAAAGTGCACTGGAAAACAATATCAGCTTAAATGAGCTGGAAGCGGCCATTCTAAAAGCCGCCATGGATAAAAATGATAATAATGTTTCACAAGCAGCCCGGTCGCTTGGTTTAACCCGGCCTGCAATGGCCTATCGATTAAAAAATCGAGTGGATTAAAGCCAAACAACATAGATTGGGCAATGCTCTCAGGGCTGAAAGGATATTTTGGAGTCGATATGAAAATCGCAATATGGGGAGCCGGTGGTATCGGCTGTTATTACGGCGCTAAGCTACAGACTGCAGGTCATGAGGTGGTCTTTATCGCCCGAGGAAAACATCTGACAGCGATGCAATCAGAAGGTTTATCGGTCAGCCACCCAGAGTTCTCATTCCATGAAACTGTTTGTGCCATTGATCAGGATGAACTACTGGAACACTATCTGTGCCAGCAGTTTGATCTGATTATTCTGGCACTGAAGAACACCCATACCTCAAGTCTGCTGGAAGCGGCCTGTGAATGGCTTAAACAGGGAGAAACACCTGTACTGTCTTTGCAAAACGGTGTGGATAATGAACCGGAAATTGCACAATGCATCGGTGAAGAGCGCACGTTAGGCGGTTTAGCCGTACGTATTGGCGGCCATATTATTGAACCCGGTTGCGTTGAAGCCACAGGTATCGCTCAGGTGATTTTTGGTGCCTGGCCGAACCACCATAATAATGTCGCACAGCCTGAGAACCAGAAACAAGGTGATAGCACAGAAATCAGGGACAACTCAGCACAACTGAAAAGCGTAAATACCTTTAATGAGATGTTCCAGCAAGCGGGGATCGCCAGTATTCTGACGGATGATATTCAGCGGGAACTATGGCGCAAACTCATTATCAATAACGGCGTAAACCCACTATCAGCCTTGAGTGGCCTCGATACCCGCTCCCTGACTCAGAACCCTGTACTCAGAGATAAGGTGTATAGCATGATGCTGGAGACCGCTGCAGCCGCTGAGCATGATGGCCTTATTCTGGAAAGAACAGATGTTGATGAGATGTTTGAGCTGATCTGCAATTTTGATGCGATCAAAACATCCATGTTGGTCGATAAAGAGAAGGGAAGACCTCTGGAACTGGATGGTATCAGCGGTACAGTATTACGACGCTGTCAGCAGCTGGGGATCGAAGCCCCCGTGACTGCTTTTGTTCATGAAATACTCAGTCTGGAAGAAGAGCGTCGCCATGGGTAGTTATTATCAGACAGGTTGGGGACAAGGCTATCCCCCCCTGCAGAAGTAGATAAGAAGTAGATGAGATGTAAAACACCATCAATAACGCCCTAAAGAAACCTCCAGCAGGTTCGAATCCTCTCTTACCGGCTGGCCAATCATCTCATCATAAGCACTTTGATGACGTAGCGTCATTTTCTGACAAGCCAGGGAATCAAACTCCTCCTGCAGAGAAATCTTATTATTGCGTCTAAGGGGTTTGCTCTGCTCATCCACCACTAAAAACTCTTCACCTTCTATATCGGCATAGGCTTGGTATAGCATGCCATCAATAGAGTGAATCACTATTTTGTCTATCCGGGCCTGCTGTTTCAGCTGTTCAAGGGTGATCACCATCGTCGTATCCTCTACATTGTTTCAGAGCACTTTTGCTTTGAACTACTACGTTATTAGAAGAAAGATGGATCTCCTGACTATACAGAGTCAGAAATGGCGCCAGGAACGTTTAAACTACCTATCAGCCTGTCGGACTTAAGCTGTCAATAGGCTTAAAAATCAGAAAAAATTGCGATTTATGCAGGGATATTCCTATTTTTTGAGAATATCCCTGTTCAATACCTTATTTTAGGCGCAACTTGGCTATTCGTTTTAGATTCCAGGCCATACACACCAAGCTCCATTCTCCTGTCACTCCCTTCAGTCCTCGTAGCGAGAACTGACGGAAGCCCAAGACCGATTTGATAATACCGAAGACCGGCTCAACCGTTTGTTTACGTAAGGCATAGATCGCTCGTCCTGCCTTGGTCCTTAACTTATGTGCCATCTTCTCTGCTGGA
>NZ_AULT01000081.1 GCF_000422425.1 Oceanospirillum beijerinckii DSM 7166
AGGCAACGTGAAATCCTCCTCATTAGCCAAAACCAAGATGGCCAAGTCTGTACTGGATGCAGGTTGGGCCATGCTGAAAACGATGCTGGATTATAAATGCGCTCACGCAGGTATTGTTTTCAAAGAAGTGAATGAGTCGTACACCACCCAAACCTGTTCGTGCTGCGGTTGTATTTCCGTCAGTAGTCCGAGAGGTAGATCAGGTTTGCGAATAAGAGAATGGACCTGCAGTGAGTGTGGTGTCACTCACGACCGCGATGTGAACGCGGCCAGGAACATTCTTGCGGTCGGGCATGGCCGTCTAGCTGTAGGAATCCCCGTCCTTTAGGGCGGGGAGGATGTCAAATTTTAGTTAGGGTTTGACAGAGTGGAAAGTGTCGGGGCAAGCAAGGTGGACAGAGCTTTAACTTACTGTAAGCCCTGTCCATGGCCGCCGCGGATAATACCGACACCGATACCCTCAATCGCGAGCGGCTCACACTCGATATCCACCACAATTGGTTCAAAATCTTCATTCTCAGCAATCAGATAAACGGTGTTACCTTCCTGCTTAAAGCGCTTTACGGTCACCTCGTCACCAAGACGCGCGACAACAATTTGGCCATCTTTGATCTGGGCCGTTTGATGTACCGCAAGCAGGTCTCCATCCATAATACCGATATCCTTCATGCTCATACCTTTTACCTTCAGCATATAATGGGCCTTAGGGTAAAAGAAGTCAGCACTAACACCGGAATAGCTGTCGATATGTTCCTGTGCCAGGATAGGGCTGCCTGCGGCTACCTGACCAATGACAGGCAGGCCTTGCTGATTTTGTTCAGGCAGTCGAATGCCGCGGGAGGTGCCTGGGATCATCTCGATAGCCCCTTTGCGGGCCAGTGCTCTTAGGTGTTCTTCTGCGGCATTAGGAGAGCGAAAGCCCAGGGCTTTGGCAATTTCAGCACGGGTTGGAGGGTAGCCGGTGGCCTCCATATGGGAAGTGATAAAGTCAAGCACTTCCTGCTGGCGTTTGGTCAGTTTAGTCATAAGAATCCATCTGTCATTTTATACAGCGTGTACTTGTATACAGTTTACACAAAAAACAGCTTTTGTCTTGTTTTCTCTGAATTTTTCTGAATCATACGTTCGTTTAAAAAAGAAGCTGTAATTTCCTTGCTTTAAACAGCGCTTTTATCTTGCTGAGTTCGACCTTCAGGTTATTGCCCTATAACGGTTTCTTGACTTTAGGGTGAATTGTATTTATGTTTCAAACATCTGTTTGATAGTGAGGTGAGCATGGCTCAGTTAGATACCGTAAGTCGAATTCTGGATACCGCAGAAACGTTGTTTGCTGAAAAAGGCTTCTCTGAGACGTCTCTGAGAACCATTACCAGTAAGGCGAAGGTTAATCTGGCCGCTGTGAATTATCACTTTGGTTCCAAGAAGTCGTTGATTCAGGCCGTATTTGCCCGTTACCTGGATCCTTTCTCCGAGATTCTGGATAAAGAGATGGATCGTCTTGAGGCGGAGTATGCCGGTGGTGATATTCCATTGGATGTGGTGTTATCGACATTTACTAATGCGATTTTAACCATGCCGAGCCCGACCAAAAATGGTTTGTCTGCTTTTATGCGTTTACTGGGTTTAGCCTATACTCAGGCTCAAGGCCATATGCGTCGCTACTTGCAGGAGCAATACGGGCCAGTATTTTTCCGTTTTGCGAATATGGTGAAAAATGCTTCCAGTGACCTGCCGGATGTTGAGCGCTTCTGGCGGCTGCACTTTATGCTGGGCGCAGCGATTTTCTCCATGTCCAGTTTAGAGGCTCTGCAGGATATCGCTGATAAAGACTTCGGTGAGCAGGCTGGTGTGCGTGATGTGGTACAGCGTCTGATTCCGTTTGTGACTGCGGGAATGTCTGCCCCACTACCTGACCTTAGTGGTAGTAATGAATAGCAGTACCAGCGGCAATGATAATGTCGGTAGCAAAAACGGTAGCAAGGCCTGGTAGAAAAAACAGCAGTGCCGATACCTAAGTGAAGGTTGTTGAGATGATGACAGAGATACCTGAAAACTGGCAGCAGTTTGCACCCAATGGTTTTTGGCTGCAGGTGGATATCGATCAGCAGCAACTGTTTGTGATGAGAAAAGCAGAGTCTGTGCTCTGCTTTGATATTTCTACCGCACTGAATGGTCCTGGCGAGGAGGAAGGCAGTGGCTGTACACCCAGGGGGTGGCATAAAATCCGCGCTAAAATCGGTCATAATTGTCCTGAAAATGCGGTGTTTGTCGGTCGACGCTGGACCGGTGAATGTTACAATCAAGCATTAGCGGATCAGTATCCCAAGCGCGATTGGATTCTGGGGCGCATTCTTTGGCTCAGTGGCCTTGAGCCCGGAAAAAATCGCTTGGGTTCTGTGGATACCATGCGTCGTTATATCTACTTTCATGGCACGCCAGATGCTGAGCCGATGGGCGAGGCTCTTTCCCACGGTTGTATTCGTATGAGAATGCAGGAGATTGTCCTGCTGTTTTCTTCAGTGCCAGCGTATACCCCTGTTTATATCCGATAGCTTCTGGAAATAACCTGTTTCTGGCCTTTCAGAAGTCTCCCCATTTATATTTTTCATTATGCTTTTTGGATTAGGCCAAAAAGGTTGTGATTTTTTGTTTTTTTATTGTTCATTCTTTGATAGATTTGCCCGTTTGATTCACTGTAGTAAACAGGATGCACCTTATGACGCACGGCCCCGTAATGCTTGATCTGGAAGGATATGAGCTGACCGAAGATGAACGCGCGCTACTGGCCAACCCCTTGGTGGGCGGCTTAATCCTGTTTGCCCGCAATTATCGCGATCCTTATCAACTGCAATCTTTGACCCGGGCAATTCGTGAAGTTCGCCCGGAAGTTCTGATTGCAGTGGATCATGAAGGTGGTCGCGTCCAGCGTTTTCGTGAAGGTTTTACTCGAATTCCGGCTATGGCCAAGCTGGGTGAGCTGTTTCTGCAAGACCCGGAACAAGCGCTTGAATTGGCTTGGGATACCGGTTGGCTGATGGCTTCTGAGCTATTGGCTTATGGTTTGGATTTTACTTTCGCCCCTGTACTGGATCTGGATTACGGCTTCAGTGAAGTAATTGGTGACCGTGCTTTCTCCAAGCGTCCCGAGATTGTAACCCGCTTGGCGGATGCCCTGATTGAAGGTATGCATGAAGCGGGTATGCCGGCTACGGGCAAGCACTTCCCGGGGCACGGTTATGTTGCTGCAGATTCCCATGTGGATCTGCCGGTAGACGAGCGTAGCTTTAAAGAGATCGACGAAAGCTGCCTGAAGCCTTTTGTTGCTTTAGCTCCACAACTGGATGGCGTTATGCCTGCTCATGTTGTCTATAGCCAGGTGGATAATAAGCCTGCGGGCTTCTCTGCTCATTGGCTGAAAGATATTTTACGTCGCCAGTTGGGTTTTAAGGGCGTGATCTTTAGTGATGATCTGGGTATGGCCGGTGCAGCTGCGGCTGGTGGCTATATTGAGCGTGCTCACGCCGCTTTGGATGCGGGCTGTGATATGGTGCTGGTCTGCAACGACCGAAAGGGCGCTCTGGAAGTGTTGTCCGGCCTGGAGGGCTATAGTTTCTCTCCTCGTTCTGAGCAGAGACTGGCTGCCTTGCAGGTGATGTCCAGGCCGACCCTGGAATCACTGGATGCCGATCCTCGCTATAACCGTGTGGCAGATCAACTGGAAGCGATGGCTCAAATATAGTGTGAGTACGGGGTTGGATTGGTCTTAACTAGCCTTAATCTGCTTTCTCAGTTGAAATAACACAATCTAAGCCTGAACTTAAGTTTTGCAAAAAGCTATTTTGCAAAGGTCTCATTGTTCTCCGGCACCTTGCTGAGAGCCAATGAAATAGTTAAGTTTGCGCATATACTCTTTTTATAACTTTCCTCATTGGCACTGGATTTCCAGCTGGCAGAGGTATTTATTTTTATTTAACAGACATTGGAATCAGAACAATGCCGGTAGAAAGTAACCTGGAACAAATTAATAAAGTGTTTGCTGAAGCAGACTGCCTGTGTACTAAAGAGCAACTGGATACTGCTCTGGACAAGATGGCTGCCGAGATCACAGAAGAGCTGGGTGATAAACTACCGGTAGTATACTGTGTGATGAACGGTGGCTTGATTACTACCGGACATCTGCTGACGCGTCTGACCTTTCCGCTACAGGTGGACTATATCCATGCTACTCGCTATCGTGGAGAGACAACTGGTGGTGAGCTGTATTGGCGCGTACCACCGGAAGTAAACATGGAAGGCCGTCACGTCATCATCGTGGACGATATTCTGGATGAAGGTCATACGTTGGCTGCGATCCTTGAGTATTGTAAAGAGCAGGGCGCTGAAGCCGTTTATAGTGCAGTGCTGATCGATAAGATGCATGACCGTAAGGCGCAGCCAGATATGAAGGCGAGCTTTACCGGTCTGGAGGTTGAAGACCGTTACCTGTTTGGCTTTGGTATGGATTATCAGGGCTTCCTGCGTAACGTACCAGGTATCTACGCACCGAAAGGTATGTAGGAATCTCCAAGGTTAATAAAGGAAAGGCTGCAGTATTCGCTGTGGCCTTTTTTGGTTATAGCGCTTTGAGACAGTTGATTCTATGGCTGCTTTGAAGCGATTGTGTTGTTATGACTATTGCAAGTTGTGATTTTAGAGTCAGATGGCGTAGTGGCCTGAGTGACCGCTTTTAGGCTAAGAGGATATAAGATGCTGGCAATTATCGGTGGTACGGGATTAACTCAAATGCAGGGTCTTGAAGTAAAGGCTCGTAAGCAGGTATCAACTCAATGGGGTGAACCTTCGGCTGAGATTGTAGAAGGTGTATTGGCTGGCCAGTCCGTACTATTCCTGGCGCGTCACGGTCATCCTCATCGTATTCCACCTCATAAGGTGAACTACAGAGCGAATATTCAAGCGCTGAAAGATGCTGGTGCGACCGCTATTATCGCTGTTAATGCGGTAGGTGGTATCCATCCGGGTTGTGAGCCAGCGGGTCTGATGATCCCGGATCAGATTGTGGATTACACCTATGGTCGTGAGCACACCTTCTTTGCCGATGATCTGGATGAAGTGGTACATATCGATTTTAGCTGGCCTTACGATGAGCCCCTGCGTCAGCAGGTGATCAGTCATGCTCGTGAGCTGAATCTTGCAGCGCTGGAGCAAGGCACCTATGCGGCAACACAAGGCCCGCGCTTAGAGACTGCAGGTGAGATCAAACGTCTGGCGAATGACGGTTGCGATATCGTGGGTATGACTGGTATGCCGGAAGCGGCTTTGGCCCGCGAAGTAGACTTGCCTTATGTCTGTATCGCTCTGGTAGTGAATATGGCGGCTGGTCTGACCGATGAAATTATTACTATGGCTGATATCGAAAAAGCCCTGCATGATGGGATGGGTAAAGTATTAGCGCTGCTGGATAAAACTATTCAGGGCTATAGCGCTTAATATTCATTGCGCTATAGATATTCTGCATAGAAGAGGAATGAATATTTCTCTTCTATGATCCTCTTGCGACTCTTGTACTGAATCAGCCTCCAGCCTCCAGCCTCCAGCCTCCAGCCTCCAGCCTCCAGCCTCCACTGACAAAAAACTGCATTAAGACTGTCATTGAACTGCCAAGCTGTTATCACGTAACCGTCATTACTGACTCTTAATCTATCACTGCTCGTAAGGAGCAGACGATTAAAACAATGACAGAGGGTAGGGCAAATGAAACAACAACAGATCAATCAAGCATTGGAACAGTTTTCGACTCATCTGGATCAAGCAGGTCAGCAACAAATGACACTGTCTCTGCGTGCGAATCTGTTGCATGAAGCGAAAAAGCTGGAAGAAACTCTGCAATCTCTGATTACTGCAGAGCAAAAAGCGGCGCGTGAGCAATTCTTTATGAATGCTCTGGAGCACTTCATCGCTTGTGCCCGTTTAGAGCGTGCGGATATGTTGCAAGCTTCCTGTAAAGCAATGCAGGGTGAAGTGGCGCGTATGAAGAATATTGATGCCTCTATCAACTCAACAGCCTGGAACAATATTACTGTACAAGATTTGGCGCATATTGCTTAATATGGCCGGTCTACTCTCTATTATTTATGTGGAATTAATGGCTTTGGGATACAGAAATAAAAATCCGGGGCGTTATGATCAGTAGAGAGTAAAATAATAATAAGATCTATATGCTGATAGTCAGATGTACCTAAGGTGCAGATAGTCAGTCAGCAGGCCCGCTGCACAGCGCCTTTCAGTGCTTTGCTCAGATGATGAGCAACACTGATCTGGCGTGGGTGAGAATATTTCGTGTGTTTCATTTATCTTGTGTTTATTGCTCTCCTAGCAGGCTGTCGGACTATTAGCCCATTTCACCCAGATCTAGGATAATAGCCCTTTTCAGGTTCCAGCAGGATATATCATGAGTCGCTTTCGTACCATCGATCGTCAAACGCCTTATCTACTTCCTCCATCTATTGATGACTGGCTGCCTGAAGATCATTTAGCTCGCTTTATTGTAGAGGTTGTCGATAGTCTGGATTTGCAAGCCATCCAGGGAGCATATCGCGGGAGAGGCAGTGCAGCCTATC
>NZ_AULT01000082.1 GCF_000422425.1 Oceanospirillum beijerinckii DSM 7166
CATAAAGCGAGCGGCTGCCAGGACAGGCATCTCCCGTATCAGTGTCATCGCAGCTTGTTCAAACAGAAGGGTAAAGTCACTGCCTTTGCGAGCCCCGGGCACATTGATCCTTTTAACACATGATCTGGGCATCGGGTACGGGGCGTTCTGGCATGAAGAAAGCAATGATGTTGAAAGAAGTTCAAATGCCGCCAGGTGAGTTCTTTATAGTCATGAGCAGGGCATGCCTGACCGCATTCAGGGCAAGGGAACAAGCTACCTCGATTCGCCTCAACCGTCAGGTGTAACTGATGAGGTGAAAGGGATGTATCAAGATGTTGGTCAACCAATTTCCACGGGGCTTCTAAACCAAGGCCTAATGCCAGAATTTGATTGCCATCCATGATACTTCACCTCTGAAAAAGAGCTTATTCTGCTACAACTCTCAAACTGGAATCCACACCTAACGTCGAGGAGCCTCCATTTATTCTCAAGTTTTCCGGTTAGAGTGGCAAAGTAAATGTCTATCGCCGGTAGGTTGGCAAAAAATTGCCGCTAAAAAATAGCTTTTTTACTCTAAAGAATAACTATTGGTACTTATATGCAGTTTATATTCAAATAAACATCTGATTTATAAATACTTTTTATTATTGGCATGATTCATGTATTTTTTTGGGTAAGTGAAGGTGCAGGTGCATTTCCAGGGCAGAAAGATAGAAATGTCTGCTTGGTTGTGGAGTGCGGGCCAGTTATCTGTATGCCGCATCCAAGATGTTGCCTGAAAAATTTAGTCTGAGTTGCTAACAGGGTTGGCTACTCGGATAGGATAAAAAGGAAAGTAGTCATGGCATTATATGTAAATACTAACGTTGCAGCTCTGAATGGCCAAAAGAACCTGATGAATGTAACTCAAAGGATGAATAGCTCTTTTGAAAAACTGTCGTCAGGTAGTCGCATCAATAGTGCGAAAGATGATGCGGCAGGGTTACAGATTTCTGACCGACTAACCACTCAGATTATTGGTTTAGAACAAGGTACTCGTAACGCTAATGATGGTATTTCGATTGCGCAAATTGCTGAGGGTGCCCTAGCTGAAGTTACGAATAATGTTCAGCGCATGCGTCAGCTGGTTGTGCAGGGTGGTAACCGCACTTTATCTCCAGAAGATCGACAGGCTTTAGGGGATGAGTTTGGTAAGCTGCTAAGTGTGAATGACGATATTTCTGAAAGAACCGCTTTTGGTACTATGAATATCCTTAATTACAACTCCCCGAAATCAGGTTTTCTAATCCAGTCAGGGGCGCAAGCCGGTGAACAGGACACAGTGACGACTGGTAATGCTAAGCTATCTTCTTTGTTTGGTGATTTGCTTATTCGAGAAGGCGCCACGGGAGCGTTGAGTCAGCTGATTATTAGTGCTGGTGGTGCGTTGAGTACTACTGGTATTACGGAGTCTGCTTTGGTTGACATGGGGACTCTAGGTAAATTGATTGGTACTTATATGGTGCAAAATGGAGAGTCAATTGTTTCAAATGCTTTGGATGCAATGTTTATAGGGACTCAGAGTAGTGCTGATTTTGTTAATATAGGGGTTAGTGATCTGGCTGATAACAGTATGTTGCAGTTGGATGAAGATGTGCTAACCGCACTTTTGACGGCTGATGTAAATCCTACAGCAGGCTCAGCTGGGGATATTCACGTTATTCTCGCATTGAGTAATGCAGCAAATGACTTGTTTGGTTTGACTTCGGCAGATATGACAGGTGATAGCACAGCTACTTCTCCTGTTCCATTTGAAGGCTTTACTGATGCACAGCTGAATACCTTAAACGGATTCTCAACGGATACCATGTTGGATTTGATGTCTGGTTTGGTCACTGAGGTTGATGCCTTGCGTGCAAAAATGGGCGCAGAGCAGAATGGTTTGGCTTCCACAATTCGTTCGAATACGACTGCGGTAGTGAATGTGTCTGACTCACGCTCTCGCATTACTGATACTGATTTTGCTAAAGAGACTGCAGAACTTACCCGTAATCAGATTATTCAGCAGGCGTCAAACAGTATTTTGGCTCAGGCTAACCAGTTGCCACAGGCCGCGCTGTCACTACTGGGTGGTTAAAAGTGATATTAATCGCAGCCGCAATAGTGTGGTTGCGGTTGTCTTGTATCATTTGCGTGGGCTGCTTTCGGCGGCATTGAAGAAGGCCGGTTTTATCATTGGCTCACTGCTGTCCGGTTTAAAAAAACGGAAGGGGCTGGAGAGCTTAACCTCTGGGAATTACGGTAAAATAGCAGTTGTCGAGACAGCTTTTTACCAACCCAGAGGCCAGCGTGAAGCATACTAACCCGGATGTTTCATAAACAAGTGGTAGCCTGTCATTTTCAGGCTCCACTCTCACCTTGATCATCCGTCGCACTTTATAAGTGCTACATCCAGACTTTTTCCTGCTTTAGTAGCCCCTTTTTACACCTGTACCGGATATAAAGGCGAGCGTCTTCCTCAGAACACCTTTAATCTGATATCTATGGCTTACCCTTTCCTTTTGAACTGAGTTAACTCGGTTTAGGCCGTAGCGATGTATAAAAAAACTCTGTCACATCTCGTAAAAGCTCTTTAAACGGACTGCTGCTCGGAAGATGTAATTTGATCCTATCCTTATATTCAACCACTTTGACTGCAACCTTGCAGAGGGTCGCTATTACCCTTGATGGCTGAGCTTTCTCAAGGCTGGTACCTTTCAGTGTTTGAGTTCTGAAGTCGTGGTGTACAACATAAGCGGCACAAGCATAGAACAGTCTCAGATGATTCGCTTTAAAGCTTTGATCTGAGAGCCGATCACCTGATAAATCGTTTTTCAGGTGCTTGATGTAGTTCTCATCTTGCCCCCCTGGGGCAATAGAGTTCTTCATAAATGCTCTTAGCCGAGGCGGCTTTAATCGAGGTCACAACAAAGCGCGGATTATCACCGTCTTGATTCACCTCCGCTTTGTAAATAACCCGAGTACCCAGCCCAACCCAGCTTGCGGCTTGATAGTCCGCTTCTCCATACTGTTTAAAACTATAGGGGGCCGGGTCGCTATGAATCCGATTAAGCGCCAACTTTTGGCGGGCTTCCCTCAGTGCTTTTTCTGCTTTAGGCCTCAAGACCTTTTTATCTCCAGCACCTTTTCCAAATACAAAATCCGCATGAGGTTCATCCTGAATGACGCGCATCATCTCAGGCTGGGAAAAGTGACTATCACCTCGAACCAACAAATGTGTTTTTGGCCACTGTTGTCGAATCAATTGAATAACACGCTTGAGAATAGCCGCATTTTCTTTACCGGTTGGCGTCTTTCCTGGGCGTAAAATGGCGGTAATCAGCTTACCGGTAAGTCCCTCAAATATCAGCAGAGGTAAGTAGCAATAGTCATTATATTTTCCATGAAACAGGCTCATTTGCTGATGACCATACGTCGTTGCCGAAGTGTGATCCAGATCGATAATGATTGCAGCTGGAGGCTGTTTATAACTGCTGACAAAATGATCAACAAAGGCTTTGGCCATTCGGTAAATGTCTTTGTTAGAGATCGCCTGTCCCAGACGGGTAAAGGTTGGAACTGCTGCGAGATGCTGGTCCGAGTCCAAAGGGTTACGGCCAACAGCCATCTTAAAGATCGGGTCTTTACGAAGGTGGTTACTATCGTTGGCATCTTCATATCCACAAGCGACCTGAAGTGTTCTCTGAGTCAAAAGATCTTGTATGGAGTGATCGATATAGGATGGATGTCGCTTATCGTGGATAGCCTCTGCCATCCGGCGAATCAAATCACTCTGTAAAAGAGACTGGCGTAGCAGAAGCGCGCCAAAATCAGAGGAAAGTTCACCACCGTTGAAGTCAGCGCGAATAGTTTTACCGTTGGCAGGGTGAAAACGGAGCTGTTCTTGTGTACATTGAGGCATGGCAAGTTCCGGTTTGCTTTTTCCGAAGCATTTTTTGGTCGACCCAATCATATCAATGACTTGGGCGGAACTTGCCTTCTTTTATGAAATATCCGGGCTAAAGCAAGTCTCGTAAAATCAAAGAGTTTTCATGAAACGCTGGATAAAGGTCATGGTCGTATAGAAATACGGCGTTGTTGGGTCAGCACGGATATTCATTGGCTGGATCAGAAAGATAAATGGAAAGACCTGGCGATGATCGGAGTGGTTGAAAGTGAACGACACGAGGGAAAGAGAGAGTATTTCCAGGCGTTACTTTATCAGTAGTCTGACAACGGATGCTGAGCATTTTATGTCTGTAGTACGATCCCATTGGTCAGTTGAGAATAATATGCACTGGGTACTGGATATTGGCTTCAGAGAAGATGAAAATCGTGTCCGAAAGGATTATGGTCCAGAGAATTTAGCGATATTCCGTCAAATGGCGATTAATCTTTTAAAACAAGAAAAGAGTGTCAAACTGGGTGTTAAGAATCGAAGAACATTGGCAGCGGCGGATGATGACTATAGAGATCTTCTGCTTCAGGGAATATTAAAGGGCTAAAGCCAAATGCGATAGCCCTGGCCCTATCCCTGTATAAATCGCAATTTTTCTGATTTTTAAGTCTATTGACAGATTAAGTCCGACAAGCTGCTAGTGCTATTTTTTACGGAGAAAAATTCAAAATAAAGGTTAAAGTCGAAGTGAGTAGTGCCGATAACGTAACTATCACTGGAAAACAGAATTTATGTAAACCAGAGAAAGTCTTAAAGTTTTTCATTTTCTTGCCGATAAAATTGTCACAAGAAATTTAATTTGAAAAATCCTGGTATTATCTTGCTTGTCAGGATTTCAGAGTTGAGGTGAATATCATGGCTATGTATGTAAACACTAACGTTTCTTCCTTGAGCGGTCAGCGCAACCTGCAGAATGTAACTGATCGTATGAACAGTTCTTTTGAGAAACTGTCGTCTGGTAGCCGTATTAATAGCGCCAAAGATGATGCAGCAGGCTTACAGATTTCTGACCGTTTGAGTACTCAAATTACAGGTCTGAATCAAGCTAACCGTAATGCAAGTGATGCTCTGTCAATCGCTCAGATTGCTGAAGGCGCATTATCAGAGATTACTAACAATGTTCAACGTATGCGTCAGCTGGTTGTGCAAGGTGGTAACCGTACTCTATCATCTGATGATCGCGCTGCACTGGGTGATGAATTCAAGAAGCTCCTATCTACTAATGACTCTATTTCAGAAAGAACTTCATACGGTACAATCAAGCTGCTGAACTATGACTCACAGGAAGCTGGCTTTCAGGTTCAGTCCGGTGCTCAGGCAGGTGAGCAAGATACTGTTACTACCGGTAATGCTAAACTGACTTCTCTGTTCGGTGATATGCTGAACGCAGAAGGAGCAACCGGTGCTATGAGTCAGTTGATTCTGAGTACTGGTGGTCAGCAAAGTGTTGCCGGTATTGTTGAATCTGCACTAGCAGATATGGGGACCTTGGGTAAACTTGTTGGCGCCCATATGCTTCAGAACGGCGGTTCAATCGTTTCTGTTGCTCTGGATGCTTTATTTGTAGGTACTCAGACAAGTGCAGATTTTGAGAATCTGAACGTCAGTGACCTAGCAACACATAGCGCCTTGCAGTTAGATACGGATGTACTGACAAATTTACTAACTACAGATATGTCAGCGACAGCAGGCTCTGTAGGGGATATTGCTGTTATTCTGGCACTGAGTAATGCTGCTGCTGATCTGATTAATATCACTTCTGCTGATATGATTGGTAACAGTACAGCAGGTGCGTCCGTAGACTTCGAAGCTTTTACTGA
>NZ_KE383836.1:0-4866 GCF_000422425.1 Oceanospirillum beijerinckii DSM 7166
ACTGATCGCCGGTTTACGGCCCGATATCCCCGTAATTATCCTACCCGAGTCAGGCAACGGCTTAGACAATATAGCTAATGCTCTGGCACAGTATACAGATCTTACAGCGGTTCATTTGGTATCCCACGGCACACAAGGACAGCTCTTATTAGGTGATAAGCCTATTAATCAGGCTGTGTTGAGCCAGGAAACAGATACCCTGAGTACCATTGCCAATAGCTTTGCCCCAGGGGCAGATCTATTACTTTATGGCTGTAGTGTCGCTGCCGGTGAGCAGGGAGAAGCTTTTGTTCAAACGCTGTCAGATAGCCTTGGCGGAGTGGATATTGCCGCATCGTCCGATAAAACCGGCCCTTTAAGCTTAGGGGGGGACTGGGATCTTGAGTTTCAGGACGGCGAGATCGAAAGTGTTCTGCCATTTACGGTCCAAGGCATGCAAGATATTGATCATTGCCTAGGTTGTGACGGTGGTTTTACAACCTCAGGTAGTAGAACACTACCATGTGACGACGATAATAATAGCGGCAGTAGCGGTGGTAGTAGCGGTGGATCAACAAATAATTCCCCCGTTTTTGAAGGCAATTTATCTGACTCAGTAGAAACTGTGTCCCTTTCAGAAAATGCGGTTAACAGCAGCAGTGTTTTCAATGTCAATGCTAATAATGGCGACAGTGGTTCAACAGATACGGGGCTT
The DNA here is from genome assembly GCF_000422425.1 of Oceanospirillum beijerinckii DSM 7166. Taxonomy (GTDB): domain Bacteria; phylum Pseudomonadota; class Gammaproteobacteria; order Pseudomonadales; family Halomonadaceae; genus Oceanospirillum; species Oceanospirillum beijerinckii. The sequence continues at coordinate 695 of NZ_KE383836.1, forward strand.
ACCTATTCGATCACTGCAGGGAATACTGATGCTGATAAGGATGGTAATACCCCATTTGCCATTGATGCCAGCACAGGTGTAATTACCGTTAATGACACCGGCGACTTAGATTATGAAAGCGGTACAACCAGTTACACATTAACTGTTCAGGCCAATGATGGTGGCAGCTCTAACAATTTAAGCACTGCTACAGTAACAGTGAACCTAACAAATGATGGTACGGGTGCAACTTACCGTTTTGAAGATGCCACAACTAACGCTACGAGTTTTTCATTGTCGTCTCAAACGTTTGCCCTAACTGGAAGTATGAAGGCTCAAGTCACCACTAACTATGGCTCTAATCTTGCTGGAGAAACCGGTAACTCTAACGCTTACTTTGATAATATTGGTTCACCAGCTACAGAATCAAATATTGGAGGAATCTCTGCCCCATCGGGTTACACTTTCAGAGCATTAATGTTCGACATTTGGCCTTCCAGTGATAGCGGGGGACAGGTTTTAGTGGCAGGCCAGTCAATTACTCTTGTCGGCAAATTGAATGGCACACAGGTTGCTTCTGCAACGGTGACATCATTTAGCTACGGTCAAAACCCTGTAGCACAAGGCGGTGCTTGGCAGCGTATTGATCTTACGGATACCAACTTTGCCACAACAGACATTGATACTGTTGAATTTGTCACAACAGGAACTCAAAATTACATTGCTGTTGACAACTTTGTTTATGATAACTTACAAATTTCAAACAGTGCCCCCACCGTCACGGGCGCTCCTTCTGATCTCACCACATTAACCGAGGACACTCAGGGTAATATTGATCTATCAGCCGTTACCTTTGCCGATGGCGATGGTGATGCGCTAACGGTTACTCTGACAGCCTCTGCTGGTACGTTTACTGCACCTGCCGATGGCGCCGCTGTTGGATCGGGCGTTACCGAAACCAAAGTCAGCGATACTGAGATTACGCTGGTCGGTTCTGCTGCGGATATTAATACCTATCTGGGTACCGCCTCTAATATCCAATATACCGGTGCTGCAAATGCCAGCGGCGATAACGCGGCTACGATTACGATTGCTGCCAGTGATGGTAACGGCGGCAGTTTAGCCAGCGATCCGGTGGTCAATCTGGATATTACCGCCGTTAACGATGCCCCGGTGCTGGATAATTCCGGTTCACCCACATTAACCGCCATTGATGAAGACCCTACCACCAATACCGGCACCTTGGTGTCTGATATTTTGGGGGCCGCATTAACCGATGTGGATTCTGGCGCGTCGGAAGGTATCGCGGTAACAGCGGTGGATAACACCAACGGCACCTGGCAGTACTCGACCGATGGCACCAACTGGTCGGATGTGGGAACTGTCTCTGACAGCAGCGCTCTGCTGTTAGCCGCAGACGATAAACTGCATTTTGTGCCCAATGCTGATTACAACGGCAGTGCGACGGTGACCTATCGTGGCTGGGATCAGGCTTCAGGTACGGCGGGGAATAAAGTAGATGCCAGCACCAATGGCGATGCCACGGCGTTCTCAACAGCATCAGAAACCGCCAGTATTACGGTTAATGCCGTAAACGATGCCCCGATCCTATCCGGTGGCCCTTATGCCTTTACCGCCACCGATGAAGATACCACCTCTACCGGTGTGCAGATTTCGACCCTGTTAGACGGTGTCACCGCTGCGGATGTGGATGGTGATACTCTGGGAGCAGCCATCAGCGCCCAGACAGGTAACGGCACTTGGCAGTATTCCACCAACTCGTCTAATGGCAGTGACGGCAGCTGGACTGATTTTGGCTCCGTCGACAGTGCAAATTCCTTACAGTTAAGCAGCAGCACCTATGTGCGTTATAACCCAGATGGTGAAAACGGCGAAACTGCCAGCCTGACCCTTCGTGCTTGGGATGGTACAAGTGGCAGTGCTTCAACCTCCCTTTCTCTAAGCTTTAACTTCTCAGGCTCCACTTCAGGCTCCACTTCAGGCCCAAGTAAAACCGATACCAGTACTAACGGTGATGCTACCGCTTTCTCAACGGGTACCATTACTGCGAATCTAACGGTCAACCCGGTGAACGATGCCCCCACAGGTACCGATAAAACCCTGACCGCGCAGAAAAACAGCGCGCTGACGATTCAGGTCGCGGATGCCGGTTTTAGCGATATCGATACCGGCGATGCCCTGGAACAGATCACCCTCAGCGCCGCCCCTGCGCTTGGTACTTTATGGGTCGATACCGATAATGACGGTACGGTAAACGGTAGTGAAGCCGCGTTGAGTACCAGCGATACCGTAACCGCGACTGATATCAGCGCTGGTTTATTAAAATACCGCCCTGCAACAGATGGGGTAGGTTCTGCCTATACCACCATCGGCTTTACGGTCAACGACGGTGATGCTAATGCAGCCAGCGCTAATACCTGGACGCTGGATGTGGTATCCGCCCCTGAGATCGATCTGAACGGGGCCGCAAGCGGTAATAACGCCACCGCGACCTATACCGAAAACGACGCCGATACCCCGGTGACACTGGTAGATGCTGCCGCCAGCATTACTGATGATGGCGCCAATCTGAACAGCATGAGCATTCAGATTAGTGCCGGCGCGCAAACCGGCGATGTGATAAAGCTTGGCAGTCATGCTGATAACGCAACGGTGAACGGCATCACGATTAGCTATACCTCGGATAGTGCAATCAGCCTATCCGGTAGCGCGACCAAGGCAGAGTATCTGGCGCTGTTAAAAGAGCTGACCTTTGCCCAGACAGGGGATAACGTTGGTGGGGCGGATCGGACGGTCAGCGTGACCGCCGCCGATGCTAATGATCAGACCGGGCTGGCCTCCACCGTCACCGTCACCGCCACCGGCGTCAATGATGCGCCTACCGTGGCCACTAATGTCGGTATCACACTGGATGAAGCCGCAACAGCCACTATCGCCAATACGGATCTGAACGCCACCGACCCAGATGATAGCGCAACCGGTCTGACCTATACCGTCTCCACCGCCACCACAAACGGCACCTTCTGGCTGGATGCCAATAACAACAGCACCCAAGATGATGGCGAAGCTCTGGCGCTGAACGGTACCTTTACTCAGGACGATATCGACAACAGCCGCCTGAAATACACCCACGATGGCGGTGAAACCACCAGTGATACCTTGGGCTTTAGCCTAGTCGATGGCGGGGAAGATAGTGTTTCCCCAGTTTCTGGGCAGAGTTTTGCTATCACCGTTACTCCGCAAAACGATGCACCGACCATCAGCGAGCTGTCCGGTAACAGCCTGGCTTATCTGATAGGTTCGGACGCCTTAGTCATTGATCAGGGCACGGCATTCAGCGTCACCGACCCAGATTCCACCAATTTTAATACAGGCACTTTAACTGTTAGTATCACCAACAATGGCGTGAGCGATGAGGATAAGCTTTCGATCAGAAACCAAGGCACAGAAGCGGGTCAGATCGGTGTCGACGGTGCCGATGTGACCTATGGTGGTACCTGGATCGGCACCCTCGGTTCTCTGAACGATGGTATCAACGGCAATGCATTGACCATTAGCTTTAATACCGACGCCACGACTGCCGCAATATCAGCATTGCTGAACAATATCACCTATGAAAATCTCGATAGCACAACAGCCACTGAAAACACCCGCAGGGTGAGCTTTGTGCTGACCGATGGTGATGGTGGGACTTCTGCTGATATTGATACCAGTGTGGTGGTCTCCCGCAATGCCGCGCCAGTGATTACCAGCAACAACGGCGGTGACACTGCAGCAATTAATGTTGCGGAAAACAGTACCACGGTCACCACGGTAACTGCCACTGATGCTGAGGATGATACTCTTGCTTTTAGCATTAGCGGTGGAGCAGACAACACCCTGTTTAGTATCGATGCTAATAGCGGGGCGCTGACATTCAAAGCTGCCCCGGATTATGAAAATCCGCAGGATCAGGGGGATACCGCCGGTAATAACACCTATGTGGTGGAGGTACAGGCCGATGACAGTAACGGTGGTACGGATACTCAGACACTGACCGTCACGGTGACGGATGTGAATGAAACACCGCCCTCAACAGGTGGCGGTGGAGGTGGCGGCGGTACACCGACGCCAACCCCGGAGCCAGAACCAGAACCAGAGCCAGAGCCAGAGCCAGAGCCAGAGCCAGAGCC
>NZ_KE383836.1:5061-5698 GCF_000422425.1 Oceanospirillum beijerinckii DSM 7166
GAGCCAGAGCCAGAGCCAGAGCCAGAGCCAGAGCCAGAGCCAGAGCCGGAACCAGAGCCAGAGCCGGAACCAGAGCCGGAACCAGAGCCAGAACCAGAGCCAGAGCCAGAAACTCAGTTGGTTGATGGTGTGCCTGTTACGACGACGGTAACCGTTGATGAGGATGGTGAAGAGACGAAGACGGTGACTGTTCAGCCGGTAGCATCTGAGCGTGAAGATAGTAATGCCCAGACAGAGGAAGCGGATATCCCGTTGCACTTTACCGAAGGTGGCCAGGAAGCGGTGACCAGTGTCAGTTTGCCTACTGGGGTTGGTTTTATAGCGAATGCCAATGAAACGGCGCGGAATAATAATTCGGTGGAGGCGTTACTGCAGCTGATTGATGAATCTGCTGGCCTGGATGAAGAAGACGATATGCTAGACGGTGGGCGTGTCTTCCTTGAAGCGCTTGGTGTGGATGAAGACAATCTCTGGGTCAATAAGGTCACATTGACCACGGATAGTAATGAGCGACCTAGTAGCCCGATTACTATTCGAGGCAGTAACAATAGTGACCGTACCGAGGCGATGGTGATAGATGCGTCCAATCTGCCTTCCGGTACGATTCTGAATCTGCAGAATATTGAGTTTGCGGTCA
>NZ_AULT01000085.1 GCF_000422425.1 Oceanospirillum beijerinckii DSM 7166
GGTTGGGAGCAGGCCGGGGCGGGCATCATCCCTCAAACAATCTCAGCTCTACCAAGGTAGCGTTTAATTTTTGGCTATTCCATCCTGTGAAATTGTGGCTGGGAGTCTGTTGTTTTTATTGGGAAAAAATCTGAAAAAAATACTGGATCTTGCCTACAACCACCTGCACGGCCAGTGTTCTAATTTTCCTCACACGTTAAAGGATAGCGCTCGCGCTATAAGTCTCTTTGTATCCACAAATTTATCGAGGAATAAGAACATGATTTTCTTTAAAACATTGCAACACATCATCAAATCTGTCGTAACCCTGATGAGAATCAACTCACTACTGAAAGAGTATTTCAATATCGACATCGTTAAGCTCATTGAAGAACTTTTGGAAAAGCTGTAGCCCTTCACACTCCACTCATAGAACACAAGGTATTACCTAGTATATACTAGGTAATACCTATCGATCACAGAGACAAAAATCATGAACGCAGCACGCCCTGTTTCCGTCAAACTCGACCCGGAAATAAAAGCCAGAATTGACCTGTTAGCCCAGGCTCGTCAGCGCTCTACGCACTGGATGATGCGAGAAGCCATTCAGCAATACGTTGAGCGAGAAGAAAAACAGGAAGCCTATCGACAAGCCGGTATGCAAGCCTGGAATGACTATCAGGCTACTGGCCAACATGTCACGATGGAAGAAGCCGATGACTGGCTGGCTAAGCTTGAAGCAGGTGACGACGTGGAGCCGCCTGAATGCCACGTTTAATCTGGTCTGACTCTGCACTGAAAGATGTCCAACGTCTTTACCGGTTCTTAGCCCATAATAATATTCCGGCCGCGAAAAAAGCCGTTAAAACCATACGCCAGACCGTAAAAATCATATCCAGGCAACCGGAAGCCGGTCGTCCAGTTGAAGGGATGAACCCGGAATTCAGAGAATGGCTGATCGATTTTGGCAGTAGCGGTTACGTCGCGCTCTACCGATATGATGGCGATATCGCTCTGATCCTGGCCGTAAAACACCAGAAAGAAGTCGGTTACTAGAGCCAAACCTGAATTGGAGCCCGCCTGATGGCGGAACAGATGCAAAAAACCGATATACCGGAAGACACGGCTGAAACCAGCACCGTACCGGAAGAATAGATTAATTAATCATACCTAGACATTAGAAAACAACATTCTGTTTATAAACTATTGAAGCCTATGAAAAGAAAGTACTATTTAGATCAAATATTAAAACTGTTAGCACAACTATCAAAAGAAGTTGAAATTAAATCCTCTATCAATTTAACTGACTTAAATATATATTCAGAAAACTTTTATAGAGATTTGTTTAACTTATCTTTTGGCTGGAACCTTAAGAATATCAACTTAACCCATCATAATGCGGCTGCTATTGATTTAGCAGATGATGAAAATAGAATTGCCATACAAGTTACTTCAACTTCATCTTTAAATAAAGTAAGAAGCACCGTAGAAAAATTTATCAAGAGCGAGCTATATGAAAAATATGACCGACTTATAATCATCAATATCTCAAAAAAACAAATATATAGAACACTTGAAATAGGAGACCCATCCAAACATATATTAAATACAAAAAAAGACATACTTGATTATAGAGACATAGCAAAAAGTATAAATGATAGAGACACTTCTGAACTATCTGACATATATGACTTTCTGTCCAATGAAATAAATGTCGTAGAGGTCTGCAACTCTATATCATCAGACGATCCTTATAAAGAAAACATAATAAGACATAGAAATGAGGTCAGTAAATATTTTGAAAATATAAATTATTTCAAATATTACACATCAGAAGAAGACAACAGCATCATATTCAAGGGATACGCATGTGCAGAGATCATACTATCAGATACTGTATCTTGCATCTCCTTTAACAACCCCACCAGATCGAGAACATTGGTATCAAACCATTTATATTCAGACAGAGTATACATAGACTTCCTCCAGTACTTAGATGATTTTGTTAGGTTATGTGATCATGATGAGTCTATAGAGCGCTTCACTTTTGAGTATTCTTCGGATGATTTTTTATATACTTTTAGAGAAACCAACAAAGCCATTTATCCTGCTTCATACCAAATTAAGGAAGATGGTATTTATAGTGATGAAGACGAGCTCATAGCACCAAGTATGGAAAAAGTATTAAATTCACTTGTTAATAAATTAAAGAATCTAAAAAACAAATATAAATAAAATATCACTTTCTACTTAATACTCATTTTTCAAATCTTAAACTTTCTCTCCGGATATAATCCGCCAACGTACTCGGCGCACACTCCACTATCTTAGCGATCTGGCGGATGCTGACTTCCTTCTTCAGCAAGTCTTCTATCTGTTTCCGTTTGGGATCCAGCTTGTACTGGTTGGCCGGGCCTGTCGGCCCGCCCAGGATCTTGCCATCTTTCTTCCTGGCGGCCAGTGCCTCCTTAGTCCTCATAGAGATCATTTCCCGCTCGATCTCTGCCGCCATGCCTAACACAGTGGCCGTTACCCTGGATTGAATCGAGCCATCAAACACCATGTTTTGCTTGGTGATATGAGCGTGTACGCCTTTTTCAGTGCAATGTTCCAGCACTTCTAAGACCTGGAGAGTAGAACGGGCAATCCGGGAGATCTCGCTAAACACCACCACATCACCGGCTTGGGCCTCATCGAGCAGTTGGCCAAGGCGACGTTCCCGCCATTTCTTCTTTCCTGGGGCGGTGTCTTCGACAAATTGCAGGTTGGTTAGACTGCGCTGATTGCAGTACTCAAGGATACCGTGGCGTTGGTTATCAACGTCCTGTCGGGTGGTGGATACTCGCAGGTAGGCAAACACGGACATAGTTCTGATCTCCATTCAAAACAGTATTGTTTTAGTTCTAAAATAGTTTTGATTTGATACTGTTAATAGCTCAATACTTATAAAACCACTTTTACAGTATGGGTATAGACTTTGAGTCTGAGCAAGGGATATGCCGCTGTAATCTCTACAAATTGACGGTCGAACTATGAGGGATTGACGGTGTGTGATCGTTAGGGTTTTCCCCTGGGAAAGTTGCTGGTGAAATCTGCTTTCTAGGCGCCCGATCAGGGTAGGGTTGAGGCCAACTATATACAAATTGACGGTCGAACTATGAGAGATTGACGGTGTGTAATAGTTGAGCTTTTCCTTGGGGAAAGTAGCTCAGTTATGGCCGCTTCCCCTTTTTAATACTTTTATACCTTTTAAAACCTTTTAGGATGGGAATTTACCTTATAAATCATTATGTTACAGGTTTAAATATGAGAGATTGACGGCTAACTATGAGAAAATGACGGTTAAATATGAGGAATTGACCACTAACTATGAGTTATTGACGAATAATTATGAGATTAATATTATACTCATAATTAAAGAGGTAAGTGGTCATGGAACTCCAGGTTGTTAAATCTAATCACATCATCAATGCATCCTACCGTCTCAGCGTACTTGAGCAACGGATCATTCTGACCTGTATGTCTAAGGTCCCCCGTCATGAGGTGATTACGGACCAGACCCTGTATTCCATTTCAGCGGCGGAACTGGTGGAGATGACTGGGGGCGATATCAAGACCGCTTACAGGGATCTTAAGGTGGCCTCTAAGCGGCTGTTTGACCGCTCTGTGACGCTCTACAAGGAACCTGATGGAAGTCAGAGGCATCCATCTAAGATGCTGACCCGTTGGTGTCAGAGCGTGAACTACATCGATGCAGAGGGTCGGGTAGAGTTGCGATTCGGCACCGATATCATCCCTTATATCAATATGCTGTCGGAACAGTTCACCCGTTATGCGCTGTCGGCGGTGATCAATATGTCCAACTCCTACGCGATTAGAATCTATGAGCACTTTGCTCAGTGGCGGGGCACCAAGCAAGAGATCACTATTACGGTCGATGAGTTGAAGTCGGTGCTGCAGATCGAAGACAAATACCCCCTGTTTGCGGATCTGAAACGGTGGGTGATTGAGAAGGCCATTCAGGAGATCAACGAAGCGACCGACCTCAAAGCCTCCTACACGACCCGGAAGACGGGCCGTAAGGTGAGCCATATCATTTTCAAATTCCGGGAGAAGCCCAAGCCTAAGTCAGAAAAAACGAAAACACTGACGAAAGCTCAGGCGGAAAAGCTGGCTAGGCCGGGTGAGAGTTACACCCAGCTTTATGCGAGATTGAAGGCTGAGGGGTATAGGGTTAGGATTAAAACCTAATTTTACTATTAAAGCTCGTTTATGTTATTTAGTAAATCATCAATGTTTGAAGCATTAACTTGAATTCTAGAAAAGAGGTGATCTAGCACAGGTATATATTCATATGTTTTCAACAAAATCTGACCTTCTTCATTAATTATAGTAAAATAAGACTTCTCCCTCCATTCATAATTATCTTCATCAAAGTAGTGTTTAAATCCACCTAAAAAAACAGAATAATTATTACCATTTATAGTAGTCGAATAATATTGAGATATATCTCCCTCTGCGCTTTTGGCGATAGAAGCAGGAGGATTAGATACACTCCATTTTATTTTCCCATCTAATGTTTTTTCATTTAAACTCGTAATCAACTCTAAAACCTTTTTATCAACTGCCATACTAATCCCATTTCGAATTATTTTTAATGTTTGTCATTTCTTGAATAAAGAGACCTAGACTTGTATATAAAGCCCATGCCTCTTTTTGACTAATATCAGTGTTTTTTTTAAAAAACCATCTTTTTGGAATTATCTTTCTTTTATAATCTTTTATTTCATTTTTATATTTTGAGTTTGATGAAAACTCTAAATCATCTAAGATCGCTACTGATTTTTTAAAATCAAGCAATATATCATATTTATCATCATCCCAGCCCTCCATGTTAATGGATATATTTTTTGATATTTTTTCAAGTTCTTTGATGTTTTTAGGGACCCTAGCCTTTAATAAGAATAATTTCCTTATTTTATTAGCATGGTAAAGTAGAAATATAGATATCACCGTACCTAATATTGATGCCCATGATCCAATATCTCCAAGTACCATAACTATCACGCTTCCTTTGCTAACTTCGAAATAGCATGACGGATCGTAGATAACATCGACCGATCCAACTCAGCGGCCAGAGCCTCCAACTGCTCATACTCCGCCTGATTCATCGGCAGGG
>NZ_AULT01000086.1 GCF_000422425.1 Oceanospirillum beijerinckii DSM 7166
CCCGCCATTCAGCGCCGTCTATCACCCCTGAATTATACAATCCCGCCCAATCGTAAAAGAACGGATACCACCCGCTGGCACTCCTAAGCATCACCAATGCAGCACACAGAGCCACTATGCCAAAAGCAATGCCGTACTCTGTCGGGTCTCCTGTCCTGAACCTGCCACCGAATAAGTGAAATCGCCTGTCGGATTGCGGCCCGAAGGGCACACCGCTTACCGTCATGGCATCGGTCATCACATGGGTTAAGCCGCCGTAGGTAAAAGCAGTCACCATGCCGGTGGGGTCCAGTGGCCAACTACCGATGCAGGCGACAAGCCAGACAATAAAGTAATGGGTCGTTGTCCGGTGTTTGATACGGTTGCCCAGGGCCTTGGCCACCCACTCTAACCAATCCGGGGCGGTCGATCCCAGTACGGCCAGTGGCACTAGGGCCGGATTGACCACGGCGCAGGTCGCACCGGCGATGGCCATATGATTAAACCACTTCACTTTTGCTGACTCCGGGCGCTGACCACCTGCAGGTATTGATTCAGTACCGGTGCTTTTTCATCGGAACAACTGGCGATCAGGCTTAAGCGGTGTTGGGCGATGGCGGTTTCTGCACTGATCAGCGCTTCCTGGGCCTGGGCGACCCGTTCCAGATAGCGCACCTGTTCGGCTGTTTCGGCCACGCCCTGCATCACTCTGATTTGTGATCTGGCTTCCAGGCTTTGATAAAGACCCAGCTCCCGAATGGCGTGATTGCGTTTCGCCAGGGCGGAGAGAAACGCCCCGATAGTAGCGGCGGTATCCGTCCTGCGTTTGTACTCTTTCTCCCGCTCACGGTTCAGTTCTGACGCGCTATACAGCGGCATACGGGCCACCACACCAATATAGTGTTGGCCAATTTCAGACCCTGTATAGTCGTATGTTTTCCGGTTGCGGTATGCGCCTTCTAACTCTACTTCCAGGCCGAATTTACTTTTCTCCGGATAACAATTCAGCGTGGCCTGGTATAAGGCATCGTAATCGATGGCCGGGGCCAGTTGGAGTGGGGCTATTGGCGTATGGTGATTGCCCTGTGCCTCGGGATCAAAGCGCGGTAACTGATAGGTTTTAATCTCCGGCACGGGCTCTGCCGGGCCAGAGAAGATAGGGATGGTTTGCCAGAAGGTTGGCTCAGGTGATTCCGCTGCAGGCGGATCGGTTGTGGCCGGTGTCTCTGCCCTGGCCGGTGGGGCCAGAAACAGCAGGCCCAGGATAAACAAGAGCATGGCCACCAGAAAGATGGACGAAATCGTCGATAAGATACGTAAAACTAGCTTCATCTTGGCACCTCCTATGCCGTTCCTTGAAAGTATTAATCCATCCGGGCCGAGTTCCGGCCATTGCCCAGCATCTTCAAGCCGCCAAGTACCAGACTGATCTCCCACCAACCCGCGCCCAGGGCCAGTAACATCATGATCCAGACCGCTGCGCTGGTGGCGTCATAGCTGGCATCGGTTTTTAACCGGGTGCGTTGGGGTTCCCGCCGCTCGATCACCGGCCTTAGATTCGGGGCCAGTCGGTTTTCCTGGCTGGCGGTGATCACCCAAATTTTTGCAGAAATCACACATTGCCTGGCAATCTGCAGCTTACGGCCACTAAGCCGGTGGGCATCATCGATAAACAGCAAACCGCCATTGTCCTTGAGATATTCCGGCAAGATGTCCGCTTTTTGCTGCTGATTGAGCTTATCCCACAGGCGTAAGCGGTAGTCGGGGTCAGCCTCTGAGCGCTGTTTCTCCTGTTGATCGTGCCAATCGGCCACCGCGCTATTGTCCACCCAGGAGCCGACCGGGGATAACGCGCCTAACCAGATGGGTTCAGCCTTAATCTTTGATCCCCAGATCGGCTCCCATTCATCCCGTAAGCGACTGAGCCAACGGGTTTTCCCGGAATCATGGGCCCCAGTGATCAAGAGGCAGCGTTTTTTACTCAGACATTGCTCTTTGCGCTCTTTTGACGGCGCAAACTTACGCGGGGAGTCTACGACAAGGGGCGTCACAGTGCGGGAACCGTCTTTTCGGGGGTGATAATCGGTTCTGAGCTTCAAAAAACGCATTTTTTGGCCTCCTTGCCGTGCGGTTATCGTCTGTTAATTTCGTGTATCGTGTCGCTAAAATTCAAAAATCTTAGGGGTATATAAAAATCAACTTAGACAAAGACCATATAAACTGCAAGGTGATCGAAAATAACGTTCGTTAATTCCGTGCAGGTTTCCCGGCCCGTCCTGGGCTATTGAGTGGTTCCGGTATTTGCTCCGGATAACGGCCTATCCATTCCTAAAAACACACCAAGAACACCCCAAAACCAGCGTTTAGCCCCGGCACGACTGGCAGTGAATTTGTATTGTATGTATTATTAATACATACAATACAAATAGGCGGACACATCTCATGGACGTAAAGAGCGATATCAAGACCCGGATCATCAATGCGGCCAATCATCTGGTTGATACCGGCACAGAGAACCCGACGAATGAGCAAGTACGGCAACGGCTAGGTGGTGGCTCCCTATCCCATATCTCCCCGGTGATGCGGGAATGGCGACAGGCACGGCGCGAAGACATTAACGCCGCCCTGCAGATGCCTGATGAACTCAAGCAATCGATACAAGTTTCCCTAGGGAAAATCTGGAGTACCGCCAGTGAACAGGCATTGGCCAACACGGAGCAGATCCGGCAGCAAGCCAGGGAAGAAGTGGAAGAGGTCAGCACCGAACTATCGGAAGCCCTGGAAGAGATCGCCCGGTTAGAGAAGCGGCTGGCGGAGTCAGAAATCAACGCCGATCACCAAGCCAAACAGGTGGTCACCCTGGAACAGTCATTGGCCCAAGCTAAGACCGAACAGGAGAAACTGGCCATTACCAACGCCACCTTAGCCGCTGGCCAGGACGATAAGGCCCAACAGATCGATCTGTTAAGGGAAGAACTGAAAGAGGCCAGACAGGAAAACAAGACGCTGCAGCAGGAGCTGATAGAGATAGTGCGTAACCGGGACAAGGGCACAGAGTAAGATGGTATCCAATCAGCTGCAGACTTCGCTCTGATCCGGTAGACTGTTGTTCCCCCACACAGAGAAGCGTGCTCCGCTGTGCGCTTCTCTGTTTATGATTCCCCTTCTGTGATTTACCTTGCCTATAACTGATTGTTTCCCATGGGAAAATTTATTCTACTCCTGACTATGAATGTCCATAGCTCTTGGCTATCTGATTGATTTCTAAAATTCTTGTAAAGCTTCATGAACCAAAAAAACCGCACCCCACAATAGAGCTGACAAGGCTGATACAGTTGGATGTATCAAACTAATACAGGGGGCAATATGAAGGTAACAAGGAGTGCTAAGTTATCGGTGATTGTGATTTTGGTGTTAGCTCTGGCGAAGGCTAACGGCGGTCCATTAATTTCGATCGGTAACATCACCATCGGCAATACGATTGAGCAGAAACAGCAGTAAAGCCCCTCCGGGGGCTTACCTTCCTCTCGTCAGGTATTTGTCATAGTTCAGGCGACCTACCGCCAATCCGTACACATAACAAACGACGCCATACGTCGGAATTTACGTGATATTGGCCAGTAATGGCGATAAATCGCATCGTTTTAGCGAAGAAATGCGTCAACTCTGTATGATCTTTTAAGTCACATATTTAACGGGGTATCGAGCTAGAGGCTTGATTATACGGGACTTCTGGCCTTAATGATGATCTATGGCCACGGCAGATGCCGTCAGGCTTTTGTCATAGTTCAGGCTTCAGACCGCCAATCCGTACACTTATCAGAGTAATTCGATAGGGTTTACCGCTGATTAGCGAAGAAAACCGTCAACTTTTCTGCCCCCTTGAACCACTCTCTTAATTGGTAATCGGGCTAGAAGACTGATTATACGGGGCTTATGGATAGAATTATGAGCGATGGCCACGGCAGGTACTGTCAGGATTTTGTCATAATTCAGGCCTTAAACCGCCAATCCGTACACATATAAATGATAAGGCCTCTATCCCACTTATCAGGTAGCAAAGTTCGGTTTGAACTTTAACTGATACCCTTCTTGCGTCAGTCGGCGGAGTGTAATGGGGTATGCCTCCCCTGGCCGTGCAAGTGCCATCGCTTCCTCATTGCTTGAGAGTACTTTTTTCTTTGTCTCTAATTTGGCTTGCTCTTCGTGGAAATCCAGGAAGTCTGGAAGATCGAGCTTGCCCTGAAGGCTTTTCTGTTCAAAAGAAAAGACAAAGGCAACGATCTTTCGTCCCTGCTTCATCTGGTCATAGGTCACCGTCAGCGTAGTGTGTTTATTGATCTGGTCTACCGCCGGATCGATCACCCTGCGCTTGAGTTCTGCAATCTTGTTGTACCGGTCTTCCAGCTGCATCATCTCCTTCAGATCTTCAACGAGTACTTCTCGGCAGCCTGCAGCTTTGTACTGAACCAGGATCTCATAGAGGCGAATCGCGTGGGCGCTGTCCAGCTCTCCAATCTCTTGAAGCCTGTAGCGGGTGAAGTTCTTATTCAGCCGGGAGATATACGGGAGAATGTCCTTTGAGAATCTAAGCTCAATGCTGCCTTCGTTATCGTTATAAACGATGGTCTGAACCCAATTGGTAATTAAGGTTTTGACCCTTTTTGAATTGTTGTTGGCGTCGCGATGTAACTTGACCTCTCTTCGCTTCAAGCGAAAGGCGGCTTCTTTGAGCCTGGGGTAAATATCCTTCTTATTCGTGGATGACAGCTCAGAGATCTCACTGGCGTGTACCGAGTACATGATCTCGTCTGTCACCTCATCTTCTCGCCGTACTTTTGAAATACAGCTCAGGATAATTCGTTGCTCCATGACGCTAAGACGGTATGATGCGGAGTCGATCAACGCATTCGATTTGTAGACCATTTCTTTTGCCACGGAGAGAGTCCTTTTATATTTATGTACATTGATCGGTAGTGTACATAAAAGCCGTTAATCCGTACATCTATAACCGCCAATCCGTACACTTATAACCGCCAATCCGTACACTTAT
>NZ_AULT01000087.1 GCF_000422425.1 Oceanospirillum beijerinckii DSM 7166
GGCAACGTGAAATCCTCCTCATTAGCCAAAACCAAGATGGCGAAGTCTGTGCTGGATGCAGGTTGGGCCATGCTGAAAACGATGCTGGATTATAAATGCGCTCACGCAGGTATTGTTTTCAAAGAAGTTGATGAGTCGTACACCACCCAAACCTGTTCGAGTTGTGGCAGTTTGCCTGATTCGAGGCCGAAAGGTATCGCAGGACTTGGAATAAGAGAGTGGATCTGCAGTGCGTGTGGTGTCACGCACGACCGCGATGTGAATGCGGCCAGGAACATTCTTGCGGTCGGACATGGCCGTCTAGCTGTAGGAATCCCCCGCTATAATCAGCTTGCCTGATTTAGCGGAGGGAGGATGTCAATAGTGACTATTCCCGCTTTAATATTTTCCTTTCTTTAATATTTCCCCTTAAGTTTTGACTGCTGGAGCTGCCATGAGCCAACGTTATTCTGTTCAGGATCTGACTTACCTGATGGCCCGTTTACGTGACCCTGAAACCGGATGCCCGTGGGATAAGGAGCAGACATTTGCCACGATTGTGCCTTACACCTTGGAAGAGGCCTATGAGGTGGCGGATACCATCGAAAGGGAAGATTGGTCCCATCTGAAGGATGAGCTGGGTGATCTGCTGTTTCAGGTGATCTATTACGCACAGATGGCGGATGAAAAGGGTTGGTTTAAGCTGGATGATGTGGTGCAGGGGCTGGTGGAGAAGATGGTGCGTCGTCATCCTCATGTGTTTGACGATGGCCAGTTGTATCCCGGTGAGCCTTCTGCTGTGTCAACGGATACTGGCGCAGATAAAGCCCAGTCTGATAATAGGTCTGAGGCTCGCGAAGAAAAAGCCGAAGAAAACACCAAAGAAAAAGCCGAAGTCAGTCAGCAGCAGGTGAAACAGCGTTGGGAAGAGATTAAGGCCCAGGAAAAAGCCGAGAAGGGGATTACCGAAGAGAACCCTTCTATTCTGGCGGATGTGCCAGTGACACTACCGGCGTTAAGTCGGGCGGCGAAGTTGCAAAAACGCGCCTCCAAGGTGGGTTTTGACTGGCCGGATGTACATGGTGTGCTGGATAAGATCCATGAAGAGCTGGATGAGGTAAAAGAGGCCTTGGCTCAGAACGATCTAAAAGCGGCACAGAAAGAGTATGGCGATGTGCTGTTTGCAGCGACCAATTTGACCCGCTTCCTAAAACAAGACCCGGAAACCGCGCTGCGTGGCACCAACCGTAAGTTTGAATTCCGTTTTCAGTATATTGAGCAAAAGCTGAGTGAAGCCGGTTTAAGCTTTGATGATGTAGATCTTGATCAGATGGATGCCTGGTGGGATGAGGCTAAAACGCTAGAAACGAAATAATCCCCCAGATTATGGCGACCCAAAATGGCTTTATCAGAGCGGTTATTTTATAGCGTTTTTGGTAATAGCCTGTAATACCTTTTTGTCGTCGGCTCTATACCATCCCCGTCAAACGGTTGCTCAATATAACTAATAAGGAATAACTATGAGTGCTTGGACGGGGGATAAACAGTCAAGGTTGCTTAGGGTGTTAAAATCCAAGCTGCTGTGGTTGATTGTACTGATCGCTGTGGTGGCTGTGGTCTATGTTGTGATTAAAATTCAGAACACGATTGCAGAGATCAAACATGAGCTGACACCACCTGTACTACCAACTTACACCCAGATGCCGATTGAATATGTCAATCCGCACGGTTGGGGTAAAGACAAGGATACACAGTGGATCTACCACGAATCTCAGGGTACAGCAACGCTGCCTATTCCTTATCAGTGGCTGTTAGCGCTGGAAGAGCCTAGACCCACCCCTTGGCATATTCTGTTTGGCTCTGGTAATAAGTTTGTGGGTGAATACCTGCTGCGTATTGGCTTTATCGAAAGCGACAGCCCCGATGGCTTGCCGATTGGTATTGCGAAAACTGAAAGCATCTACTTCCCTGGTATCGACCGTAACGCTACGGCAGCAGGCTTTACCTGTGCGGCTTGTCATACCGGTCAGATGGTACAAGGTGGCACCCGTTATGTGATTGATGGCGGTCCTGCGATGACGGATTTGGGTTTGCTAACCGCCTCTCTGGGTGCTGCTCTGGGGCAAACCGCGCTATCCAGTCATCTGCCAATCTTTAACAGTCGCTTTGAGCGTTTCGCAAAGAATATATTGGGCAGTAATTACAGTGTGGTGACCCGTAATAAGTTGAAAGATGAGTTAACGGCGACCCTGAAGCTGTTGGGCAGCAGTCAGGATGTGATCAATGTGACGGAAGGTTTCACCTGTCTTGATGCCTTGAATCGTATTGGTAATCAGGTCTTTGATCGCGATATCAATAAACCAGGTAACTATGCGCCGATTGATGCACCGGTAAATTATCCACATATCTGGACGACGTCCTGGTTTGACTGGGTGCAGTACGACGCTTCTATTATGCAGCCTCTGATTCGTAACAGTGGTGAGGCATTAGGCGTTGCTGCGTATGTTAATGCCGAAACTAACAAAGATGAAAATCAGGCAAATACTCAGTACTCCTCGTCTATTCCGGTAAGAAATCTGCACGAGATTGAATACTGGATGTCGGGTGATTATCCGTTCGATGAGCAAAAGCACAAAGGTGGGCCTGCATTTAATGGTCTGCCTGCGCCAAAGTGGCCGGCGAGCTTCCCTAAGATTGATCAGGTAAAAGCGAGTCAGGGGAAGGCATTGTATAACCAGTATTGTCAGGGTTGTCACTTGCCTGTGGTTGGCTCACCTGAGTTCTGGAGTGATAAGTATTGGAAGGAGATTGTCTATAGTGATAAAAGCGGTGACTTAGTGTCTACTGCTGAAAAATATCTGGCGCTGAAGGTTATTTCGCAACAGGATATCAACACTGACCCTGCTCAGGGGGATGTGCTGGTGAATCGTACGGTGGACACTATAGGTCTGGGTCTGAACACGGATATCTGCACTCTGGTCTCTGTGAGTGCTGGTACCATTGATCAGCCGGGTAAAGAGAATGCACAGGCCTCTTATGATTCAGTGACTTATCTTGGCACTGATGACGAAAAGAAAGCAGAGAAATCGGCAGTGGAGTCTGAAGCTTATCTGGCGCATGTGACAATGAAAGACAGTGCGACAGCGAGCTATGCTCTGGCATTGGGCGCTTTTGTGCAGGAGACCAATGATCAGTGGTTTAAGCAGAATTACATTACAGAAGAGCATCAAAAGGTGATGGAAGGTGGTCGTCCTAACTGCCTGCAAGCCGGTGCCGGTTATAAAGCCCGACCTCTGAATGGTATTTGGGCAACGGCTCCATCCCTGCATAACGGTTCTGTGGCCAGTGTCTATGATCTGTTATCGACGCAGAATCAGCGTCCAACCTTTGTTGAACTGGGTAACCTGACGTTTGATACTGAAAAACTGGGCATCGTTCAGGGTAATGTGGCAGCTAAGCTGAATCATCGTAAGGATCTGGCGCACTATAAACTCACTGATGACTATCAGGAGGGGCGCTTTATTCTGGATACCCGCGAGCCGGGCAACTTCAATACAGGTCATATTTTTGATGATCAGCCGATCGGTAACGGTGTGATAGGTCCACGTCTGACAGAAGATGAGAAAAGAGCGCTGATTGAGTACCTGAAAACGCTGTAACGATTAGATTGCAATGAGTTTTGTCTGATGTAGCGGGGATCACTGAATGATCCCCGTTGTTCGTCTCTCTGCCTTTCTTATGATGGCCTCCTCCTTTTGACTCTAATCCTTTGGCTTACTTCGGTTGGTCTGTGCCGGGTTATGCTGTTTTGCCCCCATATGACAATATGTTCGCTTGCGTAGTCGCTATACCATAGTTTCCAGTTCAGAGTGACTGGAGAGAATGAATATGTTGAAGGTTAAGCTGTTGGCTGCGTCGCTGTGTTTAGTGTCTGGCCTGAGTTGGGCCGCTGAGCATACGGTGCACATGAAGAATCGCGGTGAGGGCGGTTCTATGGTGTTTGAACCGGCTGTATTGCATGTGAATGTGGGCGATACGGTGCACTTTGTTCCAAGCAAACCGGCGCATAATTCCGCTTCTGTTGATGGCTTGCTGCCTGAGGGAGCCACACCCTGGAAGGGGGGTATGAGCGAGAAAGTCTCCGTCACTATGGATAAAGAAGGTGTTTACGTCTATCAGTGCGACCCTCATTCTATTATGGCGATGATCGGTGTTGTGGTAGCAGGTAAGCCTGTTAATCTGGAACAGATCAAGTCTGACTCTGCCACGCTGCAGGCGAGCTTTGTGATGAACAAAAAGCGTCTGGGGAAATATCTGGCCCAGCTTGATCAAACTGTTGCGCAAGCTAACTAAGGTGTATGCCGGTTAACTTGAGGTCAGTTTAGGTTGTCTGGATCTGCTAGAGACACTTCTGTTTGGGAGTGTTGTTCTGCCAGGAGGCTTTCTATCCCGTGATAGGGAGTAATCCGGTGGAAGATGTTTGCTTTAATCAGTGCTATTTGGGGTACAAATACTGATTTCTGTCTGCTTTGTCTTTTGTATCACCCTGCTATGTTAAGCGGTATAACTTTGGCCCGTATTCCTCCGTGGATACGGGCTTTTTTTATGGCGAGTGGGTCGATACGGGCTTTTTATGGAGTGGGTAGGTCAAACCTGTTAATGGGTGAGATAAAAAAAGTGGCCGCAAAAGCGGCCAGATATGGCAAATACCCTTTTCAGGGTGACAATGCCGTTCCCAGGGAGTTGGAACGAACCCTATTCTGTATCGTTTCACTTTGTCAGTGTTTTATCTGTCAGTGCATACAGTGATTGGCATAATCTGTAGCAGCTCACAATACTTTAACGGATAGCGCGTAATTCTCCTTCCAAAATTAACGAGCTCAGGCGAGATATTTTGGTGGGAGATGGATAGCGCGGCCAACGTCAAGTTGGC
>NZ_AULT01000088.1 GCF_000422425.1 Oceanospirillum beijerinckii DSM 7166
ACAAGGGCATCTCCAGCAGAGAAGATGGCACATAAGTTAAGGACCAAGGCAGGACGAGCGATCTATGCCTTACGTAAACAAACGGTTGAGCCGGTCTTCGGTATTATCAAATCGGTCTTGGGCTTCCGTCAGTTCTCGCTACGAGGACTGAAGGGAGTGACAGGAGAATGGAGCTTGGTGTGTATGGCCTGGAATCTAAAACGAATAGCCAAGTTGCGCCTAAAATAAGGTATTGAACAGGGATATTCTCAAAAAATAGGAATATCCCTGCATAAATCGCAATTTTTTCTGATTTTTAAGCCTATTGACAGCTTAAGTCCGACAGGCTGCTAGTCGTTTTTTCAGGAAAAACCTGTTTATCAAAGGGTTTCTTCTCAACAGAGACGACCCTAAAGACGGGGACAACACCAGGGTAAACAAGATAACAAGAAGCAACAAAGAAATACTATATCCTCCAGGAGATAGACCTTGGTAGGTATAGCTTCAGCGTAAAAAAAGAGGTAGATATTCATGCTGCACAGGTGGTTTCTATTACCAACGGGGCTGTCAGAGGAGGAATCAAACTAGAGAAAGAGATAACAGCTCTACCTGAATAAAGCGCTTAATAGGGTTCACATTGACACCATACAATAAAAAAATGCGTGTTGAGGCATATAATAAGCACTTTTAGTGCACACACCATCTTCTTTGGCCTCCATTTCCAGCCCTATCACTTAGTAAACTGGGAAAATGACTGGAAAGCCCTTAGAATAGTGGCCCTAAAATTTATCGCTTTGGTTGAATGGTTTCAGAGTCTCAGGCATTGAAGGCCCTGTACCGGAAAACACAGACTAATGTCCAGGGCTGCAGGATTGCGCCGCAACAATAAATAATCATCTATGACTAAAAAACAATCATTACAAATCTTTTCTTTAGATAACAATACCTTAACATTTCATGATGAGCCGGGATTCCAGTTTGCAGCGCGCTGGCCATATCTACCTGTACATTTCAATGAAGGGATATTACTCGCCCAGGTCCTTCCACTCGTTTTCCGTAAAAACGCTCAAGGCACTCTGGAACTCGGCATAATGCTTACCCGAAAGGGTAAACATGTGATCCAGCAGGGCAGATGGCCGGTCAATATTAAACCAACACTGCTGGCAATGTATCCATTTACCTGGGTGAATGTCAGCGATAATAAGGCTCAGTTGGCCTATCATTCCGATGCGTTACATTTTAAAGGTCCCGGCCAAAAGCTTGTGACCTCAAAGAAAAAACCGACGCAGAAGTTAAGATCGTTTTTGACGCAACCGAAAAAAGTAGCCAGCGCTTTTAACAACACCCGCAGGCTGTTACAGGAGCTGGATCAGCTGGATATTTTGTCGGAAAATGGTAACTACCTCATTCTGAACAAACAGCCTGAGCCAGCAGTACTGGATAAACTGTCACCAACCCTGAAAAAATTACTCCAGGCTCATCTGAACAGCCTGCAGCATAGCATTCAGGACCAGCCTCAACAGAAAGCAGCAGCCCCTGCACACGCCAGCAACCAACAGGTCAATGAAGCCGTGAAAGCGGAAGCCAAAACAGCTGGCAAAGAGAAAACAAAGAAGAAAAAAGATTCTGCTAAGAAAAAGAGCAAGGCTTCAGATGGCGACAAAGCAGGCAAAGAAAAAAAGAAAGCTAAAAGCTCCTCTGAGAGGAAAAAGATAAAAAAGCCCGTAAAACCCACCAGCGTTGAGGGTATTATCAAACAAATATGCGATACCTACTCCGTTGACGCAGAAGCTCTAAAAGGCCGAAAACGCAGTAGTAATCTGACTGAAGCCCGTACGAGCCTGGCTAAGGAGAGTCAACAGGCTGATATGTTGGAGGCAATGGCGGAATGGCTGGAACGCTCTCCTAACACCTTGATCAGCTGGTTGCGCTAAGCTGTACTGCTTGCTCTAGATTGTATTATTTTTGTCAGTGCATATGAGTATCGTTGAGCTGTTCGCCTTTTGTAAGAGCGGTTACCCAAACCGCTCTGCATTCTTTACTCAAACCGCTCTGCACTTTACCAAAACCGTTCTACTGTCTTCTCTGTCACCGTTTAACCAAAACGCTCCAACAATCTCTCTATCAACCATTGACCCGCTCGACCTAAAGCCTGATCCCTTCGATTGATCAGCACTGGGGTGTATTGATGCCGGGATCCACCTTGATAATCCAGTTCCACTAACTGCTTACTGTCCAGCTCATCCTGAATCATCGTCATCGGCATCCAGCCATAGCCCAAACCCATGGTCAGCGCCTCCCGCTTGGCCCGAAAATCACTCAGGTAGAAGACCCGCTCCCCCCCAAATGTTTGCCAACCGCCATGCGCTTTCAGATAACTGGAATCATGTACTGTCAGTTCTACATGCTGTTGCAGTGTATCCAGGGTGATATTGTTTACTCTGGCCAAAGCATGATCTGCCGCAACCACTAACAGTGTTTCCACCGGTTTCAATGCATTCACAACATAGCGATTACTGGGCTCATAGGCCAAAGCCAGCATCAGCTCAGCATCCCCCCGTTCAAAGCGTTGCTGTACTCCACCCAGGTACTCCACCCGCAGCTGGACATGGGTAGGGATATTAAGATTGACCATCTCCTTCAATACCGACAACAGCACCTTACTGGGCATCATACCATCGACGACTAACTCTAACCGGGGCTCCCAGCCCGCAGAGAACTGGTCCACCAGGTGAGACACGTGCTCTGCCTGTTGTAACAGGCGCTCTCCCTCCGTCAGAATACGCTCGCCGACAGGCGTTAATTCAGCACGATACGCTGAACGATCAAACAGATCTGCACCTAGTCGCTGTTCCAACTTCTGTATCTGATAGCTCACTGCCGACTGAGTTTTGTTCAGTTTCTCTGCCGCCTTGGCAAACCCTCCTTCGGAAACGACGGCAGATAATACCCGCAGACTCTCTAAATCCAGTGCCATATCAATCTCTTATTCTCTTTTAAGCCCTTGTCATCCAGGCTGCTCACTAAGACTTCTACACTACATCAAATTTTCTGATGGAGTTAATCATTTTATTCCGCTTTTTTTTGATCATCAAAGCTTCTAACTTTATTACAACATTGAGCTGAGTCAGCAAAGCTGATCGACGCCATAAGACATAAGATAAAAATCAGTTCAGGTATGGCTGGAAGCGGCATCTTTCAGCAACACCTAGCGTATTACAAAAATAAGAGGAGCTTATTATGAGTCAAAATCCATTAGGCCTACGCGGTATTGAATTCACTGAGTTTGCCAGCCCGGATACGGATTTCATGCATGATGTATTCGGTGCATTTGGCTTTTCTAAGCTCAAGCGTCACGCCACAAAGGATATTCTGTACTACAACCAACGGGATATTCACTTCCTGCTGAATCGTGAAAAGAAAGGTTTTTCTGCCGACTTCGCTAAAAGCCATGGCCCTGCTATCTGCTCCATGGGCTGGCGTGTAGATAACGCTGAAGAAGCGCAAGCCGAAGCCGTGCGTCGTGGCGCAAAAGCAGCGAAACCTGAAGACACAGATCTGCCATACCCTGCCATCTACGGTATTGGTGACAGCCTGATCTATCTGATCGATCAGTTCGGTGATAAAGGCAATATTTACGCTCAGGACTTTATCGATCTGGAAGAGAAAAACGTGGTAGAAGACCTGGGCTTTATTGAGATCGATCACCTGACCAATAACGTTTTCAAAGGCACCATGGATACCTGGGCCAAGTTCTACAAAGAAGTATTTGGTTTCACCGAAGTACGTTACTTTGATATTAAGGGCCAGAAAACCGCACTGCTGTCTTACGCACTGCGTTCACCAGACGGTAGTTTCTGCATCCCGATTAACGAAGGCAAAGACGATAACAACAACCAGATTGATGAGTACCTGAACCAATATAATGGCCCAGGTGTACAGCATATCGCCTTCCGTAGCGATGACCTGCTGGCCTCTCTGGATAAGCTGGATCGTAATGTCATTGATACACTGGATATTCACGACGACTACTACGAAGAAGTGTTTAATCGTGTACCAGGTGTAACCGAAGATCCAAAACGCATTCAGGATCACCAGGTACTGGTAGATGGCGATGACAAAGGCTATCTGCTGCAGATTTTCACCAAGAACCTGTTTGGCCCTATCTTTATCGAACTGATTCAGCGTAAAGAAAATCTGGGCTTTGGTGAAGGTAATTTCCAGGCGCTGTTCGAGTCTATCGAGCGTGACCAAGAGCGTCGCGGTGTTATCTAAGGAACAGGATTAAGAAATAAGATTAAGCTCCTTCCCTTAGTCGCCCTTAATGTGTCGCTCTTTACCACGGATGCGGCACATTACAATGCAAAAGAAACATTACAATGCAAAAGAAAACCGTACGCCGCTATCCATAAGAAGCGGGAGTGCGGTTTTTTACTTCCCGGTTTCGACTAATAAGTGCAATTTCTTGCAAATAAGGAACCGGGAATAACATTAGGGCCGCTTATTTACTTTCAGTAGATAACTGGACAGTGCGAAGTTCTCGATAGAGGAAGCATAAGCTTGACGCCTCTCTAGTTTATGGTCTGGACTTAAATTCACCACAAACCAAAGTCAGGCCAAAAACCAGGAGGCGACTATGAAATTATGGTGGGTGTGGTTTGCCGCTGTCCAGTCTTTAAAATCAGCTTGCTCAAGAAAACGAACATTCTTATGGTTATGCCTCGTTCTTATGGGCTTTACTGTCCGAGCCGATAACGCCGGTGTTTCCAGCTTTATTCGAGCACTATCTCTTAATCCCCGTCATTACCCC
>NZ_AULT01000089.1 GCF_000422425.1 Oceanospirillum beijerinckii DSM 7166
AAGGTGGATGCTCCAAGCGGGTCTGTCGACTGGATAAGTTTATCGAAGGCACCGTACTGATAATGCTGGCTGTCACCTCTGGGGTTGGTGGTGCGGATCAGGTTGCCTTCAATATCGTATTCGAACTGGCTTTCCGTGCCATCTTCCCACTGGATACGGGCCGGGCGCGGACTGCTGTCGTGATAGAACCAGCGACGGATCAGGTCTGGTGTACCCTCTTCCTGATGACTGATTCGCTGGCTGATCCGGCCCTGAGCGTCGTATCGGAAGGAGACCGGCAGTTGCTGGTTCGTCTGCACCTGCATCAGCTGGCAGACTTTGTTCCAGTCCAGCTGTGTGGTGTTGCCTTCGGGGGGGGTTTCTGTGGGGACAGGCTCAAATTCCCTTAAAAATCAAAGAGAAAAATGTGCCTGTCCTTTATTTCTTATGTCAGAATGAACGGTTACGCTTTAGGAGCATCTTACTTTATAGAGGATATGCTGGAAGAGATGTCGGATATTCAGACTATGCTGGATGCCGTAGTTAAAACTCAGGGGTAAAACGCAATAAATTAAGCCATGTGTTTCTTATAAATACATGGCTTAATTAAATAAAAAAACAATATTTTATCTCATTCAAAGCTGGCCAATTTATGAGGCAATAATAAATCCATATTTAACGTTGAGGAACCCTATTTATTTGTCTGACATTTCAGTAAAGCTGGATTAAAAACAACTAACTCTCCAGTTACTCTTTTTCCACATGGGAATAACCCCTTCTCACAAACATCATATATTTCATCTAAAATTCCAGAGCTATCACCAAAAATATATCGACTTATGGATACAAACTTTAACCATTGAAAGACATCTCCCGCAACTTCATTTATAAAGTCAATAAGATCATCATTATTCCCTGAAACTTTATTTTTCCGGTTCACAATATTAAATCTATGCTCTTTTTCAGAGAATAATTCTTCATAATCAGATAAAAAGGTTTCTGCCTCGTCAAACATTTCATTATTAAAAAATTCTGCCGCAGCATTATCAATGATATCCTGCCAAATATAAAATTCCTCTGAAATATTTTGACTAAAAGCCATCTTAATAGCTGAATCTCTATCAAAAACAGATTCATAATGACATAAATAATCATCGCACCCGCAAAGAAACCCATCAGTAAGGGTGATTTTCAATGGGGCCAAAACAAACCTTTGATTCATAATAAACTTTAGTTTAGCCCTATACATAAAAGAGAAAAATACACTGTCTATTTATCTTTTAATATCAGGCATTCGAAGAAGATTAAAACAAGAAATTTCAACTCAATAGTTGTCATGCTTAAAATATACAGAAAACTTTATATGAAAATGGCTATATCCCTTTTTTAAACTCTGAGTTGCCAGATATATTATTCAATACAAGCTCATAGAAATCCTTGAAATTAGGTGTAACAATATATGCATTGCCACATTCGTCAAATTCTTTAATATCCTCATTCCCATCAAAATGGATATGAGATCTATCCCAGTAATAAACACTTTCATCTGTCCCATAGTCAACAAAAAAGAAATTACCTCCTGGATCGCCACCTATAATCAAAGGTAACTTAATATTTGTCAGTTCACAAGAAAGCTCTTTATTATTACTAATAAGGTCAAGATCATTATTGCTCAATCCAAGACCATAAAGCTCTTGAAATGAAATAAAGCCATCATCAACTTTAGAAAAAGGTATTTCGCAGTAGTTATTGTCAATTATAAGCAGGCCATTAAAAGCCAACAAAAAATCTTTATAATCATCATAAAAAGAAAAACCTAAGTCATGTTCAATTGCATGAACATCTTTCTCCTCAATACCATCAGAAACTAATACTGGCATATTTACATCTCCTATTTAACTACATGATCCAATCGATTGATTTATATACGCAACCCATTGATTTACTAATAATATTTATTACCCTCCCCCTCAAACTAAATATACAAAAAACTAGTCACATGATTTTTTAATTTTTGATACTCCCCCCATGTGAGTGAATTTTTTGTGCACTGATTTAGGTATTTCCTGCATAGTTGTTCCATTTTCACGATGATGCCATGTGTTTTTAGATGGCTCCTCGACGTTAGGTGTGGATTTATTGAGCTATATCTGCTCGTCATCGTCGCCTCGCAAAACCAGTTCTCCACATAAGCGAGAAAGCAGGCCTGAGGGAACACAGGGCTGAAAGCCCGAGTAGTCCTTGCCTGAGTCCGAGTGTGAAGCGTGGCAGAGAGACAGGGCAGAATCTGCCTTGATTCTGAGCTGAGCAGATAATCAGCCCGTCAATCAAATCCACACGCAACGTCGAAGAACCTATTTAAATAGCTTGATATTTGATCTTTTAAATCCACCATAGATAGAGACCAACACCGATTAATCTCACTTATCCATACGTCACAGTCTTTATTGGGTGTTTTCACATCAATAAAAATAACCGTGACGTTATTTATTAACACCAATATTAATTACGCACTCTACGCCTTCATCAGTTAAATTATACTTCATTTTAACTATTTCTCATTTATTAACAAATTATAGAGGGTATGCTGAAAGAGGTGTCGGATATTCAGACAATGCTGGATGCCGTAGTTAAAACCCAAGGGTAAACGCAATGAGTTAAGCCATGTGTTTCTGAGAGATACATGGCTTAATAGAATTATGCAGTCCTGTAAAAAAGTTACTCTTTGATAAGATATTTCATGAATTAGCAATAATTTCAGTAAATGCTCACCTAATGAAAACCTGTATTTTGGAATCCCCCTACAACCCTTTGATACTAAAGATAAGGGAAATTCCAAAAGGCACTTAGCCAGAATTTCCCTAAAAACGAGAAATCATACTGTGTCTCTAACAACTCTCTAAGATATTTAATTTTATCGTCAAAAAATAAATTTAATAAAAAGTTCAAACTTTGGCAGGATATAAACTAACGTTAATAACTTCATTTTCAGAATCAACTGAAAACTTCAACTTATAATAACCAGGACCTATTTTTATCACAAACATCTTTCCATTTTCTATTAACATTTTAGAATTATAAGCAGCCAAATATCCAGTTCCACAAATGCCTAACAGGCCAGAGGTATGAATATTAAAATCAGAAGACAGCTCTGTATGAATGGTCACATCAACTTCATACAACCCATCTTCCACATCAAATATTGGAATAATCCCCCCTGAGTTAATTAACTCATTATTTACATCTATTTCCCTCAAATAAGTTAAAAGGTCCAGCCCTATCTCTTTGTCACAGATTGCACAATCAAGTTCATTGATAGATATAATAGAAAAACTATTTAACTCAGGAAATATTTTCATATTTTACTGGCTACTCGACGTTGGGTGTGGATTTTATTTATGGGCTGATTATATGCTCAGCTCGGGATCAAGGTAGATACATATCAATAAATCCACATCCAACGTCAAGGAGTCTCTTTTATTTATCAATAAAAGCATCATTATCAAAATAAAACAAAAACGCTTCAAATAGTTCTTCAATAGTGGGCTTACCAACTGACATCGTTAGATTTTCAACCAAATCCTCTATTGTTGCATTATCCAAGGTTACCATCCAGTTAGGGTCTTCCTCTATATTATCTACTTCTTCTTCAATATTTTCATCGGGAAAAATCCCAATAGAATTAATAGACCATGTCATTCTATCTGAAGACAAGTAAAACCATCCCTCAGGTATTTCATCAGGTGAACTTAGTAAATCTCTAATGCTAATTTTTTTCATAATTTATATCCTATCAACTACAATTTTTTTGTAATTTTTTAAACCCACCTTCTTGTTTAGGATGAAGGCTCTGTTGCACTGGGCCAGGAGCTTTATGTTGTGCTCTAGGTATTAACTCAACCTTAGTTGGATCCTGAGAGTTATGATGCCAAGTATGGTTTGGTGGGCTATTACGGTTAAATTTACCTCTAGGGCCAGGCTGAACATGTTTAACAACTTCATCAGGATACATAGCTTTTAATTCAGGATTATTTTCTAATTCATAATATAACTGTTCATTCGCGTTCTGAAAGTGTTTAGGCCTGCTTGCGTTATAGAGGCCTGAAGGAATCTCTGTTTGATACCATATACTATAGTGAGGGCTAGAAAGCGGCCTACCACTACCGTCAACTTCGGATAGCCCCAGCGGATCGACCCAATCCACCGGGTTATGCACATATGCCTGCGGCCTTAAGCCACCCGCCATACCTATCGGATCAGGTGTCAGGTACTGGGCTATTTCAGGATCATAATAACGGAAGCGGTTGTAGTACAGTCCGGTTTCTGAATCATAGATCTGGCCCTGGTATCTCAGGTCACAGGTCACCGGGTCGTTTGCGGCTTCTTCCTGATAATAACGCTGGGTATCCGGGCT
>NZ_AULT01000090.1 GCF_000422425.1 Oceanospirillum beijerinckii DSM 7166
CTTGAAAATATTTTTCGTGGTGTATGTGAGGACTTTGAAGTTCACCTTGAGGAGTTTAATGGCGAGGCAGACCATGTGCATCTGCTAGTCAATTTTCCTCCAAAAGTATCTGTATCAAAGCTAGTAAACAGCTTGAAAGGCGTGTCGAGCAGGCGATTAAAACAGATTCACCCTGAGTTGATTAAATCGGCGTATTTGAAAAACGCCTTGTGGAGTCCAAGTTACTATGCTGGAAGTGTAGGTGGCGCTCCGATCTCCGTTGTCCGTCAATATATCGAGCAACAAGCCAGACCTCATTAGAGAGGCTTGCGCCTCTACGCTCTGCATCCCCGCACTAAAAGTACGGGGTTTTCCGCGAAAGGTGATAAACTACGGTTTATCGTCACCCAGCCGATAGGTAAGATAGGGGCACAATAGATATAACTTATTATGATTAAAGGGATTGTGACATGGTTTTGTCGAATTTGGCACTTATCGGCATCATTCAACTGGTTGTGATGCTGGGCGGCGCCGCTTTTTTCCTGTTCTTATACAATCGTTTTCTAAAAAAGCAGATCAAGCTACTAAAGCAGGGCATAGACCCCAGCGCTGAGAAGAAATCAAACATCTCCTCTTCAGATGTTCAGCAGAGTGAAGTAGCAGAATTGGATACCAACCGTGTCACCGGTGAAATCAGTGAACTGCGTAAGATGCTGGATGAGAAGCTGCTACTGACCGCTAATATGCGTAAACTCATTGAAGCAGCCTCTCTGAATCCTGATGACTTTGACTCGGTAATTGAACAACAAAACAGCACTCTCCACCATCTGGAGGAGTACATCAATCACAGCCGCAAAGAAGCGAGTGCTGTTGAAGACAAGGTGAATCAGTATCGGGAGCAACTGGCTAAAGCCAAACGTCTGCTCAGCAAAAAAGAAAAGTAAGACTGATTACAAAAAGATGCCTTGGTTGAGTTAATCACCCATCAAATCTGCACTCTCTATCGTCAAAAAAATACCCGTACTGAAAACAGCACGGGTATTTTTATATGGTCCAGACCGGCTATCACACGCAAGTCCCATCCAGCTTATACCAATCCAGATAAGTTGTTGTAGGTTGGAAAAGCCGCAAGGCGCCTTCCGACAATGATCAGGCATCTGAGTCAGTGTCGGATGGCGCTTCGCTTATCCAACCTACCCTGATATCAGGAAACTTATCGTGAATGGTATTACTGACGAATCAGACGCTGGTTGTCCATATCCGGGCGATTGGATGAACGCCACGGATTAATATCCAGACCACCACGACGGGTATAACGGGCTACTACGGTCAACTCTTCAGGCTGACAGCGCTGAGTGATATCCACAAACATACGCTCAACGCACTGCTCATGGAAATCATTATGCTGGCGGAAAGATATGATATAAGCCAGTAAGCCTGCCTTATCTATCTTAGGCCCTTTATAGCTGACATGAACCGTGGCCCAATCCGGCTGACCAGTAACCGGGCAATTCGAGCGTAGCAGATGGCTATATAGCTGCTCTTCCACCACCAGATCACTTTGGGTTTTCAGCAGATCCGGTTGCGGATGATAATGCTCAATCTCAATATCCAGATCGTCAATGCAACGCCCTTGCGGCTGTTCAATCTGTAGCGCCTGAGCTTCTTCCAGCGAGTACAGCTCTACCACAACCGTATCACCAGCTGCCTCAGACAAGTCTTTTTCCAGACGGCTTTGCAGCTCGGATTGCTCTGCCAGTTTCGTTTGGTTAAAGGAGTTCAGGTACAGCTTAAAAGACTTGGACTCAATAATATTGGGCGACGAGGCCGGAATACGAAAAACGGCGACTGCCGCCTGAGGCTTACCCTTAGGGTTTAACCAGGACAGCTCAAAAGCATTCCAGATATCCTGACCAAAAAATGGCAACTTACCTTCCGGGCTGATTTCAGGCAGACCGATCTCATCGCGCTTATCAGCCCGTGGAACTGGGTACAACAGCGAAGGGTCGTATTGATCAACGTATTCTGTGGTTTTACCCAGAGGCGAGTGTTCCGGGTTTGCGGTAATGGTCATAACTTAACTCCGAATACCTTTACCTTTATTCAGCAGGTTTAACGCCAGACTGAAAAGAGCAACAATAAAAACTGCGACAGCAGATAACGCATAAACCACATCAATATCCGACACCCCCAGAATACCGTAACGGAAGGTGTTCACCATATAGAGAATCGGGTTCAGCATGGATACGCCCTGCCAGAAATCCGGCAACAGGCTGATAGAGTAAAACACACCGCCCAGATAGGTCAAAGGGGTCAGAATAAAGGTCGGTACGATGGAGATATCATCAAAGCTTCTGGCAAACATGGCATTGATAAAACCACCTATGGCAAACAGCACTGAGGTCATAAAGACCACCAGTATGGTAATCCACAAATTGTGCAGTTGCAGGTCGGTAAAGAACAACGACAAGACAGTCACTATTAAACCAACCGTCAAACCACGAGCCACCCCACCCAGTACAAAGCCACTGAGAATCAACCAGTTAGGTGTTGGCGAAACCAGCAACTCTTCGATACTGCGCTGGAAACGTGCCCCATAAAATGACGATACTACATTAGAGTAAGAGTTAGTGATCACCGACATCATAATCAGACCGGGAACAATAAACTGCATATAACTGAAGCCACCCATCTCACCGATACGACTACCGATAAGGTTGCCAAAAATGACAAAATACAGCGTCATCGTGATCGCAGGTGGTAGCAGTGTTTGCGCCCAAATACGGGTAAAGCGATTAATCTCTTTACGAATAATGGTGCTAAAAGCAATAAAGTACTGTTGTGGATTCATTAGCTGGCAACCTTCTCCTGAGCCTTTTGCGCGTTTTGGCGATCCCGTTCGACCAACTCAACAAACAACTCTTCTAAACGGTTGGATTTAGTCCGCATAGAAGTAACCTGCAACCCTAAAGCATTCAACTGAGTAAACGCTTCATTCAAGTGCTGACCGCGGTTCATCTGAATCTCAAAGCTGTGATCATCAACCAAGGCTGTTTTGAAACCAGACAGTTCAGGCGCCTGAGTCAAATCTTCATTAACATCCAGCACAAAGGTCTCGGTATCCAACTGCTGTAACAGCGCCTTGATACTGGTGTTTTTCACAATCTCGCCCTGATCGATAATGGCAATATTGCGACACAGGTTTTCTGCTTCTTCCAGATAGTGGGTCGTCAGAATAATCGTGGTGCCTTCATCCCGGTTAATCTTCTGAATAAACTCCCACATGGAACGACGCAACTCGATATCCACACCAGCGGTTGGCTCATCCAGAATCAGAAGCTTAGGCTTATGAATCAGCGCACGGGCGATCATCAAACGACGCTTCATACCACCCGATAAGGTGCGCGCAGCCACATCTTTTTTATCCCACAAACCCAACTCGCGCAGAAAATACTCGGTGCGTTCCATCGCTTCAGAACGGGGCATACCGTAATAACCCGCCTGGCTTAATACAATATCAAATACCTTCTCGAACTGATTAAAGTTAAACTCCTGCGGCACCACCCCCAGAAAACGCTTGGCTTTAGAGAAGTTCTGATCAATATCGACACCAAAAATCTCTACCTTGCCATCCGTTTTATTCACCAGGGAACTAACAATACCCAGAGTCGTGGATTTGCCCGCACCGTTAGGACCTAACAGGGCAAAAAAGTCCCCCTGCTCAACATCCAGATCGATGCCTTTCAAAGCCTCGAAACCATTTTGATATATTTTTCTTAATCCACGGATGGATAGTGCTTTTGTCATTCAAAACCCCTTGGGTACGGTGTTCGTCAAGCCAGTGGTGTTTATCAAGCCAGCAGTGTTTGTCAGGTTAGTTGCACGGTAAGCATTGCGATCACAGGCTATTTATTCAGGACTGTTAAATAGTGTCAGATATATGGGTTACAAGCGGGATTACAAGGAAATCCACAACAGAAAATTTAATCACAATCCGATCTGTCAGCTCTGATTGTGGATAAATCTGTGAACAAGCACTTGGATAAAGGCGGAATAACTTACTGCTTAGCTTGTCATAAGCGGAAAAAATAGTGTATGCGCAGAAAATAAAATTTAACAGCAGAATAGTGCATAAGAGGTGGCGTCCCATAGGGGGTTCGAACCCCTGTTACCGCCGTGAAAGGGCGGTGTCCTAGGCCACTAGACGAATGGGACACAGATACTGATTTAACAGTAGGTGATGTTTCCATTTTCAGCCAATCTTGAAGACCAGAGTAAATGGAGCGGGAAACGAGATTCGAACTCGCGCCCCCAACCTTGGCAAGGTTGTGCTCTACCAACTGAGCTATTCCCGCACAACATTTTTTATTTCTGACTCACCGACTTTCACCAGTCAGCACAAGA
>NZ_AULT01000091.1 GCF_000422425.1 Oceanospirillum beijerinckii DSM 7166
TGGTGGTGTTCAGGTAGCAGCGTATTCAAAAAGCTAATCAAGTGAATTTTGCTAGCTTCCTCACCAAAGGCTTTTTTAAAGCCGAAATCTGTAAACAGGTTGATGTATTTTTCTTTCACGGCTCTGCCTTGGGGTCGTGCTGCGGATGCTGATGATTATCCCTTGTATCGATAGTAGGAGGCAAGGTACAGGCGTTGTTGAATCATTTAATGGGTATCCCGGATTTGCGCCGGATTTGCCACTGCCTGAGCCTTCCATTAATCTTTTCCTTTTTACCTAAGCAGGCCAACTTACCTCTGGAGTGTCAGAGTAATAATTCAGACCAGAGTGATGACCTTTCAGGTATTCCATCGGAGGTTGGCCGGTAAAATGCCGGAATTCCTTAATAAAGTGGGCCTGATCGTAAAAAGTATGGTCACCCGGGGCATCTGAAAAGTGTCTTTTTTTATGCTTTAACAGGTGCTTGAGAGTGTGCTGAAAGCGGGCCGTGCGGGAAAAGTATCTGGCATCAACGCCGGTTAACAGGCGAAATTTTCTCTGAAAGCTTCTCTCACTACAGGCCGCTTGCGTTTTGATCTCTGCCAGCCCATCACCTCCGTAGCGATAATAAACCTGATCTACGATGCCAGAGAACGCATTGGGAGATTTCATCTGCTCCAGTCTTTGTTCCAACCATTGTTTCAGATGCAAAATGCATTGTTGATTGGATAACTCTGGATCAAAAATAGGCGGTAACTGATCAGAGGAGAAGCATTCGCTGAATGAAAACAGATGATCCGTCAGTTCTGTCATAGGGATTCTGAACATTTGATAGAAGCCCGATGAGCGAAAACGCACAGATAGCAGGCGAACCTTGCTATGAGCGCTTAGCGTGATGCGGTGTTTTCTGGGACAGATGATGATCGCATCCTGATATAGATGACGGGTTTCTCCATTCAGAGTCAGCTCAATCGGTGCCCCCAGGTTAAATATCAGCTCTGTGCCTGTACCCGGCAGTATTACGGGAAGTGCTTCTGATATTTCTGATTGCCAGAGCCAGATCTGACGCACAAAGGGATCAAGATAATCTGGCATATAAAGGGTATTTTGTTGCATAAACTCGGTCTGAACAGGTCACCGGTGAGAATGATACCCTCTCTTTGATAAGAGAGGGAAAAAGATTTATCTGAACAGGTTGTCGCCCGTGTTGTAGCTTAAACCTGGATGATGATCAAAACGGACAACACCGACAGGCACACGGCCATCCGCTTTCTCGCTGATTGCAGCAACGCCCTGATGACCAAAACCCGCGCAAAGTTCAATTGCGACCATACCTTCTTCGATCAAAGCATCGATCTGATCGCAAGCCTGTTGGTAGTCAGAAACGGCGAGCATTTTTACTTCGACCTGAGGGGTTTTTACCCAGCTGTAATGCTGTTGAGCAGAGGCTTGTGGGGCGATAAAAATAAAAGCTGCTTTTAAGACTTCGGACATGATAACTCTCCTGATTGAATGGTCAGAGAGCATCTTATTGATATCCTACGTTCCGGCATTGTATAAACCCGCCACTTTTTCAAAAGCGGGAGCAGAAGCCCTAATCTGCCAGCATGGCAAACAGGCTTGTTTTGGAATTCTCCAGTAAAGCCTTTTGGCTCTCCGTATCCGTTAAGCTTCTGGCAATAGACACCGTACCCACCATAGTCACTACCAGGTATTGGGCTTGTGCACGTGCGGTTTGCATGCTTTTGCCTGTGGCTTCTAATGCCTGTGCTAATCGGGTAACCATGCCATTAAACACTTTTTCATAGCTCGCTCTGACCTGGCTGTCTCTATGAGCCACATCGGTCGATAAAAATGCTAATGGGCAAGCGTAGCCCTCTTGTCTGACATGTTCCATGCTCAGGTACTCGCTAACCAGATAGCGCATCTTCTCTTTATCAAGATCACCGCCTTCCCTGACCAATAAAGAGTGTTTGCCTGCCGTGAGTATCGCCTCGGCGTACAAATTGACCTTAGAGCTAAAGTGAGCGTAAAACGCACCATGGGTCATCTCAGCGTGTTGCATAATCTGCGCAATCGATACCTGATCAAAACCTCTGCGACAAAACAGATCAATGGCGGATAAAAGAATACGTTCACGGCTTTGCTTTTTGTGGTCTGCAGAGTAAGGCAAGGTGATCTCCCGGTGGAATAAGAAGCCTATGTTGGTTTTTATATTATCTTGATCATATTAAGACTTACCTTAACATGATTACCCTGTCAGTCGAAATAATGCTGGGTATTCAGCTAAAGGAAATCATATGTCACAGGCAAACCGAATTGTTATCACAGGAATGGGCATCGTATCGCCACTGGGTTGTGGCGTGGCATCTGTGTGGCAACGTCTAATCTCAGGTGAATCAGGCATCGATTGGATAAAAGAAGATCTGCCTGAGGGTTTAACCACTAAAATTGCCGGTCAGGTGCCACGTAATGGCGAACAGGATAACGCCCTGATCGAATCAAACTTTTTATCGGTTAAAGAACGGCGGCGTGTTGATCTGTTCACCTTATTTGCTTTAGCCGCCGCAGATGATGCATTAGCTCAAGCGAACTGGAAACCTGAAAGCGAAGACGAACAAGCCGCTACAGCCACGGTGATCGCCACAGGCATTGGTGGCTTCCCAACCATTACCCATGCCAAAGAGGTGCTTGATCATTCTGGCCCTCGTAAGTTATCCCCTTTTACAGTCCCCGCATTTTTAGCCAATTTAGCCGCGGGCAACGTCTCAATAAAGTACGGCTTTAAAGGGCCTATCGGCACACCGGTTACAGCCTGTGCCGCCGGTATTCAAGCCATCGGTGACGGTATGCGCCTAATCCGTAACGGAGAAGCCGATGTCGTGCTGGCAGGTGGCACAGAAGCCTGTATTGATCCTTTATCCCTAGCAGGATTTAGTGCCCTAAAAGCCTTGTCCACCCACAATGCTGAACCAACAGCCGCGTCCCGCCCTTTTGATCAGGCACGAGATGGCTTTGTGATGGGAGAAGGTGCAGGATTACTGGTGATTGAAAGCCTGGAACATGCGTTAAACCGTGGAGCAACACCATTAGCCGAAATTGTTGGTTATGGCACCAGTGCCGATGCCTACCATCTGACCTCAGGGCCTGAAAACGGTGACGGTGCCGCAAGAGCGATAAAGTCAGCATTAAAAATGGCCAAGCTTAAAGCGGCTGATATAGGCTACGTTAATGCTCATGCCACCTCGACTCCGGTAGGGGATAAAGGGGAAATTAACGCATTACGCCAGATCTTTGCCGATGATATTACCCAAGTACCCATTTCAGCGACCAAGTCTGCCACCGGACATTTACTGGGGGCTGCCGGAGGCGTAGAAGCGATATTTAGCGTTCAGGCACTACGCTCTGGTGTTTTACCGCCCACACTGAATTTAGATAACGTCGATACCAGCATGGCTGATCTTGATCTCATTCCCCATACCGCCCGAGAAAACCAAGTGGATCATGTGCTTTGTAACGGTTTTGGCTTTGGTGGTGTCAATGCCGCCGTGATCTTTAAACGGTATACACTTTAAGCGTGTTTTAACCATTCAGAAAAATGGTCGGGTCGGGGTTAGGGCCAAGTTAAACACGGTTAAAGAACATCCATTTTCAGCCATAGGAGTTACTACCTGTCACCAAGGGCAGCCATCAAATCATGTCCTAAATAATGGCTGTCCTGGTTTTTTCATTGGTAATACTGCTTAATCTCCTGGATTTCATCCACGCTAAGCTGAAAGGCTTCTGCGACCTGTTGGTCTGGTAGGCCAAGTTTTACTAAGTTCATTACAGCTAATGCCATTTTCTGATGTGCTTCAGATTGAGCTTTTTCATAGCCGATCTGTTCACCTTCCTCAAGCCCTTCTTCACGTCCTTCTTCACGTCCTTCGTCTCGGGCCGTATCAATGACATTTTTTAAATCACGGTAATACTTCAGACTAGACTCGTAGGCTTGGCGTTCTTCTGGTTGAAATTGAGCAATATTGGCTTTTTCAAACAGACTTAAAAACACTTTTTCCCTGAGGCGGGGTGGAATCTCTTCCAGCTCATGCAGGTGGCGAAA
>NZ_AULT01000092.1 GCF_000422425.1 Oceanospirillum beijerinckii DSM 7166
ATTTTTAAGCCTATTGACAGCTTAAGTCCGACAGGCTGCTAGACGTTTAAAACGACTCTTATTGATCCAGATAAGTTGTTGTAGGTCGGAAAAGCCGCAGGCGCCTTCTGACAATAGCTGAATATCTGAGTCAGTGTCGGATGGCGCTTCGTTTATCCAATCTACTCTGATATCAAGAGGCTTATCGGGAATGGTATTAGGTGCTTAAAGCGGCGTAAGAGATTTTCAGAGTATTGGAGAAGAAAATGGGTTTAAGAGGCGATGCTGCCATTGTCGGTGCAGCACAATATAAACCGGAAAAATATCAAACCGCACCTCAGATGTTCCATCTGGAGCAGGTCGCGGATCTGGCGGCACAGGCTCTGGAAGATGCAGGCCTGGAAGCCAGTGATCTGGATGGCCTGGTGATCAGTGGTCCTCAGTTCCATGAAGCGGAAGTGTTTGTTCCGGCCATGGCCGCCGAATATATGGGCATTGAAGTCAACTTTGCCGAGGTGGTGGATCTGGGCGGTTGCACCTCGGTGGGTATGATCTGGCGTGCCGCCGCAGCCATTGAGCTGGGTTTATGTGAAGCCGTACTGTGTGTGATTCCCGCGCGTATGGCTCCGTTTGGCCCGGATGAAGATCCGGCCTGGATGGCGCAGGCGATGCGTTTTGGTGGTCACAGCACGCGCTTTGGTGCACCAGAGGCGGAATTTGATCTGCCTTACGGTCATATGGGCCAGAATACCGGTTATGCCATGATCGCTCAGCGTTATGCGGCTCAATACGGTTATGATCCACTGGCGATGGCAAAGATTGCTGTCGATCAGCGCATCAATGCTCAGTACAACCCGGATGCGATGTTCTACGGCAAACCTCTGACTTCTGATGAGGTACTGGCCAGTAAGATGGTCGCCGATCCGTTGCACGTTTTAGAGATCGTAATGCCAGTTGCCGGTGGTGCGGCGGTGATTGTGACGTCAAAAGAAGTCGCAGCCCGCACTAAACACCGTCCGGCTTATGTCAAAGGTTTTGGTGAGCGTCTGTCGTTTAAATCCCCTTCCTATGCCAAAGATATGACGGTAACACCGGTTGCAGAAGCGGCTAAGCGTGCGTTCGCCATGGCCGGTGTTAAACCTCAGGATATGGATGCGGCGCAGATCTATGACTGTTACACCATTACCGTGCTGCTGTCGCTGGAAGATGCCGGTTTCTGTCCGAAGGGCGAGGGCATGCGCTTTATTCTGGAAAATGACCTGACCTGGAAGGGTAACTTCCCGATGAATACTCACGGTGGTCAGCTCAGTTTTGGTCAGTCTGCATCCGCCGGTGGTATGTCTCAGGTGATTGAGGCCTTTACCCAGATAGCCGGTCGCGCCGATCAGCGTCAACTAGGCAAGTGTGATCAGGTATTTGTCTCGGGCACCGGTGGTGTCATGAGTGAACAGGGCGCATTGATTCTGCAGGGGGCTTAAGATCATGAGTATATTAAACACAATGTCAGGAAAACCCATGCCAGTGGCGACCGAGATCTCCAAGCCATTCTGGAATAATCTGAATCAGGGCAAGCTGACCATTCAGCAGTGTAATCAGTGTGATGGTTGGGTGTTTTTCCCTCGTCGTCACTGCAGCCACTGTATGGCTCATGATCTGGAGTGGAAAGAGGTCAGTGGAGAAGGCACCCTGTACAGCTATACCCTGACCCGCGTACCGACTATGTCGGAATTTGCCGATGAGATGCCTCAGGCGTTGGCTGTGGTAGAACTGGCTCAGGGCGTGCGCGTCAATACCACCCTGACTGGTCTGGATGAAGATGAGATCAAGATCGGCATGGCGGTTAAACCAGTTTTCCATCAGGTGGATGCCAAGGGCAATACCCTGCTGCGTTTTACTGGTGTCGATAAACCATTAGATAAAATCGCTTATCAGAACCCGCTGGATGCCTTGCCACGCAACGATAAAGGACAGGTGCAGGTGTCCATTGATAACTCCGCCGCATTGAAAGCACTGGCAAACGATGAGTTTACCGATTGGAGCAACACCATCACAGTAGATCAGACTCTGATCGATGCTTTTGCCGAACTCTCCGGTGATAACTACTGGATTCATACAGACCCGGTAAAAGCCAAAAAAGAGAGTCCGTTTGGCACCACCATTGCCCATGGTTCTCTGGTTCAGGTACTGCAATCCCGACTGCAGTTTGCCCTGCCGTATGAGATTACCGGTTTTGGCACTATGGTGAACTACGGCTCGGATCGTTTACGCTTCCCGGCTCCAGTACCGGCAGGATCAGAGATTCAGGCCCGAGCTAAGGTCAAATCTGTTATACAAAACCGTAAGGGTGTGCAATTGACTCTGGAAGTGCATATTCATGTGGTGGGTAACGAACGACCATCGGTGATCAATGATCTGGTGATCTTATACAGCTGATACCGACGTAATTAGTCGACCTTCCTTTCTGCTGTGCCGCCTGGGTTACCTGATTGTTTGTAAGATAAATCGTGGTG
Organism: Oceanospirillum beijerinckii DSM 7166; assembly: GCF_000422425.1. Taxonomy (GTDB): domain Bacteria; phylum Pseudomonadota; class Gammaproteobacteria; order Pseudomonadales; family Halomonadaceae; genus Oceanospirillum; species Oceanospirillum beijerinckii. The sequence continues at coordinate 2,490 of NZ_AULT01000092.1, forward strand.
AATTCCCTCCAGGCGGCTTTTTTGTCTAAATTAGACTACGTTCTTGCAGTAAGGTTAGAACTCAGTTTCCACTAAACTATTGATGTGTCTGGTATACGCCGAAAGCACACTGCGGTTGGGTATTTTTAAGCGGTAAACCAGCTCACCAAAGTCGGTCTCCTGCCAGCTATCCAGCGTTAAATAACCTGCCTGGAACAACAAAGTGATCGGATTGATACGCTCAATATCAAAAGAGTCCAGAATCTCTTCACCCACCTCAATGGTTTCCAGATCTGTTAGACCCTAAGAATGACTTCGTCTTCAAGAAAATCTTCTCACAAGCCCCAGAGTTGCTGTCTGACCTGATCAATGCCGTGCGTGACGATCAGCCCGCTATCACAGAACTCGAAGTACTCAACCCCAATATTGAACCCGAAGATCTGACCGGTAAACATATCATACTGGATCTGTTGGCGCAGGATGTTCGGGGCAAGCGTTATAATATAGAGATGCAGGTTCGTCGATATAATGCCTGGAGTGCTCGCAGTGCGTATTACCTGGCCCGTATGTTGACCGAGCAACTGAGTAGAGGCGAAGACTATCGCCAGCTAAAAGATCCCATCAGACTGATTTATATCAGAAAAAACTTAGAAACTAGGGTTTTCCCTAGGTGGGTCGCAGTAGCAATTCTGATAGCTTAGATGTTTAAAACATACTGAATCTGTTTGTTTATACAGTATATTAACGGCGATAGAGAATATCGTGCTCGTTTAGACGGTAAAATAGCCTACCATTGCCAGTGTCGGTTATAAAAATATCATTAAATCAGTTGGTTATGGCATTTTTGATCGTAGAAGCAATGCGCGGTGATTGGATATAGTGAGCAAGCTCAATTGTTCGGAATCATCAAGGAATTGAACAGCTCAGTTGTTTTTTAAAAACAATAGGTTGCAGCTGATTGAATAGGGGATATTTGATTGGCCAAACCGAGAATGCGTGATATTAAAATAATGAGATGGACGCCCCTCTATACTTCCCATAGGTCGGTATAAATCAGTAGAGGGTGCAGCAATGAAACAGTTATCTGTTATTGGT
>NZ_AULT01000093.1 GCF_000422425.1 Oceanospirillum beijerinckii DSM 7166
AGAAACACTGCCACCCTCCAACTTTAACCAGCCACGGCTCAGGCTGAACTGCGCTTCACAATCCAGCAGGCGGATGTTGTCGCCGGGCTTATACCAGCGTTGCGGCTCACCCACACGGTGGGCATAAGTGACGACATAATCTTTCTTGCCGTCATCAACTTTCTCAGGCTCTTGCACCTGAGGCGTTTTAGCCGTTTTAGGCATACCTATCTCCAGATATCAAAAAAGCCCTGCAGGAGATCCCACAAGGCTTATGTTTTAAGTTTGACTCGCCGGTGCATCACTGCAACAGCAACTCAGGCGGCCAGTCTTTTTGCCAGCCGGTGGCGATGGCCTGCAGCTGATCAAACCAGTCATCCGGCAGGGTGTCGGTTTCACTGTCATGCAGCGCTTTCAGGGCGTTAATCTGATCACCTGCCGCTTGAGCATCGCCCAGCACAATGCCTGTCGCCGTGGCGGCTGCCATGACTTTGGCACTGATCTTTTCTACCACCACTGCCACGGTGACACCCCGACGCTGGGCCAGCCCTTCGATCAGCGGGACGCTGGCGGTATGGTCTGCCGTCCAGGCGGCTGCTTCGGCCTGTTGCTGTGCCCAGGTTTTTACTTCCTGTTCGGTGTAGCCCTGTTCGATACGGGCCAGGGCTGTGTCCTGTTGTTCCGCAATACGGTTCAGGGTGTCGGCTACTGCTTCGTCAAAAGGCATGGCGGTATAGGTGATGGTTCGCAGCAGGCGAGGGTGTGAGGGTTCATACTGCCAGCCGGTCAGAGTGCCGCGATAGCCGGTCTTAGCCGGTGGCTGTGGGCGCTCTTCAATGCCCGGTACAATCTGCAGAGTACGGTTGGCAATGCGCTGGGTAACGGCTTCGATAAAAGTGGTTTCAGTCAGGTTAAAGCCCATCTGCGCGGCTTTGCGGGTCAGGATCGTATGATCAGACACAGGGTCGCATTCGATCTGACCGTTCAGGATCAGTCCGTATTTCATAAGGGTTCCTTTCAGGGGATAAATCAGAGAGTGGTATCAGGAGAGAACGAAAGGATCAGACCGGTTCGCGGCGAACAGGGATGACGATTCGTCCTGACTGTCGATTTTCTACACCTTGAAAAGCAATATACCCATCAGCCCGCACATCCCACGTATAAGACGCTCCCCACTCAGTAGACGACCAGATATATCTGGTTCCCATACCGGAAAAAGACAAACCGTGAGTGCTGTCTGCTGCATCTATCTCAGCGGCTACTGCAACTATAGCCGCCAGCTCTTCTCTATTCGGCAGATACCAGTCTGGACCCAGATCACGACAGAACTGTGCTGCAACCGGACCGACATGATTAAAATCATCACGAATATTACTGTAATTGCTGATTAATATATTTGTATTGTCGTAACCAGACCGAGGATCAACAACCGACGTGCTGGTGATGTTTTGTAGTACCGTATCGACTCTCGTCAAACCAAATGCGCACAAAGAGCTTCGCTGCGACGCAGGCGCAACAATCAGCCGGTAGCCATTCATTACCGGCCCACCGATACCGCCATCGGGATACACTACACCCACACCACTGGCCGCCTGAGTCGTAATACGCACAAGATCAGACCATTCCCCCCAGCCCAGGGCCGCCCCCTGATAACGCACCCGAATATCCAGCTCTGTCTCAGCTGGCCAGTTTGTTGTTACTGCAACCTCTGTGGTGGCGGCTATCTCGCCGCTGTCCCAGACCACAGCCCCGCTGGTATCCAATGCCTGAAACTGGCTTTTCAGATGAACGTCATAACCCGCTGGGGTGACGGTGTAGGCGCTGGCAGTAATCACAGGCTGTAGTACCACCCCGGTCATCCCTGCTGCCGGGCTGGTAATTGATGGTTTAGCCATCACTCCGGCACTGACACTCCACGCATATGTTTGTGGCACGGCGGCGACGTTATTAGACATCGCGGTCAGCGTCATACCACCTGGGCCGGTAAAGGTCAGCTGTGTGCTCTGACCATCCGGGATCTCTGTTGCACTGGCATTGACCCCAACCAGATCTGTCAGATGCCAGGTCACAGGAGCACCCGATGGTGTACTGGCCCCGGATGGGCGGAAAATCACGCTCTGCCCGCTGCTGTAATTATCCGCCAGTGTTGTGCCGGTGACGTTTGAGGTATCCGGCAGGTACTGCAGAACGTTACGCACTGCATCAGTGACTTCAGCCGCCGAATACTGACCGATCAGTTGTTGTATCTGCTGTGCCGTGCTATCGCTCTGCACCACAGCGGTTGCCATCGTTGCCAGTGTTTCCGGGGCGCTCAGATGCTGATTAATCAATGCAATCAACTGCGTCTGATCCACCCCGCCGGTACTGGCCAGCGCATCCTGCAAAGCCTTCATCGCTTCAGACTGCCAGCCACCCACCGCTTCAATCAGTGCGGCGATCTGGCCTGACAGCGTGACTTCTTCTTCCGTCATAGCGTTATCCTGTTAGAGCAGACCCGAAGGTCTGCCGGTTAATCATTACCCGTGACCGGGCTACTGTTACTGGGCTGTCAGCGTCGCCGTACCGTTATTGAACGCAGTGGTCAGTCCTTGCAGGGCAATCACCAGTTGCTGGTCGGTATAGGTTTTCGCAGCAGCGACGGAGTCATCAGCCAGCACCTGCGCTGCCGTTGCGTCAATTTTATTGGCCAGCAGAGCCTGCACATCGCCGTCTGCCGCTGCCCAGGCGGTATTGATATCGGAGATCTTCTGGGCCAGATCAGCATCCGTGGCATAGGTGTCATCCAGTGCCTGAATCGCAGCATCCAGCTGATCAATACGCCCGGCCACCTTACCCAGGGTATCGTTGTCCACATCGGCGGTGCCGGTCAGCTGGGTACGCAGATCCGAGATAGCCGCATTCAGCTGTGCCGTAATACTGCCGTCGATCTGACCAAATTTGGTCTGTACCTGACCGACCAGCGCGCCGACCGCAGTCTGCAGAGAAGCCAGTGCCTGAGCCGGAGTGATCGTTACTTCTGACATAGTGATGTTTCCTTTTTACTTACTGAGAGATAATGCCCCTTTTGGGTGCGCTTATGGATTTGCGAGTTGCTGCAGTTGCTGATCCAGCCGGATCAGGTACTGTTCCTGCCGCAGAATCGCGGTTTTATTTTCAATATCGGAGGCGGCCAGTGC
>NZ_AULT01000094.1 GCF_000422425.1 Oceanospirillum beijerinckii DSM 7166
ATGTCTGGTTTGGTAACTGAGGTTGATAAGCAGCGCTCTAAACTGGGTTCTGAGCAAAATGGTCTAGCATCTACTATTCGTTCTAACACTGCTAGTAGTCAGTCATCATGAAAAAATAGAGTGTTAAACTTGTTCTCAAAAGGTGGAAGTCACCTGACCAGTTGAGGACAATCTGAATGAAAAAACGTTATGTAGTGAAATTGACTGAGGAAGAGCGTAATCACTTAATTGATCTGGTTACACGAGGCCGTGTAGCCGCTTATCGTCGACGTCATGCAGAAGCTTTGTTACTGGTTGACGAAGGTGAGCATGGTCCTTCTCTTACTGATCGTAAAGCTGCCGAAAGAGTGAGATATAGCCGGCGTACTATTAGCAAATCCGGGAACGCTGCGTGACAGAGGGGCTGGCACAAGCACTTGAGCGTAAGAAACGAAGTCGTGAGCGTACACCACGTGTAAGCGCTCATTCTGAGGCGTTCTACTTACATCCAAACCGCTCGATTAATCTGGTCTCATCCTTTAAACAAGATGAGACCTTATACCATGTCCCAATATACTCGACGCTCACCTGAGCAATGGAAAATACTGATTCAACAGTGGCAAGAAAGTGGATTATCAGCCCCTCAGTTCTGTGAACAGAATGAGGTCGGCTATGCCAGCTTTTGTAACTGGCGTAAACGATTCAATGCTCATGACTTGCCTGCTGAAGGCTTCTCTTCTGAGGCTCAGTTCATCGATCTGCAGTCACTCACTGCAACTTCAGCAGATGATTCCAAAGGCTGGAACATTGTGCTCAGCCTGGGCAACGGCGTTGAACTGCGTCTGTCTCAGAGTTGATGTTTACCCCTGCCAGTCAGAGCCGGATATAGCTCTGCACACAACCCGTAGACATGCGTAAATCCTTTGACGGCCTAAGTGCTCTGGTCAGAAATCAGATGAAGTGTAACCCCGTGACCGGTGATTACTTTATCTTCGTGAACCGGCGAAAAACGCAGATGAAGATTCTTTACTTTGATGTCACCGGCTTTTGTCTGTGGGCTAAACGCCTCGAACAAGGCCAGTTCAGGTTCACGCCTTCACCTGACGGACAGCGCCGTATTCGGGCGGTTGATCTTCAACTCTTGCTCGAAGGCATTGAAATCCAAAAAGCCCGACAATTTAAGCGTTATCGGCATGGCACTTCGACTTAACATGGGCATAATGATGCGTATGAAAGAGACTTCAACGCCCTCAGCAGAACCCAACCTTCAGAACATGAAAGTGCTCCTGGAAGAAAACGCTGCCCTCAAACGTCGGGTGGAGTGGTTCGAACGCCAGTTCTTCGGACAAAAGTCTGAAAAGCGCCCTGTGGATCCCCCTTTACAGCATAGCCTGCTGGGTGATCTGCCTGCCTCCATCGAACCCGAGGGTGAACAGACTGAAGTGACTTACATCCGGGGTAAAGCACCGAAGCACCGTCCTGAAGACTGCGTGAATGATAGCGGACTACGCTTCAACGATCAGGTGCCCGTTGAAGTCATTGAACAGGATGCGCCAGAACTACAGGGACCCGATGCGGATCAATACGTGGTGATCCGCACTAAAACCACCTTCCGGCTGGCTCAACGCCCTGCCAGTTATGTGGTGTTGCGCTATGAACGTCCCGTTGTGCGTCGTAAAGACAAGACTCAGCCTGAAGCCAGTCCGGCACCGGATAATGTACTGGACAGAAGCTTATCCGATGTCAGCCTTCTGGCCGGTATGCTGGTCGATAAGTTCCAGTTCCATCTGCCGCTTTAGCGCCAACACCAGCGTATGGTGGCTGCGGGCATCACAGTCAGTCGTGCGACCCTGACCAACCTTGTAAAACGGAGCATTGATCTGCTGCGTCCTATTGTTGCGGCCCAACTGATCAGCGTCCTGAACAGCCAGGTGCTGGCCATGGATGAAACCCCGATCAAGGCGGGAAAAGCAGGCAAAGGCAAGATGAGTAAAGGCTGGTTCTGCCCCCTGTATGGTGATCAGGATGAGATCGTGTTCACCTTCTCGAAAAGCCGTGGCCGCCAACAGATCGAAAACACCTTAAAGCAGGACTTTAAAGGCACACTGATCAGTGATGGTTATGCGGCGTATGCCAGCTATATCGAGAGGAACAAAGAGATCACCCATGCCCAGTGCTGGGTACATAGCCGTCGAAAGTTTATAGAAGCCGAAACAGAGTACCCGGATCGGGTCAAAGAAGCCTTGGCGATGATCGCCACCTTGTATAAGGAAGAGAGGATCGAAGCACAGGGTTCAGATGAGACCAGCAAACGGGAGCGGCGGCTCGAAAAGAGCAAGCCCGTGGTGGATCGGTTCTTTGAATGGTGCCAACAGCAACTGAATCTCGGCGACCTACTGCCTTCGAGTCCGTTACGAAAGGCGCTGAACTATGTTATCAGTCGTGAAACTGAGTTGAGGGTCTTTCTTGAAGAACCCAATGTCCCTCTGGATACCAATCATCTGGAAAGAGCACTGCGTCCTATCCCAATGGGCCGTAAAAACTGGCTGTTCTGTTGGACAGAGGTGGGTGCGGAGCATGTGGGCATTATCCAGAGCCTGATCTGCACCTGTAAACAGCATAACATCAATCCTTATACCTATCTTACGGACGTGTTGCTGCGTATAAACCAGCACCCTGCGAGCCAGGTTGAAGAACTGACACCTCGGTTATGGAAAGAGAAGTTCGCTGAAAGTCCACTGCGCTCAGATCTGGCCAGTCAATAACGCCTCTAAATGAACGCTTACCTACGAGAGCCTCATGGCTAAATGCAGTTGAAGGCTGGTTTGCTCAGCTGGAAAGGCGATCACTCCATCGAGGAAGTTTTAATAGCACGGAAGAACTCAGGAAGGAGATTAAGCGCTTCATCAAGGCTCATAATGAGGAAAGCAGCAAACCTTTTATCTGGAAGAAGTCAGCAGAGGCCATCTTAACATCTGTAGCGGAGGCTAAACTGAGCTCGTTAAATAAAGGCTCTTTGGGGTGGTCTAATAGATGTAACCAGTCCAGTTAAGGATAATTCCATTAACTGGAGAGAAAATAATGACCAGAAAAAGTTACACCAAAGAAT
>NZ_AULT01000095.1 GCF_000422425.1 Oceanospirillum beijerinckii DSM 7166
ACAATCGACTAAAACCAGAAAAACGCTTTCCAACAACGAAAGTTTAGACTGGATATGCGCAGTTCATTGAAATCAGAACTACGCACTGTCTAGTAGATAAGCGGCCCTAAAAAATGATGACGCGTATTCAGCTTACTCAGGCTGCCGGAAATCAGCCATGACATTCACTCCTGTGGAGTTAGTTCACACTTTTCTCAGCACTGAGATCATCACTATTGACAGCCCTCTGAGAGCCACCACAAATCTCTACATTATCGTAGGCAAAACGTATCTCGCGCGTTCGACGCTCAATAGCCTGAGGTAAGGTAAACGACTTAGGCAATACACTGACTAACTGCTTTCTAAAACGATAGATCTGAATATTGATATGGTTTTCATTCTGCCCCAGCATACGACTCAGAGTCTCTTTATCAACCCAACCCTGCTCTGGTTCAGCCAAACCTTTCTCTTTATCCTGCATACGCTTACGCGCTAACAACAGCAAAAGATAATGATGGTTTCTCTGCCCCAAATCGTATTCGTGTTCACCCATTTTAAAACGTAGAGACACATGCTCTTCATTCTGGCTAACATCAAAGTGGATACTAACCTGCGGTGAATCTGACAGATCTGCCAACTCCAGTTTTTGCGTCTCATCACTGGCACGGGCTTCAACAAAACGCCAGGTTTGCTCACTGGTGCCTACCAGATCACCAGTCTTCAACACCGAAATACCGATTGGACTTTCACACACCCAATGACCATTGGGAGACATATACAACGTCACTTCTGGTGAGTCCTCACTAGGCAACACTGCCAGACTCTCCAATTCAATGGCATCCAGGCCTTTGGTCACGGGCACCAGCAAACTCATGGGAGGAGCCAGATCTTTAACTTCCCAGATTTCTGCAGAAGGGCTGGCAAACTGAACTTCATCACCTTTATGCAAACGATGCTTAGTACCTTTAAGCACCTGTTTACCATTGACATAAGTACCGTTACTGCTGGAGTCCTGAAGCAACCACTCCTCACCATCCCAAAAGATAGAGGCATGCATACGCGATACATCAGGTGATACCAAGACTGTATGAGACGTGCTGGGGTGACGTCCGAAGATATGTTGAATCAGCAGAGTAATCTGCTCTTCAGTGCTTTTATTAATTACTTTAGCCATAATAAATCCGTCTTTAGATTTTCCGGTATCTTAATCACAGTTAACTGTAAAGTAATTGAGCATTCCACGCGAGCATATCAAAGCACTATCGCTGTCAATTTCAATATTATACCTATTAAATCTATACAGCCCTTTCATATCCTTATGAAACTTCGAACAATAACATCAAAGAATCGCTCAGTAGTGCGCTAAAATCAGCACGTTACAAACCACGATAAAGAACACTTATTACCACGAGAAGGCGATACTTTAATATCATCGACACTCAAACAAAGCGTTTCTGCAGCAAATCACTGCCTCTACCAACGACGGAATAAACATTTATGCAAGTATAGATAAGCTGAAGTATCGCCACCCAGACTTATCTCTTAATTACGAAAGAAGATGATTAGCCATAAACACACGGCGACAATTCCAAACAGTTCTTGCCGTTTTTCTTCGCACGATATAGCGCCAAATCCGCACGTTCAAACAGACTATCCATGTCATCACCTACCTGATACCGGGCATGCCCAATACTGCAGGAAATCTGAAATTTTTCCAACAACGAATTTTCCTTAACCAAACGCTGAATATCCGCCACAATAGCTTGGGCTTCATCCTTATCTCCGTCATGCAAGATAGTAAATTCATCACCACCAAAACGGAACACCTGCTCCAATGCGTAAGATGTGCCCTGCAGGATCTGGGCAAAGGTGTTTAACACCAGATCACCAGCCTGATGACCATAGGTATCATTAATCAGCTTAAAACCATCCAGATCGAATACCAGCAGAGAAAATGACCCAGACTGAGCCTCGCTGTGATTAACAGCTTCCTGAAAGGCAATATCGAACTTATTGCGATTAAATAACCCTGTCAACGTATCCTTCAGTGCCAACTGCTTCATCTGCTGAAACTCCAGCGCATTGCGTAGAGGATATGTCGGCATCTCAATAAATTCATACCACAGATAACTCTGCACTAATGACAAATCAGATGAAAAACGACACTCCAGATCGCCTAACACCTGATTATTAATGCGCAACTCCTGCCTCATGCTAAAGCAATCAGAAGACAATTTACCCAGAGAGTAAACCTCTTCCTCTCTTGAGAATACCAAGCCAGAAATAGGAAGACAGTGGCTAATCTCGTGATAAAAAACCGTCAGTAAGGCCTCCGGTTTTAAGCTACGCTGAAGCTGATTGCGCAGATTGTTACGGGTTAGCGAATCCATTGGCTGTTGGCAAGTACTCTCAACCTTTTTTGAATCACAGTTAAATTCGAAAGGATTGTAAGCGAACCAAGTATTTCCCATAATTCCATCTCTTATGCTATTCACATGCGTCTTCCCTAATATCGCAGAGGGTACCCATTTCAGGTCGCCATATTAGCTAAAACACAAATGATCCAACAGCTGCAGGCTTGTCTTCAATCAGTCCGAGAAACCAGAAAAACTATCGCAGCAAATCAATTCACCAGATTATTTACCCATCTTAGCGCGTAGTGCCTGCAAAGAATATTACGCGCCATTACAGACTCATAGCTTTCACGCCAAGCCATTACCCGGCCAATAATATCAATTAATATCAAAAAGTTAGACCCTACGATAACTGCTTTAAAAAAGTAAAAGAAATACAGCGACAATCACTTAAATCCTTATCAGCGCAGATAGGTCATTAGTAGGCATTTATCCCAAACCTCTCACCCAGCACCATCAAGCTCGCTAGCAGCCTGTCGGACTTAAGCTGTCAATAGGCTTAAAAATCAGAAAAAATTGCGATTTATGCAGGGATATTCCTATTTTTTGAGAATATCCC
>NZ_AULT01000096.1 GCF_000422425.1 Oceanospirillum beijerinckii DSM 7166
CCAGCTGTGTGGTGTTGCCTTCGGGGGAGGTTTCTGTGGGGACAGGCTTAAATTCCCTTAAAAATCAAAGAGAAATATGTGGATGTCCCTTATTTTTTGAGACTTTCAGCCACCGCTGTGCTTTCCTGATGATTGCTCTGGAAAATATCGCTTTTGAAGATGCACTGCCTCATAACAAGCAAGCTGCTTTAAGAGCGTCTTACTTTATAGAGGATATGCTGGAAGAGATGTCAGATATTCAGACCATGCTGGATGCCGTAGTTAAAACTCAGGGGTAAAACGCAATAAATTAAGCCATGTATTTCTGAGAGATGCATGGCTTTGATCACCACCAATACATATAAATCTGCTTCTCTATGGGTAGTAAATGACGTTTTTTAATAATAAAAAACGTATAATAATGCATCGATAAAAAAATTAATCAGATTGTTTTAATGAAATAAATATTTTCGTAATATCTTTACCCAAAAAAGATATTATGGCATATTTACAACCAAATAGATGTTTAAAGGTATAGATAAAATGAAACATACAACCAATAAACTCCATCAATACAATCATCCCGAATTTCAATTTAGCTATGATGAAAAGTCTATCCCCCAGCAAGATATAGATTGGTTTTCCAGATATTTAGAAGATCAAGTTAAAAATGGGGCTACCTTTAAAGATGGTGAAACAATACAACTAGGCTGCATGATTCTTAAGATTGATTTAATTAAAAATAACTATTTAAAGCTATCAGAGCCAAACATGAAGGAAATTCCAATTAAATTCATAGATAGCATAAGCAATTCAATTAAAATCATTCGTCAACAACAAGATACAATTAATAGCATCACAAAAATCAATATAGACTTCTCATCCATCCGGGAGTCGATCATCGTAAGTGATAGCTTTAATTCAGCCAATAATTTCTACATGAACAAAGAAGAAAAGGAAGCTCATCGATCAGGCTGGTTTTTCAGAGATATTAATAATGCAGAAGAAAACTATCGAGAAATATCCATATGTGAATTTATAATCAACAGGCCTGACTTAGCAAAATATCTAGCTATGCCTGTTGGAATAGGAATACTATCAAGAGACAATGATATTATAAGAGTAATCAAAGATGAAGTTGAGCAGGATATTATCCCAGGTTCTTTTTTAGATATCATCAACTCTGCCAGATAAGTGGCAGAGCTGATAGGGTTATCGATACTTAAAAATATAACAGCCGACGTACAAATCAAATTCACATAAAACACTTTACAATCAATTAACATAAGATAGTAGTTTATAGAGTAAGATAATTTGGCTTACCTATAACTGCACTTGCAAAATATGAGTCCATTACCTCAACCGGGTGCTCTATTTTCTTATAGATACCAGGGCGATCATTTTTTAAAAAGTAAAGTCCGTCAGCTTTTCCTGAAAAGTCACAAACGATTAGATCATTATTAGAACACTTTACAAATACTCTAAAATCAGATTCGGGAAAACTATCATACAAAGCAGCAGCAGTATTATCATCTCCATTTATATTCTCTATAAAATCTGCTAATTCAAACCAATTACTGAATCCAGAAGGTAAATCATAACCCTCTGGGGCATTATCATTAGCAATACAAAAGCCATCCATTTTATGATAGAAACACCTAAACTCATCTGGCAAACAGTCCAAATAAGGTTTTGATATACTTTTAAATATTTCATTATCTGGAGAGCTAGCTGGTATACCTACAATTAAAATATTTTCTTTACATTTCAAGCCCCAAAAATAATTCACCTGTTCCTTACCTAAATTATTCAACCCCATCCCTATTGATAGTTGCTCTAACAAACATATATTTGAGCAGTCAGATACAAGCGCTCTATATAACTTAGGAAAATCAGCCTTCAAATCTGAGAAAAAGTCAGCATTACCTGAGTCAATAGAAAAATGTAGTGATTTTGGTATTTTTACAATTGCCTTTTCAGGAAATGTGGAAAAATCATAAAAAAATGCATTAAATCCAGGAAAAAAATTATCAATAGACATAATTATAAGCCACTTCAGTTAGTTTCTAAAAAAATCAATTATTTTGCTTTGTATTCTTCCCCTTGCAGCATTCTGTTCACGAGTTAAGTTTCTAATATACTCTTTACTCAGGGGTTCATTTTTATATGTTTTCCACTGTCCATCAACTTTGTTACTCTTAGATTCATTCAAACTTTTGGGGAGAGGCTGTATATTATCAAGACCTACAGTATCATGAATAATAGCTTTTTGTTGTTTGGTATTAAGCTTATCAAACCCAGGCATTTTTTGAATTTCACTCACAGGATAAATATGATCCGGAGACATAACCACATCTTTGGAAGGGGTTACTTCTTTATTTGTTAATGGATCGATATACGGTTTACCTTGAACAGCTTTACGCATTGAGTCTGTTGTAGTGTTAAAGCCTAATCCTTTACTTTTTTTGCTTCCTCCATCATTCGCAAACTTTCCATCTGAAGTCCGTAAACGGCCATTAGCATCACGATAAGTTCCCTCATTGGATGATTTTACAGGAGAAACAGGTTCCTGAGGTTTTGGAGGCTTCGGAGGTGACGGCTGCTGTGGGACTCGCGTATCCTTGGGTTTTGCAGGTTCAGCTGACTGATGAGTGCCTTTTGAGGTTCCAGTGTTGCACGAAGTTAGCCCTAAAGGATCAATCCACTCAATAGGGTTATCTACATATGATTGAGGTCTTAAGCCTCCTTCCATACCTATCGGGTCGGGCGTCAGATACTGGGCTATTTCAGGATCATAGTAGCGGAAGCGGTTGTAGTGCAGACCGGTTTCCTGATCATAAATCTGCCCCTGATATCTCAGGTCACAGACAATCGGGTCGTTAGCGGCGTCTTCCTGGTAATAACGCTG
>NZ_AULT01000097.1 GCF_000422425.1 Oceanospirillum beijerinckii DSM 7166
CTACGCCGACGGCACCCTGGCCGAAGCCACCCACTGGCTGTATGAACCGGACAGCTTCCGGCCCTTTGCCCAGCTGAAACAGAACCCGACAGAGGAGGACACCCCGGAACCGGCCACACTGCACTATATCGTCACCGACCAGACCGGCACACCGCGAGAACTGTGCAGCGAAAACGGTGATATCCACTGGCGGGGCTATCAGGATATCTGGGGTAAACACGAACAATGGCAACAAAGCCCGGATACCCAGCGTTATTATCAGGAAGAAGCCGCGAACGACCCGGTGACCTGTGACCTGAGATACCAGGGCCAGATTTATGACTCAGAAACCGGACTGTACTACAACCGATTCCGCTACTATGATCCTGAGATAGCCCAGTACCTGACACCTGATCCGATAGGTATGGCGGGTGGGCAAAGGCCGCAGGCGTATGTGCACAACCCGGTGGACTGGGTTGATCCGTTAGGGCTTAATAATGTTTCAACAGGTCAAGGGAGGACGCATGTTACTTATCGTGGGATGAAAGGAGGTAAGCCTTATACTGGATATGCTAGTGCTCCAGCGTCTTTGGGGTTAACAGGAGAGCAGATTGTAGCAAGACGTTATAATGATAACTTCGATCTTTTTTCAGGGACTGCACCAACTGTAGTATATAAAGGACATGATGTTGATGGTAAGAGAGCTGCCCGTGGCTTAGAGCAACATTATTATGAATTGGATGTTGAAAAGTTTGGTAAGAATAATGTAGCGAATAGACAAAACCCAGTTGGTCAAAACAATAAAAACCGAGAAAAATATATTGCTGCAGCTCAAGAGCAGTTGAAATTAGAAAAATCCTGCGGGTAATTACTAAACTATAAGTATTTTTACCTCTCTGGCCCTGTGTATAGAGAGGTAAATGGTATAAAGATTGAGTGGGTTTTATTTATATTTTCAAACAGATAAAATGCTTTTATGTGTATGACTGTTTTTTTATTTAACTAGCTTTTAGGAGTGATATTTTGAAAAGAATTTCTTGGAAGGATGGTTCAGTTATAAGTATTCGACTTAAAGGAGGTGTATACTGTTTGGCCCAGATGCTAAAAGATCCATATATGTGTTTTTTTAATTGTTTTTCAAATAACGAAAACTGGAATAATGTTGATTGCAATAATCTTGATATCTTGTTTATAAAGCCAGTTGCTAGGCAGTTCATAAAGTCAGGATGTATTAGTAGCTATCTTGATGATAGCACTTCTGCCTTGTTAGATATTCCTAGCAGGTGGATAAAAATCTTTCCTGGGGCACGTCAAATTATTGTTTGGGAAAACACTTCAAGTGAAATAAGTTTTATTACTTTATCAGATAAGCCTGGAGGAATGCTGGTTGAAAATAGACTAGATCATCTTGGGCGACAAGAACAAATTATTATTTCCAAGTCAGTAAGTACAGATGATGATTTCTTTGATAAATGTGAGCTTGACTCAATATCGATATATCCTGAGATAAATGAAAGATTATACTTATGTTACAAGGAAAAAAATAATGTTGATCCAATGAAGCTGATTAGCTTTGATCTTCCTATCCCCATAGAGTATGAGAATTATGTGAAGATTATATCGGGAAAATTTAAGATTGAAGAAGTTGGTTATTGATAAGACTGTTCGATATAAAAAATAGCTCTTTGACATTAGGCGTGGATTTATTTATATCATTGATAGTTCACAAAATATCTAACGAAACAAGTGGTAGGAACATTTTTTTCTTTGATTTTTAAGAGAATTTGAGCCTGTCCTCACAGAAACTGGGGTGGTCTAATGGATACAGCCAGTCCGGTTAAGGATAATTCCTTAAAAAATAAAGGACAGGCACATTTTTCTCTTTGATTTTAAGGAAGTTTAAGCCTGTCCCCGCAGAAACCTCTCCCGAAGGCAATACCACACAGCTGGACTGGAACCAAGCCTGCCAGCTGGCACAACTGCAGGTCGGGAACCATCAGCCCCTCAGTATTCAGCGCGACCGACTGGGCCAGGAACTGAGCCGCAGCAACCCGCTGGGCTTTAACCTGAAACAACAATGGAGCCAGACCGGCCTGCT
>NZ_AULT01000098.1 GCF_000422425.1 Oceanospirillum beijerinckii DSM 7166
ATTCTTTGGTGTAACTTTTTCTGGTCATTATTTTCTCTCCAGTTAATGGAATTATCCTTAACTGGACTGGTTACATCTATTAGACCACCCCAAAGCTCTGCTCCATTATCATCGTAATTATCTGCTTCATGTTCTTTACCCAAAACGGCATGCTCTAAAGTTTCCCTATCACTATTTTTAGCTTTATCGGTACAGTAAAAATCTGGGTACGCTCTAATCATTGCCATATCGAGGTCTAATGGGTATGAGAAAAATACTCCATGTTTCTCAAGCTCACTCGCTAACTCATTAATTTGATCAAGCTCTAGCCATTCTTCTTCTAAATCTTGTGCGCTTATGTCATCGGGAAAACAAAACGTTTGGCTAATTTTCTTTAGTTCTCCAATTGCGTATTCTATACGGCATTGTCCAGCATTACTTCTCCCCAAGTCTAAATCGATTAGTGTTAAGAACGGGATATTCAATTCTGATAATAACCGCCACATGTGATTTACATGCCTCCCCCCTAATTTTACGAAAGCCACAAATGAAGGATCTAGATCAAAATTAAGTTCTTTGGCTAATTGCGGAATAACAATTTCTTCTGAATCACCTTCTCCCAGCAGAACAAGTTTCGAAAAATACAGCTCCGGATGTGCCAAAACGGCTTGGTTAACATACTTATAGTCCTCTTCAGATTTTTTCGAGGGCAATAGGACTTTTTTGACTACAGAATACCGGCTATCAGGCATGTTTTCTTGGCGGAAATGTCGGATTTGTTCAACTCTCTCCATGCGACGCACGACACTAGGAGAATGCGAGGTAACTATACCGGTAGCTTTCAAAGTTTTTGTTTTCGCATGTAAGACGTCCAGAACTCGACCCAAGTAATAAGGGGATAGGTGATTTTCCGGCTCTTCAAATGCAAATATCGTAAACACAGGAATATCTTTATCTAATTCTTTGAAGCCTTTTGCTTTGCCTGCATGGTGTTTCTGCTCTATCTCATAAAGTGCAATGGCCAAAGTAAAATACAGGAGGGATATTTGGCCATCACTTAACTCACTTATATCCCGGCTTCCGCCATCTTCCGATGGAGCAAGTTTGATAGATATTGATCTCAGAAGTTCTCCTATTTCGGTCGATGTCGCTTCTAATTTTGGATCTTGGTAGTGCGCCAATGTTTTATCATGAGTTTTGCTCCATATCTTTTTAATTAGAGCGGTTGTTGTTTTGATGGACTCAAGATCTTTAATTTCGTTACTCAGGCTTTCGCTAATAGTTTCAATTTTCTTTTGATGCGAAGGAGATATATCTGTGTAGTCTTCAAGGATTTTTGTGAGGGCCTTAACTTCGTTTTTGAGCGTGGCTTTTGAGTCTCTGAAAGCCGGTATATATCTCAACTTGATGTGTTTTCGATCATGAGATGAAACTGGAAATTTAAAATCTTTGCCTTCTCCAAATTCAACTTCTTCTGAAGTTGTGACCCAATATATTTTAGATTGCACCTCATCTTCATATTCCGTTTCATCCCATAATGCCTCTAGGCGCATTCTTGCTTTAAGCCTGCCATTTTCTTCATCAGCATAAATCACAGAACTAAATGCCGGGCATACTTCACGTGCTTTTTGGGTATTTCCTTTCAGTTCTGGAAAGGAAAAAATAACTTCTATATATAATTCTCGTCCACTAATATTTTTGTAGTCTTCATCCGGAGCAAGATAAAAATCATCTCTTGTAATTGTACGATCTTCTCTGGTGCCCCCAAATAATCGTTTGAGCGCGATAATGAACGTTGTTTTCCCAGAACCATTATTACCAACAAGGCAGGTTAAATCTCGTTCTAAAGACACAATCTCCGGTATTTCCGGAAAACATCTGAAGTTTGAAAGAGCAATTTGGTCGATCTTCATCTATTTCCCTCGTGAATACTAACGCCCGCTTTGGGTCGAAAGTGAACTTACTAGGCCTGCCGTATAACATCTATGGACGCCCCATTTTTGGCAAGAAGTTTCTTTTCGACAAGTTAAGGTTTGCAGCCATCTATTCGGATTTTTTATGAAGCACTGAGC
>NZ_AULT01000099.1 GCF_000422425.1 Oceanospirillum beijerinckii DSM 7166
CGTCCGGCCCGCTGGTATTTCAGCGCTTTTTCCAGTCGTTTTTCGGCCAGACTGACCACATTGGTCCCGGTATCGGTATTGTTCTGAGACACAATAGATCATCAAGGAACAGTTTTATATCCTCGTAAAGCGTGTTCTGGTTGCTCTTAACAGCAAGCAGGTAATCAGCGCCTTTATCCCGAATCTTTTCAGCAATGGCTGTCTGACAACCCATGGCATCAATGCTCACGATACACCCACTCACCTCTAACATATCGAGTAGTTCGGGTATCGCGGTAATCTCATTCGATTTTTCTGACATCCTGAGTTGACCTAAAACGATACCTGTATCGCTTGCCCAAGCGTTAACCACATGAATAGCGGCTTTGCCATCAGGCTTATCGTAGGACCGGCGTAATGTTTTACCATCAACGGACACGACCTCACCCTGAGTTTTTTCAACAATCATGCTGGTCCAGGAGATAAAACACTGATGAAAAGCCTGAGGGTCAAGGCGAGAGAATACCCGGCTGAATGTATCTTGTGAGGGTATTCCGTGAGAGAAAGAAAAATGTGCCTGTTCTTTATTTCTCATCGTGTACCCTCTTCCTGATGACTGATCCGGCCCTGAGCATCGTATCGGAAGGAGACCGGCAGTTGCTGGTTCGTCTGCACCTGCATCAACTGGCAGGCTTGGTTCCATATGTTGCCTTCGAGGAGATTTATTTGAGATCGGCTTAAATTTCCTTAAAAATCAAATATAAAGATATGGAGAGCCCCTATTTTCGCGTTAATTTCCGATTGCTCTGATACGATCCAAGGTCTCCTCTGTAAAGTAGAATGCTTTTATTGAATCATCAGTTTCTGTTACTTTGAATGGATACTTATTAAATTCTTCTTCAGTAGCATCACTACTATTTCCGTAGATATCTGATTTTTTAGGTGAAGAAGGATCACCCCAGACAAAAAAAACATCCTCATCACCTCTATGCTCATAATCCTCATGGCGACCAATAATCCGCCAGTCACCTATCATTTTTCTGTCAAAAAGTACATATGAGTCTAATATTAAAGGCCGGCAAACTCTTTTAAAATCCTCAATCAATAGTTCATTAAAGTCAGGAGAATTAGAAAAAAAATCAAATATTTCTGCTACGTGGCCTGCCTTTGATTTTGCAATCAGCCGTCCAAACCCATACACTTCTTTAGTGAGCCCAATTGAAAAAGTTTTGTCACTTATTAAAAAACAAAAAATATCTCCCGGTTTCAAAAAACGTAGCATGGTTCGTTCTTTCTTTCCCCATCCCCATATCTTAATTTTCATTTCACGCACATCCTGATTTCTTGGGTTTTAATTGGTTGGTTTTTTCAATATAAGCATCTTCGAAGTATTGCTGCCTACTTTCTCTACGCGTCTTATTATTTCTATCAAATGATGCCACTTTATTACCTCTGTTTTTCTGAGATATTTCATCCCCAATACTACCAGTCTTTGTTCCGTAATGATCTATATAGGCTTGCTCATATCCTCTGGCTTCCCCATAAGTAATATCCTCAGATAAATGGAACATTCGAGTTTTTCGATCACCAGTTAATCGGCCTGTTTCAATATGTTCTTTAGCCCTACGGTCAAAATCATTTGTGATACCTATATAGTATGGATCGCCTACAGGTCTGTTTGTTACTGCATCCACATCATATAGAGCATATACGCCATAGCCAGATGCAGTTTCATGGACTAAGCCTAATGGGTCAATCCTACTGACTGGATTATATACATATCCCTGCGGCCTTAAGCCACCTGCCATCCCTATCGGATCGAGTGTCAGGTACTGGGCTATCTCAGGATCATAGTAGCGGAATCGGTTGTAGTACAGTCCGGTTTCTTTGTCATAAATCTGGCCCTGATATCTCAGGTCACAGGTCACCGGGTCGTTCGCAGCTTCTTCCTGATAATAGCGCTGGGTATCCGGGCTTTGTTGCCATTGTTCGTGTTTGCCCCAGATCTCCTGATAGCCCCGCCAGTGGATATCGCCGTTTTCACTACACAGTTC
>NZ_AULT01000100.1 GCF_000422425.1 Oceanospirillum beijerinckii DSM 7166
TCCAGCCTCCAGCCTCCAGCCTCCAGCCTCTAGCCATTACGATAAGCATTTGGCAGTTTGATATTAAACAGAATCGCCAGCGCCCGAAGAATAAAGGCCACTAAAAAACCACCCATCAGATCATAGCTATTGGGTAATCCCAGATGACTTAGTCCCAGATACACCACTGCACCGGCCAGAGTCGTGGTGATATATAGCTCTTCATTCATCAGTGTCAGATTACTGCCACACAGCACATCACGGGCAATACCACCAAAGCTGGCGGTCATCACGCCCATACAGACTGCAATCAGAGGCGAGACACCAAAATCGAGGGCGATCTTGGTACCCACAACCGAAAATAGCGCCAGGCCGACCGCATCCATCCAGATCAGCGCGCGTGTACGGGAAGCCAGTCTGGGGGCGATAAAATAGGTGATAGCGGATGCTGTCAGGCAGATCACAATCCAGATCGGTTCCCGAATCCAGAATACCGGCATCTTGCCCAGCAGGACATCACGCAAGGTTCCACCCCCGACACCGGTGGCTGTGCCGATCAGCATAAACCCCAGAATATCCATCTTTTGTCGTGCGGCATCCAGTGCCCCCGAGACTGCAAATACCGCAACAGCGGCCAGCCCCATGATGTTAACTGCTGCGGTAATATCGAATGTCATTATTCTGTCCTTTAAATCATTGTAATAATTGCTGTACCAGGCGACCCGCACCCCCAGATTTCGCTGCTTTTAGTCGCACGGGTGTTATTGTTTGATTATTGCGCTTTTTTTACAAGATAGGACAATATCGTCGCTGTGGTTTACCTGTGTCAGACATTTTTATGGTAGTGTTCTGCTGGCTGAAAAATGCCACACTTTTACGGTTTTAGGTTTAGGAAAAAGCCTGCATGAAGCTTTATCTCTATCTTTCTTTTCGTCATCTGGATGTTCTGCGCAATAGCCGTCTGCACTTTGTCGGTGCGGTCGAACGACAGGACCCGTTTGAAAACAATCGTCCGGCGATTCGCAAGGCCCCGGAAAAAACGGCGATCAGCGAAGAGGACTTTAAAGCTGAGCTGCGCCGCCAATACGCTGCACTGCCCGAGCATATGCAGGCGTTGGTTGATGAAGACTACTTCTGTCAGCAGCTAAGAGCAAAGCGGCCCACGATTGAAAAGCAGATGCGTCAGCGCCAACAGCCAAAAACCAAGCAGCTCCCCGATCCTAAACAGCTTCAGTCTCTGGCGCTGTGTCGTTTGTTTAAATCCGCTGATAATCCGGTGCTATGGGAGCGTTTTGGCGATCAATACAAGGGCTTTGTTATTGAGTTGGATGGCAAACATGAATACTTCACCGGCAAGCGCTACAAAACGCAACCACAAGTTATGCGACCGGTAAGTTATGGGGTGGATCGCCCATCGGTAAAAGCCCGTGTTCAACCTTTTCCTGCACTCTTCTATCGTTCTGAAGCATTCCAGTCGGAGCAAGAGATCCGCCTGGTACGCCCAAAGGAGATGGCCGATAAGGTTGTGCCTCTGAATGAGAAGGAGTTTTTCTTTTTTAACTTCCCGCCATCATTGGTGAAACGGGTAATTATTGGCTGTAATGCCAGCGATAAAGACCGAAAGTCTGTTCAACAGCTATTCAGTGTCGATACCCGCTATAAAAAAACACCACTGGCGAATCTCTGGCTCGACCCGGACCTGTTTACCCTGCATGTCAAAGCGGCGAAGTAGCCGCTGTTTTTTTATCACCTTTTGCGGAAAACCCCGTACTTTTAGTGCGGGGCAGAGCGTAGAGACGCAAGCCTCTCTAATGAGGTCTGGCTTGTTGCTCGATATATTGACGGACAACGGAGATCGGAGCGCCACCTACACTTCCAG
>NZ_AULT01000101.1 GCF_000422425.1 Oceanospirillum beijerinckii DSM 7166
ATGAAAACCCACGAAAAAACACAGGTCGCCATCTACGTTATTGTGGTTGAAGACAGTGGGGATCTGGCGACCAATACCGCCAATGTGGTGGGTGGACGTGATCCAGTCACCAATCAGCGTTTGGGTATTGAAGCCGCGCGTGAGTGTCAGGAGCGCCCGACCATTCTGGCAGCGCCGGGCTTTAGTCATCAGAAGCCGGTGATCGATGCACTGGCCGCGATGGGGGCCGCATTACGGGCCCGTGTGGTGGCTGATGGCCTGTCCACCACCACAGCGGAACAGATAGCGTTTCTGAATACCCTGGGCGGTGTCGATTCAAATCACGAACGGGTCTATATGGTCGATCCGGCGGTCAGTATCTACAGTCGCAAAGCGAAGGGCGATATCTTAGTGCCTGGTTCAGCCGTGGCCGTGGGTGCGCTGGCAGCGGTAAAGCAGTGGGAATCACCGGGCAATCAATCGGTGCCCATTAACGGCACCGCCCGAACCATTGAATACAATATTCTCGATAAGACCTGTGAGTCAGATCTGCTGCAGAAACATGGCTGCGCAGCCATCTGCCATACCAGCATGGGCGGCTGGTCGCTGATCGGGAACCGTAGCGTCACCGGCAAATTTATCAGTTATGTCGGCCTGGAAGATACCATCTGCCGCAAGCTGGAACTCTCCAGCCAGGTCTATATGGGTCGCAATATGACCAAAACCTTCTGGGATCAGGTCATCCGCCGCATCAACGGCTTCCTGAAAGATCTGATCGCCGCCGAGATTATCCCCGGTGGTGAGATCTACCTGCACCCGACGCTCAACACCGCCAGCCGCTATCAGAACGGTAGCTGGTACATCGTGTTCGATTATGGCCGTTACGCCCCGAACGAACACATGATCTACCACGTAAACGCGAAGGAAAAATACGTGGAGCAATACCTGGAAAGCGTATTAGGAGAGCAGAGCAATGGCTGAGACTCGTGCAATCGTACTGTCCAGAGCGCTAATTAACGGCATGCCTCTGGTTGCAGAGATGGAAAGCTACACACCGCCGGAAATCACTAAGAAGATGGAAGAAACCAAAGGGGCGCGTTTCGTGCCCGGTGAAGTGATGACCGGCCTGGAAGTGATGAAAGGCAAAATGGTCACCGTCGGTGCCACAGATGAAATGCTGCTCACACTGGGGATTGATGTTGACAGCTACTCAGAGATCACCGTTTTAGGCTCAACCCTGGATGAGCAGAAAAACAAAATTCCACTGCGCTGGGAACACACCTGCGAAGTCAGCAGCATTAAAACGGAAGAGATCAAAGGCGGTCTTTACAAGCACACCATCGACTTCACCTGTCGCGCCTTCAAACATCAGGATAACGGAAAGATTATTCACGATATCGATGTGCCGACACAAAAGGCCGTAATTTTCGGTAAAGACTTTATGGAAAAACACCGGGCCAACGTCGAGCTGTAACCTCTCTTTCTGTTGGTATCTCAATCGTATTGGTCGGGCAGGTGTCCGGCCTTTTTTTATGTCTAAGGAAATCATATGACAATTTGGCAGGATCTATCGGTATCTCTCATCGCACC
>NZ_AULT01000102.1 GCF_000422425.1 Oceanospirillum beijerinckii DSM 7166
TACTATGATCCCGAGATAGCCCAGTATCTGACGCCCGACCCGATAGGTATGGCCGGAGGGCTGAGACCGCAGGGGTATGTGCATAACCCGGTTGAATGGATTGATCCGTTAGGACTGGCGGTTTGTGCTGCGAGATATGGGCGTTATAAGGAACTCAGACAGCAGGGCCATTCTGCTAAAGAAGCTGCCAGACGTTCTAAAAGAAAAAAATTCTGGAGTGATGGTAAAGAAATCGGAGGCAGGAAGGTTTTCCAGAGAGATGACTTGTTTGATCCATCCAGAAAAGATGATAATGGGCTCTCAAATATTGAAAGAATGAAGTCTGGCAAAGCTCCAATTGGTCGTGATGATCGACCTGTAAACTTACATCACTTAATTCAACGAGAGCCCGGAGCGATAGCTGAGGTTGGTGGAAAAATGCACTCAGAGGAGACAAAGAGACTGCATATTCCTCAATATGAAAAAATAAATGGTGTACAAAAAAGGCGTAAGAACTACAGTTTTAGAGCTCATGATGGGCGTAAAGCTTCATGGCCAAGAACTAAATCTGGCCGCATAAAGCAGACTAAAGCAAGTCGTGAGTTTAGTGCTTGGAGTTCGAACTATTGGAAACGTAGGGCAGAGGATTTTAAATGAGTAATAAATTAATAGTTCAAGAGCTGAATGACTTTTTCTCGCTACACAAGGATATTTTTATTGGAGGAAAGGGAGTAGCTGAAGATATATCGCTCGCAGAAAAAGTATTAGGCACATCCTTTCCTGAGTCATTTAAGCTATATCTTTTAGAGTGGAAAAATATATCGTTTGGACATCATGAATTTTTGGGATTGACAAATAATAATGATTTTATTGAATCAGGTTACCCTAATTTTGTCTGGTTTACTTTGGAAGTGAGAAAAGATTCTGCATTAGATAATAGTTATGTTGTTTTCAAAAATATAAATAATGAAATCTATTATTGCATTGATACAAGCAATACTGATAAGGATATTGTCGTTGAGTGGGATAATATTAATAAGTGTAAAGCAGATGAATTTGAATGCAGTATATTAGATTTTATAAAAGAAGATCTAGAAGAGTATTATGATCTTTGAGAGATAAAGGACAGGCACATTTTTCTCTTTGATTTTTAAGGGAATTTAAGCCTGTCCCCACAGAAACCTCTCCCGAAGGCAATACCACACAGCTGGACTGGAACCAAGCCTGCCAGCTGATGCAGGTGCAGACGAACCAGCAACTGCCGGTCTCCTTCCGATACGACGCTCAGGGCCGGATCAGCCAGCGTATTACTCACCTTGAGGACAGTGAAAAGCCGAATATCCGTACCTGGTATTATGATGATAACGGCGAACAGCCGGTACGTATTCAATGGGAAGACGGCACTTCCAGTCAGTTTGAATACGATGTCGAAGGTAACCTGGTCAGTACGGTCAATCCCGCCGGACACAGTGAGCGTTATCAGTACGGTGCTTTCGATAAACTTATCCAGTCGACAGACCCGCTTGGAGCATCCACCTTCTACTTCTATAACAAAGAAGGTGAATTCAGTGGTGTGGCTAACAGCCA
>NZ_AULT01000103.1 GCF_000422425.1 Oceanospirillum beijerinckii DSM 7166
GATAACTAATAATTATGAGTGATCTTGAAGATTATAAAATCAGCCTCCCTCCTCTTAAAGTTGCCATTATTTGTTTTATCAATGATCCATTTGATCAACCTGGAGGACGACGAATTGGTGGTGGCCATCTTGTTCTTGATGAATTAGGCCAGCATCTAGTGGCAAGAGGGGATGATGTTACATATATAACTCGTCTAAATTCAGAACAAAAAGAAGAATTTTCACAATTAGGACCGCGATGCAGAATATATCGTTTATCTGTTGGCCCAGCGAAAGAGCTTCCTCCAAGTGAGGTCGGAGCAATGCTAGATAAACTTGAAGAAGAAACTCATATTATATTCGAAAACTCTTGTTCTGATTTAAATGTAATTCATTCTCAATATTGGATTGCTGGAGAAGTCTCTAGAAGAATAAATAAAAGATTGGGGCTAAAACATATTCACTATATGTTATCTTTTGGACGTCAAAAAGCGGCAAGAGGAGAAGAAAGAGGTATATCGGATAGCTTAAGAGATCAAAGTGAAATAAAAGTATTCAATGAAGTTGATTGTCTTATTGCCCAATGCCCTTCAGAAGCTAATGACTTATTGTCTTTTTATCCTGAACTTAACCATAACCGTATAAAAATCATTCCTCATGGAGTCGATCCATATGACTTTTCCCCTCGAATCTGAAATTGATAAAATAACATTTGTTGGGAGACCTCTTGACCCTAATAAAGGCTTTACATCATTGCTTGATGCGCTTGAGCTTCTCTTAGATTTACCTGAGATTCCACACTTCCAACTGTGGGTTATCGGAGGCGAAATTAACGAGATGAATAAAATCTCACAGTTATTAAAGACTCGGCCTAAGCTCAATCAACTAATGTCGCAGGGTTGGATTAATATCTGGGGGCGTGTAAAGCGAGAGTCTCTACCTGAATTTTATAAACGAAGTTCACTTGTAGTTATGCCTTCTCATAGAGAACCTTTTGGCTTAGTTGCAATCGAAAGTATGCTCTGCGGCTGCCCTGTAATAGGTACTAAACAGGGAGGACTAAGTGATACAATAATCCATGGAATCACGGGGATTCAAGCCGACTTAGACTCTCCAAGAGCAATTGCTAATTCTATATTATTGTATTTAAGAAACCCTCTCATTAGAAAAACAAGAGGGGGATTTGCACGAAAATGGGCTAAGTTTGCATTCACTAAATCAAATGTATATGACCAAGTTAGACAGCTCTATCATGATAGAACTGTTCCAGTCTTAAAAAAATCTGAATGGGAGCTTTCAAAAATATATAGTGAATCATCTATCAAAGAGGTACTCTACAGAGTTGAACAGCTACTTGGAGTCGGTGTTGATGAGTACCATATAGTAACATCCAGATATCATGTCGTAGCAAAAATTAAAACCAGACTAGTAGTCAGTCATCATGAAAACATAGAGTGCTAGACTTGTTCTCAAAAGGTGGAAGTCACCTGACCAGTTGAGGGCAATCTGAATGAAAAA
>NZ_AULT01000104.1 GCF_000422425.1 Oceanospirillum beijerinckii DSM 7166
GCTATCTATCGCCGCAGCGCACAGAAGTGAAACGGCTCAGTGTCGATGGTAGTGTGGGGTCTCCCCATGTGAGGCTAGGACACCGTCAAGCGCTTAGCCCAGGCAGATGAGGGTTGCCTGGAGTTGAACAGGGTTTACAAGCCTTACAGGAAAGTGCAAGAAACTCGGTTAATCTGTAAGCAATCAATATCTGCCATCCGTTGGCGAAATGGCTGGCTTATCTGCCAGAAGAGACCCGATTGGCATGTGAAAAGCAGGCTATTGCTTTAACATACTCTGCTTATATGGCCGTCTATGGTCAGGGTAGCTCTGAGTTGCTGGAGTTACGGTATCGTCACTCTGAACTTGATCTACAGAGAGAGGCCGAGTCATCTGAGGTGAAGTCCCCCCGCAATATTTGCAGAAATGAGCAGAGTACCAGCAGCTGCATTTTGGTGGGGAAATAGCGGAAGCTCAACAGCTGACTGAAGAGCTTCTGGATTATGCCCGTGCCAGAGATAATCGAATTGAACAGTTATTATCGCTGCTATTACTGGGGCAAACGTATCATTTTCTTGGCCTGTTAGAAGAGGCATGGCTTGTTGTAATATGGCTTTGGCATTGTATCGTGATGGAGATGATCTTCGGCTGTGGCAAAAATATGTTGTAGAGTCCAAAAGCCAGGCACTATTTCTGATGGGGCATATTCAGGCATTCATAGGTCAGTTTGAATACGCTATAGAAAGTTGCAGTCAATCTGAGAAATGGGTAAGAAAATCAGGCTGTAGTATGTCGGTAAATGGAGCGGCTACTTTTAAAGCAATCTCTTACTATCATCAACAAGATCGTATAGGTGTATCTGGTGAGTATACGGCCAAAGTTAAAGGCGTCAGAGAACCGGAATGGTTGGATGGGGATATTGTATCTCTGGATGACTGGGCGAATAATGAGCATGATTTTGCCATACCGTTTTATTATGGGTTTATAGCAGTTCGAGTCTTACTGCGCTATCAGTTTTTGGTTGCCGATGCTATGTCAGGTATTAGTAGAGGAAAACCCCAGCTTTGTTGCAACATTGGCTGGTGATGCAATACAAAAATGCACTGCTATGAAGCAGATGGCAGCGGTCCCTTTCTGCATCGCTGTTTGACTGTTGAAAAATGTAAATTGTTCGGTGACTCTGGCTCTATTGCTGACGATCACTTCAGGCAGGGTTATCAGTTGGTCATGGGTTTAAAAGCATATGGGATCGCTTTGGGTGTTGTGGTTTTCTGGCTTGAACACAGTAAAGCTATGGCTGAATACTTTCAGCTTAACGATTGGAGTATCCCTCTTTCTATATATAACACCTCATTTGGTGTGCTTGAAGTGTTACTAGACAGTGCGTAGTTCTGATTTCAATGAACTGCGCATATCCAGTCTAAACTTTCGTTGTTGGAAAGCGTTTTTCTGGTTTTAGTCGATTGT
>NZ_AULT01000105.1 GCF_000422425.1 Oceanospirillum beijerinckii DSM 7166
CCAGCTGTGTGGTGTTGCCTTCGGGGGAGGTTTCTGTGGGGACAGGCTTAAATTCCCTTAAAAATCAAAGAGAAATATGTGGATGTCCCTTATTTATTCGCCTTCAAGGAATTGCACTTATTATCCGAAACCGCGTTTTCTAAGGTCTGTTTTAATCAAAAAAGAAGCTTATAAAAGCATCAACATCAACACCTTTGTTTTCAGACAAAATATATTTCGCTCTATCAATAAAGGCTGAAGATATCTCATAATCATCATTTATTATTTCAGATGAAAATTCACCATGCTGAAGTTCAACCAATGCAGCAACAGCATTAATAAAATCAGTTAGACTAACTGCGATATTTATAAATGGCCCACTCTCAAAAGCTCCAAAAACAGGGGATAAATCACTATTAGTATCGACTACCAAAGGCTCATCATTATATAGAGCAAATAACACATATCCTTCCCCCCAGTCTGGATTAGGCACACCACTCGAACTTACTTTATAACCCGCATGACTTTTAACAAGAGCATCAAGCCTTATAAAAAAAAGTATAGATGACCCTATTTCTATTGAAGTGGTTTCGTTAGATGAAATGCACTTATAAAATATTTCCAAGTCATTTGAACATGGTATATTTTTAGGCCATTCTATTTCAATTTGATCAGAGAATCCTCCATCTTGATCAAATCTATCCATAACCAAACCTATTCTATCTATCGAACTTTTAATATCCATTAGCTACAACCTTTATGATTTTGATTGATCATTGCTTCTCTATCAATTAAGCGACCATTAGTCGAATTACGAGTTGTTCCCCTATGCCCTTGAGGGCTATGAACATGTTCATTAAAACTACTGGGGTGATTATGGTTTTGCAAAAACACTATATTTCTAGGGTCTCCCTTCCATTTATTTCCAAGGTCTCCATTACCTTCAACACTATTAATATGATGACCAGTGTAGCCAGCTTTTGACATAACAGAAGTTAACTTTTTGTTTTCTGTAGATTTGATTAACTCTAACTCTTGATCAGACCAATTTCTAGTTCCTACACCAGTTTTTTCAATAAGCGCTTTTTCTAAGGCCCACGCTCTATTAATTGCAGTACTCCTACTCCCTGGAACAGCAGTGAGCTCTTCTCTTGGCTTATACCTAATAAGATTCTCTGAATTTAATCCTAAGGGGTCACCCCAATTAACCGGATTATGAACGTATGACTGAGGCCTTAAACCTCCATTCAAGCCGCTAGGATCAGGTGTCAGGTACTGGGCTATCTCAGGATCATAGTAACGGAAGCGGTTGTAGTACAGCCCAGTTTCTGAATCATAGATCTGGCCCTGGTATCTCAGGTCACAGGTCACCGGGTCGTTTGCGGCTTCTTCCTGATAATAACGCTGGGTATCCGGGCT
>NZ_AULT01000106.1 GCF_000422425.1 Oceanospirillum beijerinckii DSM 7166
GAATCGGTTTAGGTTTTTTTGATTATACGACTAATACCGTCCCTATATAAACGCAATCTAATAAGCTGTAGAATATAATTTGTAAAAGGATTCGTATATAAGGGAAAATCATGAAAAAAACTTTGTTGGCTTCAATACTATTAACTACCAGTCTAAATGTCAGCGCTATCGAATGTACGGACTATGTACTAAGTATCACTAACGGGCAAAATAGTCCTTTTTATCAACTGCGTAGCTTCCATGCAAAAGGCTGGTATGAAAGCGATAACGAAGCAATAAGCCGAGGTTATAAAATAGTAACAGGAGCACCGATCAGGGGAGATATAATAGTTGTTGGCCCACAACCTGGAAAAAAAGAAGGTGACGCCACATATTACGGCCATGTTATGTATGTAATGGAAACAACCTCATATACAAATATAGGAAACTATACTGTTAAGGTAAAACATGCTAATAGATACGGAAAAGGTAATATCCAGGATGGCAATGGATATGGTGAAACCATAACTATCTCAAACAACATATACAGCACGAACAATGCCCCTGTTGAGAGAATAATAAGAGCAAACAACAAAGTAATATCACATGATACATTACTGTACAAAACAATACCAAACAACTCTGAGAAAGAGATTACATTTAAAATTAAAAATCAGGGTACAGAAAACATATATATTCATGAATATAAGTTAAAACCTATTAACTCACATGCAGGCATATTTGATATAGAAGCAGATTTCCACAGATACGGCTATTGCCCACCTATTCTATCACCAGGCCAAGAGCTGACTATTTCCGCACATGTTAAGGTAACTAATACTTACAATGGAACGTATGTACCCAAATGGACTTTTGAAAATAAAACTAGTGGCCAAAGAATTGGGATTATGGATGCGAAAATCACTGTAAACTAGAACCTAATTAGCGGGGTGGGTGGGTTTCGGCCTGATTTTACCCCGCCCAACACCGAACCCACCGACATGCACACACCAGCCCGCACACGCGCCACGGCATCGGGCGTGGCGGGCCGTTGGCCGCTGTGCCAGTGACGTGTGGCACCACTCGTTTAATGCCTGGCGTAACCCGAACTGCGAAGCCTGCTGCAGTGAATACCCGACCGATAGCGACACTGTGGAGCCGTGCAGCCGATGCCACCGAGCCGGAACCCGAGCAGTGAGCTGATGGCCTGCCCCGCATTTAAACACCACACGATAACTGGCAGGCCATGAGCGAACGGCGACAGGTGCAGGCGAAGGGCAGCATGGGCGTAATGGCGGAACGTGACGCGACAGGTGGGGTATGAGCAAAGTGGCGCAGCGGGAGGGTGGAGCCTGGTGATTAAACGAGGTGCCACGCGAACGACCGGCACAGGGGCTAACGGCGGGG
>NZ_AULT01000107.1 GCF_000422425.1 Oceanospirillum beijerinckii DSM 7166
TCGATACTAAAATAACACTGTTTCAGCACCTATTAGACACTAAATTAAAACCATTTTGGTTCCAAAAAAGAACTACACAGCTTCCACGATGCGTTTTATCGTTATCCGACTCACACCATACTGACGACTTAACGCCGCTTTAGATTCACCGGCTTCAAATGCCTGCTTGATCAACCCTTTCTGATCATCGCTCAACTTTGGCGGTCGGCCTCCTAAGCGCCCTGTCGCCTTCCGGCCTTCCTGGGTACGGCTGACAATAAAATTGCGTTCCAGCTCAGCAAAGATTCCCAGCAACTGAATCATGGCTTTGGCCATCGGGTCATTGTTTTCTGTCGTATCGATGTTCTGATCCAAACACTTAAAACCGATCCCGTTAGCCTGGAAGTGATCCAACGTTTTCAGAACCTGGGACAGCGACCGGCCCAGACGATCCAACTTAGTCACGATTACGGTGCCACCTTCCCGCACGTAATCCAATAACTTTTCCAGCGCCGCCTGATTGGATTCCGCCTTACCGGAATGTTTACCCTGGAAGATCTTGCTGCAGCCGACCGCTTCCAGTGCTTTTACCTGCAGATCCAGATCCTGCGCCGCCGTTGATACCCGTGCAAATCCCACCAATGACATGGCCATGCTCTCCTGTGCCGGTGTTCTAAAGTTTTCAGTTATGAACATAGGCTAGATGACTGTACAAAACTTTCAATAAAATAATTTTGAACATGCCCATAAGTAAGCATGAGTTTTGAACATGCAACCTATTGAACACCCACGGAACCCACCGCCATGCACACACCAGGCCCGCCCCGGCCTGCTGGCTTCGGGCGTGGCGGAACCACCCGGAGCCCGTAGCGCAGTGAAAGTGTGCAGCCAGCGGCGCTGATGCCGGACGTAGCCGGAATGTGGAGCAGACGGCGAAATGCCTTGCTGTAAGCGGAATGTGTAGCCCGTGTAGCTGATGCGAACCGGAGACGAAATTACGTAGCCAGCCGAAGCTGATGGCCTGCAGGAACCCCACCACACCAAACAGACCCGCAGGCCATGAGCGTAGGGGGCGAAGTATGTCGGCGCAGGGAGCATGTGCGGAATGGGCGAAACGTGTAGCTGGAAGTAGGGCATTGAGCCAGGTTGCGGAACGTGAAGGCGAAGACCGGCATGTGCAGAGTGGCGGAGCGCGTTAACGGAGCGAAGGGCGTAGGG
>NZ_AULT01000108.1 GCF_000422425.1 Oceanospirillum beijerinckii DSM 7166
TATACTGTGCCAGAGCATTAGCTATATTGTCTAAGCCGTTGCCTGACTCGGGTAGGATAATTACGGGGATATCGGGCCGTAAACCGGCGATCAGTGTTTTGTAATCAGAAACGCTGGGATCGATAATAATGACTTCATTGACATCGATTGGATTTTTCATATTAGACCTTGCTCATATGGAATTCTATTTCAGAGCCTCAGGTTAGCTCTGGGGCTGTGTTGTATCAGGCAGGTTCGTTAAGTGCCGATGCAGGTCCGGTTCTCTGAATCCAGGAGAGTAAGGCGCAGCAATGCCAGATAAAAATGCAACATCGTATAGCTCTGTGATGGGGCCTTCGATCGTAACCCAGTGCGCCAACTTGCCCGTTTCTAGGTTAAAAAGTTGCAGGCCACACCTCTGATAGCTATTGCGCTCCTCTAAGCGTGCCGACAGATTAATCCCCGGCAGTAAGCCATTTTTGCTGGGTCTTAAGCGCGATAGACCCACAACAGCCATGTTATTAACAAAACACAAACCACGAGCAAACCCAGTGCAAAAGGCTATCGGTACGAAACATCTTTTCTCAAAGTCAACATAGCCCAGTTCACCTTCTCCGGAGTTCAGCACCCAAAGCTTGCCATCATGCCAACGAGGGGAGTGGGGCATAGACAAGCCCTCACAAACCACTTCTTCGGACTCAAGATCAACAATAAAACCTGTGCCAGTTTGCTTCTCTTTCCATCCCAAACTGGAATCGGTCTTACCGCAAAAGGTCGCGTATCTTAGCTGGCCATCACGAGCACCTATGCCATTTAGGTGACAGCGATCTTCAGGTGCCAGTTTGGAAATGAAATCAGGCTGCCAGATAGGTACAAAGCTATAATGAGGATCTAATGTGGCAATACAGCTGAATTGTGTGTTGGCATATAAAAAGTCGTAATGCTGACCTCTGAAGTTCACATCAGCTAACACGTCATGGGTGTTGCTATTACCCACCATGTAGCATGTTCTTGGCATATAAGTCGCTTGATACCCAGTGCCATTGAGTGTCTGTTCGCCCACATTGCTGAAGCGCCAAATCTGTTCGCGGGTACCGATCCAAAGCTTTTCTTTATCAATCGCCAAGCCCATAGCTGTACCTACTGCACGATCAATAAAATATGGATTGCCGTTTTCATCAGAACCCAGAAAAATAATGTGGCCCGACTGATAGGTTGACAGCACGAATGAGCCGCCTGTTTGTTTTAGCCATAGGTCA
>NZ_AULT01000109.1 GCF_000422425.1 Oceanospirillum beijerinckii DSM 7166
TTCGTCTGCACCTGCATCAGCTGGCAGGCTTGGTTCCAGTCCAGCTGTGTGGTGTTGCCTTCGGGAGAGGTTTCTATAGAGGCAAGCTTAAATTCCCTTAAAGATCAAAAAAAGTATGCCTGCCCCTTATTTATTTTTTTCGATTTACAAAGAGGCTTGTCCTCTTTAAATACCATATAATTCATTAACAAAACCTTCAAAGTCATCTGCTACACTAAAGACGTTCCCTCCATCAAAGTCTATTAAATATATTTTTTCAAAGTCAGTATTCCGGAGTGACATATATATAACATTACCTCCTTGATCATAAGCAAAGGGAATATACTCACTGTCAAGCCACTCTCCAAAATCATCTGACTTTATAACTCCAATATCACTCAAAATCTTCTCAATACATACATCACCGTATTTTATTGGAATGAAGCCATGAACAGGTAGTTTCCAAAGACCAGCCTCAATATCCTCTTCAGAAAGACCTCCACCATTATTACCAAGATAGAAAACCCTAAAAGACTCAGGTGGCTTACGTATAAAACTTTCAGAAAATATAGAAAAATCATGTTCTGTTATTTTTTTTTCACAACCAATCATATGCTTCATTATTTTTTCCTGAAGTTATTATATACATACTTTTTGCCCGTAGCTTTTTGGTACTGAGATACACCGCCAGTGTGGGGTATGCCTAGATGGGAATCAACCTGAACTAACTGCATTGTCCCTTCTGCTGTTTTTGCATCATAATCATCTAAATGGTGCCAAACATATCTTTTTCCATTAAGTGATGGCGTAGAGCTTTGCCCAAACCCAGCTTGGCTAGCCAGCTTAAAATCTTCTTGATAATCACCGCTGTATTTAATTTTCACTATTGGATTAACAGGATCCCCATTTGGTTTCACTCTCCCTGGATTTGAGTAGAGTGCATTACTATCTGAATAATCTAGCAGCCTGTCGGACTTAAGCTGTCAATAGGCTTAAAAATAAGAAAAAATTGCGATTTATGCAGGGATATTCCTATTTTTTGAGAATATCCC